>NZ_SBHP01000016.1:0-1295 GCF_006980785.1 Tepidiphilus sp. J10
CGAGGCGCCCCGGGGGACAGGATATCCCCCGTATCGGATCATTTTTGCCCCGTTTTGTCCCGAAAACGGGGCATGCGTCGGGGAGAGGAGATCAATGGCTTACTTGTTCAGCGGTTCCTGAACTGGAAATGGAGGCGATGGCATGACGACACTGCGGCAGGCCGGGCGGGCGGAATCCCGCACCCAGAAGGCCGACGGCGGGCTGAAGCTGACCACCTTCATCCCGGTGCGCTTCGTGCGCCACCGGGCGAAGAAGGTGGTGGTGCATCCGACCACCGACGGGCGCCTCGCCACCCCGGCCCAGCTCGGCGCCCCGACGGCGGATGCCGCCCTGATGCGGGCGCTGGCGAAAGGGCTCTTCTGGCAGCAACTGCTGGACGAGGGCAAGGTCGGCAACATCGCGGAACTCGCCGCCGCCGAAGGCATCGACAAGGTGCGGGTGCAGAAGACGCTGAAGCTGGCCCGGCTGGCGCCCGACGTGGTCGAGGACATCGCCCGGGGTCGGCAGCCGGTGGGGCTGGCGCTGGAGTTTTTCGTGCGCCATCCGCTGCCCGACGACTGGACGGCGCAGCGTCAGGCCATTGCGGACCTGGCCGGGTAATGTGGTTCGATGTGTCTCTCGGCGGGCATTCTGGAGCGCAAACCACCGCCCGGAAACCCGCGCCGTTGCGAGGGGTCGTCAGCAGGGCGACCTGCGCATAAACAGAGAAAAGAGAGAGATTCGGGCGGTCGGAACGGGAAAATCGGGGTGAAAACGGCCGCCCCGGAATTCGCACCGCCCGCAAAACCCCGCGCCGCTTGGGCCTTCGCAGGACGTGAAAAAGACCAGAGCGCGTCTGGCCTTCTGGAATTGGTGGACCGGAGGAGGATCGAACTCCCGACCTTCGCATTGCGAACGCGACGCTCTCCCAGCTGAGCTACCGGCCCACGATCTTGCACGACGGTACAACCCACCTGGGTGGTGGGCGGTAGTGGGATCGAACCACTGACCCCTGCCGTGTGAAGGCAGTGCTCTACCGCTGAGCTAACCGCCCGTCGTGTGCAGAGTTCGTTATGATACGGGCTCGATCATCGGGCGTCAACCCCGTGCAAGGCAAAATAGAAATGTCCGGTAGTTGGGCAAGATAAAGATGTCGAGGGGCTCGGGCACGTCCTGGGCGGCGTCGAAGACCTTGAAGGAACCGCTGAACAAGTAAGCCATTGATCTCCTCTCCCCGACGCATGCCCCGTTTTCGGGACAAAACGGGGCAAAAATGATCCGATACGGGGGATATCCTGTCCCCCGGGGCGCCTCG
>NZ_SBHP01000017.1:0-965 GCF_006980785.1 Tepidiphilus sp. J10
ATCCACAGCTCATCCCCTACTTTTGCAACAGTAGTGGGTTCGGGCCTCCAGCACCGGTTAGGGTGCCTTCACCCTGGCCATGGATAGATCACCCGGTTTCGGGTCTACGCCGCGCGACTCATTCGCCCTGTTCGGACTCGCTTTCGCTTCGCCTCCCCTATTCGGTTAAGCTCGCCACGCAACGTAAGTCGCTGACCCATTATACAAAAGGTACGCAGTCACCCCTCCTTTAATGGCCCTCCAACTGGAAGGTTTGGTCTTCGCTCCAGATCTATTTCAATCTGAAAGTCTTTTGGCTACGCGCACTGCGTGCGCTCCGCCGAAAGAACCCGAAGGCCATTAAAGGAGGGGCTCCCACTGTTTGTATGCATGCGGTTTCAGGTTCTATTTCACTCCCCTCGCCGGGGTTCTTTTCGCCTTTCCCTCACGGTACTGGTTCGCTATCGGTCGATCACGAGTATTTAGCCTTGGAGGATGGTCCCCCCATCTTCAGACAGGGTTTCTCGTGCCCCGCCCTACTTCGCGCACGCTTAGACCCCCCGACGGCTTTTCGCATACGGGGCTATCACCCGCTATGGCCGGCCTTTCCAGAGCCGTTCTGCTGAGCCGTTGGGTTGGTCGTGCAGGCTCTTCCCCGTTCGCTCGCCACTACTTGGGGAATCTCGGTTGATTTCTTTTCCTCCGGCTACTGAGATGGTTCAGTTCGCCGGGTTCGCCTCCTCTGGCCTATGGATTCAGCCAGGGATACCCCTTCACACAGCGTTTTCTCGCCCTCGCCCCGCTTGCGGCAGTAGAGGGGTTTTGACGGGCTGCGCCCGCCCAAACCCTCGAGCTGCTTGCCGCAGCAGGGGTTTTGACGGGCTGCGCCCGCCGAAAGCGCTCTGTGAAGGGGTGGGTTTCCCCATTCGGACATCCCGGGATCAACGCTTCGTTGCCAGCTCCCCCGGGCTTTTCGCAGGCTCGCA
>NZ_SBHP01000018.1:0-758 GCF_006980785.1 Tepidiphilus sp. J10
TCATTGCTCCTTGCCGCCGCGACGGGCGGCCCAAGCTTGCAGGGCGTTGATGACGAGCAAGAGGGTGAAGGAAATGACCAGCATCACCGTGGCGATGGCGGTGGCGCCCGCCTCGTCGTACTGTTCGAGCTGGCCGATGATGAGCAGCGGCACGATCTCCGAGACGAAAGGGATGTTCCCGGCGATGAAGATCACCGAGCCGTACTCCCCCACGGCACGGGCGAAGGCGAGCGCAAACCCGGTGACGGTGGCCGGCAGCACGTGCGGCAGGATCACGTGGCGGAACACCTGCCAGCGGCTCGCCCCCAGGCTCGCGGCCGCCTCCTCGAATTCCGGCTCGAATTCCTCCAACACCGGCTGCACCGTGCGCACCACGAAAGGAATGCCGATGAAGACGAGCGCCACGAGAATGCCCAGCGGCGTGAACGCGACCTTGACCCCGAGCGCGGCGAGCCACCCGCCCAACCAGCCGTTGGGCGCGTAGAGCGCGGTGAGCGCGATGCCGGCCACCGCCGTGGGTAGCGCAAACGGCAGGTCGATGAGAGCGTCGACCAGGCGCTTGCCGGGAAAGGAGTAGCGCACCAGCACCCAGGCGAGCAGCAGGCCGAAGACGGCATCGATCGCCGCCGCCGCGAGCGCCGCCCCGAAAGAAAGCCGGTAGGCGGCGAGCACCCGCGGGTTGCTCACCACGTCCACGAATTCCCCCCAACCCAGCTCCAGCGTCTTGCCGAACACCGCCGCCACCGGCAGCAGCACGA
>NZ_SBHP01000019.1:0-745 GCF_006980785.1 Tepidiphilus sp. J10
CATCCGGTGCCGGGACCGTGCATGGCAGGCAGTTTGACTGGGGCGGTCTCCTCCCAAAAGGTAACGGAGGAGCACGAAGGTACGCTTGGCACGGTCGGAAATCGTGCTGTATGTGCAAGGGCATAAGCGTGCTTGACTGTGAGGCCGACGAGCCGAACAGGTGCGAAAGCAGGTCCTAGTGATCCGGTGGTTCTGTATGGAAGGGCCATCGCTCAACGGATAAAAGGTACTCTGGGGATAACAGGCTGATACCGCCCAAGAGTTCACATCGACGGCGGTGTTTGGCACCTCGATGTCGGCTCATCTCATCCTGGGGCTGTAGTCGGTCCCAAGGGTATGGCTGTTCGCCATTTAAAGAGGTACGTGAGCTGGGTTTAAAACGTCGTGAGACAGTTTGGTCCCTATCTGCCGTGGGCGCTGGAAGTTTGAGGGGATCTGCTCCTAGTACGAGAGGACCGGAGTGGACGCACCTCTGGTGTACCGGTTGTCACGCCAGTGGCACCGCCGGGTAGCTAAGTGCGGAAGGAATAACCGCTGAAAGCATCTAAGCGGGAAATCCCCCCCAAGATGAGACTTCCCCGGGGGCTCGACCCCCCTGAAGGGCCGTGGAAGACCACCACGTCGATAGGGCGCAGGTGTAAGGCGGGTAACCGCTTGAGCTGAGCGCTACTAATTGCCCGTGCGGCTTGATCCTATAGCCGTGCCATGCACCCCACCCCTCACACACACCCCCACCCAACACCCC
>NZ_SBHP01000002.1:0-186847 GCF_006980785.1 Tepidiphilus sp. J10
GCTGCTCGCCGAACTCGACGACGAGTGGATGACCGGCAAGGTCTATCTCAACCTCAACCCGTAACCCCGGCGTCATGACCAACACCACGGAAATTTACAGAAAAAAGGTTGCACAACCCCTCGTCGGTGGCAACATGGCCATCGGCATCGTAGTGTTCGTGATTCTGGTGATCATCAACTTCGTGGTGATCACCAAGGGTGCCGGGCGCATCGCCGAGGTGAGTGCGCGCTTCACCCTCGATGCCATGCCCGGCAAGCAGATGGCGATCGACGCGGATTTGAATGCCGGTCTCATCGATGAAGCGGAGGCGCGGCGCCGGCGCAAGGAAATTTCGCAGGAGGCCGATTTCTACGGCGCGATGGATGGTGCGTCGAAGTTCGTGCGCGGCGACGCGGTGGCTGGAATCCTGATCCTGCTGATCAATATCCTGGGCGGGCTCATCGTCGGGGTGGTCGGTCACGGCATGGATCTGTCGCGCGCGGCCGATGCCTACGTGATCCTGACGATCGGCGATGGGTTGGTGGCGCAGATTCCGGCGCTGATGGTGTCGATCGCCGCCGGTATGGTGGTGTCGCGGGTGGGCGAGGAGTCGATGGATCTGGGAGGGTTGTTGATCCAGCAGGTCTTCACCAACCCGCAGGTGTTGGCTCTGGCGGCCAGTATCCTTTTGGTGATGGGCATGATTCCCGGGATGCCGAACTTCGTTTTCCTGCTCATCGGGGGCACCCTGGGGTGGATGGCATGGAAACGTTGGGCGAACGAACGTCGGCTAGCGGAGGAGCCGGAAACCGTTGCGCCTGCCGCCGTTGCGCCGCAGGAAGAGGTGATCGAGGCGAGCTGGGACGACGTGCAGCCGGTCGACGTCCTGGGACTGGAAATCGGCTACCGTCTCATCCCGCTCGTCGATCAGTCGCAAGGCGGGGAGCTGCTCAAGCGCATCCGGGGGCTGCGCAAGCGGTTTGCCCAGGAGGTGGGCTTTCTGCCCGCACCCGTCCATATCCGCGACAATCTCGAACTCAGGCCCAACGCCTACCGTATCCTGCTCAAAGGGGTGGAGATCGGCAGCGGCGAAGTCTATCCCGGGCAATATCTGGCGATCGATCCGGGGCAAGTGCTCGGCCCGATAGAGGGGCGACCCGGTAAGGATCCCGCCTTTGGCCTGCCGGCGAAGTGGATCGACGCCGGGCTGCGCGAGCGGGCGCACGCGTTGGGCTATACGGTGGTCGATACCGCCACGGTCATTGCCACGCACCTCAACCAGGTACTCGTCGAGCATGCCGGTGAACTGCTGGGTCGCGAGGAGACGCAGGCACTGCTCGATCGCATCAAGAAAGAATCTCCCAAACTCGTCGAGGACCTGGTGCCCACCGTGGTGCCGGTGACGACGGTGCAGAAGGTGCTGCAATATCTGCTCGAGGAAGGGGTGGCGATCCGTGACATGCGCACCATCCTCGAAACTTTGGCCGAATGGGCGCCGAAGACGCAGGATCCGGTGGAGCTCACCAGCCGGGTGCGTGAAGCCTTGGGACGTGCCATCGTGCAGTCGCTCGCACCCGGCAGCGGCAAGGTTCCCGTCTTGATGCTGGATCCGGCGCTCGAGCGTATCCTGATGCAGGCCGTGGGTGCGGGCGGAGGTAAGCCGGGGGCGATCGAACCGGGTTTGGCCGACACTTTGCTACGCCAGAGCGGGTTGGCCGTGCAACGTCTGGAGCAGCAGGGGCTGGCGCCCATTTTGCTCGTGCCGCCGCAGCTGCGCTGGTTGCTCGCCCGTTTCTTGCGCCGTGCCGTGCCGACGCTGCGCGTGATCTCCACCAGCGAGATGCCCGAGGAGCGCTCGATCGAGATCGTGGAGATGATCGGTTCGCCCGCGTCGTGATGCACCCGTCGTCGGCCGGAGAAAAGCGGGGTTTACCCCGCTTTTTTCATGCGACGAGCCCAGAGGGCAGCCGCCGATAATGGGATCGAGGGGCCAACCGGACGGCCCGTGCATGGGGGAGCAGCCAGATGGACGTCAAACGCTATTTCGCACCGACAGCCCGTGAGGCGCTGCGGCAGCTCAAACAGGAACTGGGCGCGGATGCGATCGTTCTGGCGAACCGCTCCGTCGAGGGTGGCGTCGAGATTCTGGCGCTGCCGGCCGACGCGGTGGGGGCGTTGCCCGGTGGGTCGAGCGCCGCCGCGACGGCGCCTCGGCAGGCTGAGTCGGCAGGCGGGCGCAAGCGGGCCGCGGCCGCGGCCTATGCCCAAGCGTCTGCCCCCGAGGAAGAGCCGGTGGTGACGCTCTCCTCTCGCGGACCGCAGCGGCGCAGTGCCCCCGAGATCAAGCCATTCGCTCCGCCGCGCATGGAGACACCGGAATACGTCGTGCGTAAGGAAGAGGAGGAGGCCGAGCGCATTCGCCGAGCGATGGAGGCGGCGCGCAAGGAGCCGCCAGTACCGGAACCGTTGCGCGAGCCGGGTTGGTTCGGTGCGGCGCCCGTCGAGCCCCCGTCTTCGCCGGCGCTGGAGGGCCGCATCGAGGCCCTGCAGGAACAAAACGCCCTGCTCGCACGGCAACTGGGCAAGATCCAGGAGATGATCGAGCGGCAACTCGCCGGATTCGCCTGGAACGAAGCGGTGCGCAAGGCGCCGGCCCGCGCGAGGCTGCTCGGTGAGATGCTGGAGGCGGGATTTTCGCCGGCGCTTGCGCGCGAGGTGTGCGATCGCATCGAGGCGACCGAGGATTGGGACGCCGCGCGCGAAGCGGCCATGGCTCGGTTGGGGGCGCGGCTGGAGGTGGTCGGCAGCGACGACGATCTGATCGACCGCGGCGGCGTCTATGCCATCGTCGGCCCGACGGGCGTGGGCAAGACGACCACCACCGCCAAGATCGCCGCCCGCTGCGTGGTGCGCCACGGCGCGGCGCGGGTGGCGCTCATCACCACCGACGGCTACCGCATCGGCGCTCATGAACAGCTGCGCATCTATGGGCGTATCCTGGGGGTGCCGGTGTTTGCCGCGCGCGACGCGAACGATCTGCGTGCCACGCTCAGTGAGCTGCGTGGCCGACACATGGTGCTCATCGACACCATCGGCATGAGCCAGCGCGACAAGGCGGTGACCGAGCAGGTGGCCATGCTCATGGGCGCGGGGCCGGTGCGCCGGCTCGTGTGCCTCAACGCCACGAGCCGGGGCGATACGCTCGACGACGTCGCCCGCGCGTTTGGCGGCGAAGGGCTTGCCGGCTGCATCTTCACCAAGGTCGACGAGGCGGCCACGATCGCCGCGGCGCTGGACGTGGCGATCCGGCATCGACTGCGCGTGCACTACGTCGCCAATGGACAGCGCGTCCCGGAGGATCTGCACTTGCCCAACCGTGCCTGGCTGTTGCAGCGGGCATTCCGCGGTGCGGGAGCCGAACGGGTGACGATGGCGGCCGACGAGGCGGCATTGTGGTTGGCGGCGGCGGTCGGGGCGTGATCGAGGAGAGCGTCATGCGTGAAATACTCGGAGACCAGGCAGGAACCCTGAGGCGGCTTTTCCGGCAGCGACCGCCAACCGTCTGTACGGTGTTCTCCACGGGTGCGGGGTGGGCGGATCACACGATGCGGCTCGCTCGTCGGCTGGCGCGCCGCTCGGGACCGGTCCTCGTCGTCGACGAAGCGGTCTCCAGCCAGACTCTACCCGAGGCGGCCGGGGCGGGCCGCACGGCCGATCTATTGAGTGCCCTGGGCTCGACCGAACGTGCGATCCGCCTCCTCGTGGCGCTGCCCGGGGGCGTGAGTTATCTCAACGTGAAGGCGGCGGCGCTCGCGCTTCCCTTGCTCGACGAGATGCGGCGTGAGCGCCTGCTGCGTTCGTTTCAAACCTTGTTGCGACCCTTCGAAACGGTGCTGGTCCATGCGGGCCGGGGCGATGCGGCCGATGCGTCTGCCTTTCTGACGAGTGCGCCGAGTGCCGTGGTGCTGGCCGAACTGTCGGCCGACGGCGTGCGTGAAGCGCTCGGCCGGGCTCAGGATGCCACTTTGCATGGGCGATCGCGCCTCGGCGTCGTGACGGTGGGTGGTCGCGATGCCGCCGAGGCCGAGGCTTTCGTGCGCGAGTTGCAAGGAATATGGTGGCGCAAACTCTCTTTACGGGTGGCAGGCTGGAGTCGGCTCGAAACCCTTGATGCGCGCGCATGGCAGGCGATAACCGGCGAGGACGGGGGAATGGCCAAGTCACCCGGTTGGCCCTCGGGGGCGGTCGGAACCAAGGCAGGGACGAAATCATGGTGACGGCTGCGTTGGCTCCCTCTGGTAAAAAAATACGAGCTGAGGGAAAATCCCCTCTGTGGGCGGGGTTCGTGCGTAGGTCCGAGGCGCGCGATCCGTCGAAACGCAAGGTCGCATGGATGCTGGACGAGACGGGCAAGCCGGACATGGCGGCACTGGTACGGGCGTATGCGCCGATGGTCAAGCGCATCGCCATGCACCTGGTCAACCGTTTGCCGCCGAACGTGGAGCTGGACGATCTCGTCCAATGCGGCATGATGGGGCTGGTGGAGGCCATCGAGCGCTATCGTGACGATGATCGGGCCGAATTCGAAACCTATGCGCTCGCTCGTATCCGCGGTGCCATGATCGATGCCTTGCGCGAGAACGACTGGGTTCCGCGCCAGCTGCGCAAGGAAATGCGCCGCGTCGAGGAGGTCATCGCGGCGCTCGAGCAGCACCTGGGGAGGGCGCCCAGTGAGAGGGAGGTGGCCGAAGCGCTCGGCATCGAACTCGAAGCCTATCAAAAGCTGCTCTCCAAAGCCAAAGGTCACCAGATCCTTTATTTCGACGATTTGATGTACGAACCCGAGGCGGGTGAGGACTTTCTCGAGCGCCATCTCGGGGATGACGAGCCGGGCCCCCAGGATCTCACCGAGTCGGCCGAACTGCGGGCGCAATTGGTAAAGAAGATCATCGACTTGCCGGAAAAGGAAAAGCTGGTGCTCTCGCTCTATTACGACCACGAGCTCAATTTCAAAGAGGTCGGCGCAGTTCTCGGGGTGAGCGAATCGCGGGTGTCGCAACTGCACGCGCAAGCCATTTTGCGCCTGCGCTCCTTCCTGCTGGGAGTGAAATCCCCGCTGCCACGGGCCCGTCGAGGACGTCCGCCCAAAGCGGGCCGTATTGCTGAGCGGCCCGACACCACTGCGGATGAAACCTGACGACGATGGATGCGACCAGCCTCATCGGCCTCGTCCTCGGGCTGGCGGCCATCGTCATCGGTCAAATCCTCGAAGGGGGGCACATCGGCTCCCTGCTGCAGCCAACGGCGTTCCTCATCGTCTTCGGCGGCACGACGGGAGCCGTGCTGTTGCAAACCCCTTTGCCCATATTCGTAGGCGCTTTGCGTCTGCTCAAATGGGTCTTCGTCACCCCCGCAGATGATTCCAATGCGCTCATCGAGAAAACCACGGAATGGGGGCGTATCGCTCGGCGTGACGGCCTTTTGTCGCTGGAAGCGCGGATCGCTCAGGAAAGGGATCCCTTCGTGCAGAAAGGACTCCAACTACTCGTCGACGGCATCGAGCCGAATCGAATGCGCGAGGTGCTCGAGACCGAGATCGACATGGCCGAGGAACAGTTGAAACTGCGTGCCAAGGTGTGGGAATCGGCTGGTGGTTATTCTCCCACCATCGGCATTCTCGGAGCTGTGATGGGGCTCATCCACGTGATGGAAAACCTCGCCGATCCTTCTCAGCTGGGCGCAGGCATCGCCGTGGCTTTCGTGGCCACCATCTACGGCGTGGGCGCGGCCAATCTCATTTTCATCCCGGTGTCGAAGAAGCTGATGACCCACATCCGCACGCTCACGGTGCAACGCCAAATGCTCGTCGATGGACTCGTGGGAATCGCCCAAGGGGATAACCCGAGGCTGATCGAAAGCAGGATGGGTTCGTATCTGGCCGAGATTCGTTCAGGCACTTCCTCCTGAGCGGGGCGCACCATGGCGAGGCGCAGGAAATCTTCCGAAGAACACGAGAATCTGGAGCGCTGGTTGGTGAGTTATGCCGACTTCATCACATTGCTCTTCGCGTTCTTCGTGGTGATGTACGCCCTGTCTTCTCTCAACGAGGGAAAATATCGCGTTCTATCCGAATCCCTCCACCAAGCCTTTCGTGCTGGCGTCATCGTTCCCCAAACCGGCGAAGTGAAGGAGCAAATTCCGATACCGGCCGTCGTCAGCGGCGTACCGCTGCCGGTACCGCAGCGGGGAGATCAGGGGAGCGAGCGCGGCGAAGAGCGGGTGCGCCAGGCGCTTGCAACCACCGCCCACGCCGCTTCGGCTTTGCGTGCCGCGCTTCAGCCCTTGATCGAGAGCGGTCAGGTCACGGTGAGCGAGGGAGCGTTCGGGGTGACCGTGGAGATCGAAGCTGGCATCCTCTTTCCCAGTGGTGAAGCAACGCTGGGCCCGATGGCGATCGCCATCCTCAGACAAGTGGCCAACGTTCTGGCGTATGCCGGCGATGGGCCGATCTGGGTCGAAGGTCACACGGACAACGTTCCCTTGCGCCGAGGGGCGCGCTATCCCTCCAACTGGGAACTATCCGCGGCGCGGGCGGCAGCGGTCGTGCGGCTCTTCGAGGAGCAAGGGGTGGCATCGTCCCGCCTCGCTGCGGTAGGCTATGCCGATCAGCGTCCCATCGCGGACAATGCCACCGAGGAAGGGCGGCAGAAGAACCGTCGTGTGACGATCAGGCTCGAATCCCTCATCGATTCCGGTGGAGCTGGTGCGACATCCGCTCTGCCCGCCCAAGAAGGAGCTATCGGCAGCATTCTTCCTCCGTCGCCTTGAGGCATTCCTCCACCAGCGCCGGGCCGCGATAGATGAGCCCCGTGTAGATCTGCACGAGGGAAGCGCCGGCGCGCAGCTTGGCGCGTGCATCTTCGCCCGAGAGGATGCCGCCGGCGGCGATGAGCGGCACCTGCCCCTGAAGGCGCTGGGCGAGTGCCGCGAGTACGGCGGTAGCGCGCTCGCGCAGTGGCTCGCCCGATAACCCCCCCGTTTCCTGGCCGTGCGGCAGGTGCGCCACGCCCTCGCGCGAAATGGTGGTGTTGGTGGCGATCACGCCGTCGATGCGGTATTCGAGCACTTTTTCGGCGATGAGATCGAGCTCGGTTTCTTCCAGATCGGGGGCGATCTTGAGCACGAGCGGCGTGCGCTTGTCGTGGCTCGCCGCGAGCCGTTCGGCCTCTTCGCGTAGCCCTCCGAGTAGCGCCTCGAGCGAGTCGCCGCGCTGAAGTTCGCGCAGGGCGCGCGTGTTCGGTGAGGAGACGTTGATCGTCACGTAGTCGGCCGTGGTCCACACGCGGCGCAGTCCCGCGACATAGTCGTCGAGGGCGCGTTCGAGGGGTGTGTCGGCATTCTTGCCGAGGTTGATGCCGAGAATCCCGCGCCAACGGCGAGCGCGTGCCCGTGCGACCAGCGCGTCCACGCCGTCGTTGTTGAATCCCATGCGGTTGATGAGGGCGCGCGCCTGCGGCAGGCGGAAGAGCCGCGGCTTGGGATTGCCCGGCTGCGGCCGTGGCGTGACGGTGCCCACCTCGATGAAACCGAATCCTAGCCGCGCCAGACCATCGATCGCCCCCCCGTTCTTGTCCAGCCCGGCGGCGAGCCCGACGCGGTTGGGAAATTCCAGGCCCATGAGGGTGATGGGGGCGCGCCGGGGCGGCTCGGGCGGGGGCAGCAGCCGCCCCAGGGTGGCAAACGCGCGGATCGTCAGGTCGTGGGCGGTCTCCGGTTCGAGCGCGAAGAGCGCCGGACGGGCGAAGCAGTAAGGGATCATGGTACGGTCCGGAAGAGCGGTTCGATACGCTCGAAGGGCAGCCAGCGGCCCCGCCAGTAGCCTTCGAGCGGGCGAAAGCGTGCTTTATACGCCATTTTGCGCGAGCGGGCAATCCAGTAGCCGAGGTAGACGTAGGGCATGCCGTTCGCTTGGGCCTGGGCGATGTGCCACAGGATCGACCAGGTGCCGAAACCCGCCCGGGGGTCTTCCGGATCGTAGAACGTGTAGACGCAGGAAAGCCCATCGTCGAGCACGTCGACGAGGCTCACGATCACCAACCGTCCGTCGGGGGCGCGGAATTCGACGAGGCGCGTGTCGACGTGCGAGGCGAGCAGGAATCGTTCGTAATTCTCGGGCGAAGCGTCCTCGTCGGCTTCGTCGTGGCGCGCCATCACGTAGCGGCGATAGAGGCGGAAGTGCTCGGGAATGAAGACGAGGGGTTGCTCGGTGGCGCCGAGTTTGCCGACCCAGCGTAACCAGGTGCGGCGCTGCGAGCGGTCGGGGCAAAAACGCGCCGTTGGCACGCGCACCGACACGCAGGCTTCGCACTGGGTGCAGATCATGCCATAGGAGAAGTAGCCGCTGCGCCGGAACCCCTCGCGTACCAGCCGGCCGTAGGTGGCGGCATCGACGAGGTGCGCCGGCGTGGCCACGCAGGAACGCGCCGTACGATCGGGAAGATAAGGGCACGGGTAGGGCTGAGAGGGGTAGAAACGCAGCGTCTCGGGTGGAGTGGCGTGCCTCATGGAAGGGGCTCCCGGGAGAATGTTCCCTCTGCGAGTGCGACGGCCGGTAGTTCGCTCTGCCAGCGCTGTGGCGTGGGGCGCTCGGGCACGAGCCGGGCAAGCTGGGCGAGGAATTCTTCGCGCGAGATCTCCTCGGCGCCGAGCGAGCGCAGATGCGGCGTGCTCATCTGGCAATCGATGAGGGTGATGCCGCGCGCACGGCACTCGGCGCACAGCCGCACCAGCGCCACCTTGGAAGCGTCCGGCTCGAGATGGAACATCGACTCACCGAAGAAAACCCCTCCCAGGGCCACGCCGTAGAGGCCGCCCACGAGGCGACCCTCGTGCCAGGTTTCGACGCTGTGCGCGTGGCCGAGCGCATGCAGGCGGATATAGGCGTCGATCATCTCCGGCGTGATCCAGGTACCCTCGGGGCGCAGCCGCGCGCAGTTGGCGATCACGGACGGGAAATTCACGTCCAGCGTGGTGACGAAACCGCGGTGGCGCAGCACCTTGCGCAGCGAGCGGCGCACCCGTAGCCGCTGCGGTTCGAGCACGAGGCGTGGAGCTGGGCTCCACCACAGGATGGGTTGCCCTTCCGCGAACCAGGGGAAGATCCCTTGCCGATAGGCTTCCAGTAGCCACGAAGGGGCAAGGCTGCCTCCTGCGGCGAGCAGGCCGTTGGGTTCGGGCAGCGCCAGCCGCGGCGAGGGGAATCGAGGAGTGAGGCGCGGGTCGAGCCAGGGGATCATGGGATCGCACGAAGCGGCGAGGATGAAAATGAGCGTACCTTATAATTTCGCGGATCGCAACGACGAAAGGCTCGCGCATGGCCACTTATCTCGTTACCGGCAACGCCGGCTTTATCGGTTTTCATGCGGCGCGCACCCTGCTCGAACGGGGGGTGGGCGTCGTTGGCATCGACGTCGTGAACGATTACTACGACCCCGCGCTCAAGGAAGCGCGGCTGCGTGAGCTCGAGGCCACGGCCGCGCGCACCGGCACGCCGTACACCTTTCATCGCGCCGACCTCGCCGATCGCGCAGTGCTCGAAGCCTGTTTCGCCGCGCACCGGTTCGACGCGGTGATCCACTTGGCCGCACAGGCGGGCGTGCGCTATTCGCTGGAGAACCCGCGCGCCTACGTGCACAGCAACATCGACGCCTTCGTCAATGTGCTGGAATGCTGCCGTGCCGCCACGCCCCATCCGCACCTCGTCTATGCGAGCACCTCGAGCGTCTACGGCGCCAACACCAGCTTGCCTTTTTCCGAACACCAGCCGGCCGACCATCCCCTGCAATTCTATGCCGCCACCAAGCGTGCCAACGAACTGATGGCGCACGCCTATAGCCATCTCTTCGGCATTCCGACCACGGGAGTGCGCTTCTTCACCGTCTATGGCCCTTGGGGACGGCCGGACATGGCGCTCTTCATCTTCACCCGCAAGATCCTCGCCGGCGAACCCATCCCGCTCTTCAACGAGGGACGGCACACGCGCGACTTCACCTACGTCGAGGACATCGTCGAAGGGGTGCTGCGGCTCGCCGCCAAGCCGGCCGAACCCGACCCGAACTGGTCGGGCGATGCGCCCGATCCGGCGTCGAGCCGTGCCCCCTGGCGTATCTACAACATCGGCGCGAGCCGTCCGGTGCCGCTCATCGAGTACGTGGAAGCGCTCGAAGAGGCGCTCGGCCGGAAAGCGAAGCGCGAATACCTACCCCTGCAGCCGGGCGACGTGCCCGACACCTACGCCGATACGAGCGAGCTCGAGGCGGCCGTGGGCTACCGCCCCCGGACCAGCGTGCGCGAGGGGATCGGGAAATTCGTCGCTTGGTATTTGGCGTACTATGAAAAAACAAGGTGAGTTGAACGCGTCGAGTGTCTTCTCCTACGTCTGCCGAGATGGCATCTTTCGCGTCGATTGTCGTCGCCCTCGTTTTGTTGTAGTCTGATCGGTGAAATATATTTGTCCATAAAAAATAATGGGAGGAGGAAATGGAACGACGTCGTTTCATCCAAGGGACTGGGTTGGCCGGAATTCTTGCTTCTGGCGTCGCCCCGGTCGTCGTGATGGCCCAGCGCAACGTCCGCTGGCGTCTGGCTTCGAGCTATCCGCGTTCGCTCGATACGCTCTTTGGCGTGAGCGAAGATTTTGCCCGCAACATTGCCGATCTCACCGACGGCGCTTTCCAGATCGAAGTCTCTGCCGGCGGGGAGATCGTCCCGGCGCTGAGCGTGTTCGATGCGGTGCAAAACGGCACGGTGGAAATGGCGCACGCCATCACCTTCTATTTCATCGGCAAGAACGAGGCGTTCGCCTTCGACGCGATCCTGCCCTTCGGCATGAATGCCCGCATGATGAATGCCTGGATGTACGACGCCGGGGGATTGCAGCTCCTGCGTGAGATCTATGCCCGCTATGGCATCGTCAACTTCCCGCTCGGTAATACCGGCACCCAATGGGGTGGGTGGTATCGCAAGGAGATTCGCTCGGTCGAGGATCTCAAGGGCTTGAAGATGCGCATGGGCAACATGGCCGGCCATGTGCTCGGCAAACTCGGGGCGGTATCCCAGGCCATTCCCGGCGGTGAGGTCTATCAGGCGCTCGAGAAAGGGACGATCGATGCGGTGGAATGGAGCTCTCCCTATGATGACCAGAAACTGGGTTTTCATCGCGTCGCTCCCTATGGTTATTATCCGGCATGGTGGGAGGGTAGTGCGCAGGTGACTTTGCTCGTCAATGCCAAAGCCTACGAGACCCTGCCAAAGGCCTATCGAGAAGCGATGCGCATCGCCGCCACCGACGCGCACACGCGAATGCTCGCCAAGTACGATGCGCGCAATCCCGAGGCGCTGCGTCGCCTCATCGCCGAGGGCGCCAAGATCCAGCGTATGCCCAAAGAAGTGATGGACGCGGCCTTCAAGGCGAGCCGAGAGGTCTTTGCCGAGTTCGAGGCGAAGAACGAAGATTTCCGCCGGCTGAACGCCCACTATCAAAAGTTCCTGCGCGACGAATACGCCTGGTTCCGTCTCTCGGAACTCAGCTACGATCAATACATGGCCGCGGCGCCGCTGTGAAGGGGGAGCGAACATGAATGACTCGATGGGGGTGGGCCGTGAATTACCGCCCGCCCTCGTGGCACGGCTCACGGCATGTCTGGGCGAGCGTTTCAGCCTCTCTTCGGGGGTACGGGCCCACCACGGACGCGACGAATCCCATTTCCCCGATCAACCCCCACAGGCAGTGGCCTTCGTCGCCAGCACCGCGGAGGTGGTCGAAGTAGTACGTGCCTGCGCCGAATGCGGTGTGCCGCTCATACCCTACGGCACGGGCACTTCGCTCGAGGGGCACGTACTCGCACCCTATGGCGGGGTGAGCGTGGACGTTTCCCAGATGAATCACGTCCTGGAGATCGACGCCGAGGACATGCTCGCGGTGGTGCAGCCGGGGGTGACGCGCAAGCAGCTCAACGCCGCCTTGCGGGGTACGGGGCTCTTCTTTCCCATCGATCCGGGGGCGGACGCCTCGATCGGCGGGATGGCCGCCACGCGCGCATCGGGCACCAACGCCGTGCGCTACGGCACCATGCGCGAGAACGTGCTGGCGCTCGAAGTGGTGCTCGCCGACGGGCGGGTGCTGCGTACCGGCACTCGGGCGAAGAAGTCTTCCGCTGGCTATGATCTGACGCGCCTCTTCGTCGGCTCCGAAGGAACCTTGGGCATCTTCACCGAGATCACGGTGCGCCTGCACCCCCTGCCGGAAGATTCGGCGGTGGCGGTGGTGCGTTTTCCTTCGATGCAGGCCGCGGTGGAGACGGTGATTCGCACCATCCAGAGCGGCGTGCCCATCGGGCGGGTCGAATTCCTCGACGAGGTCTCGATCCACGCCATCAACCGCTACAGCAAGACCGATCTTGCCGAAGCGCCCACGCTCTTCTTCGAATTCCAGGGCTCGCCCCGCGCGATCGAGGAGCAGGTGGCGCTCGTCGGGGAACTCGCCCGCGAACACGGTGCCGAGGACTTCTCCTGGGCGAGCCGCCCGGAGGAGCGGTCGCGTCTGTGGGAGGCGCGGCATCAGGCCTATTTCGCCTGCATCAACCTGCGTCCGGGTTGCCGCGGCATCACCACCGATTCCTGCGTGCCCATCTCCAGGCTGGCCGAGGCGGTGCTGCGGGCACGCGCCGCGATCGACGCTTCCGGCCTCATCGCTCCCATCCTGGGGCACGTGGGCGACGGCAATTTCCACACCGTGATTTTGATCGATCCGGAAGACGCGGCCGAGCTCGAACGGGCCGAGACCTTGAGCGCCGAGCTCGTGGAGATTGCGCAGTCACTGGGAGGAACCTGTAGTGGCGAGCACGGCGTGGGGATGGGAAAGCGTGCGTTCGTCGCCCGCGAAGCAGGGGAAGCGGGTGTGGCAGTGATGCGCGCCATCAAGACCGCGCTCGATCCTCGCGGGATCCTAAATCCTGGGAAGCTCGTGCCGTGACCGGGCGGGATTTGGTTCGCCATCGATCGGTTGTCTTATAATTTGCACCTTTTCCGCGGAGGAACACCGCGATGCAATTTTGGCTGAAGGTGTCGCGTGGCATCGATGCATTCACCCGGTTCTTCGGGCGGCTGGCGATGTGGCTGATCCTGGCCGCAACGCTCTTGAGTGCGGTCAATGCCCTGGTGCGAAAAATGTTCAACGTGGGCTCGAACGCCTGGCTCGAGGCGCAGTGGTATCTCTACGCCGCGGCCTTTTTGCTCGCAGCGGCGCTGACGCTGCGCAACAACGAACACGTGCGCATCGACATCCTGATCTCGCGTTTCTCACCCCGTACCCAGGCATGGATGGATCTTGTCGGGATCGTTTTCATGATGTTGCCAGTGTGTCTGGGCGTGCTCTATTTCTCCCTCCCTTTCTTTTGGCAGGCGTACGTATCGGGTGAGATGTCCTCGAACTCCGGCGGGCTCATCCGCTGGCCGGTCTATCTCATGATCCCGGTCGGATTTACGCTCTTGCTGTTGCAGGGGGTTTCGGAGGCGATAAAGCGCATCGCTTTTCTCAAGGGGGCCTTGCCATCACCTTTCGTGAAGGAAAGCGACGAGATACGGTCGCCGGACGGCGTGGAAGGAGCGCGATGATGGCATGGCTCGCGGAAAACCTCGCTCCGTTGATGTTCCTGGGGCTGGTCCTGTTTTTGCTTTACGGCTTTCCCGTCGTCTTCGCCTTGGGGGCCTGCGGACTTTTCTTCGGCCTGATCGGCATCGAGCTCGGCCTGCTCTCGCCGGCGTTCTTCCAGGCGCTGCCGCTGCGCATCTTCGGTATCATGCAGAACGAGACCTTGCTCGCCGTGCCCTTTTTCACCTTGATGGGCCTGGTGCTCGAGCGCTCGGGCATGGCCGAGGACCTGCTCGACACCATCGGTCAGCTCTTCGGTTCGGTGCGCGGAGGGCTGGCCTTCGCCGTGATCTTCGTCGGGGCGCTGCTTGCGGCCACCACGGGCGTGGTGGCCGCCTCGGTGATCTCCATGGGGCTCATCTCGCTGCCCATCATGCTGCGCTATGGCTACGACCGTAAGCTCGCGACCGGTGTGATCGCCGCTTCGGGTACTTTGGCGCAGATTCTGCCGCCCTCGCTCGTGCTGATCGTGCTCGCCGACCAGCTGGGCAAGAGCGTAGGCGATCTCTACAAGGGGGCGTTCATCCCTGCGTTTGCCCTGGTCGGACTCTACGTGCTCTACGTGGTCGGCCTGGCCCTCTTGCGTCCGCGTGCCTTGCCGGCTTTGCCGCCGGAGGCGCGTGTCATCCGCGAGGACGACGGCTCGAGCGGTACGCGCTCGGTGGTCGTCTTGGCGGCGATCGCGACCGTAGTGGGAATCGCCTTCGGACAGCATTACGGCGAGCTGGTTGCCTGGCTCGGTGGCAGTGAGCCTCAGGATCGGCCGATCGACGAGACGGTCGTGGTGGCCACG
Source organism: Tepidiphilus sp. J10 (assembly GCF_006980785.1). Taxonomy (NCBI): domain Bacteria; kingdom Pseudomonadati; phylum Pseudomonadota; class Hydrogenophilia; order Hydrogenophilales; family Hydrogenophilaceae; genus Tepidiphilus; species Tepidiphilus sp. J10. The sequence goes on from NZ_SBHP01000002.1 coordinate 14,485, forward strand.
TGTGTCGCGGCAGGTCTGGCGTTCGTGGTCGCGCTCGTCAACCGGGTTTTCCGCCTGGGGCTGCTCTCGCGCATGGCCGAGCGTGTCACGTTCGTGCTGATTCCACCGCTCGCGCTCATTTTCCTCGTCCTCGGCACCATCTTCCTTGGGGTGGCCACGCCCACCGAAGGTGGGGCGATGGGCGCGGTGGGGGCGATGCTGCTCGCCTTGGCGAGGAGACGCCTCAGTTTTTCTTTGCTGGTTCAGGCATTGAAGGGAACGACGGTACTGTCCTCCTTCGTGATGTTCATTCTCATCGGCGCGACCATATTCAACCTCACCTTCCAGGGGGTAGGGGGAAGCCACTGGGTACAGCACTTGCTCACCCAGTTGCCCGGGGGTGAGGTGGGCTTTCTCATCTTCGCGGCGCTCTTTGTCTTCGTGCTCGCTTTCTTCCTCGACTACTTCGAGCTCGCCTTCATCGTCGTTCCGCTGCTCGGACCGGCGGCCCATGCGTTGGGGATCGATCTCATCTGGTTCGGCGTGCTCATCGCCATGGTGATGCAGACTTCCTTCATGCACCCGCCTTTCGGTTTTGCCTTGTTCTTCTTGCGTAGCGTGGCGCCGGCGGGCGAATACGTCGATTCCGTGACCGGCAAGAAGATCCGCGGCATATCCACTGCTGAAATCTACTGGGGAGCGATCCCCTTCCTGATCCTGCAGTTGGTGATGGTCGGCTTGCTGATCGCCTTCCCGAGCCTGGTGACGATGAGTTTTTCCCAGGTCGAGACAGTGGATCTGGAAAAAATCGAGATTCCCGTCGGAGATCAGGGATGGGGAACGGAAGGCACCTCGGAATCGGATGACGCCAAGGGGGGCTCGGGCTGGTGATCTGGGGCGAAACGGTGCAGCAGCGCCTGGGTTCCCGGGTGATGCCGCTTGCGCTCGAGGGTGAGTAGATAGTAGTGCTCGGTAATATCGGGGAGCGACCCAAGACAGCGCAGGACTCCACTTTCGCACAGCGTCGGTTCGAGGATGGCAGGGGCAGGAAAGATGCCCGCCCCGTTCTCCGCCAGGGTGCGCATGAGGGCGCTGTCGTCGAATTCACCCACGATATGCGGTGTGACATGGTGCTCGTCGAAGAGCTGCAACAAGGCCAGGCGGGTCGCCGAGTGCTCACCGGGCAACAGCAAAGGGGCCGCGTCGAGAGACTGCGGCAAGGGGCCGGTCAGGCTGAGGTCGGCGCGGGCGTACAGGGCGAGCTGGGATTCGATCAGCAGTCGGCATTGCAGCTTGTGCCCGAGCTGCGTGGGCGGCGGACCATCGGCGATGAGTGCGTCGAGCCGACCCAGCATGAGTTCGCTCAGCAAGCGGGGTAGCGGCTCTTCGGCCACGCTCAGGCGCAACCTCGGTCGGTGTTCGAGTACGGGCTCGAGCAGCAGCGCCGCGAGCGATTTTGGCACGATGTCGAGCAAACCCAGACGATAGGGTAGGGAGGGTCGTTCGTCCGCGTGCGCGAGAGCGGCTTCCAATTCTTCGGTGAGACCGAAGATCCGCTCGGCGTAGCGCAAGGCGATCTTGCCGGCTTCGGTGAGTTCGATGCCGCGCCCCTTGCGCCGTAGCAGACGGCGACCGAGTGCGCCTTCGAGTACGCCGATCTGCCCCGAAATGGTCTGGGGGGTGAGGCCGCTGGTCTCGGCGGCGCGCTGGATGCTGCCCGTGCGACCGACGAGCCAGAAATGATGGAGTTGCTTCAGACTGATCATTCGAATTTCCCGAAGAGTTTTTGCATTTTTTTCTGATTTTATCTGAGTCTAGTTGATCTAGAATGACAAAGCTGCGATCAGCGAAAGGAGGCTCATGATGAAACTGGAACTCGTTTGCGAAGGCCAAACGTGCGCAGAGATCGACAGGGAGGAGCTGGCGCACCGTTTTTCCGGGGCGATCCGCCGCTTCCGTGACCGGGTGACCTGGGCACGGGTGAAATTGGTCGACGTGCGCGACGAAACCGGGGCATGGGCCAAGCGCTGCGTGGTACAGATGCGTCTGCGTCACCGCCCGCAGGTGGTGTTCGCGGTCACGGAACGCGTGGCGCAGTTGGCAGTCGAACGTGCAGTGAAGCGGGTACAGCGCGTGCTCGAACGACGCTTCGCTCGGCCGCAGGTGTTGCCACAGCCAGCCTGAGTGTCCGTGAGGAAAACCTTGCGCCGGGCAGTCGAGAGGTGCCTGAAGCATGGGGACTTTCTCGGTGCGCAGCGCAGAGTGATCCCATACGCTGAAACGAAATTTTGAAGGAGGGTACGATGCAAAGAATCGACGAACGCTGGAATGAGTCCACCCAAGCCCGAGCCATCCCTCTGTCGGAGGCGCGGGGGGAGGCATTGCCGGTAAGCAACCCGGTGCTGCGCAATACCTACGTCCTGCTCGCGCTGACCTTGGCGTTTTCCGCGCTGACGGCGGGCGTGTCCATGGCCTTGGGCTTGCCGCATCCGGGGCTCATCATCACCTTGGTAGGATACTTCGGGTTGCTTTTTCTGGTGCACAAACTCGCCAACCGGGCAAGCGGCATCTTGGCCGTATTCGCACTCACCGGCTTCATGGGTTACACCCTCGGGCCGATCCTCTCCGCTTATTTGGCCTTGCCCAACGGCTCGGCGATCGTGATGCAGGCCTTTGGCGGTACGGCGGCGATCTTCCTGGGGCTGTCGGCCTATGCGACGATCTCGAAGCGCGATTTCTCCTTCATGGGCGGGTTCCTGTTCGTGGGCGTGCTGGTTGCCTTCCTTGCCGGACTCGCGGCGATTTTCTTCCAGATGCCGGGATTGTCGTTGGCCGTGTCCGCGATGTTCGTGCTGCTCATGTCTGGCCTGATCCTCTATGAAACGAGCCAGATCGTGCGCGGCGGCGAGACCAACTACATCCTCGCGACCGTTTCCCTCTACGTCATGATCTTCAACCTCTTCACGAGCCTGTTGCATCTGCTCGGGGTGTTCAACGGCGACGATTGAGTCGAACGCGGTTTTTCGCTGGTCAGGAAGGGGCGCGGCAAGCGCCCTTTCCGTTTTTTCGGGCCTGGGCGGCGGCCTTCGGGTAAAATCCCCTCTTCTCAGGTCGGGATGTAGGTGATGAAACGGATCTTTCTCGAATTCGAACGCTCGGTAGCCGAGCTGGAGGAGAAGATCGGCGAGCTACGCTACGCGCACGACGCTTCCGCCGTCGACATCAGCGAAGAGATCGAGCGGCTGGAGAAGAAGGCGCGCAAGCAGCTCGAGGATCTCTACGCCCGGCTCGATGCCTGGCAAACGACGCAGGTGGCGCGCCATCCGCTGCGCCCCTATACGCTCGACTACGTGGAGCGCATCTTCACCGATTTCGAGGAGCTGCACGGCGATCGGCATTTCGCCGACGACAAGGCGATCGTCGGCGGGCTCGCGCGCTTCGACGGGCGGCCGTGCATGGTGATCGGCCATCAGAAAGGGCGCGACACCAAGGAGAAGATCACACGCAATTTCGGCATGCCCCGGCCCGAAGGCTATCGCAAGGCGTTGCGTTTGATGAAACTGGCCGAAAAGTTCGGCCTGCCGATCTTCACTTTCGTCGATACGCCAGGTGCCTATCCCGGAATCGACGCCGAGGAACGGGGACAGTCGGAGGCGATCGGGCGCAACCTCTTCGAGATGGCCATGCTGCGCGTGCCCGTGGTCGTCACCGTGATCGGTGAGGGGGGCTCGGGCGGAGCGCTGGCGATCGCCGTGGGGGACACGGTGCTCATGTTGCAGCACGCCGTTTATTCGGTGATCTCGCCCGAAGGCTGTGCCTCCATCCTGTGGAAGAGCGCGGAAAAGGCGCCCGAGGCGGCCGAGATCCTGGGTATCACCGCGCCCAAGCTCTTGTCCTTGGGTCTGATCGACGGCATCGTGCCGGAACCGGTGGGCGGCGCACACCGCGAACCGGAGAAGATGGCCGAGATCCTCAAAGGGCATCTGCAGCAGGCGCTCGCCGGGCTCGAAGGGCTCGCGCCCGAAGCACTGGTGGAACGCCGGCAGCAGCGCCTGGTTTCCTATGGCCGCTTCGCCGAGCGCTCCTGAGCGCGATCAGGTCGCCGCGGCGATCTTCCAGGCGATCGAATCGCTCGCGGCGCGGATCCCTTCGCACCCTTTGGGAAGCGCTGAAGAAATGAGCGAGCGGGATGAAGCGCAAGGCGCACGGAGCGCAGCGACCGAGACATATCGAGTAGATAGGCGAGGGAGCGAGCACCGCGCAACGCAGCGATTCGCCCGCGCAGCCAATTATTCAGCGTTTCCTTTGCGGCTCGTATTGGGATTTTCCGGCGGGGTCGACTCCACCGTGCTGCTGCACGCGCTTGCCGAGGCGCGCGCCGAATTTCCGCTGGAGCTGAGGGCGGTACATGTGCACCATGGGCTCCTCGAGCAGGCCGACGCCTGGGTCGAGGCAGCGCGAGCGCACTGTGCTTCACTCGGGGTGCCGCTGCAGGTGGCGTACGTGCGCGTGCAGCCGGACGGCAGAGGGCTGGAGGCCGCGGCGCGTTCGGCGCGCCTGCGCGCGCTCGCCGCGGTGCCGGGGGATGCGTTGGTGCTCGCGCAGCATCGCGACGATCAGGCCGAGACGGTGCTCTTTCGTTTGCTGCGTGGCTCGGGCGTGGCCGGACTCGCGGCGATGCGGCCCATTGCACCGGCGCCCCTGGCCGGGGCGGCGGCGCCGTGGTGGCTGCGCCCTTTCCTCGATCTGCCCAAAGAGACGCTCATCGCCTGGGCACGGGAACGCGGTTTGCGCTGGGTCGAGGATCCGTCGAATGCGAGCGCCGACTTCACCCGTAACTGGCTGCGCGCAGAGATCCTGCCGCAGCTGGAACACAGGCTGCCCGGCGTGCGCACCGTGCTCGCCCGTACCGCCGAGACCATGGCCGAGGCGCAGCAAGGCTTGGACGATCTGGCCGCGCTCGACGACGAACGGGTGGGCCATCCGCAGGGCGGCTGGGATTTGGCGGAGTTTTTGCGGCTGCCGGTCCATCGGCAGAAGAATTTGGTGCGCTGGGCAACCCTGCGGCTGCCGGCCCTGCCGCCGACCCACCGGCGTTTGGAAGAAGGATTGCGCCAGGCGGCGGACTATGCAGGCGGGGTATGGCGTTTTCCCCTGGGGGAGGCGTGGCTGTGTGCCCGCGGCGAGCGCCTGTGGGTGGAGGCGGCGCCGCAGGGGTGCGACGCCGCTTATCGCTGCGGTTGATATCCAGGGCGACACCTCGAAGAACCGTCGCGAGCGGCTGCAGGGCAAGGCGCCCGGAGCGCAGGATGCGAGACATATCACCCAGATAGGCGAGCATCCGAGCACCGGAGAACGCCGCCATGCAGCCGCGCAGTAGGTTATTCGAGGTGTTCGTTAGTTTTTGCTCTGATCGACCAGCTTGTTTTTGGCCAGCCACGGCATCATCGAGCGCAGCTTGGCGCCGACCTGTTCGATCGGGTGCTCGGCGATGAGCCGCCGGCGCGCCGTCATGCTCGGGTAGTTGAGCTTGCCCTCGAGGATGAACTGCTTGGCATACTCGCCGTTGCGGATGCGCTCGAGCGCGCGGCGCATGGCGGCGCGGGAGTGCTCGTTGATGACTTCGGGGCCGGTGGTGTACTCGCCGAACTCGGCGTTGTTCGAGATCGAGTAGTTCATGTTGGCGATGCCGCCCTCGTACATGAGATCGACGATGAGCTTGAGTTCGTGCAGGCACTCGAAGTAGGCCATCTCGGGGGCGTAACCGGCTTCGACCAGCGTTTCGAATCCCATCTTGACGAGTTCGACCGCCCCGCCGCAGAGCACGGCCTGCTCGCCGAAGAGGTCGGTCTCGGTTTCTTCGCGGAACGTGGTTTCGATCACGCCGCCCTTGGTGCCGCCGTTGGCCGCGGCGTAGGAGAGCGCCAAGTCGCGCGCCTTGCCGGAGACGTCCTGGTGTACGGCAATGAGCGTGGGTACTCCGCCGCCACGCACGTATTCGGAGCGCACAGTGTGGCCCGGGCCTTTGGGCGCGATCATGATGACGTCGAGGTCGGCGCGTGGCACGATCTGGTTGTAGTGGATGTTGAATCCGTGGGCGAAGGCGAGCGCCGCGCCCTGCTTGAGGTTGGACTCGATGTCGCGCGTATAGACTTCGGGCTGGGTTTCGTCGGGCAGCAGGATCATCACCAGATCCGCCCCTTTGACGGCTTCGCCCACTTCCTTGACCGTGAGGCCGGCGGCTTCGGCTTTGCTCCAGGAGCTACCGCCGCGGCGAAGCCCCACGGTGACGTTCACGCCCGAGTCGCGCAGGTTGAGGGCATGTGCATGGCCTTGCGAGCCATAGCCGACGATGGTGACGGACTTGCCCTTGATGAGCGAGAGGTCGGCGTCCTTGTCGTAATACACTTTCATGGCGTTTCCTTTCCGTTGTGGTCGTGGAGGTGTCAGACGCGCAGGACGCGTTCGCCGCGGCCGATGCCGCAGACGCCGCTACGCACGGTCTCGAGGATCAGGGCGGGGTCGATCGCCTGGATGAAGGCGTCGAGCTTGCCCTGGTTGCCGGTGAGTTCGATGACGTAGGTGGTGTCGGTGACGTCGACGATGCGCGCGCGGAAGATGTCGGCCATGCGTTTCATCTCCTCGCGGTCCTTGCCGGTGGCGCGCACTTTGAGTAGCATCAGTTCGCGCTCGAGGTGCGGCGCTTCCGACAGATCCACCACCTTGACCGTCTCGATGAGCTTGTTGAGGTGCTTGGTGATCTGCTCGATGACGTCGTCCGAACCGGTGGTGATGATGGTCATGCGCGACAGTGAAGGGTCTTCGGTGGGCGCGACGGTGAGCGATTCGATGTTGTAGCCGCGCGCCGAGAAGAGGCCGGCGACGCGCGACAGTGCTCCGGATTCGTTTTCGATCAGCACGGAGATGAGGTGTCGCATGGGGTTCGTTCCTGTGCCGTGGGTCAGAGGCTGTCGGCCGAGAGGATCATCTCGGTGAGCCCCTTGCCGCCCTGGATCATGGGATAGACGTTCTCGCGCGGATCGACGAGAACGTCGAGGAAGACGAGCTCGTTGGCGTGCTCGGTGAAGGCGCGCTCGAGCGCCGGTTCGAGCTCGGAGGGATGATCCACGCGGATGCCGACGTGCCCATAGGCGCGGGCGAGCGCGGCGAAGTCGGGCAGGGAGTCCATGTAGGATTCGGAATAGCGCCCGCCGTGGAAGAGCTGCTGCCACTGCCGCACCATGCCCAGGTAGCCGTTGTTGAGATTGACGATCTTGAGCGGCAGGCGGAACTGCTTGCAGGTGGAGAGCTCCTGGATGCACATCTGGATCGAGGCTTCGCCGGTGACGCACACCACCGGCGCCTCGGGTCGGGCGAAGCGCGCGCCCATGGCGTAGGGCAGCCCCACGCCCATGGTGCCCAGGCCGCCGGAATTGAGCCAGCGGCGCGGATGATCGAAGCGGTAGTATTGAGCGGCCCACATCTGGTGTTGCCCCACGTCGGAGGTGACGATGGCATCGCCCTTCGTCACTTTCCACAGGGTCTCGATCACGTATTGCGGCTTGATGGGGCCTTCGGCCGGCTGCTCGTAGGCGAGGCAGCGCCGGGCGCGCCATTGTTCGATGCGCTCCCACCAGGGGGCGAGCGCCTCGCTCGGGGCCGTGACGCCCTCTTCGTCGAGGATGCGCAGGAAGTCGGCGAGCACGTGGCGCACGTCGCCGACGATGGGCAGGTCGGCCTTGACGCGCTTGCCGATGGAGGAGGGGTCGATGTCGATGTGGATGATGGTGCGCGGCTCGCTGGCGAAGTGCTCGGGGCTGCCGATGACGCGATCGTCGAAACGCGCGCCGATCGAGAGCACCACGTCGGCGTGGTGCAGGGCGAGGTTGGCTTCATAGGTGCCGTGCATGCCGGGCATGCCGAGGAATTGGCGGTCGCTCGCCGGGTAGGCGCCCAGCGCCATGAGCGTGGTGGTGACCGGAGCCCCCAGGCGGCGGGCGAGCGCCGTGAGCTCGTCGGCGGCATCGGCGAGGATCACCCCGCCGCCCGCGTAGAGGATGGGGCGCTCGGCCTCGCGCAGCGCCTTGACGGCCTTGCGAATCTGCCCCTGGTGCCCCTTGACGACGGGATTGTAGGAGCGCATCGACACCGTTTCGGGGTAGCGGAACTCGCACTTGGCGGCCGAGACGTCTTTGGGGATGTCGACGAGCACCGGGCCGGGACGGCCGGTGCGGGCGATGTGGAAGGCTTTTTTGAGGGTGTCGGCGAGCTCGGCAACGTCCTTGACGAGGAAGTTGTGCTTGACGCAGGGGCGGGTGATGCCCACCGTGTCGACTTCCTGGAAGGCGTCTTGCCCGATCATGGCGGTGGGGACCTGGCCGGAGAGGATCACCACCGGAATGGAGTCGCAATAGGCCGTGGCGATGCCGGTGACCGCGTTGGTCGCGCCGGGGCCGGAGGTGACGAGCGCCACGCCCACTTCGCCGCTCGCCCGCGCATAGCCGTCGGCGGCATGCACCGCGGCCTGCTCGTGGCGTACGAGCACGTGCCGGATCTCGTCTTGCTGGAAAAATGCGTCGTAGATGTGCAGGACCGCGCCGCCGGGATAGCCGAAGACGTATTTGACGTTTTCGCGCCGTAGGCATTGGACGACGATTTCGGCGCCGGTGAGAAGCATGGGGGATACCTCGTGAGGATGATCCGTGCAAAGATCGGGTAAACCCGTAACGTTAGCGGCTCGATTGGCTTTGGTCAAGCAGGTTGGCCTTCATTGTCCTCTTATAATCGGGAACGGATCGAAGCCGGGAGAAAAACGGTGCATGAAAACATTTTATTGACGCTCGCTTTCATCGTCGTTGCCGGCGCGGCGGCGCAGTGGGTGGCGTGGCGAACCCAGATACCGGCGATCGTCTTTTTGCTGATATTGGGGATCGTGGCCGGACCCGGGCTGGGGTTTCTCGATCCGGATCGCTTGTTCGGACCCGTGCTCTTTCCTTTGGTATCGCTGGCGGTGGCGGTGATCCTGTTCGAGGGGAGTCTCACCCTGCGGTTCAGCGAACTCAGAGGCATGAGTCAAGTCGTGCTGCGCTTGGTGAGCTTGGGCGCGTTGCTGACCTGGGCCGTGGCCGCGGCGGCGGCCCATGTGTTCGTCGGCCTGGATTGGGACTTGGCAGGGCTTTTCGGGGCGCTGGTGATGGTGACGGGCCCTACGGTCATCGTGCCGCTATTGCGTTTCGTTCGTCCTAGTGCCAAGGTAGCCACGGTGCTGCGATGGGAAGGGATCGTGATCGATCCGATCGGGGCACTGGCGGCGGTGTTGGTCTATCAGTTTCTCGTCAGCCGTGCTCTGCCCGATCTTCCGGCCTGGCTGGCGCTGTGGGTGTTCGTCAAAGCGGTGGCGGTCGGGTTTGCCGTCGGCTGGATCGCGGCCGAGCTGCTGGGTCGGATGTTGCGTCATTATCTGGTACCCGATTATCTCGACAACGTCATCGTCCTCGCTTTCGTGGTCGGGGTGTTCACGGCAGCGAACATGCTTGCCCATGAGGCGGGATTGTTGGCGGTGACCGTGATGGGGATGCGTTTGGCCAACATGAAAGGAGTGCCGCTCGAAAACATACTCTCGTTCAAGGAAACCCTCACCATCTTGTTGATCTCGGTGCTCTTCATCGTCCTTGCCGCTCGGCTCGACGTGGAGCGCTTGGCCGAGGTGGGCAAAGGGGTCGTGTTGGTCTTTCTGGCGATCCAGTTCGTGGCCCAGCCGCTCAAAGTATGGGCCTCGACCACGGGGAGTGGATTGAGATGGCAGGAAAAAGCCATGATCGCCTGGATCGGGCCGCGCGGGATCGTGGCTGCGGCCGTGTCGGCGCTCTTTGCCTTGCGCTTGCGAGAATTGGGGCACCCTGGGGCGGAGATTCTGGTACCGCTCACGTTCGCCGTGATCATCGGCACCGTGCTCTTCGCTGGTGGCACCGCCCGACTGGCAGCGCAACGTCTAGGGGTGGCGGAGCCGCGAGCGCGCGGGGTCCTGATCGTGGGGGCGCATCGCTTGGGGCGAGAATTGGGTTTGGCGCTCACCAAGCTGGGTTTTCGGACGATCGTCGCCGATACCGATTACGCCCTCGTGCGTACGGCGCGCATGGCGGGGCTGGAGACTTTTTTTGGCAACGTGGTTTCGAAGGAGGCCGACCGGCGGCTCGATCTCGTCGGAGTAGGGTATCTGCTGGCGATGTCGCCGTATCCGGAATTGAACGCGCTGGCGGCGCTACGCTACCAGCGTGAATTCGGGCGGGGTAACGTCTATGTGTTACTCACGCCCGAAGAGGTGAGCAAAAAGAGGCAGCAAGTGCTGGATCGACGTTATGCGCGTCTGCTGGGCGGCCCGCAAGTGGGTCTGGCCGAACTGCTCGTCTTGTTCGATCGCGGAGGGAAAGTCTATACCACTCGCTTGAGCGAGGCGTTCACTTTCGAGGCGTACCAGGAGCGGTTTGCGGGTCGAGGGCAGTTGCTGCTGGCGATCGATCCGAAGGGAAATTTGCGTGGCGTGGGGCCAGAACTCACGTCACGGCCGGGGGCGGAATGGTATTTGCTCGGCGTTTATTTGCCGGCGGAGAGCGAAAAGAGCGAGGAGGCCGGCCCTGGACCGCTCGAGCACGCTGGAGCGCGATCCTAGGGTCGGGCGCTCGGCGCGCGCTTGCTCGACTGCCGCTTTCGGTAGATGAGTGTCGGGCCACGGACGATTGCATCGATCCGCGACGTCGTGCGGTTTTTCGTGGTGTTTTTACCGTTCGTCACGGCGCCGGGTTAGAATGAATCGGCCGTTTCGGCATGAAAAGGAGACTACTCGGTGCTCCGGGTTCCCGTTCGTCCCAGCGAATTTCTGGTCGGCAAGCCCATTCCATTCGACGTCTACGACCGGCACGGCCGCTTGTTGTTGGCGAAAGGGCACGTGATCGCGTCGGCCGAGGAGAAAGAAAAACTCTTGCGCCAAGGGCCTGAGCGCAACCTGAACACCGACGAGCGTTTTCGCCAGGCGATCGGTACCGCCCTGAAAGTGGTCGAAAAGGCGGACGAACCGGGTAAAAACACGATCCACCTCGATTTCGAGGAACTGCGCCTCATACCAGGCACCGTCTTGCAGCTCCAGCTGGGCCAGGAAGAGGATCGCTATTTCGCGCGCTACATCGGCGCACTGCGCGGCAAATCGGTGATCGTCGACTCCTTGGAGCGAAACGGGTTGCCACTCTTCGTGCCCGAAGGCACTGCCTTGCGGGTGCGCGGTAGCGTCGGTTCCTATGCCTTCGTCTTCCCTTCTTCCGTGTTGGTCAATGCCTCGCGCCCCTACCCTCATCTGCATCTCATGTATCCGATGGATGTGATGGCGGTGCGACTGCGGCGCAGCGAGCGGGTGGCGGTGCGCTTGGTGGCGGCGGTGGTCTCCGACGACAACCAAGCCTTCGGTGGGATCATCCTCGACCTGTCGGTGGGCGGAGGGCTGCTGGCCACGCGCCATCCGCTGAAAGTCGGGCAACACGTTCAGCTCAAATTCAAGCTGGAGATCGCTGGCTCGGAGATCATCCTGGCGGTGCAGGCCATCGTGCGTTCGGAACGTGACATCGAGGATCGTACCCTCGAGGGGGCCAAGGGCTATGGCATCGAATTCGTCGATCTCACGCCCGAGGATACCGTCGCCCTGATGACCTATATCGCCGCGGTGCAGACCAATCCCGCGGTACTTGGCTAGGGGGGAAGAATGCGCATCGTCAGTTGGAACATACAGTGGGGGCGAGGGGCGGATGGACGCGTCGATTGGGCGCGGATCCTGAAGGTGCTGCGCGCGTTCGACGCTGACGTGCTCTGCCTGCAGGAAGTGGCGAGCCGTTTCGACGAACTGCCCGGTTCGCGCGGCGAGGACGGACCGGCCATCCTGCGCGGCGCCTTGCCGGAGTATCGAGGATTCTACGCCCCGGCGCTCGATGTGCCGCGCGCGCACGGCGGCAGGGCGCTCTTCGGCAATTGGCTGGGCAGCCGCTTGCCGGTGGAGCAGGTGCTGCGCGTGAGCCTGCCCTACCCGCCGCCGGAGACCGACAAGTGCATGCCTCGGGTGTTGCTCGAGGCGACGCTGCGCGTGGGGGAGCAGCGGCTGCGCGTGGCAACGACGCATCTGGAATACTACTCGCGGCGTCAGCGCCTGGCGCAGGTGCAAGCCCTCGTCGAACATCAGAGGGAAATCCTCGCCTGGCCGGAGGGCGGCGGGGACGAGGAAGAGGCGACCTTCCGCGCCTGGCCGCGGCCGGCGGAGGCGGTATGGCTGGGGGACGGGAATTTCGCCCCCGAAGACGAAGCGTACCGCCTGCTCGCGGAAAGCGGCCTGTGGTTCGACGCCTGGCGCCTGGTGCATGGGGCGGCGCCGCACGCGCACACGGTGGGATTGCACGGGGCGGAGTGGCCCGACCATCCCTATTGCTGCGACTATGCCTGGGTGAGCGAGACGCTGCGCCCGGCCGTGCGGAATTTTTTCGTGGAGCAGGAGACGGCCGCTTCCGACCATCAGCCAATTGTGCTGCAATTGCAGCTTTTTTCGTGAAGCTACCGGCCGTCGTGTTGCACTGAAAAGCCCACCGATGGCAGCGCTTCAGTCAAAGGTGAAACGGTATGAAATATGTCGAAGTCGTTGCAGAGTCGAGCAGCGGGCAAATCATCGAGGCTATCGCGGAGAAAGTGAAGGCCAAGGATTTCAGACTGGGTAGTGTTGGAAAGGATGGCATGCAGCAGATGCGCATGTTGGTCGACGATGACGATCTCCAATCCACACTCGACATTCTGCAAAATGTGCTCGGCGCGCAAATTACTGCCCACATCGTCGTCTTGCCGGTCGAGGCATCATTACCGAAAAGGGAAGAGGAGGAAAAGGAAAAGGAAGAAGAATCGGCGACGGCTGCGCGGGAATTGATTTACAAAGAAATCGAGAAAGGCGCTCATCTCGATATGAATTATGTATTGCTGGTTTTCCTGTCGACCGTCGTGGTTGTGATCGGTCTCATCAATGACAACGTCGCCGTTGTGATCGGCGCCATGGTGATCGCACCGTTACTCGGCCCGAATCTTGCCTTGAGTCTGGGTACCGCGCTCGGTGATATGGCCTTGATACGCCAATCGATCAAAGCCCTGCTCTTGGGGATAGGGGTTGCTGTCGGCGTATCAATGATATTTGGGTTGGCCTGGCCTATGCCAATCGAGAGTAAGGAGATTATGTCGCGGACCGAGGCCAATCTTGATTCGATTTTCCTGGCGCTTGCTTCGGGTGCGGCGGCAGCGCTGTCGCTGACGACGGGTCTATCCGGCGTTTTGGTGGGAGTAATGGTGGCCGTGGCATTGTTGCCCCCAGCTGCGACGTTCGGGATCATGCTCGGCGACGGCAGATTTTCCCTCGCCATGGGTGCGGGGCTGCTCCTTGCCATCAATGTGGTGTGCGTCAATTTGGGAAGCAAGATAATCTTCCTGGTGAAACGTATCCATCCGCGCACCTGGCTGGAGCAGGAAAAAGCAAAACACGCAATGCGGCGCTACTTGTTAGGATGGGTCGTCACCCTGTTGATCCTCGTCTGGTTGATGTATGAAAGAGGGCTGTAGTCATCCAATGATCAGCGGCAGTTGCGCAGGAAACGATGTAGCAGCCAGCGCAAGGTGAGCGGCGCTTCCAGCATCGGGGTGTGCCCCACGCCGGGGAGCGTCTGCCAGGTGCAGGCGGCTTCGCGTCGCGCCAGCGTTTCCCACAGGCGGGTCGCGGCCTTGACGGGCGTCATCCGGTCTTGTGCGCCGGTGAGGAAGAGCGCCGGTGCACGCATTCCCTTGGCGCGCTCCAGCGCCGGTTCGGCGGCGTAGGCGGCGCAGGCGCGCAGGTCATTGGCGAGCACGCCGGGGCGTTGTTCCAGCACGAGTTCCTGCACGGCGCGTGGCAGCCCCGTGTTCCGGGCGCGTGCCCCGAACGCCCAGGGTTCCATCAGCTGGCAAGCGGCGCGCGGCTCGGCGGCACGCTCGAGCAATTCCGCACTCACCGCCATCGGCAGTGCCGTGCCGATGAGCGCGAGTCCGCGGCAGCGCTCACCCAGCCGCGCGGCGAGTTCGAGCGCCACGAGCGAGCCCATGCTGTGGCCGACGGCGACGATCGGGCGCTCGGGATCGAGACCGACGGCGAGCGCCGCAGCGTATTCCTCGATGGTGGGACACGGCGCACGTTCGTCGGCACCGTGTCCCGGAAGGTCGGGGGCGCTCACCTGCCAGCCCAGCCGGCTCAGCCCCAGGGTGACGGCCCACCAGATGCGTCGGTCGTGTCCAGCGCCGTGGATGAGGACGACGAGCGGATCGGTGGCGAACGTCATGGTGGAACCCTCCGGTGGTGTCGAAGACTATACTTTAGCGTTTTTTGCCGACTCTGACAGGAGGTCTACGCATGAGCAAGGCATTCGTGCGTGAGAGCGAGGTCGACGAGGACGAAGAGCTCGTCGAGGTCCAGAGCTTTCCCGGGTTCAAGAACTACATGACGCCAGCGGGGTATCGCGCCTTGCGCGAGGAGTTCGAGCGGCTCGTCAAGGTCGAACGCCCGCAACTCGTCGAGACGGTGGCTTGGGCGGCGAGCAACGGTGACCGTTCCGAGAACGGCGATTACATCTACGGCAAGCGCCGCCTGCGTGAGATCGACCGGCGCCTGCGTTACCTCACCAAACGGCTGGAATCGGCCGTGGTGGTCGATCCGCGCGAACAGACGCAGACCGACCGCGTCTTCTTCGGGGCGACGGTGACGATCCGCGATCTGAATACCGAGACCGAGGAGACCTGGCAGATCGTCGGGGTGGACGAGGCCGATGCGGGGGAGGGCAAGGTGAGCTGGATCGCGCCGCTCGCGCGCGGCTTGCTCAAGGCCGAATTGGGCGACGTGGTGCGTATCCCGACGCCGGGCGGCGTGCGCGAGGTGGAGATCGTCGATATCCGCTACGAAACCTCCTCTTGAAAATTTTCCTTGCCATGCCCAGAAACGAGGAATCCCGAACGACGATCGACAGGAGCGAGACGATGGCTGAAACGAACGACGCAACCCGCCGGAAAATGGAGTTTCAGGCCGAGGTGCAGCAGCTGCTGCACCTGGTGGTGCATTCGCTCTATTCGAACAAAGAAATCTTTCTGCGTGAGCTCGTCTCGAACGCGTCGGATGCCTGTGACAAACTGCGTTTCGAGGCGGCGCAACAACCGGAGCTCTTCGAGGGCGACGGCGAACTCAAAATCTGGGTCGATTACGACCGCACGGCGCGCACCGTGACGATCCGCGACAACGGCATCGGCATGAGCCGTGAGGAGGCGGTAGCCCATCTGGGCACCATCGCCAAGTCGGGTACGCGCGAGTTCCTGCAAAAGCTCGGTGCCGAGGGGCAGGCCGACGCGCGGCTCATCGGCCAGTTCGGCGTCGGTTTCTACTCCGCCTTCATCGTGGCCGACCGTGTCACCGTGCGCTCGCGCCGCGCCGGTTCACTGCCGAGCGCCGGCGTGCTGTGGGAATGCGCCATGACGGGCGAGTCGGCGGGGACTTTCGAGGTGGCCGGGATCGAGCGCCCCGAGCGCGGCACCGAGGTGGTGCTGCATCTGCGCGAGGGGGAAGACGAATTCCTCTCCGGGGTGCGGCTGCGCGAGCTCATCCGCAAGTATTCCGATCACATCCTCTGGCCCATCCTGATGCGCAAGGAGCGCTGGGACGAGGACCGCGGGGACGAGGACCGCGGCGAGCTCGTCAAGGAAGAAGAATGGGAGCAGGTCAATCGCGCCTCCGCTCTGTGGGCCCGCGCCAAGCAGGAGATCTCCGAAGAGGAATACATCGAATTCTACAAACACGTGGCGCACGACTTCGAGGCGCCGCTGGCCTGGACGCACGCCAAGGTGGAGGGCCGGCACGAATACACGATGCTCCTCTACCTGCCGCAGCGCGCGCCGTTCGACCTCTTCGAGCGCACGCCGCGTCACGGGCTCAAGCTCTACGTGCGGCGCGTCTTCGTGCTGGAGGATGCCGAGCGGTTGCTGCCGCGCTACCTGCGCTTCGTGCGCGGCGTGGTCGACGCGGCCGATCTGCCGCTCAACGTCTCGCGCGAGATGCTTCAGGATTCGCGCGAGATCGAGGCGATCCGTGCCGGCGTCACCAAACGCGTGCTGGGGCTGCTCGAGCAGCTCGCCAAGAACGAGCCGGAGAAATACGCCCGCTTCTGGCGCGAGTTCGGCCGCGTGCTCAAGGAAGGCATCATCGAGGATCCGGCCAACCGCGAGCGCATCGCCGGTCTCTTGCGCTTCGCGTCCACGTACAACGACTCGCCCGAAGAGACGGTCTCGTTCGATGATTATATTTCTCACATGAAACCGAGGCAGGAGCGTATCTACTACCTCACGGCCGAGTCTTTCTCCGCGGCGCGCCACAGCCCGCATCTAGAGGCTTTCCGCCAGAAAGGGATCGAGGTGCTGCTCCTTGCCGATCGCATCGACGAATGGTGGGTGGCTTATCTGCCCGAGTATCGGGGCAAGCCGCTCGCCTCTGTCGCCAAGGGCGAGATGGAGTCGGCGCTGCTGTCGGAAGAGGAGAAAAAGGCGCGTGAGGAGGCCGATGAGCGGCTCAAGCCGCTCCTCGAACGGTTGCAAACGGCTTTGGGTGAGCGCGTCAAGGCGGTGCGGGTCTCCTCGCGGCTCACGGAGGCGCCCGCTTGCCTGGTGGTCGAGGAGCACGAGCCGGGGATGCAGCTCGCGCGGCTGCTGCGCGAGCTCGGGCAGGAGGTGCCGGCGCACAAGCCCATCCTCGAGCTCAACCCGACGCACCCGGTGATCGCCAGGCTGCAGGCGGCCTCCGACGAAGCGTTCGCCGATTGGGCGTTGCTCCTCTATGAGGAGGCGTTGCTCGCCGAAGGAGGAAAACTGGAAGATCCGGCGGCTTTCGTGCAGCGCATGAACCGCCTGCTGCTCACGCCGACCGCGTGACACCTCGAGGGGCGGGACGTCCTGGCCTGCCCCTGCTTCAGCTCTCTTGTCGCAACTTGCGCATCCGCTCGGCCGGCGTGATGATGTCGGTGAGGCGGATGCCGAATTTTTCATTCACCACGACCACTTCGCCCTGGGCGATGAGCGTGCCATTGACGAGCACGTCCATCGGTTCACCGGCGAGCCCCTCGAGCTCGATCACCGAACCGTGCGCGAGCTGCAGCACGTCGCGGATCGCGAGTTTCGTGCGCCCCAGCTCCACGGTGACGCGCACCGGGATGTCGAGAATCATCTTGAAGTCGTTGAGCTTGTCGCCCTCAGCACCGCCGGCGCCGAATTCGGGGAAGAGATCCTTGGCGGGTTTGGCCTGGTAGGGGTCGCTCGCCTGCTTGAGCTCTTGGGCGACGCGGGCCATCTCCTGGTCGTGTTGCGCCTGTTCGGCGAGCGCCGCCGCCCATTCGTCTTCGTGGCGCGCTGCATCGCCTTCGCCGGCCTGGCTTTGCTGTTCCTGCATCGCTGCGGCCCAGTCGTCGGCGCTGACCTGGTCTTCTTCCTTGGGGGTTTCGTTCTCGGCCATGGGAAAATCCTTACGCAGGACTCAGGAAAGGGGAGAGGAGGTCTTTCCCGTCGATCATGTCGGGGGGGAGAATTTGGAATCCTCTTCGTCCGGTTCTTCTTCGGCGACGAAATGGTCGACCTTGATCGCATAGTGGCCTTCGCGCGTGCCGTACTGGCCGCGCAGCACCGGGATGTTCTCACAGAACATCGTCACCAATTCGGGGACTTCGAGCGGTATGACGTCGCCCACGCGCATTTCCACGATGTCGGCCAGGACCATGTCGGCATGGCCCAGTTCGGCGCGCAGTTCCACTTCCGCTTCCATGAGGCGGCGACCGAGATTGCGGGTCCAGCGCGTGTCTTGCGTCATCTGGTCGCTCTGCATCGTCGAGTAGAGAATGTCGCGCACGGGCTCGAGCATGGAGTAGGGCCAGCACAGCATCAGGTTGGCTTGGCCGATGCCGAAGTCGAGCGAGAACTGGGAGGTGACGACGATCTCGGAGGGCGTGGCGATGTTGGCGAATTGCGGGTTCATCTCCGAGCGCACGTAGTTGAGCTCGATCTTGTAGACCGGCGCCCAGGACTTCTGATATTCCTCGAAGATCACGTTGAGCATGCCCAGGATGATGCGCTGCTCCGTGGGGCTGAAGTCGCGCCCTTCGATGCGGGTACGAAAGCGCCCGTCGCCGCCGAAGAGGATGTCGACCACGAGGAAGATGAGGTTGGGCTCCATCACGATCAGCCCCGTGCCGCGAAAGGGTTTCATCTGCACGAGGTTGAGGTTGGAAGGGATGACGAGGTTGCGCAGGAATTCAGCGTATTTCTGCACGTGCAGGGCGCCCACGGCGACTTCGACGTTGCGCCGGATGTAGTTGAACAGGCCGATGCGCAGGTTGCGGGCGAAGCGCTCGTTGATGAGCTCGAGCGTGGGCATGCGCCCGCGCATGATGCGCTCTTGCGTGGCGAGATTGTAGGGGCGGATGCCGCCTTCTCCCTCGCCGTCGGACGTCTCGGGCTCTTCGGTCTCGCCGGTTACGTCCCGCAAGAGCTCGTCGACTTCTTTTTGCGTCAGGAATTCGCCGCCGCCCACCATGGTCGTCGTCCGAGTGCGTTTCGCTATTGGATGATGAAGGAGCGGAAGAGTACCGCTTGGACCGGGCCGGTCGGCCCCTGCGGTTGCTGACCGGCAGGAGGGGGAGGATAGCCGAGCACACGGTTGATTTCGTCGGTGAGCTCACGTGCGAGTTGTTCTCGCCCTTGGGGGGTGACGAGCTCCGAGGGAAGCTTGCTCGAGAGCAGCAGATTGATCCGGTGCTGTACCTCCGGGAGATACTGTTTGAGGGTGGCATCGAATTTCGAATCGGCCAGGCGCAGGACGATGATGGTCTGAAGATAGCGCTCGCCTTCACCCGGCGCGAGGTTGACGACGAAGGGGTCGAGCGCCACGAACACGGGCGGCGAACTCGGGTTGACGGTGATCGGTGGGGGGGTGGTGGGTCGGGTAACCGAGGTGGGATCGGCTCCCTCCCCTGATTGGGTGCTGCGCTGTTTGATGAGCAGCAGCGTCAGGGCGCCGAGCGCGAGAAGCGCCAGCAGCAGAAGCCCGACCAGCAGCAGGACGAGTAGCTTGGTCTTCTTGCTGATGCCGGTAGCAGCTTCGGGGGGGGCGCTTTCGCTCTCTGGTTTTTCCTCGGGCTTGGCCATGGGTCTTCTCGCTCTCGATCGTTCTTGAGTCAGGATAGCGCGACATTATCCTCCGCCGAGCGCCGAAAAGCGCCATCGACCCGGCTCAATTCGACTTTCAGGCGTAGTGATCGATCAGGCCGCGCTGCAGTAGGCGCCCCACATCCTCCTCTCTGGCAGGGGATGCTTGGGAGCGGCCCTCGTTCGTAGCCGGGGTGGAAGCGGATCCGTTCTGGTCTTGCTGGTCGGAAGAATCCCCCGTGCTCACGCTCGTCTGCCCCAGTGACATACCGGCCTGGGCGAGCTGCTCGCGCAAGTGGGGCAGGGCATGCTCGAGGGCGTCACGGGTGGCCTGGCTGGCCGCGACGAAATGCGCCGTGAGCTGATCGTTGTTGACGATGAGGCTGATTTCCAGCTTGCCGAGCGAAGGCGGGGTGAGCTGGAGCTCGGCTTTGGTCTCGCCGCGCCCAGCCAGCCAGACCAGGCGCTGCGTGGTTTCGCTCGCCCAGCGCTCCACTTCGGTGGGTGGCGTATGCACGGAGAGCGTGCGCGTTTCCGCGGCCGGTGAGGAAGCCGGGGCGGGGGAGAAAGAGGAAAGCGCAGGGTGACGTGAGGCAGCGCTTCCTTCGGCAGGATGCCCAGAGGGTATCGTGCCTTTTTCTACGCCTTCGGACGTGTTCAGAGGGTCTGGCTGCAGCGTGATCGGCGTCGCCTGAGTCATGTCCGATTTGGGGCCGCGATCGAATGGCGGCACGACCCCTTCAGGCAAGGGCAGCCCCTGCCGGCTGGCTCGAGGGCTGCGTTGGGCGTGCTCGGGCAGGGGGGTGACCGAGACCGAGGATTCGTTCGCGTCGCGCAAGAGGCGTTCGATCGCGGTTTGCAGCGGTTGGGGGGTGGCTGGGGCGAGGGGTCGTTCGGGATCCTCGGTCGGGGAAGCGGGCGAGCGGGAGGGATCCTCTAGGACGATGGAGCGAAAATGCTTGGCTGCGGCCTCGAGCGATGCAGAGGCGGTTGATTCGGCCGATTTGCTCGTGGCGGCGGAAACTGCAGGGGAGACGGCAATTTCTGCCGATGCGCCCGAGGGCACGAGGACGTCGGTTTTCGGCTCGGAGGCGCTGGGGCCACCGCTTGCTGCCGGTGCGGAAAGGAGTATCACCGCCCCGGGAAGAAGGCCGGGATCGGAGGGTGGGAGCGTGTCATCGAGCGGGGTAGTCTTTTCCTCGTTCGTGTCGGACACCGCCGGAGGCTGCGCCGTTTCTGACACTACCGCGGGTGCGGTTGCCGTCGCGTCCCCGTTGGCGGTGGGTGCCGGCGGCGCGACCGGGTCGCGCGCAGGTTGTGCCGGTGCAGGGGGCTCGGGCGTGTCGGTGCGTTTTTCCGGGGTGGCGTTCGTCGTCGAGGGCGGTTGCTCGTTCGCCGGCCTCGGGGCAGAGGGATTCTCGCGTGATGCGTTTCGGGTCTCGGCGTTCCGGCGCTCGAGAAGCTGGGCGAAAGTATCGCCCGTTGGTGCGGCCTTGGCAGCCTCGGTGAAACTAGAGCCACGGAGGACATCGATACCCTGGGGGGCGACGGTTTGCAGGTTCATGAAACACTCCCGAGAGGGCGATGACGACTGAACATGAGCAAAAAGGGTGCCAGAGTTCAGAATTCTCGTTCACGGCGCAGATGATTCTGTGTCGCATGTTCATCGAGTGCTTTCTGTGCCAGCCGTTCTGCCTGGGCCATCGCTTCGGCATCGGCGCGCGCTTCCAGCACTTCGAAAGCGCGGCGACGGGTGCGCGCAGCCAGCCACGCGCGGCGCGATTCTTCGAGCATATGCCTCAGGCGCTCGAGCTCTGCGTGCTGTAGCATGAGCGCTTCGTCGAGCCGCGCCAGAAAACCGCGGTGGTTGACGATGAGCTCGGGCGGGGCCGCGTCGCGCAGCGCCTGGCGCAGTTTTTCTTCGTATTCGCTACGAAAACGTTCGAGCAGATCACGCTTTTCCTCCGCGTCGCGATGGCGGCGGATACAGGCGCCCATCGCTTCGGCCGCTTCGTCCTCCTGCCGCTGCATCAGCTCACGCAACATGCGGAACCGGTTCTTGCTCATGGAAGCTTCCCTTTCAGGCGAGCACGCGGCGCAAGCCTTCGCAGGCCTCGGTAAAGGACACGCATTCGTTCATGCCCTGTTGCAGGAAAGCGGCCATCGCCGGCTGGCGTCGTACCGCTTCGTCGAGCTCGACGTCGGCGCCGGGCTGGTAGGCCCCCACGGCGATGAGATCCCGTGCGCGCTGGTAGCGCGACCAGAGTTTCTTGAAGCGGCGGGCGAGCGTGAGGTGTTCTTCGCTCACCACCTGGGGCATCACGCGCGAGATCGACTGTTCGATGTCGATGGCCGGGTAGTGACCGCTGTCGGCGAGCGCACGCGAGAGCACGAAGTGACCGTCGAGAATGGCGCGGGCGGCGTCGGCAATGGGATCCTGTTGGTCGTCGCCCTCCGTGAGCACGGTGTAGAAGGCGGTGATCGATCCCTGATCGTCGGTGCCGTTGCCGGTCCGTTCCACGATTGCGGGCAAACGGGCGAATACCGAGGGGGGATAACCCTTCGTCACCGGCGGCTCGCCCACGGCGAGCGCGATCTCGCGCTGCGCCATGGCGTAGCGGGTGAGTGAATCCATGATGAGGAGTACGTGGCGCCCTTCGTCGCGGAACTGCTCGGCGATCGCCGTGGCATAGGCCGCGCCTTGTAGCCGCAGCAGGGGGCTCACGTCGGCGGGGGCGGCCACCACCACGGCCCGCGCGAGCCCCTCTGGGCCGAGGTTTTGTTCGATGAATTCCTTCACTTCCCGGCCGCGCTCGCCGATCAGCCCCACGACGATCACCTCGGCCACGGTGAATCGGGCCATCATGCCGATGAGCACCGATTTCCCCACCCCCGAGCCGGCGAAGAGCCCCAACCGCTGACCCCTTCCGACGGTGAGCAACGCATTGATCGCGCGGATGCCCACGTCGAGCGGCGTGTCGATGGGCGTGCGGGCGAGCGGATTGATCGGCGGGGCGAAGAGCGGACGCAGCGTGGCGCCGGCAAGCGGTCCCTTGCCGTCGAGCGGACGTCCCGCCGCATCGACCACGCGCCCCAGCAGGGCTTCTCCGGCCGGCAGGTGCTTGGCGCGATCGGGTGAAGGCGCCTCGGGGATCTCGTCGGCATGCAACGGAATGGGCGGCGGTTCGGGCGGCAGGACCCGCGCCCCAGGCGCGAGGCCATAGACTTCCTCCGTGGGCATGAGAAAGAGCTTGTCCCCCTGAAAACCCACCACTTCCGCTTCCACGCTGCCGCCCGTGGGGGTTTCGATGCGGCAGCTCGCCCCCAGAGGCAGCTTGAGACCCATGGCTTCCATCACCAGGCCATTGATGCGCACGAGCCGCCCGGCCTTGGTGAAAACCGGCGTGTGGCGCAAAGCTTCGCGCCAGGTGCGCAGGCGCTGCTGCAAGGGATCGAGGATGAGTGCTTCGGTCTCGCTCATGGGGCACCTTCCCGCGCATCGTCCGGCACGTGGGTTTCTTCTCCCCAGCTGGCGCTCTCCGGCCAGAGACGGGCGACGAGTCGGCGCCAGCGGTTGGGCAGGGTGGCATCGGTCACGTGGGAATCGGATTCGACGAGACAGCCGCCGCGCGCGATCGAGGCATCGGCGATGAGCCGGTGGCCCCCCTTGGCGAGTTCGGCGTCGAGCCCCTCTCGCACCAGAGAGAGATCCTCGGGGTGAAGACGAATCGTGAGATGCGGCGCGCCCTCTTCTTCGAGCAGGCGGCGCACGAGGGAGACGATGCGTTCGGGCGAAGTGCGCAGCTCGTCCTGCAGCACGTGGCGGGCGATTTCGACGGCGAGGGCGGCGATCTCTTCGGCCAAAGCCTCGCGCGTGCGCTCCGCCAGGTGCTCCAGTCCTTCGATCAGGGAGTCGGCCAGCGCCAGGCGCTGTTGCCATTGCGCCTCGTACTGCGCCCGGGCCTGGGCTTCCCCTTGGGCCCGCCCTTCGGCCTCGCCCTTGGCGTAGCCCTCCTGATGGCCCTGACGTCGGCCTTCTTCTTGCCCTTGAGCGAGACCTTCGGCGTGGCCGGCAGCGTATCCTTCCTCGTGACCGGCAGCGAAGCCTTCGCGGCGGCTCTGCTCATAGAGCGATTCGAGTTCCTCGACCGTGGGCAGCTGCACCCCTTGGCGTGCCGCTTCTGCGCCGACCGATGGTCGATCGCGCCGGTTTTCCGCCTCGTCGAAGGAAGGCGGTTGCCAGGGACGGTAGAGGCCGGTGGCCTGATGACGGTCGATCGCCACTCACACTGCTCCCAGGGTCATATGAACCCTTCTTCGCCGCCCTTGCCGGGCATCATGATCGTTCCTTCTTCGGCCAGACGCCGCACGATCTTGAGGATCTCCTTCTGCGCCGCCTCGACCTCGGACACACGCACCGGCCCTTTGGCTTCGAGATCCTCGCGCAGCATCTCGGCGGCGCGTTGGGACATGTTCCTGAAGACTTTCTCACGCAGCTGCTGTGAGGCGCCCTTGAGGGCGATGACGAGCTGGTCGTTCTGGACCTCGCGCAACACCGTCTGCAGGCTGCGATCGTCCATGTCGATGAGGTTCTCGAAGACGAACATCTCGTCGAGGATTTTCTGTGCCAGATCCGGATCGTATTCGCGCACCGCCTCGATGACTTCGTTCTCCAGCTGGGCCCCGGCGAAGTTGAGGATCTCGGCCACGTGTCGCACGCCGCCCATCGCCTTGCTCTTGGTGCTGGAAGCGGCGTTGGCGAGGAGATTCCCGAGCGCCTCGTTGAGTTCCTTGAGCGCCAAGGGTTGGACGCCTTCGAGGGTGGCGATGCGCAGAATCACCTCGTTGCGCAGGCGCTCGGGGAAGTGCTTGAGGATCTCCGCTGCCTGATCGAATTCGAGATGGACCAGGATGGTGGCGATGATCTGCGGATGCTCGTTCTTGATGAGGTCGGCCGCGGTGGCCGGGTCGAGCCATTTCAGACTCTCGATCGCGGCGGTGTCCGAGCCCTGCATGATGCGGGCGATGATGTGACTCGCCTTGTCGTCGCCCAGCGCCTGGGTGAGCATCTCGCGGATCTTGTCCGGATCGGGCTCGATCGGGGCCCCGCGTTGTACGTATTGGATGGCCTCGTCGAGCACCTTTTCCACTTCCTCGCGTGGTTTGGGCGGCAGTGAAGCCATGACGGTGCCCAGTTTCTGCACCTCCTTGGGGCCGAGGTTCTTCAAGACCTCGGCCGCTTCGGCCGGGCCGAGCGAGAGCAGCAATAAGGCGGCGCGTTCGACGGGGTCCTCGCTCATCTCAGCGTTTCTCCGTGGCTCCGAGCCACTCTTTGATCAGGTTGGCGAGCAGCTTCGGATCGTTCTGGGCGATGCGGCGCAGTTCGGCGAGCTTGCGCTCGAAAGGCGCGGCGGGTGAAACGCCGCCCAGCTGCACGATTGCCCCTTCCTCTTCGGTCTCCGCGGCCGCGGGTCGAGGGGCGCTTTGCACTTCTTCCCTCTCCGCCTTGGTGGTTGCGGTGCGCACGAGCGGCCGGATCACGCCGAAATAGACGATCACCAGGGCCACGGCCAGCAGCAGGTAGCGCAGAGCTTCGCGGACCAGTTCGACCATGACCGGATCGCTCCACAGGCGTTTCCACCAGGGCGGAGAAATTTCTTCCACTTTGCCGGCGAAGAGCGCTCCGGAGACGGTGATGCTGTCGCCGCGCGTCGGATTGAGCCCCACTGCATTCTGCACCAATTTCTCCAGTTGGGCGAGCTCTTCGTCCGAAGGGATGGTTTTGACGCCTTCGCGCGTGGTCTCGGTCTTCTGGTTGATGACCACGGCCACCGTGAGGCGGCGCACGTCGCCGAGCGCTTTTTTCGTGTGCTGGATCGTGCGATCGAGTTCATAGTTGATGGTGGCGGTGCGTTCGCGCTTGCCTCCGGCAGCAGCGGCGGCAGCGCCCTGTCCGACTTCCGGCGTGGTGATGGGCGCGGTGGCCGGCACCGGCGGCTGGTTGGTGAGCGCGCCCGGCACGCCCTGCGGCACCTGCTCGCCGCCGTAGCGCTCTTCGATGCGCTGGCTGCGGATCGCCTGTTCCGGCGCCGGATTGGGACGGTAGGATTCGCTCGTGAGTTCCGTCTGGTTGAAATCGACGTCGACGGCCACCTGCGCCTTGAAGTTGCCCGCCCCGACGATGGGTTCGAGGATGGATTCGACGCGTCGAACGTAGGACGCTTCCATCTCCTGGATGAAAGCCAACTGCTTGGCATCCAGATCGCCCTTGTTCTGGTTCGGCGAGCGGGTGAGGAGGTTGCCCGACTGGTCGACCACGGTGACGCGATCGGGCGTGAGCTCGGGTACGCTGGAGCTCACGAGATGGACGATGCCGGCGATCTGCGCTTCGTCCAGCACCCGGCCGGGGCGTAGCGTCACCATCACGGAGGCCGCGGGTTTTTCCTTGTCGCGCAGGAAGCCCGTCTTCTTGGGAATGGCCAGATGCACGCGCGCGGCCGACACCGCGCCGATGTTTTGGATCGTGCGCGCGAGTTCCCCTT
Organism: Tepidiphilus sp. J10; assembly: GCF_006980785.1. Classification (NCBI taxonomy): domain Bacteria; kingdom Pseudomonadati; phylum Pseudomonadota; class Hydrogenophilia; order Hydrogenophilales; family Hydrogenophilaceae; genus Tepidiphilus; species Tepidiphilus sp. J10. The sequence continues at coordinate 40,272 of NZ_SBHP01000002.1, forward strand.
CCACCGCGCGCTGGTAGTTGATCTGCTCGGCGAACTGGGTGATGCCCAGCTTTTGATTGTCCATCAGCTCGAAACCGACGTTGCCGCCGCGCGGCAGCCCCTGCGCCGCCAGTCGCAGGCGCAGGTCGTGCACTTGGGAAGAGGGCACGAGGATGGCGCTGCCGTTGTCGGAAAAGCGATACGGCACGTTCATCTGCTGCAGCGAGGTGATGATCGCCCCGCCGTCGCGTTCGTCCAGGTTGGAGAAGAGCACGGCATAGTCGGCGGGCTTGGACCACAAGAGCAGCCCTACGATGAGGGCGATCGCCAGGGCGAGCGCCGCGCCGGCGGCGAGTTTCTGCTGCAGGCTGAGCGCCCCGATGCGCTCGATCAGGTTCGTCAGCGCCGGCGGCAAGCGTGCCGGGGTGGGGGCTCGTGCGCTCAGCGTCGTATCGGCCTCGGCCATGATGTCTTCTCCTGCCGTAGGGGCAACGGTCTCATGCTGCATTATCGCGCGTCGGGCGGCAAGCCGTCGCGGAAATAGCGGCAAAAACCGCCGGCAATTCCTGCCGCCGCCGCTTTCGCGTATAGTAAGAAACCATGACCGCCGATTCCGCCGCCTCGCTCACGCCCGAACAGCTCGCCCTCGCCTTCGAGCAGTTCGCCCGCGCCTCCGACGCGCTCACGCGCTCCTACGAGGCGCTGCAGGCGCGCGCCCGGATGCTCTCCGAGCGGCTGGAAGTGCTGCTGCAGGCGTTGCCGGCCGGCGTGCTGGTGCTCGATGCCCAAGACCGCGTCGTGCAGGCGAACCGGGCGGCCAAGGCGCTGTGGCCCGGCCTCGAGCCGGAAGGGCGCGCGTGGGCAGAGCTCGCCGCCACGCTCCGGCCGACCGACACGCCGCAGGAAGTGGAGTTGCCCTTGCCCGACGGGTCGGCTCGCCGGCTCGACCTCTCCTGGGCCGATCTCGCCGCGCACGGCGGGCGGCTGCTGCTGCTGCACGACGTCACCGAAGCGCACCGCCTGCGCCAGGCGATGGAGCGCAACCTGCGGCTCGCCGCCATGGGCGAGATGGTGGCGGCGCTCGCGCACCAGCTGCGCACGCCGCTTGCCGCCTCCATGCTCTACGTCGGCAACCTCGCCGCCGGCGAACTGCCGCCCGAGCGCCGCGCCCTGCTCGCCGAGCGGGCGCAGGAGCGGCTGCGCCACCTCGAGCGGCTCATCGGCGACATGCTGCTCTTCGCCCGCGGCGAAAGCGGCGCGCGCGGGCCGGTGGCGCTGGAGCCGCTCGCCCGCGAGACGCTGCATGCCCTCGAACCGCTCGCCGCCGCCAAACGCGCCCGGCTCGAGGGCGCGTTCGAGCCGCTCGCCGGTACCTGGGTCCAAGGGGATGCCAAGGCGCTCGCCGGCGCCCTCACCAATCTGCTGGAAAACGCCCTGCAGGCCATCCCCGAAGGCGGCACGGTACGCCTCGAAGGGGAACGCGAGGGGGATCGGGTGCATCTCGTCGTGCGCGACGAGGGCCCCGGCATCGCCGCCGACACACTGGAGCGCATTTTCGAACCGTTCTTCACCACCCGCAGCGAAGGCACGGGGCTGGGGCTGGCGATCGCCCGCGGCGTGGCGCGGGCGCACGGCGGCGACATCGAAGCCTTCTCACGCCCCGGCGAGGGCAGCCGCTTCGTGCTCACGCTGCCGCTCTCCCCACCGCCTCTGGAGGACGAATGAGCGAACCGCTGCCGATCCTGATCGTCGAGGACGACGCGAACCTGCGCGACGCCGTCGCGCTCACCCTGGAAATGGGCGGCTACCGCCCGATCGCCGTCGGCTCCGGCCCCGAAGCGCTCGCCGCGCTCGAGCGCGAAGCGGTGGCCATGGTGCTCACCGACCTCAAAATGTCCCCCATGAACGGGCTCGAAGTGCTGGACGCCGTGCGCCGGCGGCTGCCGCAGCTGCCGGTAGCCATCATGACCGCCTATGGCGACGTCGCCAGCGCCGTGGCCGCCATGCGCGGCGGCGCCTGCGAATTCCTCCTCAAGCCCTTCGAGCCGGCGGCGCTCCTCTCCCTCGTGCACAAGTACGCCCAGCCCGGCGGAGACGACGAACTCGTCGCCGCCGACCCCGCCAGCCGCCAGCTGCTGCAACTGGCCGAGCGCGTGGCCCAGACCGACGCCACCGTGCTCCTCGAAGGCGAATCGGGCGTGGGCAAGGAAGTCTATGCCCGCTTCCTGCACCGCCACTCCCCGCGGCACGACGGGCCGTTCGTGGCCATCAACTGCGCCGCCATCCCCGAGCACCTGCTCGAAGCCACCCTCTTCGGCCACGAGAAAGGCGCCTTCACCGGCGCGAGCACCGCCCAGCCCGGCAAATTCGAGCAGGCGCAGCACGGCACGCTGCTGCTCGACGAAATCTCCGAAATGCCGCTCGCGCTGCAGGCCAAGCTGCTGCGCGTGCTCCAGGAAAAGGAAGTCGAGCGCCTCGGCGGCCGCAAACCGATTCCCCTCGACGTGCGCATCCTCGCCACCACCAACCGCGACCTGCCCGCGGAAGTCGCCGCCGGGCGCTTCCGCCAAGACCTTTACTATCGCCTCGCCGTCTTCCCCTTGCGCATCCCGCCGCTGCGCGAGCGCCCCGGCGACATCCTGCCGCTCGCGCAGCGCTTTCTCGCCGTGCACGGCGCGCGTTTCGGCAAGAACGGCGCCACGCTCACCGACGAGGCGGCACGAATCTTGCTCCAATACGATTGGCCCGGCAACGTCCGCGAACTGGAGAACACCTTGCAGCGCGCCCTCATCCTCGCTCCCGGCAACGCGATCGACGCCGCGGCGCTCACCGCCTGCCTGTCTGTGCGCGCGGGCTCGCAGGCCAGAGCAGCGCAAGAACCGAGGGCAGCGGCAGTCGCGGCGCCGAACTCCGCTCCCGTGGCGCACGAAGAGGAGGGCGGTGCCCAGACGGTGCGCGAGCGCGAGCGCGAGCACATCCTGCGCGTGCTGCGCGAAGTGGGCGGATCGCGCAAGCGCGCGGTGGAACGGCTCGGCATCTCCGAGCGCACGCTGCGCTACAAACTGCAGCGCTACCGCGCCGAAGGCTACGCGATCCCGGGCGACGAACAGTGCTAGAATAAACGCAGCCGCCGCAGAACAGGAGGCATGGCATGGACACCAACGGCATCAACCAGCTGCTCGCCGAAATGCAGCGCGCCCAGGCGCTCGCCCAGGGCAAGCCAGCCGCCGCCGAAGCGCCGCAAGGAGCCGGGCAGGTCGATTTCGCCTCCGTGCTCGATTCCGCCCTCAAAGACGTGAGCCAGGCGCAGAGCCAGGCGCGCGAGCAAGCCGATCGCTTCAGCGCGGGCGACCCCAACGTCGACCTGCAAAACGTCATGATCGACCTGGAAAAGGCTTCGCTCGCCTTCAACCAGATGGTGCAGGTGCGCAACCGCCTGGTGAGCGCCTACCAAGACATCATGAACATGCCGGTGTGACTCACGATCGCGCGCGTAAACCACTCGGTTGCACCGCCTGATTGCTGCGTTACGCGCTCCCCTTGCGAACGCTCAGTCGCACTGGAGGCTGTCCATGTCGCAACCGAGCGCGCTCGCAAGCCGTGCCAACAGATCAGCGGAAGGTTTGGTATCACCCCGCTCGATCATCGATAGCATCTGGGGCGTGCAACCCGCTCTGTCGGCAAGCGTCTCTAGAGTGAGCCCGCGATGCTCTCGCCATAGTTTGAACGGCGATTCTCCAGCGAGCCGCCGTTCGATGAAGTCGAGAGGCAACGTTTCCTCGTTTGCCGCAGCCCTGGCATCCACGGCGTCTTGCAGGTCTTCCAGCCGTTCCAAAAGTGCCTTCCATTGTGCCACCGGCACCACGGCGAAAGCCGGTTTTCCATCCAGTTCAATGATTTGCACGCTCATTTGTATGCGTCTCCTCGTGGTGCGACTTTGACCACCAGCAAAACGAGTTCGGCATTACGCAATTCGCAGATTGCCCTCCAGTCGCCTACGCGTAAACGCCAAAAGGGTGAGCCGGACAAGGGCTTCCAGTCACCACGGTACATCGTTGGATCGGCGGCAATGGCCTTGAGTTCGTCGATCATGCGGCGCGCCACGCCTTGCGGCATCCGGGCGATGACTTTCTCGGCGGATTTGGCGAAGCGCAGCGTGTACATCGTCTAGAGCCCATGCGAATAAACACGAATCACGTCACGTGCCGCGTCGTGCGGCCAGCTGTTCCCGCTGCAATTCGAAGAGGAAGCGGTAGAGGCGGTTCGCCGCTGCCGTGGGCATGCCGATGAAACGAAAGCCCACTCGTGTGGGAACGGCCCTTGCCGGTCCGGGGGTATCGAGCGGCAGGATGCTGCGCACCTCCATGGCCGTTTCTAGCCAATCCATGGGCGGCAGTATGAGGCGCGCGCCGGCGAATTGGTGGCCGTGCGCGGGCGCGGGGACCTCGGGCGGAAAGAGCAGGGCGACGCCCCCCACGCTCAAATCCAGGACGCGCAGCTTCAGCTTGGGCTCCTCCGCCTGCAAGGGCGCAAAAGCCGGATCCGACCACGGCAGCTCGCACCACCATGTGGGCACGGGCGGCGGCAGGCGGAAGAACTCCCGGCGCTGCAAGCGCAGCACCGTTGAGGGCAAAGGCGCGCCGAGGCCCATCACGCCCTGATGTTCGACACGCACCAGCCGCGCGCAGGCAAACTGCACCGTCACCCCTTCGAGCTTGCCCTGGCAGATCACGCCACATTGCGTTGCCAGGCGGTTGAGTTGCTCGTCGCCACAAGGGTCGAGGACGAGATGCTCCTCGCTGACATCCAGGAGCACGGACGTGAAGAGATAGCGGCGCTCGGCAAAGATGCCCAGCTGAACCCGACGCTCCGCCAGGCTTCGCAGCAGAAACGCGATCTCGCGAGGAGAGCGCAAGAGGAGATCGGGGTGGCGCTCGGGATCGTAGAGCTCGATGCGCAAGGGGGCGGAAGACATGAAGGGAGCAAGATCGTTGGCAGGCTGGTCATGTTATAGCATACTTTCCGGCGGCGGAGCGCGTGGAGGCAGGGGATTGCCGCCACCGCCCTCCTGCTCCAGTCGATAGACCCAGGCGAGCAGTTCCGCCACCGCTACGTAGAGCTGGGGCGGAATGCGCTCGTCCAGATCGAGCTTCATCAGCAACGAGAGCAGCTCAGGCGACTCGTGTACATACACGCCCGCCTCGCGCGCGCGCTCGAGGATCTGCTCGGCGATCAGCCCCTGCCCCTTGGCGACCACCCGGGGTGCAGGCTCGCCCGACTCGTAGCGTAACGCCACCGCGGCGAGGCGCTCGCCCGTCGCGGTTTCCGCTCGTTCATTCTTCGGTTGCATCCATCCCCTCCTGCGCCGCGACCTCGATCTTCGTGACGCGAATGCCGTCCGCCTCCAAAGCCGAGGCCAGCATGGGCGCCGCGGCGCGCATCCGCGTCAAAGCCGCTTCCTGGCTGGCCGTGAGACGCAATTCGAGCGTTCCATGCTGCCACTGCAGCTGCGCCGTCACCTCGCCCAGGCGGGGCAGGGTCAGCCGCAGCGTGGAGCGCCACACCGGCGCCTCGCCTTTCTCCCCTTCGGCCCTTCCGTCCTGCTCTCCCTCCGCCTCGATGCGCCACTGCACGAGCAAACCCGGCCAAGGGGCGAACTGCACGTTCAGCTGCTGGGTGGCCAGGGCGTCGAGCTGATGTTGCACGATCGGCACCAGCCGTTCGGGAATGGCGCTGGCGCTCGCAGGAGGGGCGCCCTGTGCGCCTTCGCTTGCCGTGGTCGCTGCCGTTGCGCCGGCCGGGGGCGCGCCGCGCTCGGGCGCGACGGCGGGGCGCGCCGCAGCCTCCTCGGCGCCGGACGCAGGGATCTGCCCGGAGAGAAAGGCCGCGAGCAGCCGCTCGGCGTTCCCCGGCCCGGCAGCGCCAGGGGCGTTGCGCATGAGCCAGGTCAGTAAAGGGGAGGGCGCGGCGGCCGCTACCAACGCGGCGCGCTCGGCCGACGAAACCTCTTCGCCGGCAACGCCAAGCGCGGCGGAGGCAGCCGCAAGGGAGGCGGTACCAGCGGCAGGTGCGGCACCGGAAGCAGGAGGAACAGCACCGGCAGCGGCAGGCGCGGAGCCCGACGGCGGCGCTTCTGCGCTCGGAGCCGCCGGTGTTGCCCGCGCCACGAGGTTGTGCGGCTCGGCGCGCAGGGATTCGAGCGGATACTGTCCCCGGACCCACCGTGCCAGATGGGATTCGTAGAAGAGCCCCGAGCGCTGCACGCTGTCTTGCAGCGCCGTGGCCAGGCGCTGTACTTCCGCGGGCGATTGGGGCGGGGCGGGCAGCAGTGGCGCGGCCCGTTCCGTGCCGGCAGGCAGGGGCAGGCGCTGCGGGGCGGGCTGTGTCAGCACTTGCCGCAGAAGCTCGCCGGCCGAGGAGAGCTGGGTGCGCGCCGAGGCGCCCGCTATGCTCCGATCCGCTCCTTCCTGCCCTTCCTGACGGCGGGCGTAAATGGTGCCGCCTACCTGCCGCTCGACCACCAGCTCCAGGGTATCGCCGCTCTTCACCGGCTGGTCGAGCGCGAGCGTCATTTCACGCCCTGCTACCACCGCCTGGTAGGTGCCCTCGGGCAGCGGCCGCTGGATGGTGGCGCGCAGTACCTGCCCCGGGAGCACCTCCGGCAGGCGCTCCGGAAGGGGGCGGATGCGCTCCACCCCGCCGACCTGCGCCTCGGGGCGTAGCAGCTCCGCCTCGACCATCATGCGTATCCGCGCAGCGAGGTCTGGCGGGATCATCTCATCACCTCCGGGCGCCTAGGGAAACGCTGAATGATTGGCTGCGCGGGCGAATCGCTGCGTTGCGCGGTGCTCGCTCATTTCTTCAGCGTCTCCCTGGAGCGGCGCGCTCACGTCGGCGGCAGCGCACCCCAGGCGCGCAGCAGTTTCTTCAGGCTCGCATGCGCCGGCAGCAAGTGTGCGCCGGCCGACTCCAGCGCCGCGTGCGCAGCGGCGATCGCCGCGCGCCGCTCGGGCAGGGCCGGGTCGTGCGTCGCGCACCAGGCGCGGTCGGCCGCGACGAGCGCCCCGAGCTCGCGCATCAGCCTCGCCGCGCGGGCCCAGTCGTTCGCCTCGGCGGCTGCGGCGAGCGCTTCGCAGCCACGCGCGAGCCCCGCCCAAGGCGACTCTTCCGCAGTCATCGCGCTCATCGCCTCACTCCACCGCCGCCGCGGCCTGCTGGCGCGGCATCTCCGCCCAGGCTTCGCGCAGGGTGCGCAGCAGGCCGCTCACCTCCTGCACCGCCGCGGCGTTGTTGGTGGCGTTCGCCTGCGTCAGACGCTCGACCATGTAGTCGTAGAGCGCCGCGAGCCGCTGTGATAGCTCCCCGCCGCTCTCCATGTCGAGCGAGGCATGCAGCCCGTCGTGGATGATGGCGATGGCGTGGCTGATCGACTTGGCCCGTTTGGGCACGTCTTTCTGCTCGATGGCCACGGTGGCCTCTGCCAGCGCCAGCAAGGCCCCATCGTAGAGCATCAGGATCAGTTGGCGGGGATCGGCAGTCTGCACGGCGGTCTCCAGATTCACTTGCGAATAGGCGTTGGCGCCTCTCATGCGATTGAACATAGACTTCTCCTCGCTCCTCAGCCGTTTGACGCACCCGACAACGCCTTGAACTGCTGCGTCAGATACGTGCTCAGGCTGTTGTACTGTCCCACGATCTTGTCCATCGCATTGAACTGCTGCTGATAGGTCTCCTGCAAGCGGTCCAGCTGGCTCTGGATCTGCTGTTTCTGCCGATCGATCAGGCTAAGCTGTGAAGACAGCCCCTGCACCCGCGTATCGATCAGGCCCGCGAGCCGCGTATAGCGGTCGAGCACATCGGAGAGGCGGCCCGCCACGCCCTGCGTCGTCCCGTCGCCCTGCACGAGCCGGGCCACCGCGTTCGGATCCTTGGCGAGCGCCGCATCGAGCTTGGCCGTATCCAGCGTCAGCACCCCCTTCTGGTCGAAGGAGACGCCGATTTGCGCCAGATACTGGAAAGCGCCCCCGCTCACCGGCTGATTCAAGACCTGGCGCAACTGCTGCTGCAGCGAGCGCACCGTCGAATCGCCGTTCAACACCGCCGCCGTCTGCGTCTGCGGGTCGTAGCTCGACAGGGAAGAAATCGTCGAGACCGTCTGGTTGTAGGCATTGACGAAGTTCTGCAGCGCCGTCTTGGCCGCGGACGTATCGGAGGAAACCGTCAGCGTCGCCTCGCCTGCCACCGCGCGCAACTGCAGGGTTACGCCGGGGATGACGTCATCGACCGTGTTGCTCGGCCGCGTGAGCGCGATGCCATCGACGCTGAGCTGGGCGTTTTGCGCCGCCTGCACGCGGTAGATCGTCTGGTTGGGATTGGTCGGGACGTTCTGGGCGTTCGGATCGAAACTCAAATCCTGGAGCCCGCCCGTGCCCGTCAAGGAAAAGGCGTTGGCCGTTCCCGTTTGTGCGCCGGTGAGCACCAGCTGCTGCACGCTGCCGTTGAAGATCACGCTCGCCCGCACGCCGGCGTCGGCCGCGTTGATGGCATCGCGCAGCTGTTCGAGCGTGCCGCCCGAAAAATTCACCGTGCTCGTCTTGTCGCCCACCTGGATCTGCAGGCTGCCGCCGGCGCTCGGGTCGAACTCTGACGTTGCGCTGGTGGCAAGCCGCTGCGCCTGGGCGAGCTGCTGCACGCCGATCTGGTAGCTGCCCGCCGGCGCGCCCGGCTTGGCGCTGGCGGTAAATCCCGCGCCATAATCGACCGTCGTGCCCGCCGCGTTGAACACGCCCGTGGCCTGTAGCCCCTGCACCGCCGATTGCAAGGTCGACAGCGCCGAGCGCACTTGCCCGAGGGCCGATACCTGGTTGGTGACGACCGCGCGCTGCTGGTCGAGCGCATCGAGCGGCTTGCGCTCCACCGCCATCAGCTTGTCGATGATGCCGTTGATATCCAGACCGGACCCGATGCCGGTCGAAGTGATCGATGCCATGTGCGTCTCCTCAGGCTTTCTGATGCACGAGCAAGCCCTGGAGCTTGTCCAGCGCCTGGGCGATCTCCAGCATCTCCTTGGGCGGAATCTGCCGGATCACTTCCTTGGTGGAGGTATCCACCACTTGCACGACCATCTTGTTGAAATCCTGGTCGAGGGTGAATTGGATGCCGGCGCTCGAGAGCGTCTCCACCGCCTTTTGCACCCGCTCGACCGCGCCCTGCAAGGTGTCGCGGTCGATGGCAGAAGATTGGGCAGTGGCGGCGGTATTGCCTGCCGTCGCCGGGGCGGTGTCGCTTGTGCGCGCGGCGGCCGTCGCGTTCGCCGCCGTGTCCGTCGAAGTCGCGGCGGAAGGGGCCGGCGGGCGCGGCGGCTCGGTCACCACCGTGCTCGCGGCGCCCTGCGGTAGCGACACGGAAGAAATCGGGACGTTCATGGTCAATCTCCCCCAGGGGAACGGGCGACGCCAGGGCTCATGCTAGAGCCTGCGCCGCCCGTGTCAAGCCCCGATCAGCGCAGGAGCGTCAGCACGTTCTGCGTCGAGGCGTTCGCTTGCGCGAGCATGGCGGTGCCGGCCTGCTGCAGGATTTGCGCCCGCGACAGGTTCGCCGTCTCGGCGGCGAAGTCGGCATCCATGATGCGCGAGCGGGCCGCGGACAGGTTTTGCGACACGTTCGAGAGGTTCGAGATCGTCGACTGGAAGCGGTTGATGATCGCCCCGAGCGAGGATCGCTGATCGGAGATCTTGTTGATCGCCTCGTCGATCCGCTGGATGGCAATGCCCGCGTTCTTGGCGTTGGCCAGGCTCAAGCCCGAGCCGATCGCTTCGTCCGACCCTCCTTGCTCGACCAGCCCCAGTTTTGCCAAGGAAGCAGGCTCGCCGGTAATGCGCACGTCCGCGCCGGTGTCGCTCTTGAGCGTGAGCCGGCCGGCGACGGTGACTGGAGTCGTACCATTATCGGGTATAGTTATACTATTGCCGGACTGGTCGGTGGCGGCGCCGAGGATGTTGGCACCATTAGCACCAGTTGCGTCGGCATCCAGCAGCGAGATGTTGAGCCCCTGGGCGGAGGTCAGTACCAGCTTGCCGCTGTTGTCCGTGGAGGCGACGATGCCGGGGATGTTCGCGCCGTTGATGTCGTCTACGAGCTTGCTTACTGTATAGCCTGTCCCACCAACAGAGACCTCCTTGCCATTGATGGTGATCTTCCTGGCGGTGTTCAAGTTGGCGGCGTTAATGTCGACCTTCACCTGCGTGAAGGCTTCGGCCGAGACGCCGGTCTGGTCCTTGACGGCGTTGATCGCCGCGGCTTTGTCCGCCGCCGAGTCGGAGGCCGAGGGGCCGATTTTCACGCCGTTGATCTTGACGACGTCGGTGTCCTTGAGCTCATTACCGCTTCCCGAGGCGACGGCCGCCCCGGTCACCTGCGTTGCGCCGGCGCTGAGGTTGAATCCCAGGGCTTGGACACTGGCGGGGGTGCCCGTGATGCTGATCGGCGAGCCATCGGCGGTCTTGAGCGCGACATAGCCTTTGTAGGTGCCCGCGGTGAACCCCGTGCCCGTTACGGTACCACCGATCACAATATCCCCGCCGGTGTCATTGCTCAGCGTGATCGAACCGTCGGAGTTGAGCGTGGCCGTCACCCCGGGGGCGTCGCGGTTGATGTTCGCCACCAGCTCTTCCATGCTGCCCGACTTGGCGATCTGTTGGTTGTTGATCGTCAGCGTGCCGTCGGTGATGCCGTTTGCGCCGGTGTTGCCCTTGACGACGTTGTAGGCCGTGGCGCTGACGCCATGCTGGCCGGTGTTCGAGTTGATGGCTGCGGCGATGTCTTTGGCACTAGTCGTAGAGCTTAAGGTTACAGTCCCGGTCGAGAAGTTGGCGCCGTTGATCTTGACGTCGGTCGCGAGGATACTTCCTGTTAAGCCATTAGGATTGACCCGCCCGCTGTTGAGCTCGCCCAGGGCGGAGTAGCCGTTGAGGTTGAGGTCGCGGGTCTTGACCGAGCCGATGCTGAAGGAGACGGTCTGCCCGGCGTTGGCGCCGACCTGGAAACTCATGCCCACGGCGGTGCCGTCGAGGAGCTTCTTGCCGTTGAATTCGGTGTTGTTGGCGATGCGGTCGAGCTCCTGGTAGAGCTGGTCCATTTCTTTTTGCATCGCCGCGCGGTCGAGGCCGGTGTTGGTGTCGTTGGCAGCCTGCACGGCCAGGTCGCGCATGCGCTGCAGGATCTTGGTGGATTCGTCCATGGCGCCTTCGGCAGTCTGCGCGAGCGAGATGCCGTCGTTGGCGTTGCGGATGGCCTGGTTCAGGCCGCTGATCTGCGCGCCCATGCGCGTGCCGATCGACAGGCCCGCCGCGTCGTCCTTGGCGGAGTTGATGCGCAGACCCGACGAGAGCCGCTCCATGGCGGTCTGCATGTCGTTCTGGCTCCTCAAGAGGTTGCGCTGCGCGTTGAGCGAGGCGATGTTGGTATTGATGACAGCCATGATGGTTCTCCTTCCGTGAGTGGATTACCGGGTTCGGTAGGAGTGTTTACGGCATCATGCGGCGGGACTTGAGGAATTTTCCCCGCCGGAGGTCATGGCGCCGGCGCGCGCGGGCTTGGGCGTTTTGTGCTCGCGCCGCCACAGTTCGTCGGGCACGCCGGCGCGGCGGTTGTAGACGCGGGCGAGCACGAAGAAGAGGTCCGAGAGGCGGTTGAGGTAGCGGCGCGGGGCGGAGTGCAGCGCTTCTTCCTGGGCGAGCGCCACCACCGAGCGCTCGGCGCGGCGGCAGACGGTGCGGGCAAGGTGCGCGAGCGCCGCGGCGCGGCTGCCGCCGGGCAGGATGAATTCCTCGAGCGGGGGCAGGTCGGCGTTGTAGCTCTCGATCAGCGCCTCGAGCCGCGCCACCTGCGCGTCGGTGAGCACGGCCGCGCCGGGAAGGCAGAGTTCTCCGCCCAGGTCGAAGAGGGCGTGCTGGATCTCGGCGAGCACCGCGCGCAGGTCTTCGTCCGTGGTTTCGCTCGCGAGCACGCCGACCACGGCGTTCAATTCATCGACTTCGCCCAGCGCCTCGATGCGCCGGCTGTTCTTGGCCACGCGCGAGCCGTCACCGAGGCCGGTGGTGCCTTCGTCGCCCGTGCGGGTGGTGATCTTGGAGAGGCGGTGTCCCATGTGGTGCTCCTTGGAGGAAAAGGCGAGCCACGTGCGAGGAGCGTGGCGTTTTTCGCCGAACCTCGGTATAATACAAGGCTTGCCGGAGAGGTGGATGAGCGGTTTAAATCGCACGCCTGGAAAGCGTGTTCAGGGGAATACCCTGACGCGGGTTCGAATCCCGCCCTCTCCGCCAGCATCCCCGGGCGCCGACGATGCAAAAACTCCTCTTCCTGCTCGGCATCCTCCTGCTGCTCGCGGCCGTGCTCTGGCCGTGGCTGTCGCGTTTCCCCTTCGGCCGCCTGCCCGGCGACATCGTCATCGAGCGCGACAATTTCACGTTCTACTTCCCCCTCACGACCAGCATCCTCGTCTCGGTGCTGCTCTCGCTGCTTTTTTGGTGGTGGCGCAAGTAGCGGCGGCGCGCTCGGTTGCTGGATGCGCTCGGCTCCTGCACGTAGGCTAGCATGATCCGGCATCGTGCGCCGCGAATCCCACGATCGTTGTTGCCGCGACTTCGTGCTATATTGAATGAAATACATGTATTGAATGGAGACGAGGACATGCCCACCTCCATCCGCCTTTCCCCCGAAGTGGAGCAACGGCTCGACTTCCTTGCCCAGCGAACGGGGCGCAGCAAGGCTTATTACCTGCGCGAGCTCATCGAGCGGGGCCTCGAGGATCTCGAGGATTACTACCTTGCCGCCGACGTGCTCGAGTCTATCCGCAAGGGGCAGGAGCCAGTTCATTCCTCGGATGATGTGAGGAAAGCACTTGGCTTGGTCGATTGAATACTCCGAGACGGCCAAGGAGCAGCTGCGCAAGCTCGACAAACCAGTGGCCAAGCGCATCGTCGAGTTCATGGACGATCGCGTGGCCCCCGCCGACGATCCGCGCCGCCATGGTAGGGCGCTGCGTGCGCGAGCTTGATTTTCGCGCAGGAGAGGGATAAAATGCCACTTCTTCCAGGCCGCCAGGCCGCGCTCCATGCCGTTGTAGCTCAGCTGGTAGAGCAACTGATTCGTAATCAGTAGGTCGGAGGTTCGAGTCCTCTCAACGGCACCAATAAAATCAAGGACTTACGTAAATCCCTTCAGTCCATAGTGCCCCAAGATTGCCGCATTTTGCCGCTACACCCTACCCGATTACAATAGGGGCATGAACGCCCGCCACGATGCCAGCTACAAGCACCTCTTCTCATCGCCCAAGATGGTGCAGCACCTCGTCGAAGGCTTCATCCCTGATGACTGGATGAAGCGGCTCGACTTCACCACCCTGGAAAAAATCCCTGCAAGCTACGTGAGCGACGACCTGCGCGAACGCGCCGACGACGTCCTCTGGCGGGTGAAGACGGGCGAAGACTGGCTCTATCTCTACTTCCTGATCGAATTCCAAAGCAGCGTCGACCCCTGGATGGCCGTGCGCATGCTCACCTACGTGGGGCTGCTCTACCAAGACCTCATCAAGGGCGGACGAGTCCAAGGCAAGAAACTACCGCCGGTCTTGCCGATCGTCTTCTACACCGGCGAAGAGCGCTGGAGCGCCCCCACCGACCTCGCCGAGCTTCTGCCCGAGCACCCGCCGGGGATCCTCGGAAACTACCTGCCGCGGCTTTCCTACTTCCTCGTCGATGAAAACGCCTATAGTGACGAAGTGCTCGCGAGCCTGCAAAACGCCGTGGCTGCCACCATCCGGCTCAAGCGGCAAGAGACGGCCGAAGACATCGCCCGGCTGGGCGCAGCGATGCGCGCCTGGTTTGCGGGCGACCCGGAACTTCAGCGCATTCTCGCGCTCTGGATACGCGAGTACCTATTACGAGACCTCAAGCCCGAGCTCGACGTGCCCGAATCCTACGACCTGGGGGAAGTGACCATGCAATTCGCCGAACGCATCAAAGAACAAATCCGCCAGCGCGAGCAGAGCGCGCTGCAACAGGGGCTACAACAGGGGCTGCAGAAAGGCGTCTTGCAGGGCGAGGCGCTTCTGCTGCAGCGCCAGCTCACGCGCCGCTTTGGCCCTCTGCCCGGCTGGGTACAGCAGCGCCTGCAGGATGCCACGTCCGACGAGCTCGAAACGTGGGCCGACCGGGTGCTCGATGCCACGCGTCTCGAGGACGTCTTTGCGCGCTGAGCGGCGTGGTGCGCAGCATCGTTTGAACGTGCGGTTAGAATCTAACTTTTCTATGGGGAATTGCCCATGGGCGCTGCGCTCAAACTCTACGAAGATCTGCTCGACGCGGGCGAGGACAAGCGTCGTGCGAAGTTGATCGCCGAGGCGTTCGAGGCGCTGGAAGCGCGCTATCCGGATTTGCGCGACGTGGCCACGCATGCCCACCTGCGTGAGACGGAGCTGCGCCTGCTACGAGAGATCGAGGCCATCCGCCTGGAGACGAAGGAAATCGAGGCGAACCTGCGCAAGGAGATGCACGAGATCGACGCCAGCCTGCGCAAAGAGCTCCATGGGATCGATGCCAATCTTCGCAAGGAAATCGAAGGCGTGCGTCTGGAGATCAAGAACGTCGAGGTGCGGCTGACGCAGGCGATCCATCGCCAGACGGTCTGGGTGATCCTGGCGATCGGCGGTATCACCGGATTCATCCGCTGGCTGGACGTGTTCTTCAAGTGAGCCCGGCTAGCCATTCAGCGGCTCGATTCTGACTCTGGATTTTGCATGCCGCGTCGAGGGAAAAAAACAATATGAAAGGAGGGGCAATGGATTTGGGATTGCAGGGCAAGAAAGCGGTGGTGAGCGGGTCGACTTCCGGTATCGGATTTGCTACGGCCAAGGCTTTGGCGCGCGAAGGGGCGGAAGTGGTGATCAATGGACGCTCGCCACAGCGGGTAGAGGCGGCGATTGCCCGCCTGCGTGCGGAGGTACCTCAGGCGCGGCTCATCGGCGTGGCGGCCGATCTTTCTACGGCCGAAGGGTGCGAGGCGCTGTTGCATGCCGTGCCGCAGACCGACGTGCTCGAAGAGGCCGCGGCGGCGCAAGGGGTGAGCGTGGAAGAGGTGGAGCGGGAATTTTTCCGTACCATGCGGCCGACTTCTCTCATCCGCCGTTTTGCCCGGCCGGACGAAGTCGCTGCCATGATTGCCTACGTATGCAGCGCTGCGGCCTCGGCTACCACCGGCGCGGCGCTGCGGGTCGATGGCGGCGTAGTGCGCAGCATCGTTTGAACGTGCGGTTAGAATCTACTTTTTCTATGGGGAATTGCCCATGGGCGCTGCGCTGAAACTCTATGAAGAGCTGCTCGAGGCGGGCGAGGACAAGCGTCGCGCGAAGTTGATCGCCGAGGCGTTCGAGGCGCTGGAAGCGCGCTATCCCGACCTGCGCGACGTGGCCACGCATGCCCACCTGCGTGAGACGGAGCTGCGCCTGCTGCGAGAGATCGAGGCCCTCCGTCTGGAGACGCGCAAGGAAATCGAAGGCGTGCGTCTGGAGATCAAGAACGTCGAGGTGCGGCTGACGCAAGCGATTCATCGCCAGACGGTCTGGGTGATCCTGGCGATCGGCGGTATCACGGGATTCATCCGTTGGCTCGACGTGTTCTTCAAGTGAAGTCGGCGAGCTCCAGCACCACCGGGGCGTGATCCGAGGGGCGTTCCCAGCGGCGGGGTTCGACGTCGATCGTGCAGGCGCGCAGGCGCGGCAGCAGCGGCGGCGAGACGAGGATGTGGTCGATGCGCAGGCCCAGGTTGCGCCGGAACGCTCCCTGGCGGTAGTCCCACCACGAATAGGACTGCGGGGACTGGGGAAAGCGGCGGAAGGCGTCGACGAGCCCGAGCGAGACGAGCCGGGCAAAAGCCGCGCGCTCGGGGGGCGAGGCGAGGATGCCGTCTTGCGGCCAGTCGGGATGGGTATCTTCGGCGGTGGGGGCGATGTTGAAGTCGCCCATCAGCACGAAGGGGCGCTCCGTGAGCCGCTCCCGTCCGATCCAGGAGGCGAGCGCCTCGATCCAGGCGAGCTTGTAGGCGAACTTGTCGCTGCCCACCGCCTGACCGTTGGGGAAATACGCGCTCGCGACCCAAAGCGGTGTCTGGCTGCCGGGCTCATCGATCTCGGCCACGATGAGGCGCGCCTGCTCGTCGTCGAACTCGGGGACGCCGCGCACTACCTCGCGCCACGGCAACCCCTCGCGCACCAGCAGCGCCACCCCATTGTACGTTTTCTGCCCATGCACGGCGGCCGTGTAGCCGAGTTCGGCGATCGCTTGCGCGGGAAATTTCTCCGCCGGACATTTGAGCTCCTGTAGGGCGAGCACGTCGGGGCGGGCGTCGGCAACCCAGCGCTGCAAGTGCGGCAGCCGGGCGGTGATCGAGTTGAGGTTCCAGGTGGCGAGTTTCATGGGCAGCATTGTACCGCGCACTGCTATGATGAACGCGCTTGCCGGTATGTAACGAGATCGGCTTGTGACTCTTCATTGCCTGGCGAGGGAGCTATGAGCGAAGCGCATGAATTCGGTCTGCCCCAGAGCACGATCGACATCATCCGGCGCATCCTGGCCGAAGTTCCCGAAGTGGAGAAAGCGGTGGTATATGACGAAATAGTGATTTTTAAATCAAAATAGGATAGGACACAAATGTTGCAGAGTCTTCAGGCAGAGGAGCAGCCAGATAAGGTGCCGATGAACCCTTACCACTCGTACCTGCAGCGTTGGCACACCCCCTTCCACCCCGACGATCCCCTTCCCGCCGACAGTCCCACTATTACCTTCGTCGTCCCTTGTCCAGCGTCCGACTTGCCGCTCCTGGCCGATACGCTCGACAGCTTGGGCGTGCAGTCGGCGCCTTTGTGGCGGCTGGTGGTGGTGGCCGATGCGCCGGCGCCGGATGCGATGTGGGCGGAGTTGCCCATGTTGCGCTGGCGAGCGGTGGAGTCGGCGGAGGGGATGGGGGCGGCGCTCGCGGAGGAGCTGGCGGCGGTGGAGTCGGGCTGGATGTCGGTGCTCGCGCCGGGGGTGCGGCTGGCGGGCGATGCGGTGGAGCAGCTGGTGCGCCATGCGTTGGCGTTTCCGCAGTGGCGCCTGATGTATGGCGATTCGGACACGGTGGAGGCGGACGGCACGCGGCGCGATCCGCTCTTCCGACCGGACGTCAATCTCGACTTGCTGCGCTCGATGCCGTATCTGGGCCCGTGCCTGTGGGTGGAGCGTGAGGCATTCGCGGCGGTTGGCGGATGGGGCGAGTGTGGGGAGGCGTGGCGTTACGATCTGGCGCTGCGGGTGCTCGATGCCTTCGGCGAGGAGGCGATCGGACATGTGGATGAGGTGCTCTACTCCGTGCCGGCGGGGCGTGAGGAGGCGGTGGATGAGCCGGCGCATCGGCAGGCGCTGGCGGCGCATCTGGCGCGCCGAGCGTTGGACGCGGAGGTGGCGGAGGGGTACGTGCCGGGCACCTGGCGGGTGGTGTATCGCTGGCCGCGGCAGCCGCGCGTGTCGATCGTCATTCCGACGAAAGACCAGGCGGATTATCTCCAGTCCTGCGTCGAGAGCATTCGCGCGAAGACGAATTATCCCGACTACGAGATCCTGGTGGTGGACAATGGCAGCACGCAGCCGCAGGCGTGCGCGTATCTGGAACGCCTGAAGGCGGAGGGCGTGCGGGTATTGCCTTATCCCAAGCCGTTCAATTTCTCGGCGATGTGCAATTTGGCCGCGCGCGAGGCAAGCGGCGAGTATTTGTTGCTGCTCAACAACGACACGGTGGTGCTGCAGGAGCATTGGCTGGAGCGCATGGTGGCCTACGGCCAGAGGCCGGACGTGGGCATCGTGGGGGTAAAGCTGATGTTCCCGCAGCCGCCGACGGTGCAGCACGTG
The DNA here is from genome assembly GCF_006980785.1 of Tepidiphilus sp. J10. Taxonomy (NCBI): domain Bacteria; kingdom Pseudomonadati; phylum Pseudomonadota; class Hydrogenophilia; order Hydrogenophilales; family Hydrogenophilaceae; genus Tepidiphilus; species Tepidiphilus sp. J10. The sequence continues at coordinate 58,193 of NZ_SBHP01000002.1, forward strand.
GGCGTGATCCTGGGGCTGGGCGGCATTGCCGAGCATCCGTATCTCGGTCTTCTGGGGCTCACCGACGGCGGGTACATGAACCGGGCGTTGGTAGATCAGGATCTTTCCGCGGTGACGGCGGCCTGCCTTTTGATTCGCAAGTCGGTGTGGGAGGAGGTGAAGGGGCTGGACGAGCAGGCGTTTCGCGTGTCCTACAACGACGTCGACTTGTGCCTGAAGGTGCGCGAGCGCGGCTACAAGATTGTGTGGACGCCTTTCGTGGTGCTGGTGCATCACGGCAGCGTGAGCCAGCAGCAGGAGGCGGCAGAGCCGGCCAAGGCGCGCAAGGCGCAGCAGCGCTTCGGCAAGGAGCAGGAGGCGATGTTGCGCAAGTGGTTGCCGCAGCTCGCGCGCGATCCGGCCTACAACCGGCATTTGAGCCTGACGCACCGCGACTACCGGGTGGAGTCGGAGATCGTGGTGAATTGGGATCCGCGTCTGCCCACGGAAAAGGTGCGGGTGCTGGGCTGGGAGCAGTTGAGCGGGGTGATCGAGTACCGCATCAAGCAGCCGCTGGAGGGGCTATGGCAGGCGAGGGCGGTGGAGCGCAGTTTCATCCATGCGCCGGGGGTGCGGCAGACGCGCATTCCCTTGCTCGTCGAGGTGGAGCGGGCCAGGCCGGATGTCTTCACCGCGAGCGCCTTTTTGGAGCTGAGCGATCATCTGGAGACGGTGCGCCAGGTACAGGAGCTCGCGGGCATTCCTTTCCTGCTGCATCTGGATGATCTCATCAGCGAGATTCCGCGCCAGAGCGAGGTCTATGAGCACCGCAACACGCCGGGGGAGATGAAGCGGGTGGTGCGCACCGCCGACCGGGTGGTGGTGACGACCGAGCCGATCCGTGCGGCGATCGAGAAGTACGCCCGCGAGGTGCGCCTGATTCCGAACTATCTGCCGGGCTGGGTGTGGAACGAGCTGCGTTCCGAGCGGCGCGTGGGGCCCAAGCCGCGCGTAGGCTGGGCGGGGGCGATGCAGCACGCGGGGGATCTGGCCCTGATCCGCGAGGTGGTGAAGGCGACGAGCGAGGAGTGCGACTGGGTCTTCTTTGGCATGTGCCCGGAGGAGCTGCGCCCGTTCGTGAAGGAGTTCCATCCCTTCGTGCCGTTCGAGCAGTATCCGGCCAAACTCGCGAGCCTGAACCTGGACTTGGCGGTGGCGCCGCTGGAGGTGAATCGCTTCAACGAGTGCAAGTCGAACTTGCGGATTCTGGAGTATGGCATCCTCGGCTGGCCGGTGGTGTGCTCGGACGTGCTGCCGTATCGCGGCGCACCGGTGACGCGCGTGCCCAACCGGTCGGACGCCTGGCTCGAGGCGATCCGCGCGCGCATCCACGATCTGGACGCGGCGCAGAAGGAGGGCGACGCGCTGCAGCAGTGGGTGCGCGAGGGGTGGATGCTGGAGGATCACCTCGGGGAGTGGCTCGAGGCGTATCGCTTGGGCTCGTGATCCGTGATAGCAGCAGGCTAATGGAATGACGGCCGAAGCTGTTGTATAGTGTGCCGCGCGAAACGCTTTGGCAAGCGGTGGCATTACTTGACGCCCGCGGTGCCGTGGCTGCGCAGTAGGTGGCTCGAGCCGTTGCTTTTCCAAGAGACAATGGGGAACCAGCATGTCGGCAAAGATGACCGTCGCGAAGCGGCTGGGGTTGGGGTTCGGCTGTCTGCTTGCTTTGATGGTAATGATCACGGCCATTGGCATCCAGCGGGTTGCATCGATCGATGGCACGCTCACTGACGTGAACGAGGGTGCGACGCTGAAGCAGCGCTACGCCATCAACTTTCGGGGGAGTGTTCATGATCGTGCCATATCTGTTCGTGATACGGTTCTGGAGCACGATTTGACCGCGGTCCGGGCACATGTGGCCGAAATCGAACGTTTGGCGGCTTTCTATGCCGATTCGGCAGAAAAACTCGATCGGCTGATGGCGCAAGAGGCGACCGAGGAGGATCGGCGCCTCTTGTCGCGCATCAAGGAAATCGAGCGACGGGCGGTGCCGGGAACGCAGCGGGTGATCGAGCTGCGCCTGAGCGGGGATGTGGAGGCCGCGCAAGCCATGCTGTTGCGCGAGGTTTCTCCGGCCTACGTCGAGTGGTTGGCGGCGATCAACGCCTTCATCGATCACCAGGAGCGGGTCATTCGCGAGAGTCTCGACCAGGTGCGATCCTTGGCGAGCGGTTTCCGTAACCTGATGTTGCTGGTGACCGTGGTGGCGCTGGTGATCTCGGTGACGCTGGCTTCGATGACGATTCGCTCCATCCTCGCCACCTTGGGGGCGGAACCCGACGAGGTGGGCGAGGCCATTCGACGGCTGGCCGCGGGTGAGCTGGGGCAGCGCCTGAATACGCGCTATCCCGAGAGCGTGATGGGGGTGTTACAGCAGACTTTGCAACGGCTTCTGGAGACGATCAAGCAGGTGAATACGGCAGCCGTCGACATCGCGGTGCAATCTGGCAGATTGGAGGAAATCAGCGAAAGCAATCGACGTCAGGTGCAGATCCAGTCGGCCGAGACCGAGAAAATGGCGACGGCGGTCGAGCGCATGGGGGGCAACGTCGATCAGGTGGCGACTTTTGCTCGACAGGCGGCCGAAGCGGCGGTGGAGGCCGACCGCCAGGTGGAAAACGGCAACGAAGTGGTGCAGAAAACGGCCGAGGCGATGAACCATCTCGGTGAGACGCTCGAAGAAGTGGCGGCGACGGTGAGCGAAGTGTCGCAAGATAGCGCGAGCATCGAGAAAGTGACCACCGTGATCGAAGAGATTGCCCAACAGACGAATCTCCTGGCGCTCAATGCCGCCATCGAGGCGGCCCGCGCCGGGGAATACGGCCGGGGATTCGCCGTGGTGGCCGACGAGGTGCGTTCCTTGGCCGTGCGCACCCAGGATTCGACACGCGAAATCCAGGACATGATCGCCAAATTGCAGCACGGCGCGAGTCGGGCGGTGCAGGTGATGGAGACGAGCCGCGAGGTGGCGCGAACGACTTTGGAGTATAGTCGCGAAGCGCAGGAGGCATTGGCGAACATCCGCAGCGAGGCGGGAGAGGTACGTACCCTCAATGGCCGTATCACCGAAGCGATCGAGGCGCTGCGCCGGGCGGCCGAGGAGCTGGGGCGAAACATCGGGGCGATCCAATCGTCGACCAAGCAAACGGCGGTGAGCTCCGACGAGCTGGCGGGAGCGAGCCGCACGCTCGCCGGTCTGGCGGAGAATCTGAAAAAATTGGTGCAGTTTTTCCGGTGGTGACGGTGAACGTCGATATCCTGATTCATGGTGGCGGTTTGGCGGGGCTGGCGTGTGCGGCGGCGCTGCGCGACTCGTCCTGGAAAGTGGGGCTGATCGAGCCGCGGCCGCAGCACGGGCACGAGGGGCAGTGGGATGCCCGCGTCTATGCCTATACGCCGGCGGCCGTCGCGCTCCTGGAGCGGCTCGACGTGTGGCAGCGCCTGGATCCAGAGCGTTGGTGCGCGGTCGACCGTATCGAGGTTCATGGCGATCGTGGCGGGATGCTGTCTTTTTCTGCTTATGAGGCGGGCTTGAGCCGGCTGGCGGTGATTGCCGAGCAGTCGCTGGTGCGCGATGCCTTGTGGGAGGCGGTGCGGCGACAGCGCAATGTCACCCTGCTCACCGGCGAGGGCAAGGCCGGGCAGGCTCTGGTGAGTGAGACGGAAACGCTCACGGTGGTGTGCCGCGATGGTTCGCGGGTGCGCACGCGGCTGCTCATCGGCGCCGACGGGCGCCAGTCTTGGGTGCGGGAGCAGGCCGGTCTGCCGGCGCGGGTGGTGCCTTACCATCAACAAGGGATCGTGGCCAATTTCGCCGTGAGCCAGCCGCATCGGCACGTGGCGCGGCAGTGGTTCCGCGACGACGGGGTGCTCGCCTTCCTTCCTTTGCCGGGAAATCGGGTATCGATCGTGTGGTCGGCACCGCAGCCGCAGGCGGAAGAATTGCTCGCGCTCGACGAAGCGGCGTTCGCGCGCCGCGTGGAAGCGGCGAGCGGCGGCGTGCTCGGGGCGATGACGACGATCACGCCGCGTCAGGCGTTTCCGCTCTCCTTGCTGCGCTGCCCGCAGGTGGTGCGCCCGCGCGTGGCGCTCATCGGCGATGCGGCACATGGCATTCATCCTTTGTCGGGGCATGGCATCAACCTGGGGTTCAACGACGTGGCGGTGCTCGGCGAAGTGCTCCGTGCCCTGCCGCCCGAGGCCGATCCCGGCGCCTTGCCGGTGCTGTCGCGCTACGCGCGGCGGCGAGCGGAGGAGCCTTGGCTGATGCAGACGGCCACCGACGCGCTGGCGCGGCTCTTCAGTCTGCGCCGGCCGGAAGTGCGGCAGTTGCGCAACGTCGGGATGCGGCTCGTCGATCGTTTGCCGTTCGTCAAGGAGGCGATGGTGCGCTATGCCGCTTTTGGAGATTTCTTTGTGCAGGAGAGTCGGTGATGGAAGGGTGGCGTAAGGCGGTGGTGGCGTTGATGGCGGTGTTCGGTCTGGCGACGGCAGCGTTCGCTGGTGAGAAAGAGGTCAAGGCGAAGATGGAAGCGTTCCTCGGGGCACCGGCAGTGAGCTCGGTGCGCGCCGTGCCTTATGGGGGCCTCTACGAGGTGGTGCTGACGACGGGGGAAGTGGTCTATACCGACGAGAAAGTGTCCTACGTGGTCACCGGCTCGATCATCGACACGGCCAAGCGCGAAGACGTCACGGCCAAGCGCATGGAAGAGCTCGCGCGCATCGACTTTTCCACCTTGCCGCTCGATCGGGCAATCAAGATCGTGCGCGGCAAGGGGACTCGGGTGATGGCCACCTTCGAGGATCCGAACTGCACGTTTTGCAAGAAGCTCGCCAAGGAATTACAGACGATCGATGACGTGACGATCTACGTCTTCCTCTATCCCATCCTGGGTCCGGATTCGGTGGACAAAGTGAAACGGATTTGGTGCGCACCCGATCGGGCCGCAGCCTGGCTGGCGTGGATGACCGAAGACAAACCGATTCCAGGGGCTGGTTCTTGCGATACGAAGGCGATCGAGCAGAACATGGCGCTCGGCGAGCAACTGCGTATCTCGGGTACGCCAACGATTTTTCTCGCGTCGGGCGACCGGCTGGGCGGCTACATGCCAGCAGCGAAGCTCGAGGAGCGCTTGAAGCAGGTGCGTTGAGCCGGGTCGTTTTTCATCGTCCTTGTTTTCCCCTGGAGCAGGCGACAGGGGAGCCCTGGTCCGGATCGGTGACGTAAGGCGCGCGGGCGCTTACCCAGACGAGGAGGGCGAAGGCGCCGAGCGTGAGGAGCGCGTGCCGGCGCTGCCAGCGCGCATCCGGTATGGTTCCGCGGGCAGCGATGCGCACGAGGCGCCAGCCGGCCGCGGCGATGCCCAGGAGCGCGAGGCCGACGAGGCGGGCGCCGGTGGGGTCGATCCACCAGCCGCAGCCGGTGTCTCCGCGATCGGGCAGGTAAAAGGCAGGGGCGGCCCATAGCAGCCAGATGCCGGTAATGGCGCAGAAAACGATGGTGAAGGCGAGAAAGGCGCGCATGCGCCCGCTCTCCTGGTTAGTCGGTGTCGTCGAGGAGCGTGCCTTGGGCCGCGTCGGGTCGGCGGGGCGGTGCCTCGAGGCCGAGATGGGTGTAGACGGCAGGCGTGGCGATGCGTCCGCGGGGGGTGCGCTGCAGGTAACCCTGTTGGATGAGGTAGGGTTCGAGCACGTCTTCGATGGTGTCGGCCGATTCACCGATGGCGGCGGCGAGATTGTCCAGCCCCACGGGGCCGCCGGCGAACTTCTCGATGACGGCCGAGAGCAGCTTGCGGTCCATGATGTCGAGCCCCAGAGGGTCGACGTCGAGCAGGGCGAGCGCCTGGTCGGCGATCTCGGCGGTGATGGCGCCAGCGGCGCGTACTTCGGCGAAGTCGCGCACGCGGCGCAGCAAGCGGTTGGCGATGCGCGGCGTGCCGCGCGCCCGACGGGCGATTTCGAAGGCGCCGGCCTCGTCGATGCGCACTTCCAGCAGCTGCGCCGAGCGGCGCACGATGTGGGCGAGATCCTCGGGGGCATAGAATTCCAGCCGGGCGACGATGCCGAAGCGGTCGCGCAGGGGATTGGTGAGCATGCCGGCGCGGGTGGTGGCCCCTACCAGGGTGAAAGGGGCCAGATCGAGCTTGATCGAACGCGCCGCGGGACCTTCGCCGATCATGATGTCGATTTGATAATCCTCCATCGCCGGATAGAGGATTTCCTCGATCACCGGCGAGAGCCGATGGATCTCGTCGATGAAGAGCACGTCGTTGGGTTCGAGGTTGGTGAGGATGGCGGCGAGATCGCCGGGCCGTTCGAGCACCGGCCCGGACGTCTGTTTCAGCCCCACGCCCATTTCGCCGGCGATGATGTGGGCGAGCGTCGTCTTGCCCAAACCGGGGGGGCCGAAGAGGAGCACGTGATCGAGCGCCTCGCCCCGGCGGCGCGCGGCCTGGATGAAGATGTCGAGCTGCTCGCGCACCTTGGGCTGACCGATGTACTCGGCCAGCCGCTTGGGGCGCAAGGCCCGCTCGATGGCGTCCTCGGGGCGCGCAGCGGGGCCGATGAGCCGCGTTTCGGCAGCGGAGGCGAGATCGTCGGTCTCGATGGCCATGGCGGCGTTGCCCTGCGCCTCTTCAGCCGGCCGCGATGGGGGCGGGTTCCGTTTCCCGCGGCGGTAGGGCGATTTCGTGATTCTTGCTGTAGCGGTAATCGTTGAACACGTGTTCGGCGGTGAGCAGCTGGTAGCTGCCGTCGGGAAGGCGATGCGTCGTGTCTTTCAGCCGGTAGGTGTAGTGCCCGCAGGTCCAGCAGTCGAAGTTGCGCATGTGGGTGCACAGGCAGGTTTTGTCCCAGACGTGGATCGTCTTGGCGTGCGGGTTCTTTTCGACTTCGCGGTTGTAGGCGTCGATGTAGGCGCAGTGGCCGTTCGCGTCGAGCAGGTAGCCGAAGGCTTCGCAGTTGGGGCGGATGCCGGAGCCGATGGCAGGGCTGGATTTCAGCATGCGCATGGGGTAGCCGGTGGGCGAGATGGTGTTGACCTCGATGTCCTCTTCGTTGGCCTTGAAGTATTCCTGCTTGACGCGGTCGGGCAGGCCACACTCCTTGGTGACGGTGAAGCGCGTGGCGACCTGGACGGCGGCTGCGCCCATTTCCAGGAATTCTACGGCGTCGGTACCAGTGAAGATGCCGCCGGCGGGGATGACGGGAACGTCGAGTTCTTCGCGGCGCAGGTAGTCGAGCACTTCGAGCACGATGCTGCGCAGGTCGTAGCGCGCCCAGTCGAGGCCGAAGCCGAGGTGCCCACCGGCGAGCGGCCCTTCCACCACCACGAAATCGGGTAGCCGCCGGGTACGCGCGCTCTTTTTCAGGAAGAGCTGCAAGGCGCGTACCGAGGAGACGATGATGCCGAGCTTGGCGTCGCGGAAACGCGGATGTTCTTCGATGAGCGCGAACGAGCCCAGGTGTAGCCCGGCCGAGAGGGTGATGCCGTCGATGCCGGCATCGAGCGCCGCTTCCAGCCGCACCTTGAGCGTTTCCTTGGGCGCGGCCATCGTGAGCTTCTCCATGCAGTTGATGAAGACGAGCCCGGGGCCGCGCTTGCGCTCCATGGTGCGCAGTACGTGCATCTTCTGCGCTTCGGCCAAGAGCCCGAGGTCGAATTTCACGCCCGACTTGTCGAGGCTCTTGACGTTATACTTGTAGCGCTTGAGTTTTTCTTTGGTGTACGTGGTGTCGTAGCGGCGGTCGGTGACGGTGGGCACCATCGCGTCCGAGATGTGCCCGATGCCGCCGAGGCGGGCGATCTCGAGGGCGAGGTCGGCGTTGGAGATGTCGACGCCCATCCCGCCGAGCATGATGGGAACCAGCTCGGGGCCGCGGCGGCCGAAACGGAAACGGAATTCATCGACACAGCGATCGGCAGCAGACATCATCGAACGAACGACCCTCTTGACTTCGGACAAACGGCGCTATTGTACGCGTTTTGACGGCAGGCGCGGTGCTTTGCCGTCAAAAGGCGATGCAATGACGTTGGATGAGACCTCTCGTCGAGGCAGGAAGTTCAGCGCTGAATTTTTCCCCAGGTGTCTTTCAGCCCGACGGTGAGGTTGAACACCGGCGCTTCGGGGCGGTGGTCGTAGCGGTCGGCGACGAAGTAGCCGTGGCGCTCGAACTGGAAACGCGTCTCCGGGGGGACCTGCGCCGCCTGGGGTTCGACGAAGGCGCGGTAGCAACGCAGCGATTCGGGGTTGAGGTCTTCGAGGAAGGAGCGCGGCGCGCCGTCCGGGCCGGGTTCGGTGCCGGGGCGGGGGTGGCGGAAGAGCCGGTCGTAGTGCCGGATCTCGGCTTCGATCGCATGATCGCATGACAGCCAGTGGCAGTTGCCCTTGGTCTTGTAACGATCGGCGCCGGGCGTACCGCTTTTGGAATCGGGGAAATGGCGGGCGTGTACGCGCACCACCCGCCCGGATTCGTCCTTGTCGCAGCCGGTGCATTCGATGACATAGCCGTAGCGCAGCCGTACCGTGGCCCCGGGCGTGAGGCGATGGAAACCTTTGACCGGCGTTTCCATGAAGTCGCCGCGCTCGATCCACAGCCGGCGGGTGAAGGGGATGCGCCGCTTGCCCCGTTCCGGGTCGAGCGGGTGATTGGGCGCCTCGCACCATTCGACGTGCCCTTCGGGGAAATCGTCGATCACCAGCTCCAGGGGGTCGAGCACGGCGATGCGCCGCTCGGCCGCTTCGTTGAGGTGGTCGCGCATGGCCTGTTCGAGGACTTCGTAGCCGATCCAGCCGTCGGCCTTGCTCACACCGATGCGCTCGCAGAAAAGGCGAAAGCCCTCGGGCGTGTAGCCGCGCCGACGTCCGCCGGCAAGCGTCGGCAGTCGCGGGTCGTCCCAGCCGGCCACGTGTCGCTCTTCGACGAGCTGAATGAGCTTGCGCTTCGAGAGCACGACGTATTCGAGGTTGAGGCGGGCGAACTCGATCTGGCGCGGCAAGGGGCGGGAGAAAACGCCGGCTTCGGCGAGCGCTTCCAGCAGCCACTCATAGAAGGGGCGCTGATCCTCGAATTCGAGGGTGCACAGCGAATGCGTGATGCCCTCGATGGCGTCCTCGATGGGATGCGCGTAGGTATAGGTGGGGTAGAGGCACCAGGCATCGCCCGTGCGGTAGTGCGAGACGTGCCGGATGCGGTAGAGGATGGGGTCGCGCAGGTTGAGGTTGGGGCTCGCCATGTCGATCTTGGCGCGCAGCACGTGCGTCCCGTCGGGGAATTCCCCGGCGCGCATGCGGCGAAAGAGCGCGAGGTTCTCCTCCACGCTGCGGTTACGGTAGGGGCTGTCGCGCCCGGGTTCGGTGAGCGTGCCGCGCAGCGCCCGGATCTCCTCTGGCGGCAAGGAATCGACATAGGCCAGGCCCCGCTCGATGAGGACCTCGGCGCAACGGTACATGGTCTCGAAGTAATCGGAGGCGAAGTGCAGGTGCTCGCCCCAGTCGTAACCGAGCCAGCGCACCGCCTCCAGGATCGCTTCGACGTATTCCATGCTCTCGGTGCTGGGATTGGTGTCGTCGAAACGCATGTGGCAGCGCCCGCCATAGAGCCGGGCCAGGCCGAAATTGAGCACGATGGACTTGGCATGACCGAAGTGCAGGTAGCCGTTGGGCTCGGGCGGGAAACGCGTGACGACCTCGCGGTACCGGCCGGCCGCGAGGTCTTCGTCGATGGCGTTTTTGATGAAATGGGAAGGAGGAGTGAAATCGCTCACGATACCGACGTCCGGGAATGCCAAAAGCGCGATTCTAGCGCGGCCGGGCCGCCTTGGCGTGTTGGATGCATCGCGAAGGCGGGAACCTGCCTGAGTTTTCTGCGGTCTTCGTTGGGGTAATTTTGCCTTTGGCCGCATTTTTGCGGCACAATCATCGATTTTTCCGAGCTTGTCCAACACACTGCCCGTGCTCGTCGAATCTGCTGAATCTTTGCGTGAGGCAGCCCGCCTCGACCTGAGCCGCTGTCTGTCGCAGGATCGCGGACCGATCCTTGCGCTCCTCAAACGTCTGCGTCGCGCCAAGGGCGAAGCGCGCCAGCGGCTCGCGAACCAGATCGCCCAGCGCCTGGAGCGATCCCAGGCCGCCTGGGAAGCGCGCCGCGCCCGCCGTCCCGCAGCGCCTTGCGCGCCCGATCTGCCGGTGAGCGAGCGCGCCGCCGAGCTGGAGGCAGCGATCCGCGCCCATCGCGTGGTGATCGTCTGCGGCGAGACGGGTTCGGGCAAGACGACGCAGCTGCCCAAGATCTGCCTTGCCGCCGGGCGCGGCATCGCCGGGCAGATCGCGCATACCCAGCCGCGCCGGATCGCCGCGCGCGCCACGGCCGAGCGCATCGCCCAAGAGCTGGGTTCCCCTTTGGGGCGGGACGTGGGCTACAAGGTGCGTTTCCACGACCGCACCTCGCCCGAATCGTACATCACCCTGATGACGGACGGCATTTTGCTGGCCGAGACGGCGAGCGACCCGTGGCTGTCACGCTACGATACCATCATCATCGACGAGGCGCACGAGCGCAGCCTCAACATCGACTTTCTGCTCGGTTATCTGCACCGCCTGCTCGCACGCCGCGAGGATCTCAAAGTGGTGATCACCTCGGCGACGATGGACGCCGAGCGCTTTGCAGCGCATTTCGCGCCGGTGGCGGGCGACGTTCCCATCCTCGAGGTGAGCGGGCGGCTCTATCCGATCGAGATCCGTTACCGTCCGGTGGAGGCGATCGACGGGGAGGATCTCGCCGTGTTCGAAGGGGATGAGAGGGATGGAAAGCGCGCGGCGCGCGCTGCCGCCGAGGAGCGCGATCTCTTCGATGGGATCGTCGCCTGCGTCGAGGAAGCCTGGCGCGAGGGACCGGGGGACATTCTCGTCTTCTTGCCCGGAGAGCGCGAAATCCGGGAGGCCAAGGAGGCGCTGGAGCGCCGGGCGGCGGTGCGCGGCGGGTTCGAGATTCTGCCGCTCTTCGCCCGCCAGTCGGCGCAGGAGCAGGCGCGCGTCTTCCGCCGCGGGGCCCTGCCTCGGGTGGTGCTCGCCACCAACGTGGCCGAGACTTCGCTCACCGTGCCGGGCATCCGCTACGTGATCGACACGGGATTGGCGCGGGTCAAGCGCTATTCGCCGCGGCAGAAGGTCGAGCAGCTGCGGGTGGAGCGCATTTCGCAGGCGGCGGCCAACCAGCGCGCCGGACGCTGCGGCCGGGTGATGGACGGAGTCTGTTTCCGGCTCTACACGGAAGAAGACTTCGCCGCCCGTCCGGCGCACACCGATCCCGAGATTCTGCGCTCGTCGCTTGCCGGCGTGATTCTGCGCATGCAGGCGCTGAACCTGGGCGAGATCGAGGGATTCCCCTTTCTCGATCCGCCGGCGCCGCGTGCGATCGAAGATGGCGTGCGCGAACTGGTGGAACTCTCCGCGCTCGATGCCAACACCCGCACGCTCACCGAAGTAGGCCGGGCGCTGGCGGCGCTGCCGCTCGACCCCAAGATCGGGCGGCTCCTCGTGGCCGGGCGGCAGTACGGGTGCCTGGCCGAGATGCTGGTGCTCGCCGCGGCGCTGTCGGTGCAGGATCCGCGGGAGCGTCCCGCCGAGCAGCTCGCCCAGGCCGACCAGAAGCACGCCCTCTTTCGCGGGCGCGAGCGCGAGGCGCAGTCGGAATTTTATTGGTACCTCAACCTGTGGAAGACCTGGCGCGAGCTCGAGCGGCACGAGTCGACGAACAAGCAGCGTCAGTGGTGCCGGGCGCATTTCCTCTCCTGGCTGCGCATGCGTGAGTGGCGCGACGTCTGGACCCAGCTGCATGCGCTCGTCACCGAACACGGCTGGCGCGAGAACGAGCAGCCGGCCGGCTATGAGGCGGTGCATAAGGCGCTCATCGCCGGCCTCGTGCGTCACGTCGGGTTGAAACAGGAGGATGCGAGCGGGCCTCAGGCCGGGAGTTATCTCGGCGCCGGCGGCATTCGTTTCTGGATCCATCCGTCCTCGCCGCTCGCCAAGCGCGGGCCGAAGTGGGTGCTCGCCGCCGAACTGGTGGAGACGACGCGCCTCTATGCGCGCTGCGTCGCCCGCATCGAGCCGGCCTGGATCGAGGAAGTGGCGCCGTACCTCATCCGGCGCCAGCTGGAAGCGCCGCACTGGGCGAAGAGGATGGGCGAAGTGCGCGCCTGGGAGCGGGGCACCCTCTTCGGGCTGCCGATCTACGCGCAGCGCGCCGTGCCCTACCGCGACGTCGATCCCGCCCTGTGCCGCACGCTCTTCATCCGCGAGGCGCTGGTGGCGGGCGAGGTGGAACCGGCCGCGTTGTCGCGCATGAAGTTTCTGCAGCACAACCTGCGCCTCGTTGAGGAGATCGAGCGCCTGGAACAGAAGACGCGCCGGCCCGACGTGCTGGTCGACACTGCCCTGATCGAAGCCTTCTACGACCATCTGATCCCGCAGGACGTGGTCGATTTGGCGAGTTTCGAGTCCTGGCGCAAGCAGGCCGAGCGCGGTGCGCCCAAGCTGCTCTATCTCACGCGCGAGCAGCTCATGCGGCACGAGGCGGCCGGCGTCACCACCGAGCGCTTCCCTTCCGCCTTCCTTCTCTACGGTCAGCCGCTCGCGCTCGAATACAAGCACGATCCGGCGGCCAAGGACGACGGGGTGACGCTGGTGGTGCCGCTTGCCTTGCTCAACCAGGTGCCGGCGGCGCGCTGCGAGTGGTTGGTGCCGGGGCTTTTGGAGGACAAGGTACTGCGGCTGCTGAAGACGCTGCCGCAGAAACACCGCCATCGCCTGCAGCCGCTGCCGGAGCAGGCCAAGGCGTTCTGTGCCGCCGTCGAGGCGGGCGAAATCGCCGCCGATCGGCCGCTGCTCGAAGCGCTGCGCGCGTTCGTGGAAGCACGCACGCAACTGCCCACGCCCGAGGCGGCGTTCCGTCCCGAATCCTTGCCGCCGTATTGTTTCATGAACTTCCGCGTCGAGGGGCCGGACGGGCGCATCCTCGCGCAGGGGCGTTCGCTCACCGAGTTGCGTGCGCAGCTGGGCGAGACGGTGCGCTCGCGTTTTGCCGAACTGGGAGGTTTGCTCGCGGCCAAAGCGGGGGACATGGGAGCGCCTTCGTCCCCGAACGAGGGCGATACGGGCGTGGCGGCGGTAGCGCGAGCGCACGGCAAGCGCGCGGCTCCTTCATCCGCCGCGGGGATGGAGGGAAGCCGCGTCCCGACGCCAACCAAGGCAACCTCCTGGGAGTTTGGCACCCTGCCGGAACTCGTCGAAGTGGAGATCGACGGCGTCACCGCCATCGGTTTTCCCGCGCTGGAGGACGTGGGCGATGGAGTGCGGCTGCGCGCCTGCGACACGGAGGAAGAGGCCGAGGCCATACACCGGCGCGGCGTGCTGCGCCTGCTGCGTTTCGCGCTCAAGGAGGCGGTGCGGGCCATCGAGCGCCATCCCGACTGGCGGGCGCTCGCCATCGCCTGGATGCCGTATGGCAACGAGGCGGAACTACGCGAGGCGGTGATCGAGGCAAGCCTCACGCGCGTCTGCCTCGAGGGAGAGCTGCCGCGCGACGCGCAGGCTTTTGCCGCGCGCGTGACCGCGGGCAAGGAACGCCTGGTGCTGGTGGCGCAGGAGCTGATGCGCTTGCTCGCGCAGTGGCTCACCGAACGCCGTGCGCTCGAGAAACGTCTGGAGACGCTGCGCCGGGCGCATCCCGAGGTCGTCGCCGACGTCGAAGCCCAGCTCGCGGCGCTCTTCCCGCCGCGTTTCCTTGCGATGATTCCCTGGGAGCGGCTGCAACACTACGGGCGCTACCTCAAGGCGATCGGCGTGCGCCTCGACAAATTGCAGAAGGATCCCGCCCGCGACCGGCAATGGGCCCAGTCCTGGCGCCAAGTGGCCGGCCCCTGGGAGCGCGCCTGGCGGGAGGCCAAAGGCCGGCCTTCGGCCTTTCTCGAGGAGTTTCGCTGGTTGCTCGAAGAGCTGCGCGTGGGGCTCTTCGCCCAGGAACTGAAGACGCCGGTGCCGGTGAGCGTCAAGCGGCTGGAGAAGATGTGGCAGACGGGGGCGAGATAATCGTTCGATCGAATTCGATTATCGTTGTACACTTGGCTACCCCATGTTTGCCTAGCAAAGGAAACTCGATGAACGTCGAAGAAGCGATCCTCAGCCGCAAGTCGGTGCGTAAATTCCTGCCAACTCCCGTGCCGCGCGAGACCGTGGAGGAGATCCTGCGCGTCGCGCAGCGGGCCCCCAGCGGCAACAACATCCAACCGTGGAAGGTCTACGTCGTCGCGGGCGAAGCGCGCGAACGGCTCTGCCGTGACGTTTATGAAGCGGCGGAAAAGGAGCCGGAGCAGCATCAGGCAGAATACGATTACTACCCGAGCAACTGGTTCGAACCCTATGCCACGCGTCGTCGGGTGTGCGGCTATGGTCTCTATTCGGCGCTGGGAATCGACCGGCACGACAAGGCGGCGCGTGAGCGGCAGATGTTGCGTAATTACCTCTTCTTCGATGCGCCGGTCGGCATGTTCATCACCCTCGACCGGCGCCTGAGCACCGGTAGCTACATGGACACCGGCATGTTCATCCAGAACGTCATGCTCGCGGCGCGGGCTCACGGTCTGCACACCTGCGCCCAAGCGGCATTCGCCTGGTATCACGACGTGATTCGCCGCCATTTGCCCATCCCGCCGGAAGAGATCGTACTGTGTGGCATCGCCCTTGGTCACGAAGACCCCGCGGCGCCGGAGAACGCATTCATCACCGAGCGGGCCGCGCTCGAGGAGTTTACTCAATTCCACGGTTTTTGAGCTTGGAGGAGATTTTCATGGCCAAGGAATACAAATATTATTGGGAAGATTTCGTCCCTGGTAGCGTCCAGGAGGTTGGAGGGGTCGAAGTAACCAAGGAAGCGATCATCGAATTCGCCCGCCAGTACGATCCCCAACCCTTCCACGTCGATGAAGAAGCGGCTCGCCAATCGCCTTATGGCGGACTGATCGCCAGCGGGTGGCACACCTGCGCCTTGGCGATGCGCATGATCTGCGACGCGTTCATGCTGGAAGCCGCAAGCGTGGGTTCTCCGGGCATCGACAATCTGCGCTGGCTCAAACCCGTTCGTCCGGGTGACGTGCTGCGCGTTCGCCTGACCGTCCTCGAAGCCCGCCCGCTTGCCAGCAAGCCGGGAATCGGTCTCGTACGCCATCGCTGGGAAGTGTTGAACCAGAACGACGAGGTGGTGATGGAGATGGAAGGCGCCGTGATGTTCCGCCGCCGCCAAATGGCCTCTTGACTTTGCTGAGGGGTTTTTTATAATTGCGCTTCTCGCGAGCGGGAATAGCTCAGTTGGTAGAGCACGACCTTGCCAAGGTCGGGGTCGCGAGTTCGAGTCTCGTTTCCCGCTCCAAGCGGTTACTTCGGGCGCGAGTCCGTAAGGAATCGGCGTCTGCGGCGCGGTGGCAGAGTGGTTATGCAGAGGACTGCAAATCCTTGGACGTCGGTTCGATTCCGGCCCGCGCCTCCAGAATCTACGCGGGAATAGCTCAGTTGGTAGAGCACGACCTTGCCAAGGTCGGGGTCGCGAGTTCGAGTCTCGTTTCCCGCTCCAGTTTCACCGAGAAAGCCCTGGCCAAAAGCCGGGGCTTTTTCCATTCGGGTGCTCAGCGTTGCAACGCGGCGTCGACCGCTGCGAGCCGTTCTTCGTCCAGCCGCCCGGCGAGCGCCTGCAGCCGCAGCCGGTTCT
Source organism: Tepidiphilus sp. J10 (assembly GCF_006980785.1). NCBI lineage: Bacteria > Pseudomonadati > Pseudomonadota > Hydrogenophilia > Hydrogenophilales > Hydrogenophilaceae > Tepidiphilus > Tepidiphilus sp. J10. The sequence goes on from NZ_SBHP01000002.1 coordinate 73,997, forward strand.
GCAAAACCTCGGTGCGTGCCTGCAGCAGCGCGAGCCGCGCTGCGTCGAGATCGTTCTCGGCGTTCAAAAGATCGAGCGTGGTGCGATCGCCCACTTCGTGTCCGAGCCGGGTGGCGTCGAGGCGCGCCTCGCTTGCCGTGACCGCCTCTTCGAGCGCGGTCACGCGCGCATGGGCCGTCTGCACGGCGAGCCAGGCGGCCCGCACCTGTTGCCCCACCTGCTGGCGTATCCATTCGAGCTCGGCCCGGGCGCGGTCTTCGAGCTTGAGCGCCTCTTGCAGCTTGGCGCTGCGATAGCCCCCCGTGTAGAGGGGGACATTGACCTGCACGCCGATCACGTGCTGCGTCTGGTTTATGCTGGACGAACCGTAATCGCCGTCGCCGCTCACGTAGTCGCGCCCGGCCTGGGCGACGAGCTCGACCGTGGCATCGGCCGCCGCGCGGTATTTCTCCACTTCCTTGTGGGCGATCTCGACCTTGGCCTGCGCCAGGCGCAGCAGGGGATTGGCGGCGAGCGCCGCCTCCTGCCAGTGTGCCAGCGGTTCGAGCGGCTCGGGGGACAAGACGCTGGCCGAAGGCGGCAGGGGGTCGAGCCGATCCGGCTCCAGGCCCGTGGCGTCGGCGAGCGCCGCTTGTGCGACTTCCCGTTCGCTCTCGGCGGCCACGAGCTGCGCCTGCAGGGTGCGGGCGCGGGCGGTGGCCTCGTGCGTGTCGAGGATGGGCAGGTCACCGGCGGCGTAGCGATCCTTGGCCTCGGCGAGCGCCCGTTCCACCGCGTCCAGCTGGCGGCGCAGCAACGCTTGCCGGCGTTCGGCCACGACGAGCTGGAAGTAACTCTCGACCACCTGCAGCATCAATTCCTGGCGCTCGCCTTGCCATTGCACTTCGGCGGCGTCCGCGCCGAGCGCGAGCTGTTTGCTCTGTGCCGAGCGCTCGCCATGGATGAGTGGCTGGCGCGCCGTGACGTTCCACTGGGTGGCGGTGCCGTTGTCGATCGAGGTCTTGAAAGTGACGTGCCGCGAAGGCGTCATGCCGGGGGCCGCGAAATAGGCGCCCTTGGTGTCGGATTCGAGCGAACGCACCCCCGCGCCGCCGCCCACGCTCACCGACGGGCGCCACAGGGCGCTCGCCTGTTCGCGCTGCGTGCGGCCGGCCTCCAGCGAAGCTTGCGCCATCGCCATGCGAGGGTCGTGCTCTCGCGCCGCCTGCCAGGCTTGCATCAAGTCGAGGGCATGCGCCGCGGGCAGCGGCAGGGCGAGCAACAGGGCCGACCAGGGAGACAGGCGCATCGCGGCGTCCTCCGGTTTCAACAGCCGCCCGGCACGCCGAGCTTGCGCAGGATGATTTCCAAGGGGCACCACCGGGTGAATCCGCTCTGCAGCAGGTTCAGGCCGACGAAAGCGGTGAAGGCGAGCCACCACTGGCTCATGAACAGCGGGCTCGCGGGCGCGCCCAAGAGCAGCGAGACGAGGATGAAAGTGCCGGCGAAGATGCGGACGATGCGCCAGGACGTCATGATGGTTCTCCTTGGTTGGGACGGGAACGGCGATAAGCCATGTAGTAGAGGGTGGGGATGACGACGAGGGTGAGCAGGGTCGAGGCGAAGATGCCGAAGATGAGCGAGATCGCCAGGCCGTTGAAGATCGGATCGTCGAGGATGAAGAACGCGCCGATCATGGCCGCTAGGGCCGTGAGCAGGATCGGCTGGGCGCGCGTGATCGCCGAGCGCACGATGGCTCGCTCGAGCGGCACGCCCTCGCTCACTTGCAGCCGGATGAAGTCGACGAGCAGGATGGAGTTGCGCACGATGATGCCGGCGAGCGCGATCATGCCGATCATGCTGGTGGCGGTGAATTGCGCCCCGAGCAGGGCGTGTCCCGGCATCACGCCGACGAGGGTGAGCGGAATCGGCGCCATGATGACGAGCGGCACGAGATAGGAGCCGAAGTGCGCCACCACCAGCAGGTAGATGAGTATCAGCCCCACGGCGTAGGCGGCACCCATGTCGCGGAAGGTCTCGTAGGTGATCTGCCATTCGCCATCCCATTTGTAGGCATAGCCGCGCAGCGCATCCTCGGGCTGGCGGATGAAGTGCTCCTCGAGGTGGCCCCCGTCGGGAGCGACGATCTCGCCGATCGCCCCGCGCATGGCGAACATGCCATAGAGGGGACTATCGATGTGTCCGGCCATGTCGCCGACGACATAGACCACCGGCAGGAGGTCTTTGTGGTAGATGGGCTCTTCGCGCAGCGTGTCGCTCACCGTGACGAGCTCTCGCAGCGGCACGAGCCGCCCGTCGGGCCCGCGCACGGCGAGCCGCAGCAGCGCGTCCAGCTCGCCATGGGCTTCGGCGGGCAGCTGCAGCACGACCGGGGCCGGGTATTTGCTCGCGTCGTGCAGGTAGGTCGACGGCAGTCCGGCCAGCCCCGCCTGCAGGGTGGTGACGATCGCCTGTTGCGAGATGCCGGCCAGCGCCGCCTTGCGCCGGTCGACGAGGAGGAGTTTTCTCGGCGCCTCGGCGATCGTGCTGTCGTCGATGTCGACGATGCCCTCGGTGCGCTCGAACACGGCGCGCATGGCCTTGGCCACGGCCCTGCGCCCGGCGGCCTCCGGGCCATAGATCTCGGCGACGATGGGCGAGAGCACCGGCGGGCCCGGCGGCACTTCCACCACCTTGACGTTGGCGCCCATGCGCCGCCCGATCTCCTGCAGCGCCGGGCGCAGCCGGGTGACGATGGCGTGGCTCTGTTCGTGGCGCAGATGCTTGTCGACCAGATTCACCTGGATGTCGCCGACCTCGCCGCCGGCGCGCAGGTAGTACTGGCGCACTAGTCCGTTGAAATTGATGGGCGAGGCGGTGCCGGCATAGGCTTGGTAGTCGGTCACCTCGGGCTGGCGGGCGAGAAACGCACCTAACTCGTGCAGCACCGCCGAGGTGCGCTCGAGCGGCGTGCCGGCGGGAAGGTCCACGACCACTTGGAATTCGGATTTGTTGTCGAAGGGCAGCATCTTCATGAGGACGAGCCCCGTGGCCGGCAGCGCGAGCGATACCCCGATCGCTGCGAGCGTGAAAAGGGCGAGTAGCCCCCGGTTCCTTGCTCCGCGCCGCTCGTCGAGCAGCGGCCGGAAGATGCGCTCGAAGAGCGGGGTGATGCGCTCGCCGAGGCCGGTCTTCGCCTGGCCGTGTCCGCGCAACCACAGGCGCGACAGCCAAGGCGTGACGGTGAAGGCGATGGCGAGCGAAATGAGCATGCCCATGCTGGCGTTGATCGGAATGGGGCTCATGTAGGGGCCCATGAGGCCGGTGACGAAGGCCATGGGCAGCAGCGCCGCGATCACCGTGAGGGTGGCGAGGATGGTCGGCCCGCCCACCTCGTCCACCGCGGCCGGGATGAGGCGCGCGAGCGGCGCGTCCGGTTGCAGCAGGTGGTGGCGGTGGATGTTCTCCACCACCACGATGGCGTCGTCGACCAGGATGCCGATGGAGAAGATGAGCGCGAAGAGCGAGACGCGGTTGAGCGTGAACCCCCAGGCCCAGGAGGCGAAGAGCGTGGCCATGAGGGTGAGCACCACGGCGAGCCCCACGATGGCCGCCTCGCGTCGCCCCAGGGCGAAGAAGACGAGCGCCACCACCGAGGCCGTGGCGAAGAGCAGTTTCTTGATGAGCGTCTGTGCCTTGTCGTTGGCGGTGACGCCATAGTTGCGCGACACCGTCATCTCCACCCCGGCGGGCACGATGGTGTTGTGCAGCATTTCGGCGCGACGGATCACCGCCTCGGCCACGTCGATGGCGTTCTCGCCGGGTTTCTTCGTGACGGCGATCGTCACCGCGGGGAATTCCCCCCCGCCCGCTGCCTCGGCGCGGCCGTGCCAGACGTAGCGTTCGGGCGGCGGCGGACCGTCTTCTACTTCCGCCACCTCGCGCAGGAAGACCGGACGACCCTCATGCACGCCCACCACCAGCTCGCCCACTTCCTCGGCGCTGGCAAGGAGCGGCCCGGTTTCCACGGCGACGGTGGCATCTCCTTGCACCAGTTCCCCCGCCGGCAGGCCGGAGTTGGCCGAACGCAGGGCGGCGTGGAGATCCTGGACGGTGACGCCGCTGCCGGCCATCTTCGCCGGATCGAGGCGTACGAGCACGGCCCGTCCGGGCCCGCCGATCGTCTGCACCTCGCGCGTGCCAGGTACCCGCTTGAGCTCGATCTCCATGCTGTGAGCGACGCGTTCGAGATCGAACGCCCCTTGCTGCGGGTCGGTGGCGTAGAGCGTGAGTGTGACGATGGGTACGTCGTCGATACCCTTGGGCTTGATGATCGGTTCGAGCACGCCCAGATCGCGCGGTAGCCAATCGGTATGGGTGCGCAGCGTGTCGTGCAGCCGCACCAGGGCCACGATGCGCGGCACTCCCACCTTGAACTGCACCGTGAGGATGGCCAGACCCGGGCGCGAGACGGAGGTGACGTGTTCGATCCCCTCCATCTGGGCAAGCACCTGTTCGGCGGGCGAAGCCACCATCTGTTCGACGTCGGCCACCGCCGCCCCGGGGAAGGGAATGAGGACGTTGGCCATGGTCACGTTGATCTGCGGCTCCTCCTCGCGTGGTGTCACCAGGACGGCGAAGAGCCCCATGAGCACGGCAAGGAGCGCGAGCAGCGGCGTGATCTGCGCGCTCTGGAATTGCGCGGCGATACGACCGGAGAGGCCGAGCGGGCGCGGCGTGCTCATCTCAGCGTACCCTCGCGGCGCGCTCGGGGTTCGTCACCACGCGATCGCCTTCATCGACCCCGCTGAGGATCTCGATGCGCTCGCCCTCGGTTCGCCCCAGACGCACTTGCCGCAGTATGGGTTTGCCGTCACGATCGAGCACATAGAGGCCGGTCATTTCGGCGCGGCGCACCACGGCGCTCGCCGGCACGAGGAAACGCCGTCCTTCGCCCGTGCCCGGGCTGCGCCAGGAGAGCCGCGCGAAGAGCCCCGGTTTGAGGCCATGTACCTCGGACGGAAGCGCCAGACGCAGCTGGACCGTGTGGGTGGAAGGATCCGCCGCGGGAAAGATCTGCACCCGTTCGGCGGGAAGATGCAAGACAGGAAAGCCGGGAACTTCCACGTCCACCGTTCCTCCCGGTACCAGGGTGCTCGCCTCGCTCTGGGCGGCGACGGCGGTGACGCGCAGCGCGCCCGGATCGTAGAGACGCACCAGCGGCCGGCCGGGAAGTGCCGTCTCGCCCAGCACTACCGGCACCTCGCTCACGATGCCGTCGTAGGGTGCGGTGACCCGATGGTATCCTGCCTGCGTGCGCACGGCTTTGGCTTGCGCCTCGAGCGCGGCCACGCGCGCCTGGGCCGCGTCGCGCTGGGCGCGGGCGCGGTCGAACGCCGCCTCGCTGATATAGGCTTTCTCGAAGAGGCGCCGCTGGCGCTCGTATTCCTTGAGAGCGACCTGGAGCTCGGCACGCGCGGCCTGGACCTGGGCCGCACTGGCCGCGGCCTGATCCTCGGCGGCGCGCGGATCGATGCGCACCAGTTCTTCACCGGCCCGTACGCGCAGCCCCACTTCCGCCGGCCGGGCGACGACCACCCCGGCCACCTGCGCCGTCATCAACGTGTCGCGCACCGCCTCGACCGTGCCCTCGGCGCTGTGGCGCGCGGACTCCCGCTCGACTTGCACGGGTACGGCCTCGAGTTCTGCCTCGGGCGCCGCCAGCAGCCCCGCGCCATGGCTCAGCATGCCGGCAAGGAACGCCAGCAGGGCGATGCGCCTCAGTGCCATATTTTTCTCCGTTGAGCATCCCTTAAATTCATTATTTAACTGTTTGACTAAATAGTCAAGTAGTGTTCGAATCGCGACATCGACTGCTACAACGGAGCCCGTCCATGGAAAAAATTCCTCCCGAGATCATGGCGCAGGTGGCCAGCTACTTCCAGGTACTCTCCGAGCCCACGCGCCTGCACATCCTCAACCTGTTGCAGGAGGGGGAGTGCAGCGTCGGTGAAATCGCGCAGCGCTGCGGCTATACTGCAGCCAACATTTCGCGCCACCTCTCGCTCATGACCAAGCATGGACTGCTCGAGCGCAGGCGCCAGGGCACGACCGTCTATTACCGCATCGCCGATCCCTCGGTCTATGCCCTGTGCGAGCTGGTGTGTGGCAATCTGGCACGGCGCCTGCTGCAGGCGGCGCAGGTTTCGGGGGGATGGCCGCAAGATGCGTCCCCTCTGGGGCATCGAGGAGAGCCATGAGCGCTTGGGAACACTTCGAACATGAAGCGGACATCGGCGTGCGGGGGCACGGCGCCACGCTCGCGGAGGCGTTCGCGCAGGCGGCACTCGCGCTCACGGCCATCGTCACCGACCCGGCCCTCGTCGCGCCGCGCGTACCGGTGACGATCCGCTGCAAGGCGCCCGATCCGGAGTTCCTTCTCGTCGACTGGCTCAATGCCCTAATCTACGAGATGGCCACGCGCCACATGCTCTTTTCCCGCTACGAGGTGCGCCTCGAAGGCGATCGGCTGGAAGCCACCGCCTGGGGCGAACCGGTGGATCGGTCGCGGCACCAGCCGGCGGTCGAGCCGAAAGGAGCGACGTTCACCGCGCTCCAGGTGGCGCGACAAGGGGAAGAATGGATCGCACAATGCGTCGTGGACGTATAGGGAGACGAGCCATGAACCTAAAAGGATTCGAACGACTCGGCCCCTGTCATTGGCGGCTCGCGCCGCGCGGGGCGATGCGCGTACCGGTGGAGATCTTCGCCGACGAGGCGCTGTTGCAGGCGATGGACGACAAGGTGCGCGAGCAGGCGGAAAACGTCGCCACGCTGCCCGGCATCGTGCGCGCCTCCTACGCCATGCCCGACGCCCACTGGGGCTATGGCTTTCCCATCGGAGGAGTGGCCGCTTTCGATCCGGACGAAGGCGGCGTCGTGTCGGCCGGCGGCGTCGGCTTCGACGTGAGCTGCGGCGTGCGTTGCCTGCTCACGGGTTTGTCGGTCGATGCGATCCTCGCAGTTCAGGAACCCTTGGCCGAAGCCCTCTTTGCGGCGATTCCGGCCGGGGTGGGCAGCACGGGTCAGATCCGGCTATCGGATTCCGAGATGGACGCCATGCTGCGCGGCGGGGCACGCTGGGCGGTGGCGCAGGGCTATGGCGAAGCGGCCGACCTGGAGCGCATCGAGGAGCACGGCTGCATGGCCGGAGCCGATCCCAAGGCCGTTTCGGCGCAGGCGAAGAAGCGTCAGCGCGAGGAGATGGGCACGCTCGGTTCGGGTAACCACTACCTCGAAGTGCAGCGTGTGGCCGAGCTCTACGACGAGGCCACGGCGGCGGCCTTTGGCCTGGTGCGCGACCAGGTGGTGGTGAGCATCCACTGCGGCTCGCGCGGCCTGGGGCACCAGATCGGCACCGAGTATCTCAAGGAGATGGCGCTCGCGGCAAAGAGCCACGGCATCGTTCTGCCGGATCGGGAGTTGGCTTGCGCCCCGATCACCTCACCCGTCGGGCAGCGGTATCTTGGAGCGATGCGCGCGGCGATCAATTGCGCGCTCGCCAATCGCCAGATCCTCACGCACCTCACGCGCCGCGTCTTCGCCGAATTCTTCCCCGGCCTCTCGCTGCCGCTCCTCTACGACGTCTCGCACAACACCTGCAAAGTAGAGACGCACGAGGTCGACGGGCGCCGGCGCACGCTCTACGTGCATCGCAAGGGGGCCACGCGCGCCTTCGGTCCGGGGCATCCCGAGCTGCCCGAAGCCCTGCGTTCCGTGGGCCAGCCGGTGCTCATCGGGGGCAGCATGGGTACGGCCTCCTACGTGCTCGTCGGCACCACAGAGAGCGAGGCGCTCGCGTTCAGCTCGGCCTGCCACGGCGCGGGCCGGGCGATGAGCCGGCAGCAGGCGCTCAAGCGCTGGCAGGGAAGGGAAGTGGTCGAATCGCTCGCGCGCCGCGGGGTGATCGTGCGCAGCCCCTCGTTTCGCGGCGTGGCCGAAGAGGCGCCCGATGCCTACAAAGACGTGAGCGCCGTGGTCGATGCGGCCGATCGCGCCGGGCTTGCGCGCAAAGTGGCCAAGCTCGTGCCGCTCGTGTGCATCAAAGGATGAAGGAGAGGATCATGGAGCAACTGGGTGCAGGGGACGCGCTGCTGCTCGTCGACGTGCAGCACGACTTCCTTCCGGGCGGAGCGCTCGCGGTGCCGCAAGGCGATCGCGTGCTCGCGCCGCTTTCCCGGGCGGTGGCGGCGTTTGCAGGACAGGGTTTGCCCATCTTCGCCAGCCGTGACTGGCATCCGTCGAATCACTGCTCGTTTCATGCGCAAGGAGGGCCGTGGCCGCCGCACTGCGTCGCCGGCACACGGGGAGCCGAATTCGCCTTGACCCTTCCGCCTTCAGCGATCGTGATCTCCAAAGCGACGCGCCCCGAGGAAGAAGCCTATTCCGCCTTCGCCGGCACGGAGCTCGAGCAGACGCTGCGCGAAGCGGGCGTGCGCCGGCTCTTCGTCGGGGGACTTGCCACCGACTATTGCGTGCGCGCCACCGTCCGTGATGCGCTTGCCGCCGGCTTCGAGGTGGTGCTGCTCACCGACGCAGTGGCTGCCGTTGATTCAGAAGGTGGGGCGCGAGCGCTCGAAGAAATGCGCCGACTCGGCGCCCGCTTGATCGACGCCGCATCCGCATTCGAATGAAAGGAGTTTAGATGGATAGCGAACGCAGCCTGCTTCTGACCGATCTCTATCAACTCACCATGCTGCAGGGCTATTTCGAGCGCGGCATGCACGACACCGCCGTGTTCGAACTCTTCGTGCGCAAACTGCGCCCCGGCCGTAACTTCCTCGTCGCCTCCGGCATCGAACCGCTCGTCGAATGGCTCGAACAGGCCCGTTTCAGCGCCGACGAGATCGACTGGCTGCGCGCAAGCGGCCGCTTCTCGCCGGAATTCCTCGATTGGCTGGCCGGTTGGCGCTTCACCGGCGACGTGGACGCCATGCCCGAGGGGACGGTCTTCTTTCCCAACGAACCCATAGTGCGCGTTACCGCACCTCTGCCGCAGGCTCAGCTCATCGAGAGCCGGCTCATCAACCTGCTCAACTTTCAAACCCTCATCGCCTCCAAGGCCGTCCGCTCGGTGCTCGTCGCTCCGGGAAAGACCCTCGTCGACTTCGGCCTGCGCCGCGCGCACGGGGCCGAAGCCGGCGTGCTCGCGGCCCGTTCGGCCTGGCTCACCGGTTTTTCCGGCACGGCCACGGTGCTCGCCGGCCAGCGCTACGGCATTCCGCTCTACGGCACCATGGCGCACTCTTACATCCAAGCGCACGACGACGAAATGGAGGCTTTCCGCGATTTCGCCCGGGCGCAACCGGCCAACGTGGTGCTGCTCATCGACACCTACGACACGGAAGCGGCGGCGCACAAGGTGGTGGCGCTTGCCAAGGAGCTCGAACCCGAGGGAATCCGCATTCAAGGGGTGCGCATCGACAGCGGCGATCTGGGCGAACTCGCCCGCCGCGTGCGTCGCATCCTCGACGAGGGGGGCTTGCAGCGCACCATCGTCTTCGCCAGCGGCGATCTGGACGAATACCGCGTGCGCGAGCTGCTCGCCCAAGGCGCGCCCATCGATGGCTTCGGCATCGGCACCAAGCTCGACACGTCTGCCGACGTCCCCTATCTCGATTGCGCCTACAAGCTCGAGGAATACGCCGGTAAACCGCGCCGCAAACGCTCCGCTGGCAAGGCGACCTGGCCGGGACGCAAACAAGTGTGGCGTCGCTACGATGCCCAAGGGCGCATGGCGGGCGATGTGGTGGGTTTGGTGCACGAGGTGCACGACGGAGAACCGCTGCTCGTTCCCGTGATGCGTGGCGGACGTCGGCTCGATACGCTCGCCGGGCTTAGGGCGGCGCGCGAGCACGCTACCGCCCAGTTGAGTACGCTTCCGCAGCCGTTGCGCGCCTTGGAAGACGCGCCACCCTACCCGGTGGAGATCTCCGGGGAATTACAGGCGCTGGCGGCACGGCTCGATGCCGAGGCGCATTGAGGCTTGGCGCTTACGGCTCAGTGCATGTCTTCGTCGAGTGGCGGCAGAGGCAACACCTCAATGCCTTCCTCGAGCAAGGAGAGGAATTCTTCGGTGCTACTCTGGCCCCGGATGGGGCGCGCATCGGCTTCGCCCCGGTGGATGCGGCGCGCTTCTTCGGGAAAGCGCGCCCCTACGTCCTCGGCTTGGCGCCCCAGGGTACGCAGCGTCTGCCACAGGTGCGCCAGACGCGCATCTTCGGCGGGGGGCGGTGGCGCCGGCGCGGTCGCCGGCAGGGAAGGTTCGCGCATTTCTCCGCCGCGCTCGCCGGTGTGCACGTAGGGCGCGCTGGGTAGGCGGCGCACCTCCTTGCTGGCGCACAGGGGGCAATGCACCGCACCCTGCGCCAGTTGGGATTCCAGCGCCTCGGCCGAAGGGAACCACCCCTCGAAACGGTGCGCCGCAGCGCACAGCAGATCGACGACGATCACCGATGTTCCCCGCGCAAATCGAAACGGCCAATCATAGCATGCTCCGTCTTGCCCATTCGGATGACGCGATGAGACGAAAGTTCGTGCCGGGGCCGCCGGGGGCTCAAGTTTTTGCTCCGGCGACCGATAATCAACGAAATCGAACCTCGAATCTCTGGGAGCAAAGCGATGGCGATCAAACTGCGAACCGCCCTCATGGCCAGCATGGGAGCGATCGTTCTCGGCAGCGTGGCCACGGGCTGGGTTTCTTGGTACACGCGCGACATGCTCGCCGGGCACCTGCTCACGACGCAGACGGTCATTCTGCCCAATACCGTCGCCATGCGCGAGGCGAACCGCGCGGGTATCCAATTACAGGCCGCCGCCAGGGGGGTCGTGCTGCTCCCCGAGGATGCGCAGGCCAAGGAAAACTTGCGCAAAGGGGTGGATGAATTTCCCCGCCTGCTCGAAGATGTGATCGCCAAAGCCCGACGCAAGGAAGTCCGGGAAGACCTCCAAGGGATGCTCACCGATTGGAAAAGCCGCGTCGTGCCGGCCGTGCAGCGGCTGCAGGCGGCCGTAGAGCGCGGCGACGTCGAGGCGGCGCGCCAAATCCTGCTGCAAGAGCTCAATCCTGCCTGGCGCGACATCAAGGCAAGGCTCGAAAAGCGCATCGCCTGGCGCGAAAAGGCCAATGACGAGGAATTCGAGAAATATCGCCGCGAGGCGACGTTCTGGTCCACCTTGGTGACGGCCTCCTCCGCGGCGCTGGTCGTTTTTGCACTGGCTTTGGGTATCGTGATGGATCGTGTTTTGCGCCGCCGTCTGGCCGAGGCCGAAGAGGCGGTGGGCGCGGTGGTCGACCGGCGTGATCTCACCGCGGTATTGCCGCCTTCCTCCGACGACGAACTCGGCCGTATCATCGCCGCCATCGGGCGCCTGCGCGACGCCATCCGCGACCTGGTCCTCGCCCAGCGAGCCGTCTTGACCCGGGTACGCTCCGCCGCGGAAGAACAAAGCACGGACGCGGCCGAAGCCCGCCGTGCCGCCGCCTTGGCCGCCGAGAACTCGGAGAAGATGGCTGCGGCCATCGAAGAACTCTCGGCCAACATCGACCGGCTCAACGAAATGGCTCATCTTGCCGACGAGCGCGCCGCACAATCGCAGCAACGCAGCCTTGCCGGTGCGGCCATCATCGAGCGCACGGCGCACCAGATGCGCGGCATCGTCGAGATCACGCAACGGGCGGGAACCGCCGTCTCGGCCCTCATCGAACAGGCACAGCATATCTCCTCCATCGCGCAAACGATCCAGGAAATCGCCGATCAAACCAATCTCCTCGCCTTGAACGCCGCCATCGAGGCCGCGCGGGCCGGAGAATACGGCCGCGGCTTTGCCGTAGTCGCCGACGAAGTGCGCAAGCTCGCCGAACGCACTGCTGCCTCTACCCGCGAGATCCGCGAGATCATCGACCAGGTCCAGCAGCAATCCAACGACGCCAGCGCTCAGATGGCCCAAGTGCGCGAGCGGGTGGAGGAGGGCGAAACGCTCGCCGCGCAGGTCGAGGACGAGTTGCACGCCATCTCGTCGGTGATCGATGCGGCGCGCGAAGCCGTCTCCTCCATGTCGCACGCCATCGAAGAGCAAGCCAAGGCGGCGCAACTTCTGGCCCAGCAGGTCGAGCAGGCGGCGCAAGCAGCCGACGGGGCGGCCGAGCGGGCCAGCGACAGCGAAGAAAAGGCAAAACTCCTCCTGGAAACCGCGCGTCAGGCCGAACAGGGGTTACAGCAGTCTTTCCGTGCGTGAGCGTCATGCCACGACGGGAAAGAGTAGGCGTTCGTTGGGTGTGGTCATGCCTCGTCGGGGCGGGGCTGTGACCCCGTATATAGCCATTATCCCGACGAGAAAGCCTCAAAGCATATGCTTGAATCATCGTTTCCGGAGGCTCGAGCGTCGTTCCCGGTGCACACGTTTCAGGATCCGCTCCGCCATTTGATCGAACGGTCGATGCAAAACCGATCGAGTACCGCTTTCACGTAGGGCATGATTACGGAGAAACTGCGGCTCTACGGATGCTGGCGCTATAATCGATGAAAATCGTCCGTTTTTCCGAGTGACTCCGAATCACCACCGCGATCGCGCGGCATTCTCAGAGAGCGGGATGAAAGACATGGCCGTCACGCTGCAGCAGTGGATCGATTTTCTCGACATCGATCAGGAAATCATAGAGACCTTGCGTGCGTTTCTCCCCCGACTCGCGCCGCAGATCGACCGCGTCAGCCGCGCCTTCTATCGCCGTGTACTCGATTCGCCCGAAGCGCTGGGTCTATTCGCCTCGGAAGAGGAGGTGCATCACGCCCTGGCCAAGCAGAAAGCTCATTGGCTCGAATACGTCTTTGCGGGACGGTTCGACCGTGACTACGTGGAGGCAGCATTGCGCATGGGCAAGATCCACCAGCAGCGCGGCGTCGATCTTCGCCTGTTTTCCGGGGCTTATGCCGTCGTTCTGAGTGAGGTCAACGCCATCGTGATGGAGAGTATTTCGGATCACGAGCAGCAGATACGCACTCTGCGCGCGGTCAATTTCGCCGTTTTCCTCGATTTGGGGTTCGTTGCCTCGGTCTATTACGACGCCTATACCGACGATCTCGCTGCGATGGCCAAGGATCTCACCGTGAGCCTGGCGCGGGCCGGGGAGTACCGCGATGCAGATACCGGTGAGCACATCCATCGCATGGCCAAGATGTGCGCCGCCGTGGCGCGCCGTCTCGGGCAGGAGCTGAGCTGGGTGGAGCAGCTCGAGGCGGCCAGTCCGTTGCATGACGTGGGCAAGATCGGCATTCCCGATGCGATCCTGCTCAAGCCGGGAAAGCTCACCGAGGAAGAGATGGCGGTGATGCGCCGTCACACCGAGATCGGTACCGACATCATCCCGAAGAACGGTCACGAGATCCTGCAGATGGCGCGTCGCATCGCGCTCACCCATCACGAGCGCTGGGACGGCAAAGGCTACCCGGCCGGTCTGAGCGGAGAAGAGATCCCGCTGGAAGGGCGAATCGCCGCCGTATGCGATGTCTATGACGCGCTGCGCTCGAAACGCCCGTACAAACGGCCATGGACGCACGAAGAGGCAGTGCGCTACCTGAGCGAGAATCGTGGAACGCAGTTCGACCCCAAAGTGGTGGATGCGTTCCTTCAGGCCCTGCCGGAAATCGAAAAGATCTGGGAGAATTAACGGCAGAGTGCCGTAGAACAGGGCTGCGAGAAAATGGATTTTACCGTGGCGTGTTTGGATCCCCGAAAGTAGGGCCACGCCACGGTACAATCCATTCGAAGCGCATTCCGTGGAGCACCGGTGCAACATTTCTCCCATCACTGCTGCGATCTCGCCTCGCTCGATGCCCTCTGCGCCACGCACGATCTGCGGAATCGGCGGGGGTTGATCCAGGTATTCGTCACCGAGTGCGAGGAAAGTCTGCTCCAAACGGTGCTGGAGCGCCTGCAGCGCTTCCCAGGGTTCGCGGTGATCGGCGCTTCGGCTGCAGGCGCGATTGCAGGCGGTGACATCCTCGACCATGGGGTGCTCCTCTCCGTCACCGTGCTGGAGCACACTAGCACTCAGATAAAAACGTACTACGTGGCGCAGCCCGATGCTGAGGCGGGTCGCTCGCTCGGGATGGCGCTTGCGGCCGAGGGCGCGCGGCTGGCGCTCGCCTTTGGCAACGTACTCGACGAGAACCCCGAGCCTTTTCTGGAAGGCTTTGCCGCCGGAGCACCGGAGCTCGTTCTGGCCGGAGGCGTCGCGGCGGACAACCTGCGTTTCCATGGCACCTTCGTCATCCATGGTGATCAGGTATATTCCCGCGGCTTGGTCCTGGCCGCATTCTACGGCCAGGATCTGCACGTACGTACCGAATCTCTGCTCAACTGCACTTCGGTGGGGCGCCCGATGCGCATCACCCGGGCGCGCGAGGAATGCGTCTACGAGATCGACGGCAAACCGGTGCTCGACGTGTATCGCTACTATCTTGGCGAGGAAGTGCTGGAGAATATCCCCGTTTCGATGGTCGAATTTCCCCTGATCGCACGCACGCAGGGGGTCGACGTCGCCCGCTTGCCTGTGTCGCTCACCGAGGACGGGGCGCTGCGTTACGCCGGTCGCCTGCGCATGGAGGAGCCGGTGCGCTTTGGCATCGGCGACATCTTCACCATGCTCGAACGCGCCCGCGAAGTAGCCGAGCACCTTGCATGTCACGTTCCGGCCGAGGCGCTCTATGTCTATTCCTGCAGGGGGCGGCGCCTATATCTGAAAGAGCACGCGCCGATCGAGCTCGGGTCGCTCGCCGCCGTCGCGCCCGCGGCCGGATTCTTCACTTATGGCGAGTTCTTTCACCTATCCGGCGACAATCGACTGCTCAACATGACCACCACCGCGGTCATCGTGGCCGAGTCGGACGAGATCCATTCGAAGTCCCCCGTCCTGAGGCAGAAGCTGCCTGCGCCCAACCGTACCCTGCGTGCGCTCGCGCACCTGAGTGAAGTCACTTCGCAGGAACTGGCGCAATCGATGCGCGTTCTCGAGCAATACCGCTATGCGCTCGATCAAACCGCCATCGTCTCGCGCACCGACCTTCAAGGGCGCATCATGTATGTGAATGCCCTGTTCGAGCAAGTCACGGGGTATCGCGCCGAGGAGCTCATGGGGAACTCGCACTCCCTTTTGCGTCATCCGGACACGCCGAGCGCCGTGTATGAGTCCCTGTGGCGCACGATACGCGCCAAGCAGATCTGGCGCGGAGTGATCAAGAACCGCGCCAAGGATGGCCGTGCGTATTATCTCAAGTCCACCATCATCCCCTTGCTGGACGAACACGGCGAGATCTTGGAGTACATCAGCGTCGCCGAGGACATCACCGAGATCATCCAGGCCCAAGAACGCATCGAACGGCAGGCCGTCGACCGACTCACCGGTCTGCCCAACCGCAATAGCCTCATCGAGGTGCTCGAGCGTGATCGATTCGGCATGCTCGCGCTCCTCGATGTGGCCGGATTCAAGTCGATCAACGAGTATTACGGGTTCGAGGTGGGCGATCGGGTGATCGTCGAGCTGGCGGCCCGTCTGGTACGGTACTTGCAGCCGCTGGAAATCGGCGTCTATCGCAGTTATGGCGCGTGTTTCGCCTTGGTGGCCCCGCAAGAAATGCCCCCCGCCACCTTCGAGGCGCATCTGCGCTCCTTGCGCGAGTCGATGCACTCCTTGCGTGTCCTCGTCGGAGAGGAGGAGGAAGAGATCGACCTAGACTTCTACGTCGGGATCGCCATCGGGGGCGATCATCTGCTGGCCTTGGCCGAATCTGCGTTGCAGAAGGCCAAGGAAGAAGGGGTGCGCGAGGGCGTCTTCGTCTTGAGCGAGCGAAATCAATCCTATCTCAAAAATCGCTTCTGGATCAATGAGATCAAGCAGGCGCTGCACGAGGAGCGCCTGTTGTGCCATTTCCAGCCCATCGTGCCCGTATCCATGACGGGAGAAAGACCGAAATATGAGGCCTTGCTGCGCCTTCGGGGGCGGGACGGCACGCTGTATCCGCCCGGTGAGTTCCTCGACATCGTCAAGCAGACGAGCCATTATTCCCGCATCACACGTCGGGTGCTGGAACTCGCGCTCGACGCAGCCCAATGCAGTGGCGCCCAAGTTTCGGTGAACCTCTCCTATCTGGATGTCGCCGACGAGCGCACGCGTACGTTCATACTCGATCTGCTGGCTCGCGGTGGCGGCGCGTACCTGGTCTTCGAGATCACCGAAACCGAGGCATTCAAGGACCCTGCTCAGATCCGCGATTTCGCCGACGAAGTGCGCCGCCATGGGGCACAGCTGGCGTTGGACGATTTCGGAAGTGGCTACTCCAACCTCAGCGCGCTCGTGCAGCTGGTGCCTGATTACCTGAAGATCGATGGATCGCTCATCGTCCGGGTGGAGCACGATGAAAATGTACGGCAACTCGTCAAGGCCGCGACCGATTTTTCCCGTGTCCTGGGAATGAAAGTCGTCGCCGAATTCGTACGCAGTGAATCGCTCGCCCGACACTTGCGCGCGCTGGGTGTGGACTACCTGCAAGGCTATGCCCTGGGGGCGCCAGGCCCGCTGCCGTGAAGAAAACGTCTGGTGGCGGCGCGGTTCGGCCAGCCAATGCTCGATGTCGAGCGCCTGGCACAGTGTTTTTGGTTGATGGGCCCAGCTGGATTCGAACCAGCAACCAACGGATTATGAGTCCGCTGCTCTAACCGTTGAGCTATGGGCCCTAGAAAAGAAATTATCGCATGAAAAAAACCCGCCGGTGGCGGCGGGTCGGGGGAGTTCGTCAGGCTTCGTTGTCGAGGAAACTGCGCAGGCGCTCGGATCGGCTCGGGTGACGGAGCTTGCGCAGGGCTTTGGCTTCGATTTGCCGGATACGCTCGCGGGTGACGTCGAACTGGCGACCGACTTCTTCGAGGGTGTGGTCGGTATTCATTTCGATGCCGAAACGCATGCGCAAGACCTTGGCTTCGCGCGGGTTGAGCGATTCGAGCACTTCACGAGTGGCTTCGCGCAGGTCGGCGATGAGGGCTGCGTCTACCGGGGCGAGCACCGAAGCATCCTCGATGAATTCACCCAAATGCGAATCCTCGTCGTCGCCGATGGGCGTCTCCATGGAGATGGGTTCCTTGGCGATCTTGCGGATCTTGCGGATCTTCTCCTCGGGCATCTCCATGCGGCGCGCGAGTTCGGCGGCGTCGGGTTCCTCGCCTGTCTCCTGCAGGATCTGGCGGCTGATGCGGTTCATCTTGTTGATCGTCTCGATCATATGCACCGGGATGCGGATGGTGCGGGCCTGATCGGCGATCGAGCGGGTGATGGCTTGCCGGATCCACCAGGTGGCGTAGGTGGAGAATTTGTAGCCGCGGCGGTATTCGAATTTGTCCACGGCTTTCATCAGGCCGATGTTGCCTTCCTGGATGAGGTCGAGGAACTGCAGGCCGCGGTTGGTGTATTTCTTGGCGATCGAGATGACGAGCCGGAGGTTGGCTTCGATCATCTCGCGCTTGGCCGCGCGCATCTTGGCTTCGCCCATGGACATGCGCTTGTTGATGTCCTTGAGCTCCTTGAGGGGCACGCGGGCGCGTTGTTCGATCTCGCGAATGCGGTTTTGCTCCTCGAGTACGGACGGGTAGACCTTGATCATCGACTCGGACCAGGGTTTGCCGGCTTCGATCTCGCGGGTGATCCAGTCGGGGTCGGTTTCGTGCTCGGGGAAGACCTTGATGAAGTAATCCCGCGGCATGGAGCCGATCTCGGTGCACAGTTTCGCCACCGCTCGTTCGTGCTGGCGCACTTCTTCGATCATGGAGCGGATGACGTCGCACAGCTGTTCGATGTAGCGGGCGGTGAAGCGGATGTGCAGCAGCTCGCCGGCGATCTGGTCGCGCAGCGCGGTGTAGCGCGGGTCTTCGCTACCGTAGGCTTCGAGCGCGCGATCGAGCTCGGTATAGAGCTCGCGGATGCGTTCGAAATGTTGCATGGCGCCGCGCTTGAGCTCGGCGAGATTGGCGGCTTGGATGCGGGCGGCGCGGTCTTCGTCGCTCTCGTCGTCCAGCTCTGCCTGGGCCGTGGTTTCGTCGTCTTCGGCCGAGGATTCTTCGTCGACTTCCGCGTCTTCGTCCCCGATCGCTTCGAGGTCGACGTCGGTGTTCTGGTCTGCCGTCTCTTCTTCGGACACCGGGGCGAGATCTTCGTGATCGATGAGGCCATCGACGACTTCGTCGATGCGCATCTCGTCGCGCTCGATCTTGCCGATGGTCTCGATCATGTGGGCGATGGTGAGTGGGCAAGCGGCGATGGCTTGCACCATGCTCTTCAAGCCTTCTTCGATGCGTTTGGCGATTTCGATTTCGCCTTCGCGCGTGAGCAGCTCGACCGAACCCATCTCGCGCATGTACATGCGTACGGGGTCGGTGGTACGGCCGAATTCGGCATCGACCGAGGAGAGCGCTTGTTCGGCTTCTTCTTCGATGTCGTCGTCGGTACCGCCCACGGCCGGCGCCTCGGCCATGAGCAGTTCTTCGGGGGCCGGCGCTTCCTCGAAGACCTGGATGCCCAGATTGTTGAAGGTGGTGATGATGCCTTCGATCTGCTCGGAGTCGACGATGTCGTCGGGTAGGTGGTCGTTGATTTCGGCGTAGGTGAGGTAGCCCCGTTCCTTGCCCAGCGCGATGAGGGCTTTGATCTGGGTGCGGCGTTTCTCCGCGTCGGCGGGTGAGTGATTGGCCGCAACGGCCTCGATGAACGCGTTTTCCGTTTTGGGGTTGGCGCGCTTGTTGGATTTGCGTTTGGGGGAATTCTTGGTGTTTTGGGCCATGGCTGCAGCGTCTATTCCCGAATAAACCGTTAATTATAAAACGATCCGTACCTAGTGGGCAGGGGGATCGATGCGTCTAGTGGAAACCTGGGAGTGTTCGTCCGGCGCTCAAGGGGGGTGTGAAGTCGCCATGTCGGGCGCGGCTTCGGGTCGGGCGCCGGCAGTCATGAGACGGACCTTTTCGCGGAAAAGTTCGCCGAGGTGCAGGGTTTCCTCGGGCGTGAGCTTGCGCTGGCGGCTCAGGGCGGAGAGGGTGACGATTTCGCGTTCGACGCGGCGTAGCCGCAGGCGTTGGATGATGTCCGAGAGTGTGGTCTCCGGGTCTTCCCAGGGGATCGTTTCCTCGAGGATCGCTGCGGCGTGACGCGCGAGTACCTCGCCATGCTCGCTGCCACGAAAGTGCTCGACGATCATGGCGGCGGTGCTGCGCTCGTCGAGCGTGCCGACGTCGATGGCGTCGATGAGGGCGGCACTGGCGCGCCATTCTGGTTCGGGTTCGTCGAGCGGCAGGAGATCGACGCGGAGTCGGGCGGCGAGCAGCGGGTGCGCGATGAGCAGTCGCAGTAGCAGGGCGGCCAGAGGCAGGGGGGCGCGGCGTCCGGGGTGCCGTGCATGGCGCGTCGTGGAACGAAGCGTGGGGGTGGTGACCATTTCCTGCGCGGGCGGAATCCATTCGTGCAGGGTTTCGATGGCGAGCCCCGTGCGCTCGGCGAGTTCCTTTTCCAGCTGTAGGCGCAGCATGGGGGCGCGCACCTTGGCGATCAGCGGTTTGGCGAGGTGGGCGAGCCGGGCGCGTCCTTCGGCGGTGTGCAGGTCTTCGTCCCGCGTGAGTTCATCGAAGAGGTAAGTGGTGAGCGGCTTGGCCGCGTCGGCGATGAGGGCGCGGAAGGCGTCGGCGCCATGGGCGCGCACGAAGCTGTCGGGGTCGTGCTCGGGTGGGAGGAAGACGAAGCGCAGGCGGCTGTCGTCCTTGAGCGCTTCGAGGGAGTTTTCCAATGCTCGCCAGGCGGCACGGCGGCCGGCCTCGTCGCCGTCGAAGCAGAAGACGATCTGGTCGGTGAGGGCGAGCAGCGTGCGAACGTGCTCGGCGGTGGTGGCGGTGCCCAGCGCCGCAACGGCGTTCGTGAGGCCATGCTGGGCGAGCATGATGACGTCGACGTAGCCTTCGGTGACCAGGGCAAAACCCGCTTCGCGGATACCGTCGCGCGCGAGCGCCAAGCCGTAGAGGGTGCGGCCTTTCTCGAAGAGGGGGGTCTCGGGGGAATTGAGGTACTTGGGTTCGCCGCCGTCGAGGCTGCGTCCGCCGAAGGCGATGATTTTCCCCTGACGGTCGTGGATGGGGAAGATGAGGCGATCGCGGAAGCGGTCGTAGCGCTTGCCGCTTTCGGGGGGGGCGATGACGAGGCCGGCTTTCTCGAGCAGGGGCTCGCCGTAGTGGGGAAAAATGGCGGAGAGGGCTTGCCATTCGGAGGGGGCGTAGCCGAGGCCGAACCGTTCGACGGTGGCGGGCAGGATGCCGCGCTGCTCGAGGTAGGCGCGGGCTTTGGGGCTGCGCTCGAGACTGCGGCGGTAGAAGTCGGCCGCCTTGGCGTGCAGTTCGAGCAGGAGCTGGCGTTCGCTCTTTTGCTGGGCGGCTTCGGCGGCAGAGATCGCTCCCTGGGCCCGGGGGACTTTGAGCCCCGTTTCGGCGGCGAGCGCTTCCACGGCGTCGACGAAACCCAGCCCTTCGTACTCCATGAGAAAGGTGATGGCGGTGCCGTGGGCGCCGCAGCCGAAGCAGTGATAGAACTGCTTGGCGGGGGAGACGGAGAAGGAGGGGGTCTTCTCGCCATGGAAGGGACAGCAGGCGAAGTAGTTGGCGCCGGATTTCTTGAGCTTGAGCCGCTTTCCGACGACGTCGACCAGGTCGACGCGGGCGAGCAATTCGTCGATGAAGTCGTGCGGGATCATGGCCAAAGGGCCAGGAGATCACGGTGGACGAGCTGTCCTGGAGGGACGGCCGTTGACCTGCCTTGGAGCCTCGCCGCAGGAACTGGCAGAGAGGAGTGGGCGCGACGGGCGAACGTAGGCTCACCGACGCAGAATGGCGATCCGCGACCGCGTGCTGGGTCTTCGAGGAATCCCTGCTGCAAGGAGTACGGGGTCACGGCATGAAGGGGAAGGGACGACGATATGCCGCCCCATACCGGGATCAGTACAACTTGGGCGGCAGCATCTGGCTGCGCAGGCGTTTCTGGTAGCGCTTGATGGCGGCAGCGCGCTTGCGCTTGCGCTCGGCGGTGGGCTTTTCGTAGAACTCCCGCTTGCGCAGCTCGGTGAGGATACCGGCTTTCTCGACGGTGCGCTTGAACCGGCGCACGGCGACTTCGACGGGTTCGTTTTCCTTGACACGGATACCGGGCATTTCGATCCTCGATGCGAATGAATGATGCGAAAACATGAATTATAGAGGTTGACGGAATGGCTGACAAGGTAATTTTCGCGCACGAGGCGAACGACGGTACAATTTCCGCTTTTGCGTGAGGATCGAGCGTGCATATCCTCGGGATCGAATCTTCGTGCGACGAGACGGGCGTGGCGCTCTACGATACGTCGCGCGGGTTGCTCGCGCATCGCTTGCACACGCAGGCACGAATGCATGCCACCTATGGTGGCGTGGTGCCGGAGTTGGCTTCGCGCGACCACGTGCGCCGCTTGCCGGCGTTGGTGCGCGAGGTGATGTCGGAAGGGGCGAGGGACTGGACGGAGCTCGACGTCGTCGCGTACACGGCGGGGCCAGGGCTGGCAGGCGCTTTGCTGGTGGGAGCGAGCTTCGCCGAGAGTCTGGCGTTGGCGCTGGATCGACCGACTTTGCCGGTGCACCACCTCGAAGGGCACCTGCTCTCGCCGCTGCTGGCCGAGCCGCGGCCGGAATTTCCTTTCCTCGCCTTGCTCGTCTCGGGTGGGCATACGCAGTTGATGGCGGTGCGGGCGGTGGGCGATTATCGCCTGTTGGGCGAGACGATCGACGACGCGGCCGGGGAGGCGTTCGACAAGACGGCGAAGCTGCTGGGTCTGGGCTATCCGGGTGGGCCGGCGCTGGCGGCGCTCGCCGAGCAGGGAGATCCCGCGCGCTTTGCCTTGCCGCGTCCCTTGCTGCATGCGCCGACGCTCGATTTCAGCTTCAGCGGCCTGAAGACCGCCGTGGCGCTGAAAGTGGGGGCGCCGGACTGGCGAGCGGAGTATGCGGCTGATCTGGCGGCTTCTTTTCAGCAGGCGGTGGTCGAGGTGCTGGTGGCGAAGACGATGGCGGCGGTGCGTGCCACGGGTCTGCCGCGGGTCGTCGTGGCCGGTGGGGTTGGGGCGAACCGTCGTCTGCGCGAAGCGCTGGCCGAGGCCGGGGCGGAGCAGGGGTTCGCGGTGTTCTACCCGGACGTGGCGCTGTGCACCGACAACGGGGCGATGATCGCTTTCGCGGCGGCACTACGGCTGGAAGCGGGGGCTCGCGTGAAATGGGATCGGCGCATCGAGGTGCATCCTCGGTGGGCGCTGGAAGGATTGCGTCAAGGTTGATCGGCCGGGGGTTTTGGCTGCGGCCGCGCGCGACGGAATTTGGGCTCGGTGCCATTGAGCAGCTGGCGGATGTTCACGCGGTGTCGCCAGAAGAGGACGGCCGACATGGCGCCGATCACGAAGACGACTTCGCGCGTCAGGCCGAGCAGCAGGGCGAGGAAAGGAGCGCCGGCAGCGGCGGTGAGGGCGGCGAGTGACGAGTAGCGGGTGACGAAGGCGACGACGAGCCAAATGCCGGCAACGGCAAGGGCGAGCGTCGGTTGCAGGCCGGCGAGCACGCCAAGGGCCGTGGCTACGCCTTTGCCTCCGCGAAAACGCAGGAAGAGGCTATAGACGTGCCCGAGAAAGGCGGCGAGCCCGGCGAGCGCGGCGGTCGTGGCATCCGCCCCGAGCCGTTGGACGAGCCAGACGGCGAACCAGCCTTTGGCGGCATCGCCCGCGAGCGTGAAGAGGGCCGCGGCTTTGTTTCCCGTGCGCAGCACGTTGGTGGCGCCGGGGTTGCCGGAGCCGTAGGAGCGCGGATCGGGCAGGCGGAAGAGGCGGCTTGCGACGATGGCGAAGGGGATCGAGCCGATCGCGTAGCCGAGCAAGATGAACAGCAGGATCTGGGGCATCGTGCGGTGATCCAGGTAAAAGTATTTTGGGGCAGCTCGAATGACTTACTGCGCGGTGGCGTTTTCCGGTGCTCGGATGCTCGCCTATCTGGGTGATGTGTCTCGCATCCTGTGCTCCGGGCGCCTTGCCCTGCAGCCGCTCGCGACGGTTCTTCGAGCTGCCCCATATTTTAGTTTACTCCAGCTTTGGCCGGAGCGAAGAAGGGAGAAAAAATGGACAGCATCTTCATCGAGGGCTTGCGCGTCGAGGCGCGGGTGGGCGTTTATGCGAGGGAACAGGCGGCGCATCAGACCTTGGTGATCGATTTGCAGCTCGGCTTGGACTCAGAGGCCGGGCGAAGCGATGAATTGGCGACGACGATCGATTACGCCCGGGTGATCGACCGGGTGAAGGCGGAAGTGGAGGGGCAGTATTTCCGCTTGCTCGAGCGCTTGGGGGAGCATCTTGTAGAGATGCTTTTCGCGGAGTTCGAGCCTGCTTGGGTGAGGATGAAAATTGCCAAGGTTGGCGTGCGCGCCGAGGTGAAGAATGTGGGAATCCTGCTCGAACGCCAGCGGGAAAATGGCAAGGGTAAAGCGCAAGAAAGCGCCATTGGGAAGCTCGAATGAACCGCCGCGCAGCCGACTGCACTGCGCGCTTTGGATGTTCGCCTATCCATGAGATAGGCCTGGCACCCTGCGCTCCGAGCGGCTTGCGCTACGGCCGCTCGGCGGGGGCGAGCTTCCCTCGGGCGATCATTTGATCTCGAGTTCTTCGGAAGAGCGGCCGGAATCGGTCCATTCCTTGAACCATTTCGGGGCTCGGCCATGGCCGTTCCAGGTGATGTCGGGATTCGTGGGGTGACGGTATTTCGGCGGTTTCTTGCTCGAATCCCGTTCTCTTTTCTCGCCTTTGAGCAGACCCAGGGCTTCGTCGAGTGAGATGCCCATTTCTTTGGCGAGCTGGGCCACACGGGCTTTGAACTGCGCCCGGGCTTCACGGCGGCGCCGTTCGAATTCGTGTTCGATGTCTTTCTTGAGTTGTTCCAGTTCGTCGATCGTGAGCGAGGTGAGATCCATGATGTTTTTCTAATGGAGTGGAAGAAGTGCTCATTGTAGCCAATTTTTTCTGTTTTGAAACCGTCTTTTTATGCGCGGGGGTGATGGCGGCGATAAAGGGCTTCCAGGCGGGCGCGGGCGATGTGGGTGTAGATTTGCGTGGTGGAAATGTCGGCGTGTCCCAGAAGCAATTGCACGGCGCGAAGGTCGGCGCCGTGATCGAGCAAATGGGTGGCAAAGGCGTGGCGTAAGGTGTGCGGGGAAAGGCGATCGGGAGCGATGCCACAGCGAATGGCATGTTCTTTGATGATCTGCCAGCAGCGTTGCCGCGTCATGGCTTCGCCGCGGCGGTTGAGAAAAAGAGTTTCTTCCCGCTTTCCATTGAGAAGCACGGGGCGCGATTCCTGCCAATAGCGTTCGATCCATGAGGCGGCTTCTTCACCCAGAGGAACGAGCCGCTCTTTGCTGCCTTTGCCGAGCACGCGCAGCCAGCCTTCGTTGCGCTCGATCTGGTGCGTCTGCAAGCCCACGAGTTCGCTCACGCGCAGGCCCGTGGCATAGAGCACTTCGAGCATCGCCTTGTCGCGCAGCCCGAGTGGTGTGGTGACGTCGGGGGCGGCGAGCAGGCGCTCTACGTCCGTTTCGGTGAGCGTCTTGGGGCGGCGCGGTGGCAGCAGCGGGGGCTGCAGGGTGGCGGTGGGATCTCGAGTGATCAGGCCTTCGCGCAGCAGCCAGCGGTAGTAGCGCCGCCAGCTCGCGAGTAGCCGTCGTTGGCTGGTGGCCTTGTTGTGACGGCTGAAATCGGCGAGATAGGAGAGGAGCTCGGCGCCTTGGGCTGCGCGCGGGTCGAGCCCGGCGCGCTGGGCCCAGAGGAAGAATCGGGTGAGGTCGCTGCGGTAGGCGGCGAGTGTGGCCGGCGCGAGCCCTTCTTCGAGCCAAAGAGTCTGCACGAAGGCATCGAGCGAGGCTTCCAGCGCCGGCGCGAGCCGCTCGGCTGCCTCGTTCAGCGTCGGATCTCGCCTTGTCCGAGCACGATCCATTTCTGGCTGGTGAGGCCCTCGAGCCCGACCGGGCCGCGGGCGTGGATCTTGTCGGTGGAGATGCCGATCTCGGCGCCGAGCCCGTATTCGAAACCGTCGGCGAAGCGCGTGGAGGCGTTGACCATCACCGAGGCGGAGTCGACTTCGCGCAGGAATCGCATCGCGGCGCCGTAGTCTTCGGTGAGGATGGCGTCGGTGTGCTTCGAGCCGTAGCGCTCGATGTGCTCGATCGCCTCGTCGAGGTCGGCGACGAGGCGAATGGCGATGATGGGAGCGAGGTATTCTTCGCGCCAGTCGTCTTCGGTGGCGGCTTTGAGCAACTCCGTGGGTAGGCCGTGGCGCTGCAAAAGGGTGAGGGTGCGGGGACAGCAGCGCATCTGGACGCCATGCCCGGCGAACATGCGCCCGATCTCGGGGAGATGGCGTTCGGCCACCGCCTCGTCGATCAGCAGCGTCTCGGCGGCGTTGCATACGCCGTAGCGGTGCGTCTTGGCGTTTTCGACGATGGGCAGCACCTTGGCCGGGTCGGCGGCGGCGTGGATATAGACGTGGCAGTTGCCGTCGAGGTGTTTGATGACCGGCACGCGGGCATCTTTCATCACGGCTTCGATGAGTCCCTTGCCGCCGCGCGGGACGATGACATCGACTACTTCGGGCGAAGCGACGAGGCGGGAGACGAGGGCGCGATCGGTGGTCTCGACGAGCTGCACGGCGGCGAGCGGCAGCCCGGCCGCTTCGAGCCCGGCGCGGATGCAGCGGGCGATCGCCTGGTTGCTCTGCAGGGCTTCTTTGCCGCCGCGCAGGATGGCGGCGTTGCCGGACTTGAGGCACAAGGCGGCGGCATCGGCCGTGACGTTGGGGCGCGCTTCGTAGATGATGCCGATCACGCCCAGGGGCACGCGCATCTTGCCGACCTGGATGCCGCTGGGGCGGCGCTTGACTTCGTCGATCTCGCCCACGGGATCGGGCAGCGCCGCGACCTGGGCTACGCCTTCGGCCATCGTCTCCAGCCCTTTCTCGCTCAGGGTGAGGCGGTCGATGAGCGCAGGGGAGAGTCCCGCCTCGCGGGCGGCGGCGAGATCGGCGGCGTTGGCCGCGAGCACGTCGTCGCGGTGGCGTCGCAGCGCCTCGGCGGCGGCGAGCAGCGCGGCGTTCTTCGCCTGGGTCGAGGCCTTGGCCATGGCGCGGGCGGCTTGGCGGGCGGCACGGCCGAGGTCGGCGAGGTAGCGGTCGAGTTCCATCGGGGCTTACTCCATTGGGCGGATGGGATCAGGCGGCGCGGCCACGGGGCAAAGCCGTGCCCAGCGAGAGGAAGAGTCGTTCGGCCTCTGCGGTGAAATCGCCGGGTTCGGCGCCCTTGGCGATGCGATCGAGCCGGGCACAGGCGGTGAGCGCGGCACGCAGGGGCGGGCAGCGCCGGGCGCTGCGCTCGATCGCGCGTTTTTCTTCGGGGCGGAACACGCGTTCCTGTCGAAAGAAGGCTTCGAGTGGCGCGCGACGGTCGAGCGTTTCCTGGGCCCCGGCGATGAGCCGCAGTGCCGCGGCGATCGCCCAGACGAGGAGCGGCGCAGCGCAGCCCTCGGCGGTGAGGGTACGCAGCAGTCGCAAGGCCCGCACCGCGTCGCCCTCGAGCAGGGCTTGGCGCAGCGCCTCGGGATCGTAGCGGGCGAGATCGAAGACGGCGGTGCACACTTCTTCTTCCGGCAGCGGCCCCTCGGGGAAGAGCAGGGCGAGTTTTTCCAGTTCCTGACGCGCGGCGAGGAGATTTCCTTCCGTGCGTTCGGCGAGCAGGCGCAGCAATTCCGGCGAGGCGCTCTGCCGCTGGCGGGCGAGCCGTTCGCGCCACCACTCGGGAAGCCGCTCGCGCGGCGGGGCGTTCGCTTCCACGACCACGGCGTGCCGCTCGAGAGCGGTGAACCAGGCGCTCTTGCGCGCCTGCCAGTCGAGCTCGCCCAGCGTGACGAGAAGAATCGTCTCAGGCAAGGGGTTTTTCACCCGTTCGCCGAGCCAGGCGGCGCCTTCCGTTCCCGGCTTGCCTTGGGGCAGCCGCAATTCGATGAGCCGGCGGGAGGCGAAGAGCGAAAGGCTGTCGCTTTCCTGGGCGAGGCGTTCCCAGGAAAAACCGGGCTCGACGGTGAAGACGAGTCGCTCGTCGAAGCCGAGCGCACGGGCGCGGGCGCGAACGGCGTCGGTGGCCTCGAGCACGAGGAGCGGCTCGTCGCCGTAGACCGCCCACACGGGCTCCAGCGTTTGGCGTTCGAGGTGGCGGGTGAGCCGTTCGAGCGGTAGTTTCATTTTCGCTTGGCGAGCGTGCGACCGATCATGAGGAACATTTGGTCGACGAGTTGCTGGCGCATGTCGGCGTAGAGCAAGACCTCTTCTTTCTCGCGCGCGGTGACTTCATCGTCGCTGTATCCGTAATCGCGCTCGGCCGTGAGCGTGGTGGCCGGAACGATCTCCTCGCCTTCTTTGTCCAGCGCGCGAAAGCGCAGCTGGGCCCGGATTTGGTATTCGCGCACCTTGCCGTCGGGGGTGAGGGAGAGGATGTCGCGCTCTTCGCGGTACGAGAGGATGTCGAGGCGGATCTCGGCCGCTTCGGTCGGCTCGACCCAGCGTGTTTCACTACCCGAGAGCCGGCGCTCGATCACGCGCCCCAGAGCGCTGTTACGGGCTGTGTTGATGTGCACGGTGGGTGCACCGAGTCCGGCTATGCCCCGTGGCCGAAAACCGCAGCCGGCGAGCAGTGCCCCGGCTGCGGCCGCGAGCAGCAGGCGGCGTCGGTAGGCGGAACGAAGCGTTGGCTCGGCCATCGGGATTTCCTCACACCACGAGATTGACGAGGCGAGCGGGAACGACGACGACGCGCTTGGGCGTGCGTCCATCGAGGTGATGCGCCGCGGCCTGCAGCGCCGCTGCTTCGATCGCCGCCTGGTCGGCTTCGGCAGGCACGACGATCTTGCCGCGGGTCTTGCCGTTCACCTGCAGCACGAGCTCCACTTCGCTGCGCTGCAACGCTGCGGGATCCGGCTCGGGCCAGGGGGCGTCGAGCACGTCTTCGCCGAAGCCGCATTCGCGCCACAAGACGTGCACGAGGTGTGGCGCGATGGGGGCGAGCACGCGCAGCAGGATGGAGAACCCTTCTTCGGCGAGTCGCGCTTGCGCGGCAGGGTCGGCTTCGGGCAGGCGTTCGAGGACGTTCAACATCTTCATCGTGGCCGAGGCGACGGTATTGAGCTGCTGTTTGCCCATGTCGTGGTTGGCCTGCTGCAGGATGGTGTGCAGCTCGCAGCGGGCGGCGGCCAAGGCGGCGGGAAGCGCGCTCACGGCCGGGGCCGAAGCGAGCAGCGGCTGCAGCTCGCGACGGTATTTGTGGCCGAAGGCCCAGACGCGGCGCAGGAAGCGGTGGGCGCCCTCGACGCCGGAGTCGGACCATTCGAGCTGGGCTTCGGGCGGTGCGGCGAAGATGATGAAGAAGCGCGCCGTGTCGGCGCCGTAGCGGTCGATGAGCGCCTGCGGATCGACGCCGTTGTTTTTGGATTTCGACATCTTTTCGATGCCGCCGATCTGCACCGGCTGGCCGTCGGTCTTGAGCCGGGCGGCGACGATGCGCCCCTTGGCGTCGCGCTCCACGAGCACGTCGGCGGGGTTGATCCACTCTTTCCTGCCCTCGGCCGTGAGGCGGTAGTAGGTCTCGGCCACCACCATCCCTTGGGTGAGGAGGCGCGTGAAGGGTTCGGAGAATCCGACGAGTCCGAGGTCGCGCAGCGCCCGGGTGAAGAAACGGGAATAGAGCAGGTGCAGGATGGCGTGCTCGATGCCGCCGATGTACTGATCGACCGGCATCCAGTACTCGACCCGCTCATCGAGCATGGCTTGGTGGTTGTCGGCGCAGCAAAAGCGCAGGAAGTACCAGCTCGATTCGACGAAGGTGTCCATCGTGTCGGTTTCGCGCCGGGCCGGTTTGCCGCAGCGCGGACAGGTGGTCTCGTAGAATTCGGGCATCTGCGCGAGCGGCGAGCCGCGGCCGGTGAGGGCGACGTTCTCCGGCAACACCACCGGCAGCTGTTCGTCGGGCACCGGCACGTCGCCGCAATCGGCGCAATGAACGATGGGGATGGGGCAGCCCCAGTAGCGCTGGCGTGAGATACCCCAGTCGCGCAGCCGGTACTGCACGCGCTTGGCGCCGAGCCCTTTCTCGGCGAGCGCCGCCGTGATCGCTTCCTTGGCTTCTTCCGAGCGCATGCCGGTGTAAGGGCCGGAGGCGACGAGGAGGCCGAGCTCGGCGTACTCTTCGCGCCAGGGGCCGTGCGGGTCGACGTCGAGGTCTTTGCCCGCCGGGCGGATCACCTGCTTGATCGGCAGGCCGTACTTCTGGGCGAAGGCGAAGTCGCGCTCGTCGTGGGCCGGCACGGCCATCACCGCGCCCTCACCGTAGCCCATCAGCACGTAGTTGGCCACCCAGACGGGGAGCTTCTCGCCGGTGAGGGGGTGCCGTACGTAACAACCGGTCGGGCGGCCTTTCTTCTCCATCGTGGCGATCTCGGCTTCGGCCACGGCCCCGCGCCGGCACTCTTCGATGAAGGCGGCCAATTCCGGATCGCGTTGGGCGGCGGCGAGCGCCAGCGGATGTTCGGCGGCCACGGCCACGTAGGTGGCACCATAGAGGGTGTCGACGCGGGTGGTGAAGACGCGCAGGCTGCCGGCTTCGCCGATGCTTTCTTCGTCGTAAGGGAAGACGACTTCGGCCCCTTCCGAACGTCCGATCCAGTTGGCTTGCATGCGCTTGACCTGCTCGGGCCAACCGGGGAGCTCGTTCAAGGCGTCGAGCAGCTCGTCGGCATAGGCGGTGATGCGCATATAGTACATGGGGATTTCGCGCTTCTCCACCAGCGCCCCGGAACGCCATCCTCGCCCGTCGATCACCTGCTCGTTGGCGAGCACGGTCTGGTCGACCGGATCCCAGTTCACCAGTCCGAGCTTGCGATAGATGAGGCCCTTTTCATACAGGCGCCGGAAGACCCACTGTTCCCAGCGGTAGTACTCGGGGCGGCAGGTGGCGAACTCGCGCGACCAGTCGATGCCGAAACCCAGCCGCTGCAGCTGGCGCTTCATGTAGGCGATGTTGCTGTAGGTCCACTGGGCCGGCGGGATGCCGTTCTGGATGGCGGCGTTTTCGGCCGGCATGCCGAAGGCGTCCCAGCCCATGGGCTGGAGCACGTTTTCGCCGCGCATGCGGTGGTAGCGGGCGAGCACGTCGCCGATGGAGTAGTTGCGCACGTGCCCCATGTGCAGTTTCCCCGAAGGGTAGGGGAACATGGACAGGCAATAGTACTTCGGGCGCGAGGGGTCTTCGACCGCCTTGAAACTCTGGTGTTCGTCCCAGTAGTGCTGAGCTGCACGCTCGACGGCCAACGGATCGTATTTTTCTTGCATGATGGGATGGTAGGTGGCGCGAACGAAAAGAGAAGTATAGCCGGTTTGATGGAGGCGGGGCAAAGAGCGGGGAGTCGCCGCGGGGTGCACGGCGCTTGCGTCGAGTGACTTCGTGTATAATGAAAAAGATAGTAATTATCATTTCTTGTCGATCGAGGAGGTCCCATGAAACGAACGTTCGCAACGGTGGCGGTGCTGGCGGCAGCCTTGTTCGCTCCAGCGCTGAAGGCCCAGGAACCGGTGGTCAACGTCTACTCGACGCGGCACTACCCCACCGACACCCGTCTCTACGAAAACTTCACGGCCGTCACCGGGATCAAGGTGAATCTGATCGAGGGGCAGGAAGATCCGCTCATCGAGCGCATCCGGGCCGAGGGGGAGAACAGCCCGGCCGACGTGCTCATCACGGTCGATGCGGGGCGGCTGTGGCGCGCCGAGCAGATGGGGCTGTTCGAGCCGATCCGCTCGGAGCTGCTGGAGGCGAGAATCCCGGCGCATTTCCGTCATCCGGAAGGGAAATGGTTCGGGTTTTCCTATCGCGCTCGCGTCATCGTCTACAACAAGGCGGCGGTGTCGCGCGACGAGATCAAAGGTTACGCCGACCTGGCCGACCCCAAATGGAAAGGACGCGTGTGCGTGCGCTCTTCGGGAAATGTGTACAACTTGTCCTTGCTCGCGGCGCTCATCGAGCACTGGGGTGAGGAAAAGGCACGTGCCTGGGCGCAGGGGGTGAAGGACAATCTCGCCCGTCCACCTCAGGGGTCGGATACCGACCAAATCAAGGCAGTGGCCGCCGGCGAGTGTGACGTGGCGCTGGTGAACCACTATTACTATGTGCGGCTCCTGGCTTCCGACAAACCCGGGGACCTGAACGTGGTGCGCAAAGTGGCGCTGGTGTGGCCGGACCAGGACGGGAACGGCACCCACGTGAATATCTCCGGAGCAGGCATGGTGCGCACCGCGCCGCACAAAGAAGCCGCGATCCGTTTCCTCGAGTATCTGGCGAGCGAGGAAGCGCAGGTTTATTTCGCGGTGGGCAACAACGAATGGCCTACGGTGCCCGACGTGGCCTATCGCAACCGCGTGCTCGCGTCGCTGGGCGAATTCAAGATCGATCCCTTGCCGGTGGAGGTGCTGGGTAAGAACCAGCCTCTGGCACAGAGAATTTTCGACGAGGTGGGTTGGCGCTGAGGGCGAGCTCTACCGTCGTTCGCGAAACGCCCGGTCTGGAATCCGGGCGTTTTTTCATGCCGCGCCCGGGGCGGGATCGACCCGGCGCAGAGGCTTTTTCCCGGGCGCGGGCGCTTGCCCATGACGGGTGATCTGCCGCGCCACCAGCAGCACCGGCCCGAGAGCGACGAGTACGAGGGTGAGCGAGGGCAGTCCTAGTTCGGCCAGGCGCTCGTCGGCCGCCAGGGTATGGACCCGAGTGGCGAGCGTGTCGAAGTTGAATGGGCGCATCACCAGCGTGGCCGGTAGTTCCTTCATCACGTCGACGAAGACGAGCAGGGCTGCGGTCAAGAGACTCTTCGTCAGCAGCGGCGCGTGGATGCAGGCGAGGGTGCGCCACAGGCCGCTGCCGAGTGTGCGCGCGGCTTCGTCCATCGCTCGAGGAATCTTCGCGAGCCCCGCTTCCACCGTATGCAGTGCCGTGCTGAGGAAACGAACCAGATAAGCATAGACGAGGCCGGCGAGACTGCCGGTGAGGAGTAGCCCCGGTGAGAGGCCGAAGGTCTGGTGCAGCCAGGTGGCGATCAGATTGTCGAGTGCGGCTGCCGGCAAGAGCACGCCGACGGCGATGACCACTCCCGGCAGGGCATAGCCCAGCCCCACGAGCCGGTTGAGCAGGCGCGCCAGCGGCGACGGTTTCAGCCGCGCGTGGTAAGCGAACAGGAGCGCCAGCACTACGGCAAGGAGCGCGGTCATGGTGGCGAGCTGGAGGCTATTGCCGGCGGCGCGCCAGAAACGCGGGTCGACGGCCACGGACGGTTCCTGCAGGCTCATCGCCAGCAAGAGGATCGCGGGCAGCAGAAAGCCCAGCACCACCGGCAGAGCGCAGACGCAGGCGGCCAGGGCGGCGCGCCAGCCGACGAGCCGCGTGCGCGGCGCGGCGGCGTGCGCTCTGCCACCGTCGAACTTCGCCCGCCGTCGGCTTGCCTGCTCGAGCCACAGCAAGAGGAGCACGAAACCGACGAGCGTCGAGGCGAGCTGGGCCGCCGCCACCCGGTCCCCCAGTGAATACCACGTGCGGAAAATACCCGTGGTGAAGGTCGGGATGCCGAAATAGGCCACGGTGCCGTAATCGGCGAGCGCTTCCATGAGCGCGAGCGCCGTGCCGGCGGCGATCGCCGGACGGGCGAGCGGCAGACTCACCCGCCAAAAAGTGCGCCAGGGAGAGGCTCCGAGCGTACGGGCGGCTTCGAGCATGGCCGGGCTGCGTTCGAGGAACGCTGTGCGTGCGAGCAGGTAGACATAAGGGTAGAGCGCCAGCACGAGAATGGTCACGGCGCCGCCGAGCGAGCGGATGGGCGGAAACCAGTAATCGCGTACGCTCCAGCCGGTGAGTTCGCGCAACGCACTTTGTAGGGGGCCGCTCACCTGGAGAAAATCGGTGTAGGCGTAGGCCATCACATAAGCCGGCATGGCGAACGGCAGGATCAGCGCCCACTCCAGCAGGCGACGTCCCGGGAACTCGTGCGTGGCGGTGAGCCAGGCGCAGCTCACGCCGATGACGGTCGTACCCAGCGCCACGCCCAGCGCGATCCAGGCAGTATTGGCGAGGTAGTCCGGCAGCACCGTGCGCACGAGATGGGCCCAGACGTCGCCGGTGCTCGGCTGTAGCAGCTGCAGGAGCACGCTGAGAAGCGGCACCACGGCGAGCAAGGCCAGTAGGGTGACGAGCAGGGTGGAGAGGGAAAGAGACCGAGGCATGAGCACCGCATGAGGAGGGGAAATGGGGGGCACCTCGATCGACCTGCTGCGCGGCTGCATGGCGACTTTTCGAGGTGCTCATATTATAATGAGAATCGATAATTTTTTATCCCAGGAAACGGCATTGGTGTCCAAGGCGCTCGAAATCCTCGGTTTGCATCATGCTTACGGCGCGCATGTCGTGGTACGCGACTTGTCGCTCTCCCTGGCGCCCGGGGAGATCGGCGCCCTGCTCGGCGCGAGCGGCTGCGGCAAGACGACGGTGCTGCGCTGCGTGGCCGGGTTCGAAGCCCCTCAGCGAGGCGAGATCCGCATCGACGAGCAGACCGTGACGCGACCCGGACTGGTCGTGCCGCCAGAGCGACGGCGCATCGGTATGGTTTTCCAAGATCACGCCCTATTTCCACACCTCACCATCGCCCAGAACGTCGCCTTTGGTCTGCGGGGCTTGGATCGACGGGCGCGGGCGAACCGAGTGGCGGAGATGCTGGACGTGGTGGGCTTGAGCACCTTGGCCGATGCCTGGCCCCATCAGCTCTCGGGCGGTCAGCGGCAGCGAGCGGCGCTTGCCCGGGCCTTGGCGCCGCAGCCGGCGTTGCTGCTGCTCGACGAACCCTTTTCCAGCCTCGACGAGGCATTACGCGCGCGCTTGGCGCATGAGGTGCGCGCCTTGCTGCGCGATCGTGGCATGACGGCGCTGGTGGTGACGCACGATCAGCACGAGGCGTTCGCCATGGCCGACGCCGTCGGCCTGATGCACGAAGGGCGTATCGAGCAATGGGGGAGCCCCGAGGCGCTTTATCGTGCGCCGGCTACCCGATACGCCGCGAGCTTCGTCGGTGAAGGCGTTTTCCTGCGCGGACGGGTTTCCGAGGGGGGGGAAGTCGAAACCGCTCTGGGCCGTTTACCGGTGCGCTTCGCAGGGGACGGCCGTGTCGAGCCGGGGGCGAGCGTCGAGGTGCTGCTGCGTCCGGAGGACGTGCGCCTCGAAGCGGTCGCCACCGTGCAGGCGTGCGTGGTGGATGTCCTGTTCCGAGGGGCGCAGTGCCGGCTTACGCTGCGGCTGGATTCCGGCGAGGAAGTGTTCGCCTTGGCCCACGAGGTGCCGCTTTTGGGAGAGAGGGTGGGCGTGTCGGTGCGGCCGGGGGATTTCCCCGCTTTCGCCGAATGAAAGGCGCAAAAAAACGCCCGCACTGGGCGGGCGTAACTCCATCGAGATGGAGAGGGAGGGAGACAAGATTCGATCAGGCGGCGCGGCTGCGTTCGAGCATTTTTTCGCTGGCGCGCAGCAGGTCGGTGGCGGCGCGCAGTGGCATGGTCATCAGGCGATGCTGTAGGCGCAACCAGGAAGTGATCGGGTGCAGACGATGCGATTCGGCTTCAGCGAGCCGATGGAATTCGTTCCAGGCGGTTTGCCAGTAGAGCGAGGAGCCGATATAGCCGGTGGCCAAGGTGGCACGGCGCAGGGCCTCAGCCCATAGCGCTTGGGCACGCGCTTCAGGCAGGCCATATTGTTTGGCGAACCAGGGTAGAAGTTTGGGCGCTTTCATCTCGAGTTCCTTGTCGCTTCGTGGGCGACGGTTGCGTTGGGCGGCATGTTGTGCCGCAACACAGGATTTCATTATCGTGGTCCGAACGTTGGAATGCAAGTAGGACTTACTTTTTGTTGCAGCCATACAACGTTTCGTATTTTTCGGTTAAATCGACGCCGAATGTCGCGACGTTTTGCGAATTTGATGCTGCACTGCAGCAAAAGTTCCGCTGACCTGCTCCTCGACGGCGGAGGGTACAATCGGGGGCGAGAGATCACACCGGCACGAAGCCGGAGGACGCACGATGCACGAGGTCTTGCAGGGACTCAATCCAGAACAGCGCGCGGCGGTGACCCTGCCGCCGCAGCACGCCCTCATCCTGGCCGGTGCTGGCTCGGGAAAAACGCGCGTGCTCACGAGCCGTATCGCCTGGCTGCTGGAGACGGGTGAGGCGGGGCCGCACGAGATCATGGCGGTGACCTTCACCAACAAGGCGGCGCGCGAAATGGCCTCGCGCCTGTCAGGGCTCTTGCCCGAGGCGCTGCGCCCGAGCCTGCGCCGCATGTGGGTGGGGACCTTCCACGCGCTGGCGAACCGCCTGCTGCGCATCCATCACGAGGCGGCCGGTTTGCCGCAAATGTTCCAAATCCTCGATACGGCCGACCAACTTTCGGCCATCAAGCGCCTGCTCAAGCGGCTCAACGTCTCCGAGCAGACGGCGCCGCCGCGCGAGCTGCTTTCCTTCATCAACGCGCACAAGGAGCAGGGACTGCGCCCGGACAAGGTGGCAGCCGAGTCGCGCCGCGCCGAGCGGTTTTTGCCGCTGTGGCAGGAGTACGAGGCGCAGTGCCAGCGCGAAGGGGTGGTGGATTTCGCCGAATTGCTCCTGCGCAGCGACGAGCTGCTCGCGCGCGACGAGGCGCTGCGGGCGCATTACCGCGCGCGCTTCCGGCACGTGCTGGTCGACGAATTCCAGGACACGAACGCGCTGCAATACCGCTGGCTGCAGCGCTTCGCCGCCGATCCGGTCACGGGCGAAGCCGGGGCCTTCCTCTTTTGCGTAGGCGACGACGACCAGTCGATCTACGGCTTTCGCGGGGCGCTCGCGCGCAACCTGATGCGCTTCGAGCAGGAATTCCGCGTGCAGGCGGTGATCCGCCTGGAGCGCAACTACCGCTCGCACGGCAACATCCTTGCGGCGGCCAACGCCATCATCGCCCACAACCGCGAGCGTCTGGGCAAGAACCTGTGGACCGAGGCGGGCGAGGGTGAGCCGATCCGCGTGTTTCAGGCCCCCGACGACGGCGCCGAGGCCCGTTTCGTGGCCGAGGAGATCGGCAATCTGCTGCGCGAGGGCGTCTCGGCCGAGCAGATCGCCGTGCTCTATCGGGCGAACGCCCAGTCGCGTGCGCTGGAACACGCGCTCCTTGCCGCCGGGATTCCCTATCGCGTCCATGGCGGACAGCGGTTCTTCGACCGCGCCGAGATCAAGCACGCGCTCGCCTACCTGAGGTTGCTGTTGCTGCCCGACGACGAGACGGCCTTCCTGCGGGTGGTGAACTTCCCGCCGCGCGGCATCGGGGCGCGCACGCTGGAGGCGCTGGCGGCACAGCGCGACGAGGAAACCGGCATCAGCGCGGCGGCCACGCGCATCACCGGCCGGGCGGGAGCGGCTTTGCAGGGATTCCTTCAGCTGCTCGAGCGCCTGCGCGAACAGACGCGCGAGTCGCCATTGCCTGAGCTCGTCGAGCGGGTGATCGGCGGCTCGGGGTTGCGCACGCACTACGCCGCCGAGCGCGACGGGAGCGACCGGTTGGAGAACCTCGACGAACTCGTGAGCGCGGCGAGCGATTTCGTCGCCCAGATGGCGAGCGAGGGGATCGAGGCGCAGGGACACGAGATGCTCGCCCTCTTCCTGCAACACGCCGCGCTCGAATCCGGCGAACAGCAGGCCGAGGCGGGCCGGGCAGCGGTGCAGCTGATGACGGTGCACGCCTCCAAGGGGCTGGAGTTCGACGTCGTCTTCCTCACCG
This sequence comes from Tepidiphilus sp. J10, assembly GCF_006980785.1. Classification (NCBI taxonomy): domain Bacteria; kingdom Pseudomonadati; phylum Pseudomonadota; class Hydrogenophilia; order Hydrogenophilales; family Hydrogenophilaceae; genus Tepidiphilus; species Tepidiphilus sp. J10. The sequence goes on from NZ_SBHP01000002.1 coordinate 111,033, forward strand.
GGCTTGAGGAAGGGCTCTTTCCCCATCAGAACAGCCTGTACGCCGACGGCGGGGTGGAAGAGGAGCGGCGGCTGATGTACGTGGCGGTGACCCGGGCACGCCAGCGCCTTTATCTCTCCTGGGCCGACATCCGCATGCTGCACGGGCAGACCGAATACCATCAACCCTCGCGTTTTCTCGAGGAGATCCCGGCGGAGCTCTTGCTGTGGCTCAACGCCAGGCGTCGTGAGCAGAAAGTGCTCCAGCCCACGCCATCGCGCGCTTCCGCTCCGGCGCCGGCGACGACGGCAGGCAACGGCTGGCGCAGCGGCGAGCGGGTGCGCCATCCGCGCTTCGGCGAGGGGGTGATTCTGGCGGTGGAAGGCGCCGGGGCGCACGCGCAGGCGAGCGTGCGCTTCGGTCCCGAGGTGGGCATCAAGCGGCTGTTGTTGTCGGTGGCGCCGCTCGAGCGGCTCTAGGCAGCGTTTCTCTAGCCGGCGGTGCGCGCTTCGATCGCCTCGAAGAGGGCGGCGAATTCCTGTGCCAGCCGATGGCCGGGTTCGAGCGCGACGAGCGGCAAGCTCTTCTGGTGCGACTCTTTTACCTTGACCGAACTCGAGAGATAGGGCGAGAGCACGGGCAAACCTTGGGCCGCGAGTTCGTCCACCGCCTGTCGTGGCAAGGTGGCGCGACTCTGGAACTGGTTGACCACGATGCCTGCCAGTTGCAGTTCGGGGTTGTGGTCGGCGCGGACCTCCTCGAGCGTTTCGAGGAGTTGCAAGAGAGCTCGGCGGGCGAATTCGTCGCAGTCGTAGGGGATGAGGCACCAGCGGGCGGCGATGAGCGCCGAGCGGGTGTAGAAATTGAGCGCTGGCGGCGTGTCGATGTAGATGCGGTCGAACTGCGCCGCGAGCTCGCGCAGGGCCTCGCGCAGCTTGAAGATTTTGTAGCGGGATTCGAGCTTGCCCTGGAGTTCTTCGAGCGCCCCGTGACCGGCGAGCAGGGCGAGATTCTCGTGCGCCGTGGGCAAGACGAATTCCTCGGTGCTCCTCGGGTTGAGCTTGAAGTTGAGCGTCTGGTCGAAAAACTCGGCAAGCGTCGGTTCGGCGGTTTCCGCGGTTTCGCCCAGCAGGTAGCGCGTGGTGTTCGCCTGCGGGTCGAGATCGACCACGAGGGTGCGCAGCCCGCGTCGGGCGGCGATGGCGGCGAGATTGACGGTGATGGTGGACTTGCCCACCCCGCCTTTTTGGTTGAAGACGACGGTGATCATTACGCGAGGCTCCGGCGATCGGCCAACGGGTTGCATTGTGGCAGAAAATGCCCGTTTCGACGACGGGGCGTTCAGGCCGACCCCAACGGACGGCGGGTGGCGGTACGAAAGCGCGTGGTGCCGAGCGCGTCGTAGGTGGTGAGGCGCTCCTGGGCGCCGAGGAGCACGTCGAGCGCCTGCTGATTGACCGCCAGCCGCTCGCGGATGAAGGTGCCGTTTTCGAGGTTGGCGCGCCGGCAGCGTTCGGCCAGCGTTCGGATGCGTTCCCACACGGGGGCGAGCGAGGGCTCCTGCATCCATTGCTGGAGCACGGCGGCGGCCTCCTGCTCGGTTTTGCCGGCGCTTTTTGCTGCCAGCAGCAGTTTCTGCCGGCTGCAGTTCTGCAAGGATTCGGTAATCTCGTTCTTACGCTCCACGCTCGAGGCGATCGCCTCGACTTCACCTGCGAGCAGGGCTCGGCGCTCCTCTTCGAGTACGGCGAGGAAACGCTCGAGCGCACGCTCTTCTTGCGCGAGCAGTTGGGAGAGCAGGGCGAGGGCGGTGGGAGAGAGGCTCATCGGTTCTCTAGGATGAGGAAATCGCGTACGCCGGCAAGCAGGCCGTCGGCGATGCGCTCGGGGTCTATGTGAAAGCGCCCGTCGCGGATTGCCTGGGATATTTCCTGGACGCGGGTGGCGTCGATTTCGGCAGTGGTTTCCATCGCACGTTCTCCCTGCGCCAGCAAATCCGCCAGGCGTGAAACGGCCACCGAGTCGTTCGTGCTGCCAGCACGCGGCGTGGCAGAGGGCGCATGGCCGCCGGCAGGGCTCGGCCTCAGGGCTTCCGCCCCTCCCGTCACGGGCGGCGTGGGGGTTCCGATCTTCATCGCCTTTCCTCTTTGAATCCGGTGCGTCGATGGGGGAGGTAACGGCAAGTCATGAGAAAACTTTAGCATTTTCCGCACAGAATCGCACGATGCCGCCGTACGGTGGATGATGCTCGCCACCCTAAGGGCCGAGCGCTACCGAGCCATCTGGTTGGGCTTGACCCGAGACGACGCGCCCACCCTCGAGCCGCACCCGCACCGTCTCGCCCGGGGCGGCGCGATTGAGCGCCTTGCCGCGATTCTCCACCACGAAGCCCGGGCCAGTGGCGCGGACGACGACGTCCATTCCCGGCGAGACGACGTCGGGCAACACGATCTGGCTCTGGCGCAGGGGTTGGCCGGCCGCGAGGCTGCCGCGCAGGCGTGCGCCCACCACGCGGGAGGCATCGAGCACCACGTCTTCCGGCAGCGCCGTGAGTTCTCCTTCTTCACGGCGCAGATCGTCGGGCGAGAGGATCTGCCCCGCGCGCAGCGGCCGGGCGCTCTGGTAATAAGCGCCAAACACCGCGACCCGGGCGGTGAGATAAGCCGTCCAGGGGGCAGGATCGGTGCAGCGCACGCCCACCGCCACCCGTCCCCACAGCCGCACGTTCTCCGGCACGAAGGCCTGCAGCTGGCGGCAGGGAGGGAGCTGATTGTAGGGGTCGAACGGATCGACCTCGATCTGCACCCGCCCCGGCAGCCCCGCCGTCGCCTGCTGCAGGAAAGCCCGTACGGTCTGCTCCACTGCCTGCGGCTCCTGGCGCGCTTCGGCCGCAAGGCTACACAGCCCGAGGGCGAAGGAAAAGAAAAAGGCGAAAAGGCGGACGGCGTTCATGGGCCGAAGTTCTAACACGGATCGGCAAGCCCGGCAATCCTTGCCGGCAGGCAAGCGCGAATTTGCCGGGAAGAATCCCGCATGTTCCGTCCTTTGCCTTGACGGGCAGGGACTTATCCTGTCAGGCATGGAAAGTGCTCATTACCCGTCGTCCCAAACCGGAGGATGACCATGTTGGAAAAACTCGAACAAGCCCTCGCTTTTCAGCGCCATGCGCTCGAAGTGCAAGCCCGCAGGCAGCAGCTCATCGCCTCGAACATCGCCAACGCCGACACGCCCGGTTACAAGGCGCGCGACCTCGATTTCCGCGCCGCCCTCACCCAGGCCCAGTCGAGCCGCAGCGCCCCGGGGCTCAAGAAAACCGACCCCAAGCACCTCTCGGCCGGGGGCGAGGATCCGCTTACCGAATACGAGGGCTACCGCACCGAAGTGCAGTCGTCCGTCGACGGCAACACCGTCGACATGGACCAGGAACGCACGGCCTTCGCCGAGACGGCGTTTCACTACGAGGCGAGTCTCAATTTCATCAACCGGCTGCTCAAAGGGATGCGCACCGCCATCACCGGGCAGTGAGTGACAGGGCAGGGAGATCGTCATGGCAATGCTCGACGTGTTCAAGGTGGCGGGCTCGGCGCTCACGGCGCAGTCGGTTCGCCTCAACACCACCGCCTCCAACCTCGCCAACGCCGAGAGCGTCGTCGGCCCCGACGGCCAGCCCTACCGCGCCAAGCAGGTGGTCTTCCGCACCATCCCCATCCGTGACGGCGAGGCCCAGGGCGTGCAGGTGAGCCAGATCGTGCAAAGCGCCGCCCCGATGCGTCTCGTCTATGAACCCAATAACCCGGCGGCCGATGAGAACGGCTATGTGCAGATGCCCAACGTGAACGTGGTCGAGGAGATGGTCAACATGATCTCCGCCTCGCGCTCGTACCAGAACAACGTTGAGGTCATCAATACGGCACGAAGTTTGCTACAGAAAACCCTGACGATCGGGCAGTGAGTGGGGTGCGGGTTACGGCACCGTCGCCGATCGATGACGAACCCACCGGAGACGGACGATGAGCACGATCAATTCTTCTACCGCCACCACGGCGAATTCCATCCTGGCGCAATACGGCCAGCGCGAGACGAGCAAGAGCGTAACGGCCGGTGCCGTCGAGGACATGCAGAACCGCTTCCTCACGCTCCTGACCACCCAGCTCAAGAACCAGGATCCCCTGAACCCCATGGACAACGCCGAGGTGACCTCACAGCTGGCGCAGATGAGCACGGTGCAGGGCATCGAGAAACTCAACCAGCTCGTTTCGGAGCTCGCAGGCACGGCGCAGATGACCGACATGGCGTCGCTCGTGGGGCGCGGGGTGCTGGTGGCCGGCAACCAGATCATGCTCACGAATTCAGGAGGCATCGCCGGGGTGGATTTGCCCCTGGCGGCGAGCAGTGTCAAGGTGACGATTACGGATCAGGCCGGAGTGCTCGTGCGCACGCTCGATTTGGGATCGCTCGACGCCGGTAGCCACAATTTCGTCTGGGATGGCAAGGCCGACGACGGACAAACCGCCCAGCCCGGCATTTACAAGATCAAGGTCGAGGCCAAGAACGGCAGCGACACGGTCAATGCCAGGCCGCTGCAGCTCGGCCAGGTCACTGGCGTGGTCAAGGGCCCCAAGAGTATCGACCTCCAGGTGGGTGATCTGGGTATCTTTACCCTCGACGAGGTCAAGCAGATCATCTGACAAAGGAGAAAATCATGGCATTCCAACAAGGCTTGAGCGGCCTATCCAGCTCCTCGCAGGCGCTCGACGTCATCAGCCACAACGTGGCCAACGCCAACACCAGCGGCTTCAAGGCGAGCCAGACGGTGTTCGCCGACGTCTATTCCTCCACGCTCGGCGCCGATCCGTACAAACAGGTGGGCAGCGGCTCGCGCGTGGCCGCCGTACGGCAGAATTTCAGCCAGGGCAGCATCACCGAGACGGGCAATTCGCTCGACATGGCGATCAACGGCGATGGCTTCTTCATGGTGAAGCGCCCCGTGCTGGGCGACAACCAGACGTTCTACACCCGTGCCGGGGAGTTCCAGCTCGACAAGGACGGCTACGTGACCACGGCCACGGGTTACCAGCTGCTCGGCTATCCCGGTACCGCTGGGGCCGGGGATGCGGTACCGATCAAGGTGCCCTACGATACCGGGACGCCGAAGGAAACTTCGACCGTCAGCATGACGTTCAATCTGGATGCCAACCAGTCGGTCATGACTGGAACATTCGACCCCAATGATCCCAAAACCTATAATTTTTCTACGACGGTCGTGACCTATGACTCGCTTGGGATTGCGCATAATTTGAATTTGTATTTTGTGAGAACGGCTTCGGGAAACCCATCGACTTGGGATGTGTACGGTGCCCTTTCTGGTGATACGGTAACGGATCCTTCGCTCACTCCGCCGGGGACGCCAGCATCGCTGGGGACTTTGACATTCGATGCATCGGGGGCATTGACCGGCGGGTCACCTTTGTCTTTTGGCGGCATTACATTGGCCAACGGCGCAACGATTGGTGGACCTGTGGGAGCAAGCGATGGCACGATCGATATCAATTTAACAGCGACCCAATTCGCCCTCGCATCTTCCGTGAATACCATCAGCCAGGATGGCGTTCCCGCTGGGGAGCTGGCGGGTGTATCGGTGATGCCTACCGGTCAGATCCAGGCGCGGTATACCAACGGTAACGTGATCACGGTGGGGACGGTGGCGATCGCTGCCTTCCGCAATCCGAATGGCTTGGTGTCGATGGGCGACAACCTGTGGATTGCCTCGCTCGAATCGGGGCCGGGTGTGGCGGGAACGCCCGGCGCGGGCACGCGTGGCTTCATCAGCGGCGGTGCGGTCGAAGCCTCCAACGTCGATCTCACCGCCGAGCTGGTCAACATGATCGTGCAGCAGCGCGCCTATCAGGCGAACGCCCAGTCGATCCGCACGCAGGATCAGATCCTGCAGACCATCATCAATCTGCGCTGATACCCGGCGCTGAAGGAGGACCGCGATGGATCGCATGCTCTACATCGCCATGACCGGCGCGAAGTACACCCTGGAGCAGCAAGGGGCGGTGGCGAACAACCTCGCCAACGTGGATACCGCCGGGTTCAAGGAGGCGATGCACCGGCTGCGCGCGGTCGAGGTGCAGACCGAGGCGCTGCCCTCGCGCGCCTTCACGGTGGATGCCACCGTGGCGACCAACTTCGAATCCGGCCCGCTCGATTACACCGGGCGGCCGCTCGACGTGGCGATCGCAGGCCCTGGCTGGTTCGCCGTGCAGACGCCCGACGGCGGCGAAGCCTACACGCGCGCCGGCAATTTCCAATTGAGCCCCAACGGCATCCTGCAGTTGCCCGGCGGCCAGCCGGTGCTCGGCGAGAATGATCAGCCGATCGCGCTGCCGCCGGATCGGGAGTTTCTCGTGGGCCAGGACGGAACGATCTCGGCCATGGACCCGGCCGACACCCAGGTCGTGGAAGTCGTGGGGCGGCTCAAGCTGGTCAATCCCCCGGTGGAGAACCTGCAGCGCGGAGACGACGGACTCTTCCGCCTGCAGGGCGGAGGAGGATCGCCTCCCGATCCCAACGTGGCGGTGAAAGCCGGCTACGTGGAGAAATCGAACGTCTCGCTCGTCGATCAGATGGTGCGCATGATCGCTCTCTCGCGCCAGTTCGAAATGAACACCAAGGCGATCACCACCGCCCAGGAGAACGACGCCCGGGCCTCGGCCATCCTCTCGCCGGCGCGCTGAGGGAGCAGCCGGCGGAAATGAGGCGGCAAAACGCCGGTTTTCCAGCGACGAGCAGCGAGGCGGCGGACGTAAGATGAAATCATGCAACGTAGCAACCGCGCCGCTCCGTTTCCCTCGACCGTGGCGGCGCCCATAGGAGAACGATCATGATCCGTTCGCTCTGGATCGCCCGCACGGGGCTCGACGCACAGCAGACCCAGCTCGACGTCATCTCGAACAACCTCGCCAACGTATCGACCAACGGTTTCAAGCGCCAGCGTGCCGTGTTCGAGGATCTGCTCTATCAGACGCTGCGTCAACCGGGCGCGCAGCAGACGCAGCAAAACCAGATCGGCAGCGGCCTGCAGATGGGCACCGGCGTGCGCCCCGTGGCCACGGCGCGCATCTTCACTCAGGGAACGCTGCAACAGACGGGCAACCCGCTCGACATCGGCATCCAGGGGCGAGGCTTCTTTCAGATCGAAATGCCCGACGGCACCCTCGCTTACACGCGGGACGGATCCTTTCAGCTCGACAATCAGGGGAACGTGGTCACCGCCTCGGGCTATCCGCTGGCCGATGCGATCAACATTCCCCCGGACGCCCTCTCCGTGACTATTGGCAAGGACGGCGTGGTGAGCGTGCTGCAGCCAGGGGCGGTCGCGCCGGTACAGGTGGGGCAGATCCAGCTCGTCACCTTCGTCAATGAAGGCGGCCTGCAGGCGCTGGGCGAGAACCTCTTCGCCGAGACGCAGTCGAGCGGCCCGCCGGCGGTGAACATTCCCGGCAACAACGGCGCCGGCGTGCTCAATCAGGGCTACGTGGAAAACTCGAACGTCAACGTGGCCGAGGAACTGGTGAGCATGATCATCACCCAGCGCGCCTACGAGCTCAATTCCAAGGCCGTGCAGACCTCGGATCAGATGCTGGGGCGTCTGACCCAGCTGTAAGGGGGAATGGCCATGAGACGGCGAACCGCGACCTTGCGCGCCCCGTTCGAGCGCGCCAACCCGTGGCTGCTGCTCGGAGTGCTCGTGCTGTCGGGCTGTGCGGCGCTCGACACCACGCCGCCTGCCATCGTGCATCAACCGATGACGGCGCGTCCGGCGCCTCAGTCCGCGCCGCCCAACAACGGCGCCATCTATCAGGCAAGCGCCGTGCGTCCGCTCTTCGAGGATCGCAAACCGCGCTACGTGGGCGACACGCTCACCATCAACCTCGTCGAGAATACCTCGGCAAGGAAGAACACCGGGGCCAATGCCAGCCGGAACATCAATTCGGAAGCCGGTATCAGCGGAATGACGCGTCTTCCCTTGTCGGGCCTGGCCGGGCTGAGTCTGAAGGCCGGGTCCGATCAAAGCCTCGAAGCCAAGGGCGGCGCCTCGGCCGACAACAGGTTCCAGGGCACGATCACCGTCACCGTGATCGACGTCTACCCCAACGGCAATCTCCTCGTCTCCGGCGAAAAGCAGCTGGCCATCAATCAGGGGCGGGAGTACATCCGTTTCTCCGGCGTGGTCGATCCGGTGACCATCAGCGGCAGGAACTCGGTCGAATCCACCGCAGTGGCCGATGCGCGCATCGAATACGTCGGCAGCGGCTACATCGACGAGGCGCAACGCATGGGCTGGCTGCAGCGCTTCTTCCTCAACTTCCTGCCGTTCTGAGGAATTGGTCATGAATGGGACTTTACGCGTGCGCGAATTCCTCTCCGGGCGAACGCTCCTCGCCGTGGCGCTCGTCTGCACCTTGGGCTTCTTCGGACTCGGTGCGGCATGGGCTGCCGGAGAGCGCATCAAGGATCTCGCCACGATCGGGGGGGTGCGCGACAACCAGCTCGTCGGCTATGGCTTGGTGGTGGGGCTCGATGGCAGCGGCGACCAGACCACGCAAACGCCGTTCACCGTGCAGAGCGTGGTCAACATGCTGCGCAGCCTGGGCGTGAACCTGCCGCCGGGCAACATGCAGCTCAAGAACGTGGCTGCCGTCATGGTCACGGCCGAACTGCCGCCTTTTGCTCGCGCAGGCCAGCGCATCGACGTGACCGTTTCGTCGCTGGGCAACGCCAAGAGCCTCAAGGGCGGCACCTTGGTGATGACGCCGCTCAAGGGGGCCGACGGGCAGATCTACGCCATCGCTCAGGGCAACGTCGTCGTCGGCGGGGCCGGCGCACGATCCGGGGGCGCGGCGCAGCAGATCAATCATCTCTCGGCCGGGCGCATTCCGGCGGGCGCGACGGTGGAGCGGGAAGTCGGGAACAATTTCGCTCAATCCGAGATCATCCAGCTCGAGCTGGAAGAAATGGATTTCGGCACGGCCGCAAAGATCGTGCGGGCGATCGAGACCGCTTTCGGCTTCGGCACTGCCCAGGCGCTCGACGGCCGTACCATCGCCGTTCGCCCTCCGCCCGACCCCAACGCGCGTATTGCGTTTCTCGCCCGCCTGCAGAACCTCACCGTAGAGCCCGACGTACAACGCGCCAAGGTGGTGGTCAACTCCCGCACCGGTTCCGTGGTGATGAATCAGGCCGTGACGCTGCAGCACGTAGCGGTGGCGCACGGCAGCCTCAAGGTCACCATCGGACAGGATCTGGCGGTGAGCCAGCCGGATACGCCGTTTGCCGGTGGAGCTGCGGTGGCGGCCCAGCAGGGGCGGGTGGAGATCGAGCAGCCCGTCGCCGTGATCCAAGACGTCAAGGGCGGCGCGAATCTGGCCGACGTGGTCAAGGCGCTGAATGCGCTCGGCGCCACCCCCATGGATCTCATCAGCATCTTGCAGGCGCTCAAGTCTTCGGGCGCCCTGCGGGCCGACCTCGAAGTGATCTGATAGGGAGAGGGAAGATGAGCGTGCCGAGCGTTCCCGCCTTCGATCCGCGTTCCCTGCGCTCGCTGCAGAATCTGGCGCGTCAGGGCGACTCGCCCGAAGCGTTGCGCGCTGCCGCCAAACAGTTCGAGGCGGTGATGCTGCAGCAGATGCTCAAGGCCATGCGTGCCACCGTGCCCGCCAACGCCTTCACCTCGAGCGATGGCGAGCGGACCTTTCAGGACATGAGTGACCAGCAGCTCGCCCAGAATCTCGCCATGGGCCGCGGCATCGGGCTCGGTGAGATGCTCGCGCGGCAATTGCAACAGCGTCTCGGGAATCAGAACGAAGCCGCGGCGTCTGCCGCGGGCGTCGGTGAGCAGGGCGAACTCCCCCCGAGCGGAGGTTTTTCACTCGCCAACGTGCTGCGTCGCCCGGCAAATCCTGCCGGAAACCGGCAAGGCGTGGCAACGGAGGAAGCCGCTGCGCTGGAAGAAAAGGGCTTTTTTGCCGCCCTGGGCGGTGCCTCGGGCAAGGTCGGGGACGAGGCCGTGCCGCTCGTGCCCTTGACGCAAGACGACCCCACCCCCCTCTTCCCCGCCTTGGCCGAGACTGCCTCGGCGGTGCGCCGCGCAGAGACGAACGAGACGTCGGTGCCGGAGAAGATCCGTCGCTTCGTGCAGGAGACCTTGCCACAGGCCCGGCGAGCCGCGGCCCAACTGGGCGTACCGCCGGAATTCCTCGTCGCCCAGGCGGCCCTCGAGACGGGGTGGGGGAGCGCCGTCATCCGCACCCCGGATGGCCGCTCCAGCCACAATCTCTTCAACATCAAAGCGGGCAGCAGCTGGCGCGGGCCGACCGTGACCCTGCCGGTTACTGAATACGACAACGGCCGGGCGGTGACCGAAAACGCGAAATTCCGCGTCTATTCGTCCTACGCCGCCGCCTTCGACGATTACGTTCGCCTCATTCAGAACAACGAGCGCTATGCCTACGTCCCCGGCAGCCGTACACCGCGTGACTTCGCCGCGGCGCTGGTGCGCGGAGGCTACGCCACCGATCCCCGCTATGCCGACAAGATCGTCTCCATCCTGCAGGACCAGCGCTTCCGCGCGGCCTTGCCCGGTTGATCTCGAAAGCATGGCACATAAATTGCTAGTTTACTGGCGACATCTTCTTCGCGCCGGGAGCAAACCATGGCCGATTTTCTCAACATCGGATTGACCGGGCTGATGGCCGCGCAGGCCAAGCTCACCGTCGCCAGCCACAACATCGCCAATGCCGACACGCCCGGCTACAGCCGCCAGAGTGCGGTGCAGACCACCCAGCCGTCGCAGTACATGGGCTACGGCTACGTAGGGCAGGGCGCGCGCGTCGTGGACGTGCAGCGCAGCTACGACCAGTTCCTGCAGCGGCAACTGCTGCAATCGCAGAGCCAGGCGAGCTACTACCAGAGCTATCGCGACCTCATCGCACCGATCGACGATCTCATCGCCGACCCGGATCTGGGGATTTCCTCGGCCATGGCGCAGTTCTTCGACTCCGTGAACGAAGTGGCGAACAACCCCTCCAGCATCCCCGCGCGGCAGACGATGCTCTCGCAAAGCGAAGCCCTGGTCAATCGTTTCCACCTGCTCTCGGGCAGGATCAACGAGATCGATGCTGCGTTGCAACAGAACGTCTCACTTGCCACCCAGCAGATCACCCAGTACGGGCAACAAATCGCCCGGCTCAACCAGGAAATCACGCGGGCGCTCGGCGTGGGCAACGGCGCCGCGCCTAACGACCTGCTCGATCAGCGCGACCAGGCGCTCGCCGAACTCTCCAAGCTCGTCAACGTCCATGCGGTGGTCGATGATCGCGGCATCATGAACGTGTTCATCGGCAACGGGCAGGCGCTGGTGCAGGGAATGGAGAGCGCCACGCTCGCCACCCGGCCCGATCCCGCGCAGCCCATGCGCACCCAGGTCACATACCAGATCGGCACCGGAGCGGCTCAAATCCTCCCCGAGCAACTCATCACCGGAGGCGAACTGGGCGCCATGCTCGCTTTCAGGCGCGACACGCTCGAGCCAGTGCAAGACCAGCTCGGTTTTCTTGCGCTCGCTCTCGCAGTGAAATTCAACGAAGTGCATGCGTCGGGCTATGGATTGGATGGATCGACCGGGAGCGCCTATTTTTCCGGAATCGATCTCTCCGCGACGACCACCGGTTCGGCCGGCAGCACCGTTACCGTCCCGTTTGCCTCTTCGGTCGATCTTGGGGCGCTTCGCCCAGATACCTACATTCTGAGCAACAGCAATGGTACGCTCAGGGTGACGCGGCAGAGCGACGGCAAGGTCTTCGATGTTTCGGCAAACTCCGTGATCGACGGTCTCGACTTCTCCGGAGTGACCCTGCAAACCGGCGAGACCGCCGTCATCTCGCCGTACCGTAACGCCGCCTCCAAGATCGGCGTGGCGATCACCGATCCCCGTCAGATCGCCGCTGCGGAAGAAGACCCGACCGGTACGCTCGCTCCTGGAAGTGGTCCGGCCGACAATCGCAACGCGTTGGCGCTCGCCGCCATCCAGACCGAGAAATTTCTCTACGCTAACGCCTCCGGCCAGCCCACCGCAACCTTGCAAAGCGTCTACGCACGCACCGTGTCTGCGGTCGGCGCCAAGGCGAGCGAGGTGATCAATGGCGCCACCGCTTCCCAGGCGCTGCACGAGCAAATCCGGGCGCAGCGAGACAGTCTCGCCGGGGTCAATCTGGATGAAGAGGCCGCCAATCTGATACGCTTCCAGCAAGCCTATCTGGCCGCGAGCAAGGTGATGCAGATGTCACAGAGGCTCTTCGATTCCGTGCTCGCCATCGCCAGCTGACCGGGAGAACGACCATGCGCATCTCCACTTCCCAGATCTTCGACCGCAACATCGCGGCCCTGCAGAACAACCAGACGCAGCTCGCGCAAACCCAGTTGCAGGTTGCCACGGGGCGCAAGATGCTTCGCCCCTCGGACGACCCCGTGCGCGCTGCGCGCAGCCTCGAGCTGCAGCAATCCCAAAGCGTGAACAAGCAGTTTATCGCCAACATCGGCTACGCCAAGGATCAGCTCGCGCTCACCGACGCGCGGCTCTCCACCATGACCGACACGCTGCAATACATGCGGCAGAAATTCATCCAGGCGGGCAACGGCGGGCTCAGCGCCCAGGACAAGGCGGCGATCGCTTCCGACCTGCGTAGCCAGCTCGACAACCTCGTCGCGCTCGCCAACAGCAAGGACGGACAGGGTGAATACCTGTTCGCCGGCTACAAGAACGATACGCCGCCGATCGTTTTCGGCGACCACGATGGCGACCCAGACACGCCCGATCTCTATTATTACCAGGGCGATGCCGGCACCCGACAGATGCAAGTCGGCCCCGAGCGGCAGATGGACATCGGCATCCCCGGTTCGGCGGCGGGGGGAGGGGGGCTCTTCGAAGCGGATCAGAGCTTATATACACCCGGAACGCCGGCGACCTATCCCCCGGCAGAGTTCTTCAACCGCCTCAAGACCGCGATCGACGCCATCGACCCCGCCACCTCGGCAACGACGACGCTACCGCTGGAATACCTGGATCCCGACACGGGCGCTCCGGATCCCACGAGTTACGGCCTCGACATGGTCGACGCTTTCATGGAACGCATCGCCGTATATCAATCCAAGGTCGGCTCGCAGCGCGCCGAGCTCGATTCGCTCGATTATGCCGGGCAGACGCTCGATCTGCACTACGCCACTGCCCGCTCGCGCATCGAAGATCTGGACTACAACGAAGCCCTGAGCCGGCTCGCCCAGCAGCAGCTCGTCCTGCAGGCGGCGCAGCAGTCCTTCGTACGCGTGGCCAATCTCTCGCTCTTCCAATACCTCTGAGAGAGCACGATGCGCACCCTCGGCCGCTCGATTCCGCTCACCGCGCTGCTCGCGCTCACCCTCACCGGCTGCGCCGGTTCGAGTGTGGACTGGGGCAAATACGACGCGCCGCTCGCCGGGGCCGCGGGGAGCGCCCTCATCCTGTCGGAATCGTCGCTCAACATCGACGGCGGAGTCACCGCGGCCGGGGGAGATGCAGCGGCGGGCGGAGGCGCCGGCGCAGCCTCCTCGGCCACCTCCGTCTCCCACACCGCCTTGCTCCGTCAGCTCGGGGGCGCGGCGCTCATCGCCTATGCCCTCTACGACCCCTTCGAGCCCAACTGGCGCATCCAGGTGCTCGAATCACCCGACGCCAAGGTGGCCCGCATCCGCATGAACATGCGCACGCTCACCACGGGCGGGCAAGGCGAAGCCTACACCGTGTTTCGCCGCGCTGCCCAAGAAATCGTCACGCGCCGCGGTGCCACGGGATTCGAAATCCTGAGCTACGAAGAAGGGGTGCATTCCACGCGACCGCTCGCGCAGCGCTATGCCGTAGGGGAAGTGCGCCTCTGGCGCTGATCCGGCGAGCCTTTCGCTCCCAGCGAGGTCACCAGGATTCCCCCGCCGGGCGCCTCCACCTCGTGGCGCAGCGCCAGGCGCACCGTTTCGAAAGCCAGTTCGCCCCAAGGGATGTCGTCCAGACGGAACAGCCGGGTTTCCAGGCTTTCCTCGCCCGGAGCGATGTCGAGCCGAAGCAGACGCGCACGGTAGAAGAGGTGCACTTGCTGGATGGGCGGCACGTCGATGAGCGCGTGTAGGTCTTCCACCTCGATGAGCGCCCCGGCCTCTTCCCAAGTCTCGCGCATGGCCGCTTCCATGGTGGATTCACCGTTTTCCATGAAACCGGCCGGCAGGGTCCACCAACCCAAGCGCGGCTCGATCGCCCGGCGGCACAGCAGGACGCGATCTTCCCAGCGAGCGATGGCGCCCACCACGACGTTGGGGTTCTGATAGTGCACCTCGCCACAGTGACCGCATACGTGCCGTGGTCGATTGTCGCCTGGGGGGACGGCTACCCGCAAAGGATGGCCGCAAAGGGAACAATATTTCATCACGGCCGCCTCGATGCTGCGGGAGAAGGGGCTTGGATGTTGGCGGAGATGGAGGGATTCGAACCCTCGATACCGGTTTTGCCGGTATGCTCCCTTAGCAGGGGAGTGCCTTCGACCTCTCGGCCACATCTCCAAAGAAGAAGTGCTATTCTAACCGACGTGAGCAAATCGCGTCAAATTCCGGAGGACATCGTGGTCGTAGACGCCGATCTCGAACTCGACGCGCGCGGGTTGCGCTGCCCACTGCCCATCCTGCGCACGAAAAAAGCACTCGCCACGCTGCACTCGGGGCAACGCCTTCGGGTGCTGACCACCGATCCCGGCTCGATGAAAGATTTCTCCGCCTTCGCGCGCCAAAGCGGCAACGTGCTGGAAGTGGCGCACGAAGTCGGGGAGGGGGAATACGAATTCGTGTTGGTGCGGCGCTAATCACCCCCTCCCCAAATGCCGCTCGAGGCGCGCGAGCTGCGGTTCGAGCTGCGCGAGCGTGGCGCTGAAGCGCTCGATGCGCTCGCGCTCCTGGGCCACCACTTCGGCCGGCGCGCGTTCCACGAAGCTGGGGTTTTCCAGTTTCTTCTTCGCCCTGGCGATCTCGGCGCGCAGGCGCTCGATCTCCTTGGCAAGCCGCTCGCGCTCCTTGGCGGCGTCGATGGGCACGTCGAGCATGAGCTGCAGCGTCTCCACCGCCGCCACCGGCGCGAGCGCATCTTCGGGTAGGCGCGCCAGCGTGCGCACTTCCGTGAGCCGTGCGAGCGCCTGCAGGTAGGGAACGAACCCGGCGATCGTCGCCGCGAGCGCCTCGTCGGCCGCCTCGCCCAGCGCCACCGCCAGCGGCACGCGCTCGCCCGGGTTGAGCTTCATCTCGGCGCGCAAGCCCCGCACCGCCCGCGTGATTGCCTGGAAGAGCGCCATCTCGCGCTCGGCCGCTTCGTCGAGCCGCCCGGGCTCGGCGACGGGGTAGGGCGCCACCATGATCGAGTCGCTCACCTTGCGCCCGGCCACGGGGGCTACGTGCTGCCAGAGCTCCTCGGTGATGAAAGGAATCACCGGGTGCAGCAGCCGCAGCACGGCTTCGAGCACGTCGATGAGCGTGCGGCGCGTGGCGTGGCGCACCGCCTCGTCTCCTTGCGCAAGACGCACCTTGGCAAGTTCCAGGTACCAGTCGCAGTATTCGTCCCAGACGAATTCGTAGAGCGCCTTGGCGTAGAGGTCGAAGCGGTAGTCGGTGAGGTGGCGCTGCGCTTCCGCTTCCACCCGCTGCAGGCGGGAGACGATCCAGCGTTCGGCAAAGCCCAGCGCCTCGGGCGCGGCGGGCGTCTGCGGCAGGCGCTCGCCCACGTTCATGAGCACGAAGCGGGTCGCGTTCCACAGCTTGTTGCAGAAGTTGCGGTAGCCCTCGCAACGGCCGAGGTCGAACTTGAGGTCGCGCCCGGGGCTCGCGAGCGAGGCAAAGGTGAAGCGCAGGGCATCCGCACCGAACGCCGGGATGCCGTTGGGGAATTCCTTGCGCGTGCGCTCCGCGATCGATGCGGCCTGTTTCGGGTTCATCAGGCCGGTGGTGCGCTTCTGGATGAGCGATTCCAGGTCGATGCCGTCGATGAGGTCGATCGGGTCGAGCACGTTGCCCTTGGACTTCGACATCTTCTGCCCCTCGGCATCGCGGATGAGGCCGTGGACATAGACGTGCTTGAACGGAATTTTGCCGGTGACGTGGGTGGTCATCATCACCATGCGCGCCACCCAGAAGAAGATGATGTCGAAACCCGTGACCAGCACCGAAGAGGGCAGGTAGAGATCGAGCGCCGGGTTGGATTTGGCCGGATACTCCGGCGTCCAGTCGAGCGTGGAGAAAGGCCACAGCGCCGAAGAGAACCACGTGTCGAGCACGTCCGCGTCGCGCGTGAGCGGCCCCGTGTAGCCCTCGGCCGCGGCAAGCGCCCGGGCCTGCGCCTCGTCGTGCGCCACCCAGAAGCGACGATTTTCGGCCGGATCTTCGTCGGCGTACCACGCCGGGATCTGGTGCCCCCACCACAGCTGGCGCGAAATGCACCAATCCTGGATATTGACCAGCCACTGGCGGTAGGTATTCACCCAGTTGTCGGGGAAGAAGCGGATGCTGCCGTCCTCGACCACTTCGAGCGCCTTTTGCGCGAGCGACTTGCCGTCCGCCCCGGGCTTGGTGGTGGCCACGAACCACTGGTCGGTGAGCATGGGTTCGAGCACCACGCCCGTGCGCTCGCCGCGCGGCACCATCATCTTGTGCGGCTTCACCTCGACCAAAAGCCCCTGCGCCTGCAGCTCGGCCACGGCCTTTTCCCGGGCGACGAACCGGTCGAGCCCGCGGTAAGGCTCGGGCACCTGGTCGTTCAGATGGGCATCGAGCCGGAAGATGCTGATCAGCGGCAGCCCGTGGCGCTGGGCCACGGCGTAGTCGTTGGCATCGTGCGCCGGTGTCACTTTCACGCAGCCGGTGCCGAAGCTCGGATCCACGGCCGCATCGGCGATGATGGGAATGCGCCGGCCCACCAGCGGCAGGATCACCTCCTTGCCGATGAGCCCCTGATAGCGGGGATCTTCCGGATGCACCATCACCGCCACGTCGCCAAAGAGCGTCTCCGGCCGCGTGGTGGCCACCACCACGCCCCGTTGCCCGTCGATGGGCCCGTCGGCGAAGGGGTAGAGGAGGGACCAGAGGAACCCTTCTTCCTCTTCAGCCGACACTTCTAGATCGGAGACCGCCGTGCGCAGCTTCGGATCCCAGTTGACCAGGCGCTTGCCGCGGTAGATGAGCCCCTCGCGATAGAGCCGGACGAAGACTTCGCGCACCACGCGCGACATCCCCTCGTCCATGGTGAAGCGCTCGCGGGTCCAGTCGGCCGAAGTGCCCAGCCGCCGCATCTGCCGCGTGATGGTGCCGCCGGAATATTCCTTCCACTGCCACACGCGCTCGAGGAATTTCTCCCGTCCCAGATCGTAGCGCGTGAGCCCCTCGCGCTCGAGCTGGCGCTCGACCACGATCTGGGTGGCGATGCCGGCATGGTCGGTACCCGGCTGCAGCAGCACGTTGTCCCCGCTCATGCGCCGCCAGCGCACCAGGATATCCATGATGGTCTGGTTGAAGCCGTGCCCCATGTGCAGCGTGCCCGTGACGTTGGGCGGCGGCATCAGGATGCAATAGGGATTTTTTCTGCTCGGATCGAAACCGGCGCGGAAGTAGCCGTGTTCCTCCCAGTAGGGATACCAGCGCGATTCGATCGCCTTGGGTTCGAAGCTTTTGTCGAGGGACATGGCACCAATGGAATCGGGGGACGAAAGCTAGAGATTATAGCGCGAGCAGCGCCTCGGCCCTGGCCTCGACGTCAGCGAAACCGCTCGTGCCGGCGTCGTTCCTGAATCCCACCCGAGTGGAGATGAGGTATACTTGCCGCCGATTAAGCTCTCCACCGGACGTTTTTCCATGGTTTCACCCCTGCCGCAAGACCCCACCACGACCCAAGCGTTCACTGCCTACGACGACGAGATCAGCCTCACGGACCTCGCCCTCACTATTGCGACGGGCCAACGCTTTGACGAGGCGATCTGGCCCGAGCTATGGGAAGACACCCGCGGCCAGCCGTGGCTGGTGAACGCCTTGGGGCACGAGTGCACGTGGGAAGATCGAGAGCTGCGCAAGAACCGCAGCCTGCCCGTGACGCTGGAGCGCTACAAGGCCGCGCGCGAGCGGCTGATCCAGAGCCGCGCCACGCACCTCGATCAGCTCACCGACAAGCTGCGGGAGCCGCGCGTGCACCGCGTCATTGCGGCCATCCTCGCCGCCGACGACCGCGAGGCCGACGCCTTGCACGACCAGGTGCCGCTGGATGACTTGCAATATGTCGAGGATCTGGGCCTCATCCAATCCCGCCCGCAGTGGCGCATTGCCAACCGCATCTACCGCGAAGTCATCCCGCGCGAGCTCACCTACACCACGCAGACCCGCATCACCCACGAGCAGGCCTGGTATGTCCGCCCGCACGACAGAAGGCTGGACATCCCCAAGCTCCTTGCCGCCTTCCAGCAATTCTTCCGCGAGAATGCGGATGCCTGGATCGAGCGCTTCCAGTACAAGGAGGCCGGCCCGCAGCTCTTGCTGCAAGCCTTTCTGCAGCGCATCGTCAACGGCGGCGGGCGCATCAGCCGCGAGTATGGGCTGGGACGGCGAAGAACCGACCTCTTCCTCGAGTGGCCACTCAATGAACAAGAGGGCTTCCTCGGCCCGGTGCAGCGCGTGGTGCTGGAGCTCAAAATCCTGCACAAGAGCTTGGAGGCCACGATCGAAGAAGGACTCGCCCAAACGGCGGCCTATGCCGACCAGTGCGGCGCGGAAGAAGCGCACCTCATCGTCTTCGACCGCCGGCCTGACAGAAGCTGGGACGACAAGATCTTCCACCGCAGCGAGACGGTGGGCGCCCGCATCATCGGTGTCTGGGGAATGTGAGCCGCCGCCCATGAACCTCGTGCCCGCCTTCGTCCGCCGCCGCCTCGCGCACCGGCCCAACCTCGTCAAGATCCTCGACAACATCGGCTGGCTGTTCCTTGACAAGGTGCTGCGCATGGGCGTGGGCCTGCTGGTCGGCGTATGGATCGCCCGCTACCTGGGGCCGGAACAGTTCGGCCTGTTGAACTTCGCGCTCGCCTTCACCGGGCTGTTTGCTGCCATCTCCGGCATGGGCCTGCAAGGCATCGTCGTGCGCGACATCGTGCGCGACCCGCAAGGCGCACCGCTCACCCTCGGTACCGCCGCCGTGCTCATGCTCATTGGCGGGTTCGTCTCTTACCTGCTGATCCTCGCCACCATCGCCTACCTGCGGCCGGATGATCCGCTCGCCCGGAGTATCGTTGCCATCCTCGGCGCCATCCAGCTTTTCAAAGCCAGCGAAATCGCCGTCTATTGGTTTGAATCTCAAGTGCAATCCAAATACACCGTCTGGGTGCAAAACGGCGTGTTCCTCATCTTCGCCGCTGTCAAGGTGGGCCTGATCCTGTCCCAAGCCTCCCTCACCGCCTTCGTGTGGGCGACATTGGCGGAGGCGGCGGTGGTGGCGGTAATCCTGCTCGTGATATTGAGCTGGCGTGGGCTGAACTTTCAAGCGTTGCAAGCAAACATCAGCCGCGCCAAGAGCTTGCTCAAGGATACATGGCCGCTAATGCTCTCCGGCGTGGCCATCTCGATCTACATGAAGATCGATCAGATCATGCTGGGGCAGATGGTTGGTGAGGAAGCTGTAGGGATCTACAGCGCCGCCGTGCGCATCAGTGAAGTGTGGTATTTCATTCCGATGGCCGTTGTAGCTTCCGTATTCCCCTCGATCATCGAGGCGAAAAAAAGAGGTGAGGATGAGTATTACGCTCGCCTGCAAAAGCTTTTTGATTTGATGGTCTTGATGAGTCTAGCGGTGGCGCTCCCGATGACATTTTTTTCGAATACGGTAGTAGGACTTTTATATGGGAATGCGTACAAAGAGGCTGGATCTGTCTTGATGGTTCACATATGGGCGGCTGTTTTTGTATTTCTTGGCGTGGCCGGATCTAGGTGGATTGTCGCCGAAGGCTATGCGGTCATTGATCTTCAGCGGACGATACTTGGCGCCGTCATCAATGTGGCTCTAAATTTTTGGCTCATACCATTGTTTGAAGCAATCGGTGCCGCCATAGCAACAATCATTTCGTATGCGGTGGCCGACTTTCTGGCAGACTATGCTCGAAAAAACACAAGAAGATTATTTTACATGAAGTTGCGATCATTTGATCCTACCAAGATGTTTCGATCTTTCGGGTGGCTAAATTAACACTGATTTCTGGTCGCATAAATGGATGCGTTTAAGCTGCTAAAAAACTTGGCGCCTCAACCGCTCAAAAACATCGTGCGGCGTGGTTTAGACGGCTTCGGATGGGATTTCTGGGTAAACAAGTCGTGGTCACAAGAGGGCGAGGGCATCGTATTGCGCCGGTTTTTTGGAAATAAAGAAAATGGTTTTTATGTCGATGTAGGGGCACACCATCCAAAACGCTTTTCTAATACGTATTATTTTTACCGCCTGGGCTGGTTCGGAATCAATATAGATGCCATGCCGGGCAGCATGAAACTTTTCAAGCGTTGGCGACCAAGAGATATTAGTTTAGAAGTGGGTATAGCTGCACAAAGAGGGGTGCTTGATTACTATGTTTTTAATGAGCCTGCTTTGAATGGATTTTCGAAGAGGCTATCCGAAAACCGAAATGCTTCTGATGGCCCTTACCGCATAAAAGAGGTCATTCAGGTTCAGGTGGTCCCATTGCGCGAGATCATGAGGCAATACGCAGGCGGCAGAAAAATTGACTTTATGAGTGTGGATGTGGAGGGTCTTGATCTAGATGTTCTTAAATCCAATGACTGGGAAAAATACAGGCCAAAAATAGTCCTCGCTGAGGTGCTTGGCAAGGATTTGGACGAGCTAAATCAAGGCCCTGTCGCCCAATACATGAAGAGCCAAGGTTATTCTATTTTTGCCAAGCAGGTGAACACAGTGTTTTTCATAGACAAGGCCAATATGGAGGCTACATGATGAAAGCCATAATGGCCACGAAACGCATCCTCATCACCGGCGGCGCCGGCTTTCTCGGTTCCCATCTTTGCGACCGGCTGATCGCGGATGGCCACGACGTCCTCTGCGTTGACAATTTCTTCACCGGCAGCAAGGACAACATACGGCACCTGCTCTCTCACCCGCGCTTCGAGCTTTTGCGGCACGACGTCACCTTTCCGCTCTATGTCGAGGTTGACCAGATCTACAACCTCGCCTGCCCGGCTTCGCCGGTGCACTACCAGCACGACCCGGTGCAGACCACCAAGACCAGCGTGCACGGCGCCATCAACATGCTGGGCTTGGCCAAACGCACGCGGGCACGGATCTTTCAAGCCTCCACAAGCGAAGTCTATGGCGACCCAGAAGTTCACCCGCAACCGGAAAGCTACTGGGGCCGTGTGAACCCCATCGGGCCGCGCTCCTGTTACGACGAAGGCAAGCGCTGCGCCGAGACGCTGTTTTTCGATTATCACCGCCAGCACCGGCTGGAGATCAAGGTCGTGCGCATTTTCAACACCTATGGGCCGCGCATGCACCCCAATGACGGCCGGGTGGTCAGCAACTTCATCGTCCAGGCGCTAAAAGGTGAAGACATCACCATCTACGGCGACGGCCAGCAGACGCGCTCGTTCTGTTACGTGGACGACATGATCGAGGGCTTCGTGCGCATGATGCATAGCCCCGCGGACTTCACGGGCCCGGTGAACCTCGGCAACCCCGGCGAGTTCACCATGCTGGAGCTGGCCGAGAAGGTGCTCAAGATCGTGGGCGGTAAATCGAAGCTCAGCTTCCACCCCCTGCCGGTGGACGACCCCAAACAGCGCCAGCCCGACATCCGCCTGGCCAAGGAGAAGCTCGGCTGGGAGCCCAAGGTGTGCCTGGAAGACGGGCTCAAAGAGACCGTGGCCTATTTCCGCCGAGTATTGGAGCGGTAACCGCCGCCCCGGAACGCCAAACCTTCGAGAGTGACCGATGTCCGAAGCGCAAACCTTCAACCCGCCCGGCCCGCTGAACACGGCCGTGCTTTTTCTCGTCTTCAACCGCCCGGACACCACCCGCCAAGTGTTCGAGGCCATCCGGCAAGCGCGCCCGCCGCGTCTTTACATTGCCGCCGACGGCCCGCGCCCCAATCGCCCCGGGGAAGCCGAGCGCTGCGCGGAGGTGCGCCGCATCGCCACCAACGTCGACTGGCCGTGCGAGGTGAAGACGCTTTTCCGCGATGAGAACCTGGGGTGCAAGCGAGCCGTATCGGGTGGCATCACGTGGTTTTTCGAAAACGAGGAACAGGGCATCATTCTCGAAGACGACTGTCTTCCGCACCCAGACTTCTTTCCTTTTTGTGAAGAGCTGCTGCAACGCTATGCCAATGATGAGCGAGTCTGGACGATCACTGGGTGCAACTTTCAGGACGGTCACAGGCGCGGAGATGCCTCCTATTACTTTTCCAAGTACAACCACGTCTGGGGCTGGGCGAGCTGGCGGCGGGCGTGGAGGCACTACCAAGGAGACATACCGTTCTGGCCAGCCTGGCGTTTGTCGAAGGAGTGGACAGCTTGGATGCCGGACAAGGTAGAGCGACGCTACTGGGATAAGGTTTTCGATGTTGTTGCAAGGGACGGAATCGATACGTGGGATTATCCGTGGACGGCTTGTGTCTGGTATCACCGGGGTCTGACTGCCACGCCGAACGTCAATCTGATCTCCAACATTGGCTTCGGTGTTGATGGAACACATGCTCCGCTTGAGCCGGATCGAAATATGAATAGGCCGACCATGGCCTTGGGGGCCATTAGCCACCCTCCGCAGGTTCAACGAGATGCTGATGCGGATAGCTATGTATTCGACGTTTCATTTGGTGGCCGGGAAATGCGCTTTCCCCGGCTTATTATTTTTTTTCTGAGACGAATTCTGAAGAAAGCCCCGAGAGTCTTGAGAGAGTCTGCATAACAAGATCCTAATTATGGTGATTAGAATAGCACTGGTTAGTGTTACTTAGTATATGAAAAAAATTTTTTTGACCTTTGCTGACAGCAGAATGCGCGCTGCGTTAGCTCGTATCACCATGCAGGCTAACGGACTTGGTGTGTATGACTATGTTCTTGCACTAGACGAGGCTTCGCTAGACCTCGGCTTCAGGGAAGAATTTAAAGAAAGGCTCATATTGGGAAGTCGAGGATACGGTTATTGGGTCTGGAAACCCCAAATTATATTGCAGACGCTCCGTCAGCTTAGAGACGGGGATATCTTGCACTACTGTGATACTGGCTGTCACCTAAGGCAGCAGGGCAAGTTGAGATTGTTGGATTATATCGACATCGTAAACAGATCGAGTACTGGAATTCTCGCGTTTCAGGCCGTTCCACCCAGCTTTCATGATGGCCGCAGGCTGCCAGATTTAAGGGAGAAGGTATGGTGCAAGGCGGACTTGGCGGAATTTTTCGGAGTTAGAGCCAATGAAAATATCATGAATGCTCCCGCCATCGGCGCAGGTATTTTTTTTATTCGGAAGTGCCGGAGTTCGCTAGAATTGATCGAAAAGTGGCAGCAAGTCTACCGTAGCGGCTTTTCGTTAGTCGATGATTCGCCATCACTTTTACCAAACCCGCCGGAGTTTAAAGATCATCGTCACGATCAATCGATATTTTCTATTTTGTGCAAACTGGCTGGAGTAGAAACTGTTTCTGCTTATGAGTATTGGTACCCCCGGAAAGATGATTGCCGTTTTCCAGATTGGCAAGCGCTGAAATCTTATCCGATACATGCTGCCAGAGATAGGGGGATCTATCGTTGGTGGCAAGTAGGAGCGTTGCAAAGCTACGAAGTTCTAAGCGATCTCCAATACTTAAAAGGAAAGCTCACGAATTTTATCAAAGTTGACGCCTGAAGTTGGATTTTTACATTTGTCAGTGCTCTCTTTTGTTGTTGCGAGA
This sequence comes from Tepidiphilus sp. J10, assembly GCF_006980785.1. Classification (NCBI taxonomy): domain Bacteria; kingdom Pseudomonadati; phylum Pseudomonadota; class Hydrogenophilia; order Hydrogenophilales; family Hydrogenophilaceae; genus Tepidiphilus; species Tepidiphilus sp. J10. The sequence continues at coordinate 135,060 of NZ_SBHP01000002.1, forward strand.
TGGCCCGGTTTAGTATTTAAAGTGAGAAACTATGAAGTGTCGATTGTGCGGTGCTGGTTTTCAGGTTCCGTTCACCAAGGCGAAGGTGTTGGGGCGAGATGTTTCATACTATGATTGTCACAATTGCGGGTATGTGCAGACGGAGCATCCGTATTGGCTCGATGAGGCGTATTCGAAGCCTATTAATATGAGTGATACTGGTATTGTAGGGAGAAATATTTCTAGTATCGCGCTAGTGCTCGCTACTCTAACCGTATTAGGTAGGCGTGACGGAATGGTTGTTGATTACGCCGGAGGCTATGGCCTCTTGGTTCGGATGTTGCGTGACAAAGGGGTTGATGCGTTCTGGTACGATCCTTTCAGCGAGAACCTTCTGGCAAGGGGGTTTGAATACAGAGGTGGCCAGGCTGCGCTCGTGACGGCGTTTGAATCATTTGAGCATTTTATGTATCCGATCAAAGAAGTTTCGGAAATGCTAAAGATTGCACCCCATGTTCTTTTTACGACGAGTTTGATTTCTGATCCCCCGCCGCAGCCAAAGGATTGGTGGTATTATGGGCTAGATCATGGTCAGCACCTCGGGTTCTTTAGAGTGCGTTCCCTCAAATTTATCGCTGAGCGGTTCGGGAAGTACTTGTACACGGACGGTGTATCCTGTCATATGCTGTTGGATCGAAAAATACCGTATTGGTTGTGGCTGTCTTGTAAAGCGCTTTTTTTGCGAGTTCCGCGGCTGGCGTCCGCTGGTCTGAAGTCCAAGACTTGGTCTGACTATCTGTTGATTTCACGAAACGAAGAGCGTGGCTGATGTTATGAGCGTTGAGGAGGCTTCTTTCGTTATTGCTGGTTTGGCCAGAAATTGCTCAAAAAGTATCGCGACTGAAATATTGAGGCTAAAAAGCGCGTTTACAGGTGCAAAAAATCTTAGCTTTATTGTTATCGAATCGGACAGTTCGGATGACACAGTTGTCGCTCTGGAGAGATTGCGTAAAGAAGTGGCGGGCTTTTCGTATGTATCGCTCGGCAATCTGCGGGAGCGGTACCCGCGACGCACCGAGAGGCTGGCCTACTGTCGCAATTATTACTTGAAGCTAATTTCCGAAGGTGTAGCAGCGGGTTCTGATGTTGACTATGTGGTTGTTGCTGATTTGGATGGGGTGAATTCGCAATTAACTGCGGCGGCTGTCCGTAGTTGCTGGGATCTGCAGGGCTGGGATGTTTGCACGGCGAACCAAGATGGGCCCTACTACGACATTTGGGCTTTGCGGCATTCTATGTGGTCGCCGTGCGACTGTTGGGAACAGGCTGCCATGATTAGATCGTTAGGCGGGAGCGCGTATCAGTCCGTATTTGGGTCTGTTTACTCAAAAATGATAAAGATTGACAAGTCTTTACCTTGGATTGAGGTTGATTCTGCGTTCGGTGGTCTTGCTATCTACAAAAAGACTTTTGCACTCGCATCAGCGTATGTCGGATTAAATCAACAAGGGCAAGAGGTGTGTGAGCACGTAGAGTTTCATCGGACAATCCGCGAACGGGGAGGGCGGATTTTTATCAATCCGAAATTGATAAATGCGCGGATTGTCGAGCACGCAAGATATGCAGCCGGGTTTAGGCGTGCTGTTTTTTGGTGTCGCTGTTTTTTAAAAGACTTTGCAAAAAATATATCGCCAGACGCCACGCATAGGTAATGGGCAAAGCATGAAAAGAGCACTTATCACCGGCATCACCGGCCAAGACGGCTCCTACTTGGCCGAGTTTCTGTTGGAACAGGGCTATGAAGTCCACGGCATCAAGCGCCGGGCGTCAAGCTTCAACACCCAGCGCATCGACCATATCTATCAGGACCCGCACACGGAGCAGCCGCGCCTGATCCTGCACTATGGCGACCTGACGGATTCCAGCAACCTGATCCGCATCGTGCAGCAGGTGCAGCCGGACGAGATTTACAACTTGGGGGCGCAGAGCCATGTGGCGGTGAGCTTCGAAAGCCCGGAGTACACCGCCGACGTGGACGCGCTGGGGGCGTTGCGCCTCCTTGAAGCGGTGCGGCTGTTGGGCCTGCAGGGCAAGACGCGCGTGTACCAGGCCAGCACGTCGGAACTCTTTGGCCTGGTGCAGGAGGTGCCGCAGCGCGAGACGACGCCGTTCTACCCGCGCAGCCCCTACGCGGTGGCCAAGCTCTATGCCTACTGGATCACGGTCAACTACCGCGAGGCGTATGGCATGTACGCCTGCAACGGCATCCTGTTCAACCACGAAAGCCCGCGCCGCGGCGAGACGTTCGTCACGCGCAAGATCACGCGCGGGCTGTGCCACATCGCGCAGGGGCTGGAGAAGTGCCTTTACATGGGCAACCTGGACGCGCTGCGCGACTGGGGCCACGCGCGCGACTACGTGCGCATGCAGTGGCTGATGCTGCAGCAGGAGGCACCCGACGACTACGTCATCGCCACCGGGCAGCAGCATTCGGTGCGCGACTTCATCCGCTGGACGGCGGAGGAGCTGGGCATCGCCCTGCGCTTCGAGGGCCGGGGCGTGGAGGAGCGCGCGGTGGTGGAGGCGGTGCAGGGCGACAGGGCGCCGTGCGTCCAGCCGGGCGACGTGATCGTGCGGGTGGACCCGCGCTACTTCCGCCCCACGGAGGTGGAGACGCTGCTGGGCGACCCGACCAAGGCGCGCGAGAAGCTGGGCTGGCAGCCGACCGTCACCGCGCGCGAGCTGTGCGCCGAGATGGTGGCGGAGGACCTGAAGATCGCCCAGCGCCACGCCCTCTTGAAGGCGCACGGGCACGAGGTGCCGGTGGCGGTGGAGCGGTGAGGCGATGACGCAAGGCAAGATCTTCGTCGCCGGCCACCGCGGCATGGTGGGCGCGGCCATCGTGCGCCGGCTCGAGGCGCTGGGGCTGGGCGATCGGCTGCTGCTGGCGGGCCGCGAGGCGCTGGACCTGCTGGACCAGGCGGCGGTGCGCGCCTTTTTCGAGCGCCACGCCATCCAGCAGGTGTACCTGGCGGCCGCTCGCGTGGGCGGCATCCACGCCAATAACACCTATCCGGCCGAGTTCATTCACCAGAACCTGGTGATCGAGTGCAACGTCATCCACGCCGCGCACCTGGCCGGGGTGCAGCGGCTTTTGTTCCTGGGCTCGAGCTGCATCTACCCCAAGCATGCGCCGCAGCCGATCCCCGAGGAGGCGCTGTTGACCGGGCCCTTGGAGCCCACCAACGAGCCGTATGCGATTGCCAAGATCGCCGGCATCAAGCTGTGCGAGAGCTACAACCGCCAGTACGGGCGCGACTACCGCAGCGTGATGCCGACCAACCTCTACGGCCCGGGCGACAACTTCCACCCCGACAACGCGCACGTCATCCCGGCGCTGTTGCGGCGCTTTCACGAGGCAGCGCGGCGCGGCGACGAGGCGGTGGTGGTGTGGGGCAGCGGAACGCCGCGGCGTGAGTTCCTGCACGTGGACGACATGGCCGCCGCCTGCGTGCACGTGATGGGGCTGGACGAGGCCGCTTACCGCAGCCAGACCGAGCCGATGCGCAGCCACCTCAACGTCGGCACCGGGCAGGACGTGACGATTGCCGAGCTGGCGCAGGCGATTGCGCGCGTGACGGGCTTTCGCGGCCGCATCGTGTTTGATGCCAGCAAGCCCGACGGCACGCCGAGGAAGCTCCTCGACGTGTCGCGCATCCGGGCGCTGGGCTGGCAGCCGCGCATCGGGCTGGAGGAGGGGCTGCGCGCGACCTACGCCTGGTTTTGTGAGCACGCCGCCGACGTGCGGCAGCGTTGAGAGCGCCGATGACGCCAGGCGCATGGCCGACGTTGAAACAGGGAGAATCCACGACATGACCTTGGTGCCGGTGATTCTGGCGGGCGGCTCGGGCACGCGGCTGTGGCCGCTGTCGCGCCAATTGCACCCCAAGCAGTTCCTGCCGCTGGCCGACAGCCAGCGCACGATGCTGCAGGCCACGCTCGCGCGGCTGGAGGGCCTGCCCTGCGCGGGGCCGATCGTCGTCAGCCACGAGGAACACCGCTTTCTGGTGGCCGAGCAGCTGCGTCAAATCGGGAAGCTGGATCAGGCCACGATCCTGCTGGAGCCGGTGGCACGCGGCACGGCGCCAGCCATTGCGCTGGCGGCGCTGCACGCGCTGCAGCGGGACCCCGAGGCGGTGTTGATTGTGCTTTCCGCCGACCAGGTGCTGGGGGATGTGGGCGCCTTCCAGCAGGCGGCGCTGCGCGCGGTAGCACTCGCCCGGCAGGGGTGGCTTGTCACCTTTGGCGTGGTGCCGACCCACGCCGAAACCGGCTACGGTTATATCGAGCGTGGCGAGGCGTTGGGGGAAGGCGGCTACGCGGTGGCGCGCTTCGTCGAAAAGCCTGATGCCGATCGCGCCGCAGCGTTTGCCAGCAGCGGGGCACACTACTGGAACGCTGGGATGTTCGTGCTGGGGGCGCGGCGCTACCTGGATGAACTGGGGCGCTTGGCCCCGGCGATGCGCTCGGCGTGCGAGCAGGCGCTGGCCGGGGCCAGGCCGGACCTGACTTTTACCCGGCTGGACCGGGCGGCGCTGGAGGGTTGCCCCGCCGACTCCATCGACTACGCGGTGCTGGAAAAAACCGACCGTGCCGCCGTGGTGCCGCTGGAGGCGGCATGGAGCGACGTGGGGTCGTGGTCTGCGCTGTGGGAGATTGGTGCCAAAGACGCCGACGGCAACGTGGCGGCCGGTGACGTGCTGCTGCACGACGTGCACGACAGCTACGTGCACGGCACCAGCCGCCTCGTGGCGGCGGTGGGTGTGCGCGACGTGGTGCTGGTGGAGACCAAGGACGCCGTGCTGCTCGCGCACCGCGACCGGGCCCAGGACGTGCGCCACATCGTGCAGCGGTTGCAGGCGCAGGACCGCCCCGAGCACCGCCAGCACCGCGAGGTCTACCGCCCCTGGGGCAGCTACGACTCGATCCACGCCGACGCGCGCTACCAGGTCAAGCGCATCGTGGTCAACCCGGGCGCGCAGCTCTCCTTGCAGCTGCATCACCACCGCGCCGAACACTGGATCGTCGTGCAGGGCACCGCAAGGGTCACCCGAGGGGATGAGACGTTTTTGCTGACCGAAAACCAGTCCACCTACATCCCAGTAGGCCAGCCCCACCGACTGGAAAACCCAGGTGTGATCCCGCTGGTGATGATCGAGGTGCAGACGGGCAGCTACCTGGGGGAGGATGACATCGTGCGGCTGAATGATGCGTATGGAAGGGTCTGACAAAAGGAGACGAATATGGATACAGCCATCTTGGCAGCCATCATCAGCGCATCAGGTACGGTGCTGGCCGCCCTGATCGGCGGCGCCAGCGTTCTCGTGGTCGCACTACACCGCCGCAAGATCATCGCGCTGGCGAAATCGGTAGAGTTCTACCACGCGCTGGAAACCGAATGGCTTCGCGAAAGCCTACGGAAGGAACTCGGACAGGAACCGACCGATGGGCAGATCAACCATCGGCGCGGCCAGAAGCGCAGGAGCCTGATGGGAAGCATCGACCATGCCGTGCTGACGGCGCGCCAAGCCGCAGCCATACGCGCTAGGTATTTTGGATGAGTGACATCAAGATATCAATCATTACGGCCACCTACAACGCGGCGGCGCATCTGCCGCGTCTGATCGAATCCTTGCTGGCCCAGACCGACCAGGATTTCGAATGGGTTGTAGCCGATGGTGGCTCCGCCGATGGAACACTGGATCTGCTGGAGCAGGTAAAGAGCAAGTTCAAGCGGTTGATTGTCGATTCTAGGCCTGATTTTGGGATTTATGATGCGCTGAATCGGGCGATTAAGCTGGCGGAGGGGGATTATTATGTGGTGTTGGGGGCGGATGACTTTTTCTTTCCCAATGCAGTGGCCGATTACAAAAAACATTGTCAAACGCGGCGGCATGATCTTGTTTCGGCTCAAATAAATGTTAATGGAAAAATCATAAAGCATCGGCGGCCACGTTGGCTTTGGCTTTATGGCCCACCGGCAGTTATCAGTGGTCACGCTGTCGGGCTCGCCATCCGGTGCTCGCTGCACGAAAAGCTGGGGTATTATGATCGAAACTATAAAATTTATGGGGATGGCAGCTTTTTGTTGAAATGCCTTTATTCTGGCGCTTCGGTCCTGAATGCTGAGTTTGTGGCCGGCGAGTTCTCGACTGCAGGGGTAAGCAACGCGAAGCATCTTGCCAGTTTCGTGGAGCAATTTGTCGCCCAGGTTTCCTGTGGCCGCTCGATTGTGATTCAAAACGTCTTGATGCTGCTGCGAATTTTGCGCTGGCGTCGCCAGATAGTTTGCAATTTGAAGAAATGAAAGTTTTATTTTTGACTCGCTATGGCCCATTGGGGGCAAGTAGTCGTTATCGTTTTCTGCAGTATCTGCCCTGGTTTGAGCGGGCGGGCCTCGATTGCCACGTAAGCCCTTTATTTGACGATTCTTATCTTCAATATTTTTACCAAACGAAAACGCGTCGCCTATCGGATGTTGTGCGCGCTTTCTTGCGGCGTCTTATCGTCTTGGTGCGGGCCAGGCGTTACGATTTGATCGTCATCGAAAAAGAATTGATACCCTATTTTCCCGCTTGGCTTGAGACGCTTCTGAAAACCTTGGGGGCTCCGTATGTCGTGGATTATGATGATGCAACCTTCCATCTTTATGATCAGCACCCAAGCCCATTAGTTCGTTATATATTTAGAAACAAGATTGCAAAGGTGATGCGCCACGCCGCCTTGGTCGTTGCCGGAAATCAGTATCTCGCTAGTCATGCAATTTCGGCTGGCGCGACCAGAGTCGAGATTGTTCCGACTGTAATTGACTTGGACCGCTATGCAACCCAAAAGAAAGACTTTGCTTTCCCGGGGGGCGATAAGGAATTTACAATTGGGTGGATAGGAACCCCTGCAACCGCCAAATACCTGCATGTTATTGCTCCGGCGTTAAAATCGGTTTGCGCTGATGGTTCGGCTCGTCTCCGACTCATCGGATCCGGGCCAGTAGACATTCCAGATGTTCAAGTAGAAGTCTTGGAATGGAATGGGGATCGGGAAGTTGAGTGCATGCAGACATTTGATGTTGGCGTTATGCCACTTCCTGATGAGCCTTGGGAGCGTGGTAAATGTGGCTTTAAATTGATTCAGTACATGGCTTGTGGGTTGCCCGTTGTTGCCTCGCCTGTGGGGGTGAATGTTGATATTGTTCAAAATGGATGCAACGGTTTTTTGTGCAAGAACAATGATGACTGGATTTTGGCGTTGCGTGCATTAATGAATAGCGCTGAGTTGTGCGCGAAGATGGGGCGCGAGGGTAGAAAAATGGTTGAACATAAATATTGTATACAGGTTCAGCATGATAAGTTAATCAAGATTCTTGCTGAGGCCGCTGGGGGGCGATGAATAATGCGGTTATGCGCTGGCAGCAGCGCTTCGACAACTTCCGCCGCGCGTTGCGGCAGCTGGCCTCCGCCGTCGAGCTTGCGCGGGCCCGCCCGTTGTCGGAGCTGGAGCGGCAGGGATTGATCCAGGGCTTCGAGTTCACGCACGAGCTGGCCTGGAACGTGCTCAAGGATTACCTCGAATACGAGGGCATCCAGGGTTTGGTCGGTTCACGCAGCACGGTGCGCGAGGCGTTCAAGCGTGGCCTCATCGAGGATGGGGAGCTGTGGCTGGACATGATCGACAAGCGCAATCTTTCCGGTCACACGTACAACGAGTCTTTAGCCCAGGCGGTGGCGCAATCGGTGCTGGAACGGTATCACCCGGCGTTTGTCGAGCTGCAGCGCCGCATGTCGGAGCTGGCATGAGCGGGGCGTCCTGGGGGTTGTCGGACACGGTGTTGGCCAGGGTTCGTGCCATTTTGGCGCAGGAGCCCAGGGTCGAGAAAGCGATTCTTTTTGGGTCACGCGCCAAGGGCACGCATCGCGCGGGCTCGGACATTGATGTGGCCTTGGTCGGCGCGGGCTTGGATGTGGATGCGCTCGCGCGTTTGCATCGCCGCTTCGAAGAGTCGTCGATTCTGTACCAGGTGGACCTGTGCTGGCTGGCGGCGGTCGATCACGCGGCGCTGCGCGAACACATCGAGCGGGTGGGGCAGGTGCTCTACGAGCGGACGAACCCCGCCGAACCATCTGGTCAGGAGAGCGGCCCATGTGCGGCCTGACCGGCTTCTGGCACCCCGAGGGCTGCCCACCCGACGAAGCGGCGGCCACCGTGCGGCGCATGGCCGACACGCTGACGCACCGCGGGCCGGACGATGCCAGGGTGTGGGTGGATGAGGCCGCGGGGCTGGCGCTGGGGCACCGGCTGCGAGAGGAGCGCCTATACGGCCGGCGCAACTGGCAATACCATTTGTGGGATGTATTGATGTGGGAGGCGTGGCGCCGGCACGCCGAGGAGGGAGCGCGTTGAATTCATCGAAAGCCGCGTGCGCCGCTGTGCCCGCCAGCGCTGGCCGGGGCCCTGTCGTGTTGATCGGACACGCGGCGCAGGCTACGCTCAATTTCCGCGCTCCGCTGTTGGCGGACTTGGTGGCGGCGGGCTGGCGGGTGGAGGTGCTGGCGCCGGACTGGACGGCGGCGCAGCGACAGCGCCTGCAGGCGATGGGCGTACGGGCGGCATCATTCCCCTTGGCGCGCACGGGCTTGAACCCGGTGCAGGATCTTCGCACCTTCGTGGCGATCCTGCGCCATCTGCGCCGCGAGCGTCCGCAAGCGGTGTTCACCTACGCCGCTAAAACCAACGTGTGGGGCATGCTGGCGGCGTGGCTGGCCGGCGTACCGCGCCGGGTGGCGATGGTGGAGGGGCTGGGCTATGCCTTTACCGACGGCGCGCAGGGGCGGCGGTCCTGGAAGCAGCGTGCCTTGGGGGCGCTGCTCGCTGGCCTGTATCGGTTGGCGTTTGCCGCCGCGCACCGGGTCGTGGTGCTCAACCCGGATGACGCGCGGGACTTGCAGCGTGGCTGCGGTTTGTCGCCGCGCAAGACGGTGCTGTTGGGGGGCATCGGCGTACCGCTGGACGAGTGGCCCCCGCACTCGCCCCACACGGATCCGATGACCTTCACGCTGGTGGCGCGCCTGTTGCGGGAGAAGGGCGTGCTGGAGTTCCTGCACGCGGCGCGGCGGGTCAAGGCGCGGCATCCGGCGACACGCTTCTGGGTGCTCGGCCCGTTGGACGACAATCCGGGAGGGCTGCGCGAGGCCGACCTGCGGCCGTGGCTGGACGACGGCACGGTGGAATGGCCCGGCGCGGTGGACGTCAAGCCGTGGCTGGCGCAGACCAGCGTGTTCGTGCTGCCGTCCTACTACCGCGAGGGCGTGCCGCGCAGCACGCAGGAGGCCATGGCGATGGGCCGGCCCGTCATCACCACCGATGCCCCGGGGTGCCGCGAGACGGTGGTGGAAGGCGTCAACGGCTTTCTCGTGCCGCCGCGTGACGTGGACGCATTGGAGCGGGCGATGCTGCGCTTCATCGAGGAGCCGGCGCTGGTGGCGCGCATGGGGCAGGAGAGCCGCCGGCTCGCGGAGGAGCGCTTCGACGTGCGGCGAGCGAATGCCGTTTTGATGGAGATGATGGGTTTGCGTTGAAAAGAATCGGGGAGGTGTGTTTCGTGCGAAGGTTGTTTGAGAACAAGACCCTCATCATCGGGGGCTGGTTGTGGGCCCTGCTGACGGGATTGGTGCTGCAAATCTGGGTCATCCCCGCCACGCCATGGCATGCCGGCCATGGTTTGCTGGCCGGGGGCGACTGGATTCAATTTCAGGAGCAGGCTTTGCGACTGGCCGCCGCCATCGAAAACGCGGGCTGGAGTGCCTGGGAGCTGCGTTTCGAAGGGCAGGCGCCCGCGAGTATGGCGGCGGCCGTTTATGCGGTTACCGGACTTTCTGAGCCTTGGGTGCTTTTGCCGCTACAGGGCTTGCTATACGGAGTTGCCATCTGGGCGGCCGTGGATGTCGCCAGGCGCATCGGTGTAAACGAACGCCTGCTCTGGCTGGTGGTGCTGCCTTTTGTTGTTCCCTCTTCGCTATTGATTTTCGGGCAAATTCACAAAGACATTCTGTCGTTGCCCGGCGTGCTGCTGATTGCATGGGGGTGGGTCATGGTGTTGACGGACAAAACGCCTAAGGCCCGCTTTTGGTTCCATGCCGCGATGGCATCCGTTGCAGGGGTGTTGCTCGTATGGTGGGTACGGCCTTACCAAGCGCAACTGCTGCTGATGACGGGTTTCTTGATCGGGATTGGCGCGGCCATTTCCGCTGCCGCGGTCCGACGTTGGGCTGCGGCTGCCGGACCCGTCTTGGTCTTGACGGTCATGATGGGAACCTATGGCACCGCTGAAAAACTCACTGCGCCTGCTGCGCCTGCTGCGCCTGCTGCGCCTGCTGCGCCTGCTGCGCCTGCTGCGGCTGCCTGCGCGACGTGGCAGCCGGAGGTCACGATACCCGCAATCGGTGGAGCAGCGGCCGCCCTTTTTTGCTACCGGCACCACTTCATCCGGCACCACCCGGGTGAAGCTGCGAACATCGACCACGATCGCCTTTTGACCAACTATGGTGAAGCGGTCCGTTATTTGCCAAGGGCATTGCAGATTGGCTTGCTGGCGCCTTTCCCGACCCATTGGCTTGGGGAGGCCTCGTCTCCTGGGGGGCAGGTCAAGCGGCTTTTGGGTGGCGTTGAAATGCTGGGGTTTTATGTTCTGTTGATGGGTTTGATATGGGCGTTTCGGCCGGTCACCAATACATGGGGTGTGGCGGCGCTCAGTGTGATCGGTATAGGGGGTATTTTGTTCTATGCCTATTCTTCGCCCAATGTCGGGGCGCTGTACCGCTATCGTTTTCCTTTCTTGATGTTGTTGATTCTGATCGCGGCTTTGGGTTGGTCGAACAGGCTGACCGCTACCCGTAGCGCACAGGGGGTTTGATGCAGACGTTGGTTGTGGCGTGGTTGCTGTCGTTCATCGTGGTAATGGCCATCATTCGATCCAATCATTGGCATGTGCATTTGAGTTCGGACGTCATCGATGGCGTACAGAAATTTCATCGCGGCGCCATCCCCCGCATTGGCGGGCTGGGGATCATCGCGGGGTTGGGGGGGCGCTTGGCTGGAGCGCTTGGCGTGGCTTGATTGGCGTCGAGATGGCATGGTTACTTGTCAGGTCCCGGACGATTACGTGGCACTTTTATGAAAAGTTCCGGTTTTTCTGCGTACCATCTTTTCATGGCCTCGATGGGCGGGACATGCCCCAGGGCTTTCTGGGGAATGTGGTGATTGTACAGCCAGACGTAGCGATGAATCGTTGCCTCCAGCGCTTCGCGGCTGTCGAAGCGATGGGTGGCGAGTACCTCGCTGATGCGCCCATTGAAGCGCTCGACCATGCCGTTCGTCTGCGGACGGCGAGGTTTGGTCAGCCGATGCTCGATGTCGAGCGCCTGGCACAGTTCATCGAAGGCATGCGTTCCCGTAGGAGTACGCTCGCCGCGGGTGATGAAGCGGTCGGTGAACTCCTTGCCGTTGTCGGTGAGGATCGTGTGCAGACGAAAGGGGGCCGCCTCAATGAGCGATCGCAGGAAGCGCCGGGCGTTGGCGGCTGTCTTCTCCGGGTAGATGGCCACGAACACCCAGCGCGTCGCCCGGTCGATGGCCACGAAGAGGTAGCGGCGTTTGTCCTCGTCGGGCATCTGCGGCAGGTACTTCACGTCCAGATGCACGAACCCCGGCTCGTAGGACTTGAAGGGCTTGTGCCCAGGCTTTTCCGCTTTGGGCTGCAGGGCCTTGAGCGAACCGACGCCGTGGCGGCGCAGACAACGGTCCAGCCCCGAGCGCGACACGTTGGGTGTGATGAATTCGCGCACCACCGCCAGCAGGTCATCCAGAGGCAGCATCAAGGTCTTGCGCAGCTCCACCACGACGGCCTCCTGAAACGGGGTCAGGTTCGTCTGCAGACGGTGCGCCGTGTGCGGACGATCTTCGACGTCGGTGCGTTTCTTCCAGCGTCGGATGGTGTCCTCCGACACCCCGAGTTCCCGGGCAAGACGCCTCACCGGCAGGTTCGAGCTTTGGATGTAGCGCCGGGTCGCAGGGGTCGTGGTGGCGTTCTTGTGCAGTCGAACCATCATGACTTTTGCCTCCGTAGTTCCTCGATCAGCTCACGCATCGTCTCGCGACCTATGAATAATGCACGACGTCGCGGATCAATGCAATCGTCCGGGACCTGACAACCATATTTGAAGGGATGGGTTGATGTCCAGGATCGCCCTAATCGGCAACCAGGCGTTTTCTTTGCTCAATTTCCGCGGGGCGCTGATCGAGGATCTGGTGGCGGCGGGGGCGGAGGTGTTCGCCTTTGCGCCGGACTACGACGCGGCGGCGCGGGAGCGGGTGCGGGCGCTGGGGGCGGAGCCGGTGGATTTTTCGATCACCCGGGCGTTCGGCAATCCAATGCGGGAGGTGGCGGACATCGTGCGTCTGGCGCGAACGCTGAGGCGCTTGGGCGTGGATGTGTGTTTCAGCTTCATCGTCAAAGTTACGATCTACGCAACGCTTGCGGCGCGCTTGGCAGGCGTACCCAGGCGGGTGGCGATGCTCGAAGGCTTGGGGTTTTCTTTCATCGAAGAAGAGGGGCAAGCTTCACGGCGCAAGCGGCTGATTCGCCAGGCAGTGGTGACGCTTGGCCGTTTTTCCTTGCCGATGGCCAAGCCGTTGATCGTGTTCAACCCGGACGATGAGGAAATGGCGATCCGCCTGCGCTGGGCCAAACCCGAGAACGTGGTGTGCCTTGGCGGTACCGGCGTCGACCTCGACCAATGGCGCCCGGCTCCGCCGGTGACGGAGCCAGTGACGTTTCTGCTCGCGGCGCGTCTGCTGCGGGAAAAGGGGATCGTGGAGTACGTGGAGGCGGCGCGGCGGGTGAAGGCGCGTCATCCGCAGGTGCGCTTCGTGCTTTTGGGCGGGCCGGACGACAACCCTGGCGCACTCACGGAGAGTGAAGTGCGGCGTTGGGTGCAGGAGGGGACGATCGAATGGCCGGGGCACGTGCCGGTGCAGCCGTGGCTCGCGCAGGCGAGCGTCTATGTTTTGCCTTCTTATCGCGAAGGGGTGCCGCGCAGCACGCAGGAGGCGATGGCAATGGGCCGGCCGGTGATCACCACCGACGCGCCCGGTTGCCGCGAGACGGTGGTCGATGGGGTGAATGGCTTTCTCGTGCCGGTGCGCGACGCGGAGGCGCTTGCGCAGCGCATGCTGTGGTTCGTGGCGCATCCGGAGGCAATCGGGCCGATGGGGGCGCAGAGCCGGCGCCTGGCCGAGGAGCGCTTCGATGTGCGCGAAATCAACCGGCGGCTGATGGCGCTGCTCGGGGTGGGGGGTTAGGCGGCGATGATCGTTCTCTTGATGGCGTTTCTGGTGAGTTTCTTGGCGACGCTGGGGGTGATCCGGTGGCACCGCTTTCATGGGCATCTTTCCGCCGACGATGATTTTTCCGGCGTGCAGAAGTTTCACCGCCATTCGGTGGCGCGCATCGGAGGGGTGGGCGTGGCGCTGGGCCTGACGGCTGCGGCGTTGGTGCTGTGGCTCGACGGTCGGGGCATCGCGCGCGAGTTCGCCTTGTTGCTTGCGGCTGGCATTCCGGCGTTTGCCGGGGGGCTTGCCGAGGACATGACCAAGCGCGTGGGCGTGGGAGCGCGGCTTGCGCTTACGATGGGCGCGGCGGCGCTGGGGTTCTGGTTCTTGGGGGCGGCGCTCACGCGGGTGGACGTGCCGCTCGTCGATGATCTTCTCCGCTACGGCCCGGTGGCGTTGCTCTTCACGGCGGTGGCGGTGGGTGGGGTGGCCAATGCGATCAACATCATCGACGGCTTCAACGGCCTGGCGGGCATGGTGGGGGTGATGATCCTCTCGGCGCTGGGGTACGTGGCCTACGTGCTGGGGGACCACCTGCTGTGGAACGTGTGCATCGCCAGCGTGGGGGCGCTGCTGGGCTTTTTCCTGTGGAACTACCCGCGGGGGCTCGTTTTCCTCGGTGACGGCGGGGCGTATTTGGTGGGCTTCCTGATCGGCGAGGTGTCGGTGCTGCTGGTGGGGCGGCACCCGGAGGTGTCGGCGTGGTTCCCCATGCTCTTGGTGGTGTATCCGGTGTTCGAGACGGTGTTTTCCATCTACCGCAAGAAGTTCGTGCGGGGGATCTCTCCCGGGGTGCCGGACGGTTTGCATCTGCACATGCTGGTATTCCGCCGCATCGTGCGCTGGGCCGGGGGGCGCGAGGCGGAGGTGCTGGTGCGGCGCAATTCGGCCACTTCGCCCTATCTGTGGCTGCTGTGCTCGGCCTCGGTGATCCCGGCCGTGCTCTTCTGGCGACACACCTACGTGCTGATGGGCTTCACGCTGGGGTTCGCCGTGCTCTACGTCTGGCTGTACCGGCGCATCGTGCGCTTTCGCACGCCGGGGGTGTTGCGGCGGGGGTGAGGGTGGAACCAGACGGCCGTCATCTTCCGAAGACGTCTTCGAGCCGCTGGGCATCGAGCACGCGGTCGGCCCAAGTCTCGAGTTCCTCGCCGGAAGCCGAGCGCAGGCGCTGCTGCACCCACTCGGGTAAGGGACCGAAGCGGCGCGTGAGCATGCGTTGCAGCAAAAGCGCTTCGCCTTCGAGCCGCCCTTCGAGCCGCCCTTCGAGCCGCCCTTCGAGCCGACCCTCGAGTCGGGCCTCGGTCTTGACTTCTCGTTCCCATTGCTTGAATCGTTCGGCCAGTTGCATGGTGATCTCCCCCAGGTCGTGGGCTTCGGGTACGTCCAGTTCCGGACGCAGGTCGCGCAGTAGATATTCTCGAATCCAGACGGTGAGCAGGCGTTCGAGTTCCGCATCGCCGGCAAACCAGCTGTGCAGCGCCGCGGTGAGCCGGGCCAGGTCTTGCGGCCGTTGCTGGCGCTTGAGCCGCATGGTGGCCGCGACTACGTTCTTCAGCCCGGCGAGCGTCTCGTCACTATAGGCGTTCTCGTCGATGAGCACGTAGGCCAAGCGCGGCAGGTACTTGGCGAGCGTCTCGGGCGGGTCTTGGGGCAGGAGTTCGGCAATGTCGGTGGCCGCACGCCAGGGTTCTTCGCCGGTATAGAAGACGATGGGTAAAACCGGCGGCAGGCGCCTGCCCTTGATCTGTCCGCCCTTGATGAGGTCCTGATAGAGCAGCCCGACGTAGGTGAGGAGGCGTACCGCCATCCAGTGGTCGACGCTACTCTGGAATTCGATCAGAAGATAGAGATAGAGCCAGTCTTCGCCCGTTTTCACCCGCCAGATGACGTCATCAGCGCGCTCGCGCAGGTCTTCGCTCACGTAGCTCGCGGGGACTTTTTCCAGGGTGGTGAAGTCGAGCCGCCCCAGCCCTTCGGCGGGCAGGAACCCTTCGATGAGGTGCTGCACCACCTTGGGTGAGGAGAAGAGGTGCTTGTAGCTGGCATCGTGTCGGGCGTTCATGTCCCCTATTGTAGCCGCATCGGGACCAAAGTTCCTGCGGTTGGGCAGCGCTGTCCTTTTTGTTCGCGGTGCTCTACGTGTGGCTGTACCGGCGCATCGTGCGCTTTCGTACGCCGGGGGTGTTGCGGCGGGGGTGAGCCGCTCGCTATTTCGGCGGCCCCTGCTCCAGCTCGAGCTTCAGCCGGGTGAGGACGCGGGTCTGCAGCAGCTGCATCTCTTCGGCGAGGATCTGCGGCAGGCGCCGTTCGATCCAGCGCAGTTGTGCTTCGGCGGCGGGGGTTAGGGTCTGGTTGGGCGAGGGTGACGAGGCGCTTGCAGGGTTGGGCGTGTCGACCACTTCCGTGAGGAGCGGCAGGTCGTCGACGGGAAGCGGCGGGGCGGTGGGGGAGGGGTCGTTGGTCGGGGTCATGGGGTCGGGGCCTTGCGAGGGATGGCCTGGACGTCGTGCCCTTCGGCGCGGTAGCGACGAAAACGTTCTCGCGCGGGGGCTTTGTCGTTTTCCTGGGGGCCGACGATCTCCAAAACCCATTCGCTGTTCTGATCCAGCTCGGGATGGGAGCGGGCGAGCTGGATGAGGACGGGGCGCGGCGGGATGGGCGCTTCGGCCGTGAGGAGGACGATGGGGGTTTGCCCGGCGAGCGGCGAGCCGGCGGGGACGTTGGGCAGGAAGGCGCCGGATTCCTGAGTCCAGAGGCGATGGGCGAGGGTGGCAAGCATGGTTTCGTCTTCCAGGCGCACGGCCACTTTTTGCCCGGCGCGATAGGCGCGGGCGGCGAGCTCGTAGGCGAGCGCGAGCGGCTCTGGCACGTCGTAGTAGAAGCGGACGTGCGCCATGGGAGGGGTCAGTCGGCCTGACGCCGGGCGGCGGCGCGCGCGAGGAGGAATTCGACGAGCAGCGGCACGGGGCGACCGGTGGCGCCTTTTTTCTCGCCGGAGCGCCAGGCGGTGCCGGCGATGTCGAGATGCGCCCAGGGGACGTCCTCGACGAAGAGGGCGAGGAAACACGCGGCGGTGATGGAGCCTGCAGCGCGGTCGGTGCTGACGTTGGCGACGTCGGCGAAGTTGCTCTTGAGCGCTTCCTGGTATTCCTCCCACAGCGGCAGCTGCCAGGCGGGGTCGGCGGCGCGTTCGCCGCTTTCGAGGAGCGCTTGGGCGAGGGTTTCGTCGTTGCTCATGAGGCCGGTGGCTTCCTTGCCGAGGGCGATGACGATGGCGCCGGTGAGCGTGGCGACGTCGATGAGGCACTCGGGGTGGTATTCGCGCTGGGCGTAGGTGAGGGCATCGCACAGGATGAGCCGCCCTTCGGCGTCGGTGTTGAGGATCTCCACCGTGCGTCCGGCGAGCGTGCGCACGACGTCGCCCGGGCGGGTGGCCGTGCCGCTGGGGAGATTCTCGGTGGCGGGGACGATGGCCACGACGTCGAGCGGGAGCTTGAGCCGGGCGACGGCTTCCAGGGTGCCGAGCACGGCGGCGGCGCCGCACATGTCGAATTTCATCTCGTCCATCTGGGCGGCTGGCTTGAGACAGATGCCGCCCGAATCGAAGGTGATGCCTTTGCCGATGAGGACGATGGGGCGGCGCTTGCCGCGTTTCTCGCCGCTGCCGCGGTATTCGGCCACGATGAACTTGGGCGGAGTCTTGCTGCCGGCGGCCACGGCGAGGAAGGCACCCATGCCGAGGCGCTCCGCGTCTTCGCGCTCGAGCACCTGGACCTTGAGCTCGTACGCCTTGCCGAGTTCGAGCGCCGTTTCGGCGAGCTTGGCAGGGGTGCAGAGGTTGGGCGGGAGGTTGCCGAGCTCGCGGGCGCGCGCCATGCCGGCGGCGATCGCGCGGCCTTCTTCGAGGGCAGCGAGTTCGTCGGGGGCAAGTGGGGCGGACAGCGGCAGTTCGATGCGCTCGGCGCCACGCGGTTTCTTGCCGTTGGTGGTCTTGGTGGCCTCGTAGCGGTAGGTGGCATCTTCCAGGGTGGTGGCGAGCCGGCGCAGGCGCTCGGCGAGCGTGGTGCCGGGCACGTCGGGTTCGGCGAGCGCCACGACCGCCGCGCCGCCGGGGCCGTTAGCGAGCGCCGCGGCCGCCGCGCGCACCGCTTTCATCCAGGCGCGGCGGTCGAGCTTGGCGCGCGGCCCCAGCGAGACGACGTGCAGGCGCTCGGCGTCCAGCCCCGGGAGCGTGGTGTAGGTGTGCAGGCTTCCGGCTTTGTCGAGATCGGTTTCTTCTTTCAGGAGCGCCGAGAGCTTGCCTTTGGTGAGCTTGTCGAGGTGTGTGACGAGCAGGGTGGGTTCGTCGGCGAAGACGGGGAGGACGAAGGAGGCGGCAGGGATTTTTTCGGCGGGTTGGACGTTTATGGTAAATTCCACGGGCTCACTCCTCGTAGTCGATCCGATGATCTTTCGTCGAAGCATTTTAGCCGAGATCGTACAGAACGCGGCGATGGCGGCCTTTGGGCTGCTCGCCGTGGCTCTGACCGTGCTCGTGGTGCGGCTGGTGGGGGAGGCGGCCGGCGGTCAGATTCCGGCCGATCTGGTGTGGACCTTCTTGGGATTGAGCGTGATCGGCCAGTTGCCGCTGGTGCTGGTATTGGGCGGATTCGCTGGGGTGTTGCTGACCATCCAGCGTTTGGCGCGGGATTCGGAGTGGGTGGTTTGGCGTGCGGCCGGGGTGTCGCGCGTGGGTTTTTACGATCCGCTGCTCTTTTTCGCGCTTCCCTTGGCGCTCTTGGTGCTGTGGATCACGATGTGGGTGTCGCCTTGGTCGGAGCGGCAGCGTGCAGAGCTGTTGGCGAGCGCGGCGGCGCGCGACGAGACGCAGAGCGTGGCGCCGGGGGTGTTTCGCGAGTCGGGCGATGGGCGGCGGGTGTTCTTCGTGATGCCGGGCCAGGATGGACGGCAACAGGTGTTCGCGCGTTTGCGGCGAGAGGAGCGCAGTTCCGTGATCTTTGCTGCCGATGCCGAACTTTTCCAGCGGGACGAGGCGCAGTGGGTGCGTTTGCTCGACGGGCGGCGGTACGAAGAAGGGCAGACGCCGTTGGCGTTTCGCATCGAGCAGTTCGAGTGGCAGGAATTGCGTTTGCAGGCGAAAGCGGGCGAGTCACCCAGATTCCGGATGAAGGCGATCCCTTTGCCCGAGTTGCTGGCCGAGCCGGGGCGGCAGGCATTGGCGGAGCTCGCCCGCCGTTTGGGCTTGCCCTTGGCGGTGTTGCTGCTCGTTGCGATGGCTTTGCCGCTGGGTGAGTCGAGTCCGCGTACGAGCAAGGGGTACGCCTTGGTGATGGCCGTGCTCGTGTTCGTGACGTACACGAATTTCATCAGCGTGAGTTACGGGTGGATTGCGCGGGGTCGAATGGAGTTCTGGTCGGGGTTGATGTTGCCGCACGCGCTGGCTGCGTTGGCCTGGCTCGGCTTGATGGTCTGGAGGAACAGACGGGGATGAGCGTGCTGTCACGCTGGATCGTGACGGAGGTGTTGCGGGCCACGGCGGTGGTGACGGCCGTGTTCATCGCACTCTTTCTTTTCTTCGATTTCGTCGATCAGCTCGATGATATCGGACGTGGGGCTTATGGCCTGAAAGAGGCTGCGCTCTATGTCGTGTTGCGGCTTCCGTCTCGTTTGTACGAGTTGCTGCCCATTGCGCTGCTGGTGGGCACGCTGGCGGCGCTGGCGCAGCTGGCGCGGCATTCGGAGCTGGCGGTGCTGCGCGCTTCCGGAATGTCGGTGGGTGGGCTGTGGCGTATCCTCGCCCTGGCGGCGCTGATCCAGGGCGTGATCATTTTCGCGGTGGGGGAGTGGCTGGTGCCTCCGGCGGAGCAGACGGCGCGAAGTTTTCGTTTGCAGGCGATGGGTGGAAGCGACTTTTCCACGGACATGCGCTCGGGCTTGTGGATCCGTGAGGGGGAGGATTTCCTCAACGTGCGTCGCCTGGGGAGTGATGGGCGGCTGCGCGAGCTGGAGATCTATCGTTTCGGGCCGGATCGGGTGATGACGGCGATCGACCAGGTGAAGGAGGCGGAATTCGATCCCGTGCAGGGAGTGTGGCGTTTGAAAGAGGTGCAACGGCGTCGGCTCGCGCCCGAGAGGATCACGGCGGAGTCGCTGCCGGAGCTCGAATGGAGCACGGAGCTCACCCCCCGTGTGCTGGCGGTGCTGATGGTGGAGCCGTACCGCATGAGCATCGGCGCGCTCTACACGTTCAGCCGGCATCTCATACGCAATGGACAGAACGCGGATCGCTATTTGCAGGCCCTGGGACGCAAATTGGTCTATCCGCTGACGGCCTTGGTGATGGTGACATTGGCCTTGCCCTTTGCCTTGGGGCATGCACGAGGCGCTCCGATCGGTTTCAAGGTGTTCCTGGGGACTTTGCTCGGAGTGGCCTTCCACTTGCTCAATTCCCTCGCGGGCAGCCTGGGGGTGCTCGCGGGGTGGTCGCCCTGGTTGGCGGCCGCGCTGCCCGCGATGACTTTCACCTTGCTCGCCCTGGCAATGATGCATTGGGTGGAGCGACGCTGAGGCGGACATGAAAGAAAAAGGCCCGTGCGGGCCTTTTTCCTTTTCCCCGTGCGTTTCGGCGTGGTAGATGCCGGAGGGCTTACTGCTCGGATTGCTGGGCCGCGCCTTCGCGGTTCTTGCGCACGATCTTTTCCTTGATGCGGGCGGCTTTACCGCTGCGCTCGCGCAGATAGTAGAGCTTGGCGCGACGCACGTCGCCGCGGCGCACGACCTGGATCGAGGCGACCAACGGGGAATAGAGCTGGAAGGTACGCTCCACGCCCACGCCGGAGGAGATTTTGCGCACGATGAAGGAAGAATTGAGGCCGCGGTTGCGACGGGCGATGACCACGCCTTCGAAGGTTTGCAGCCGCTCGCGGTTGCCTTCTTTCACCTTGACCTGCACGGCGACGGTGTCGCCGGCGCGGAAGTCGGGGATGGACTTGTCGGCGGTGAGCCGGGCGATTTCTTCGCGTTCGATCTGTTCGATCAGGTTCATCGGGAGCTCCTGGTAGCAAAAACGCCCCTCGAGGGGGCTGGTTGCGCACAGAGCAGCCGGGTTTCAGGCTGATGTGTCGCGTTTCTCTTCTTGCTCGAGTTCTTCGAGCAGGCGCGATTCTAGCACGGAAAGGGGGCGGGAGGCGAGGAGATCCGGGCGCAACGTCCGGGTGCGGCGCAGGCGTTCCTTGAGGCGCCAGCGTGCGATCGCTTCGTGGTTGCCCGAGCGCAGCACTTCGGGCACCGCCCGGCCTTCGAAGACTTCGGGGCGGGTGTAGTGGGGGTGATCGAGCAGGCCGCCGACGTAAGAGTCGGCTTCGACCGACTGCGCGTCGCCCAGCGCCCCGGGCAATTGGCGGATCACCGCGTCGAGTACGACCATGGCGGCGAGCTCGCCGCCGGTGAGGACGAAATCGCCGAGGGAGAGCTCTTCGTCCACTTCGGCTTCGATCACGCGCTGATCGATGCCCTCGTAACGGCCGCAGAGCAGAATGAAAGACGAGTGCGCGGCAAGCCGCATCACTTCGGCGTGATCGAGGCGCTTGCCCTGGGGCGAGAGGTAGATGACCGGGCCGGGGGTGCCGACCGCGCGGAGCTGCTCGGCGCGAGCGTGGCGCAGGGCGGCGGTGAGCGGTTCCGGGCGCATGAGCATGCCGGGGCCGCCGCCGTAGGGGCGGTCATCGACACGCCGGTGGGGATCGTCGGTGAAGTTGCGTGGATCGTGGAGCGTCAGTTCATAGAGACCGCGTTCGTGCGCACGCCGGGTGACGCCGTACTCGGTCAGCGCAGCGAACATGGCGGGGAAGATCGTGACGATGTCGTAGCGGCGGCGCATCGGCTACCAGTCGGGGTCCCAGTCGACGGTGATGCGGCGCCCGGGGAGATCGACGTCGAGTACGTAGGCGCGCACGAAGGGGATGAGGCGGGTGCGATCGTGCGCTTCGTCGCGTACGGAGAGGACGTCGTTCGCGCCGGTGGCAATCAGCTCGGCGACGCGGCCCAGCGCAGTGCCGCCTTTCGTATACACCTCGGCACCGATCAAATCACCCCAGTAGTATTCGTCTTCTTCGGGCTCGGGCAGGGCCTCGCGCGGCGCACCGATGTACCACCCCTGGTAGGCTTCGGCGGCCGTGCGATCGTCGATGCCGGCAAACTTGACGATGAGCCCGCGGCCGTGCGGACGCAGCTCGGCGAGCGACAGGGTCTGCCAAGATTCCGAGGGAGCATCGGGGGCGGGCGCGACCCACCAATGGGGCATTTCGGCCCAGGAACCGGGGTCGTCGCCGTATGCGTGGAGTTTGAACCAGCCTTTGATGCCGAACGGGGCGACGAGGCGCCCCAGGACGACGATGGCCATGGAGCGAGATTCAGGCGGCGTTCTGGCGCGCTTGTTTGACGAGGCGGCGCACGGTGGGGGAGAGCTGGGCGCCGTGGCTGGTCCAGTGGTCGAGGCGGGCGAAATCGATGGAGAGGCCTTTTTCGTTGCCGGAGGCGAGCGGGTTGTAGTAGCCGACGCGTTCGATGAAGCGACCGTCGCGGCGATTGCGCGAATCGGTGACCACGAGGCTGTAGAAGGGGCGCTTCTTGGCGCCGCCACGGGCGAGACGGATGACGACCATGTGGTGTTCCTCAATGTACGATATGACCGAAAATCGCGGATTATACGGGCTTCAGGAAAAGGAATCAATGCCGTGCTGGCACGAGGCGGCGTAGGCGCTCGGGTGCGGCGTATTCGATCACGGTGCGGCCGCGTTCGTCGCGTAGCACGTGGATGCCGCGCTCGGGGTAGAGATAGTGGTGCGTGTCGCTTTCTTCTTCTTTCCAATCGTAGGGGGTGGGGCCGAAGCGTTCGCGGATGACCGCTTCGTCGAGACGCGCTTTGGGTAGGAAAGTGACGAGGGAAAGCGTCAGCCTAGAGAAAGGCGCGAGCTCCGCCTCTTTGAGTTCGGTTTTGCGCGCGCCGGCGGCCGTGGGTGCCTTTTTGCCGCGACGGGAAAATTCATGCTCGAGGAGGGCGGCATCGCCTTCGAAGCGCAGGATCAGCTTGCCTTCGATGTAGCCGGACGTGAAATCGGGGTAATAGGCTTCGAGCACAGGGGTGTTCCCCTCTCGCCCGAGAATGGCCCACTCGCCTTCGTCGCCGAGGTGGCGGCGGACGTCGGCCACGGTGCTGCCTTCTAGGGTGAGGCCGAAGACGACGGGGCGGCCACGCTCGTCGAGCGTGACGCGCCACGGCAGGTGTGGCTCGGGCGCGGAAGTCTGCACGGCCGGCGGGGGGTGCCACAGGAG
The DNA here is from genome assembly GCF_006980785.1 of Tepidiphilus sp. J10. Classification (NCBI taxonomy): domain Bacteria; kingdom Pseudomonadati; phylum Pseudomonadota; class Hydrogenophilia; order Hydrogenophilales; family Hydrogenophilaceae; genus Tepidiphilus; species Tepidiphilus sp. J10. Next base: position 157,818 of record NZ_SBHP01000002.1, read on the forward strand.
ACGCAGGAGCGGAGCGACGATGATGCCCAGCAGCGTCAGCCCCAGGATCCAATAGAGTTGGCGCAAACGGATTTTCTTTCTGGTCATGAGGTTCAGCGTAGCTCCGATTCGATTTCGGCAAAAGTTTGTGCTCGTGGATCGATGGGGATTTCCGTGCCGAGCTGGCGGGCGATCTGGGTCACGGAAAAGATGCCGCGGATGCTGACCCGGCCATCGCGTTGCTGGGCCACGAGCAGGTGGTGGCGCCCGCATTCCTGCAAGGTGGCGACGACGTTGCCCACTTTGGCGTGGAGGATGTCTTCGAGCAGGACCGCATCGACTTGCGCAAAGGGGGTCATGATGTGCCGCACCAGCACTTCTTCGCGCTTGAGGTGGCTTTCATGGGCGAAGCGCATGGGTTTTTCGCCGAGGAGATCGTTGGCGGTGAGGATGCCCGACAAGGTACCCGAAGGATCGAGCACGAACAGCAAGCGCACGCCGCGGCGGATCATGCGTTCTTCGGCCGCGACGAGCGATTCGTCGGGGTGGGCGGTGACGGGGTGTACCCGCTCGAGATCGGTCATCACCTCGATCGCGGGGGATTCGAGCGTGACCTGGCGGGCAGCCTCTTCGTTCGGCTGGTCGATCGTCGTGCCGGGGACGAGACGAAAGCGGCGCAGGGGTTTCCATGACGAAAACATGTTCATCTCCTCCGTCTCCGGGTGCTTTCTTTGCATCATAGACGATACGGCACCGGAAAGGAAGGGCACTGCGGACGGTATAATCGACGTTTTCCGCAAAGGGTCGACGGTCATCCAATGAGCGAAATCGTCTCGTTCGCAGGGGGCGCCGCCTGGTCGGCGCCGCGGTTGCAGCGTCTGGCGCGGCGTTTGGCCGCGGCGATCGGCCGGGAGGCGACGCTGTCGGCGCAACAGTGGTTCTGGGCCGAGTGCGACACGCCGCTCGATGCGCTCGCCCGCGGGCGCCTCATGGAGCTCCTAGCGGCGCAGCCGGCGCCGGCGGAGGCGCCGACGGACGTGCTGGTGGTGCTGCCGCGTTTCGGCACCATCTCGCCGTGGTCCTCCAAGGCCACCGACATCGCACACCAGTGCGGGCTTTCGGCGGTGCGCCGGGTGGAGCGCGGCATCGTCTATCGGCTGGAGGGGTTCGGGCGGCTTTCTGCGGCGCAGCGCGCGGCGGTGGAGGCGCTGCTGCACGATCGTATGACGGAATCGGTCGTCCACGATCCGGCCGAAGGGGTGAGGCTCTTCGCGCATTTCCCGCCCAAACCGCTCGAGACGGTGCCGCTCCTGCGTGAAGGGCGTGCGGCACTGGAGGCGGCGAACGCTGCCATGGGCCTGGCGCTCTCCGAAGACGAGATCGACTATCTGCTCGAAGCCTACCGGCGCATGCGGCGCGATCCGACCGATGTCGAGCTCATGATGTTCGCCCAGGCCAATTCCGAGCACTGCCGGCACAAGATCTTCAACGCGCGCTGGATCATCGACGGGCAGGAGCAGGAGAAGTCGCTCTTCCAATGGATTCGCGACACGCACGCGGCGCATCCCGAAGGCACCATCGTGGCCTATGCCGACAACGCGGCGGTGTTCGAGGGGCGTGAGTGCGAGGTGCTGCATCCCGACGCCGACGACGTGTGGCGCGCCCATCGTGAGCGCATGCATTTTCTCGGCAAGGTCGAGACGCACAATCACCCCACGGCGATCTCGCCTTTCCCGGGTGCAGCCACGGGCGCGGGCGGCGAGATCCGCGACGAAGGGGCCACCGGCCGCGGCGCCAAGCCCAAGGCGGGGCTTGCCGGGTTCACCGTCTCCAACTTGCATTTGCCCGACTTCGAGCAACCCTGGGAGCGCGCTCATGGGCGCCCGGGGCGCATCGCTTCGCCCCTGGAGATCATGATCGAGGGGCCGATCGGGGCGGCGGCGTTCAACAACGAGTTCGGCCGCCCCAATCTCGCCGGTTATTTCCGTACCTTCGAGCTCGAAGTCGATGGCGAGGTGCGCGGCTACCACAAGCCCATCATGATCGCCGGCGGGGTGGGGGCGATCCAGGCGCGGCAGGCGAAGAAAGTCGGTTTCGCGCCGGGAACGCTGCTGATCCAGCTCGGCGGGCCGGGGATGCTGATCGGTCTGGGCGGCGGGGCGGCCTCTTCGGTGAGCGCGGGCACGAACGAGGCGGAGCTCGACTTCGCCTCGGTGCAGCGGGGCAACCCGGAGATGCAGCGCCGCTGTCAGGAAGTGATCGATCGCTGCTGGCAACTCGGCATCGACAATCCCATCCTCTCCATCCACGACGTGGGCGCCGGGGGGCTGTCGAACGCCTTGCCCGAGCTCGTCGATGGGGCCGGTCTGGGGGCGCACATCGAGCTGCGCGAGATCCCGATCGAGGAGCCGGGCATGAGCCCGCGCGAGATCTGGTGCAACGAGGCGCAGGAGCGCTACGTGCTGGCCGTGGCGCCGCAGCAGCTCGAGCGTTTCGCCGCCATCTGCGCGCGCGAGCGTTGTCCCTTCGCCGTGGTGGGCGAGGCGAGCGAGGACGGCATGCTCGTCGTGCACGATCGGCTATTCGGCAACGATCCGGTGCGCATGGAGATGGAGACGCTGCTGGGCAAGCCGCCGAAGATGGTGCGCAACGTTTCGCGCCGGGCGATCCACCTTCCCCCCTTCGATCTCACGCCGATCGCGCTCGACGAGGCGATCGAGCGGGTACTGGCGTTGCCGGCGGTGGCGAGCAAGAAGTTCCTCGTCACGATCGGGGATCGCACCGTCGGCGGCTTGACGGCGCGCGACCAGCTGGTGGGGCGCTGGCAGGTGCCGGTGGCCGACGTGGCGGTCACTTCGGCCGATTTCACGGGATACGCGGGCGAGGCCTTCGCCATGGGCGAGCGCACGCCGCTTGCCTGCGTCGATCCGGCCGCCTCGGGGCGCATGGCGGTGGGCGAGGCGATCACCAACCTCGCCGCGGCCGACGTGGCCGAACTCACGCGGGTGAAACTCTCGGCCAACTGGATGGCGGCGGCGGGGCACCGCGGCGAGGATGCGCGGCTCTACGAGACGGTCGCGGCCGTGAGCCGCTTCTGTCAGGCGGCGGGGCTCGCGATTCCCGTGGGCAAGGATTCGCTCTCCATGAAGACGGCCTGGCGCGAGGCCGACGGCGGCGAGCGCGCGGTGATCTCGCCCGTGTCGCTCATCGTCACGGCCTTTGCCCCGGTCGAGGACGTGCGTCGCACGCTCACGCCGGAGCTCGTGCACGATGGCACGCGCGAGACGGAACTGGTGCTGATCGACTTGGGCGAGGGCAAGAACCGCCTGGGAGGCTCGGCGCTCGCCCAGGTGTATGCCTCGGTGGGCGAGCAGGCGCCCGACGTGCGCCCCGAGACGCTGACCGGATTCTGGCGCGCGCTGCGGGCACTGCGCGCGCGCGGCCTGGTGCTCGCTTACCACGACCGCTCCGACGGCGGCTTGCTCGCCTGCGCCGCCGAGATGATGTTCGCCTCGGGCTGCGGCCTTTCGCTGCAGCTCGACACGGTGGCGATCGCGGGCGCTTGCCTGGACGTGGATTCGACCAAGCGATCCGACACCGTGCTCGGACGGCGCAACGACGCGGTGCTCTCGGCCCTCTTTGCCGAGGAGCTGGGAGCGCTCATCCAGATCGAGCGCGACCGGCGCGAGGAGGTGCGCGAGATCCTGCGCGAGCACGGCCTCGTGCATCATTTCGTCGGCACGCTGAACGATCGCGACGAACTGCGCCTGTGGCACGGCGGGCAGCTTCTCTACGCCGCTCCGCGCACGGCGCTGTGGCAGCGCTGGAGCGAAGTGAGCCGGCGCATCGCCCGCTTGCGCGATGACGAATCCTGCGCCGAGGAGGAATTCGCTGCGCTGGCCGATGCCGAGGATCCCGGCCTTTTCTGTGCGCCCACTTTCGAAGTAGGCAAGGCGCCCATGGTGGCAAGCGGCGCTCGCCCGCGCGTGGCCATCCTGCGCGAGCAGGGGGTCAATAGCCACGCGGAAATGGCCGCGGCGTTTTCCCGCGCCGGGTTCGAGGCCGTGGACGTGCCCATGACCGATCTCATCGCCGGCCGGCGCCAGCTCGAGGAATTCAAGGGAATCGCCGCCTGCGGCGGGTTTTCCTACGGCGACGTGCTCGGAGCCGGGGCCGGCTGGGCCAAGGCCATCCTCTACAATGAAACGCTGCGGGCGCAGTTCGCGGCGTTCTTCGCGCGCGAAGATAGCTTCGCTCTGGGAGTATGCAACGGCTGCCAGATGATGGCGCAACTATCGCCCATCATCCCGGGCGCAGCGCACTGGCCGCGTTTCGTGCGCAACCGCAGCGAGCAGTTCGAAGCGCGCTTCGTGATGGTGGAGGTGCTCGAGAGCCCTTCCATCTTCTTCGCGGGGATGGCGGGCAGCCGCCTGCCCATCGTCGTGAGCCACGGCGAGGGGCGTACCGAGTTCGCCTCGTCCGAACAGGCTGCCAAGGCGATCGCGACGCTGCGCTACGTCGATCACCGCGGCGCCCCTACCGAGCGCTATCCGTTCAATCCGAACGGCTCCGCGGGCGGTTCGACGGGCTTCACCACGCCCGATGGCCGATTCACCATCCTCATGCCGCACCCGGAACGCGCTTTCCGCACGGTGCAATGGTCCTGGGCACCGCCTGGCCTGGGCGAGGAAGCTCCGTGGTTCCAACTCTTCCTCAATGCCCGTCGCTGGGTGGGGTGAAAGAGCCGCGAGCGCGCGCCATCGCAGAGGGGCTGGCACTACCGATCTGCAATCAGTCGCTCGATGGCCGCGCGATAGGCAACCATGTCCTCGCGCTTGGCGATGGCCAGCACCAGCACGACCAGAGCATCGTCCTCGACCTGATACACCAGTCGGTAGCCCTGCTTGAGCAGTTTGATCTTGTAGCAGTCGCGCAGATCCCCGTGCAATTCCGCGCCGGGGACGCGCGGCTGCTCCAGACGCTTCTCGAGTAGTTTCTTGAAGACGGCTTTGAGGCTGCCGTCCAGGGCGTTCCATTCCTCCAGCGCTGCGGGCAGAAACTTCAGGCGATATTTCGTTGCCCCGGACGAAGGATCAGAGCTCGTCAAGATCCACCTCGACGGCGCTGTCCTTCATGGCCAGACGTCGGCGGGCTAAATCGACCAAATCGCGGTCGGCCAACTCTTCGACCAGCGCCTCGAAGAGCTTGGGAGTGATCAGGTAGAAGGCTGGACGGTTGTGGTTGAGTACCGCCACGGGCTTCTCGCCCGCGGCGCGCAGCACCCGTGCCGGGTTGCGCTTGAACTCGGACATGCTGATGGAGTAGTTGGCGTAGATTGCATCCATGATGCGTTCCCCTCAAAGTAACGGCTACGAATATGGCTCTAAATATAGCGCTTTTTCGAGAAGTGTGGGGCGTGTCGATCTAATATCTTGTAGAAACACCCTCTCTTGTAAAAACCCCCTCGATGGTGCTATAGTTCATCATCTCGTCCGGGCAAACTTGCTAAGTTGCCCGGATTTCCGGTTGGTAAGCAAACGGAAATGGGCTCTTCTGGCCCATTTTTTTTTCTCGGGTGAAACATGGTGGATCTGGAAGCCTTGGTCGAGCAGGTGGTGTCAGGCATGGGGTTCGAGCTCGTCGATTTCGAAGTCTCGCCCCGGGCGCGCATTCTGCGCGTGTTCATCGACATCGAGCGCGGTGTCACCGTCGATGACTGTGCGGCGGTGAGCGATCAGCTGCAGCGCGTGTTCGAGGTCGAGGACATCGACTACGACCGTCTGGAAGTCTCCTCGCCGGGGTTCGACCGGGTGCTGAAGAAACCACGCGATTTCGCCCGTTTCGTCGGTTCCCAGGTCCAGCTCAAGCTGCATGAGCCCTGGCAGGGGCGCAAGAATCTGAAAGCGGAACTGCTGGGTATCGAAGAGGATCGGGTGCGCGTCTCGAGCGACCTGGGAGAACATGAATTCGCGTTGGCGGAGATCGACCGGGCCCGCCTCGTCCCCCAATTCGACGGTTTCGGAGGTAAGAAACGATGAGTCGCGAACTGCTGTTGTTGGTCGATGCGCTGGCCCATGAAAAGAACGTCTCCAAGGATGTCGTCTTCGCTGCGCTGGAAGCGGCGCTCGTCTCCGCCACGAAGAAGCATCTCCACGAAGACGCCGACGTGCGCGTGGAGATCGACCGTTCCACCGGCACGTACCGCGCCTGGCGGCGTTGGTTGGTGTTGCCCGATGCCGAAGTGACCAACGACGAGCGCGAGATGGGGCTCATCGACGCGCGCGAGATCGATCCCGACATTCGCGTGGGCGAATACTACGAGGAAGAGATTCCGGTGCAGGATTTGGGGCGGATCGGAGCGCAGACGGCCAAGCAGATCGTGCTGCAGAAGATTCGCGACGCCGAGCGCGAGCAGATCCTCGAAGAATTCCTCTCGCGCAAGGAAACGCTCGTCTCCGGCACCATCAAGCGCATGGAGCGCGGCAACGCCATCGTCGAGATCGGTCGGCTGGAAGCGCTCCTGCCGCGCGAGCAGATGATTCCGCGCGAGGCGCTGCGCGTCGGCGACCGCATCAAGGCGGTGGTCATCCGCATCGATCGCAGCGGCCGCGGGCCGCAGCTGATCCTCTCGCGCACCTCGCCCGAGCTGGTCGTCAAGCTCTTCGAGCTGGAGGTGCCGGAGATCGAGGAGGGGTTCATTGAGATCAAGGGCTGCGCCCGCGACCCCGGTCTACGCTCCAAGATCGCCGTGCATTCGAAGGATCCGCGGCTCGATCCGGTGGGTACCTGCGTGGGTATGCGCGGCTCGCGGGTGATGGCGGTCCGCAACGAAATCGCCCAGGAACAGATCGACATCATCGTCTGGTCGCCCGATCCGGCGCAGTACGTGATCGCGGCGCTGCAGCCGGCCGAAGTGCTCTCCATCGTGGTCGATGAAGAAAAACACGCCATGGACGTGGTGGTCGACGACGCGAACCTCGCCATCGCCATCGGCCGCGGAGGGCAGAACGTGCGGCTCGCCTCCGAGCTCACCGGCTGGACCATCAACCTGATGAGCCAAGCCGAATCGCAGCAGAAACAGGAAGAGGAACGGCAAACTTTGCGCGCTCTCTTCATGGAGAAACTCGACGTGGACGAGGAGCTTGCCGATCTGCTGATCGACGAGGGCTTTTCCTCGCTCGAGGAGATCGCCTACGTGCCGCTCTCCGAAATGCTGGCGATCGAAGGCCTGGACGAAGAGACGGTGCAGGCGCTGCGCGAACGCGCCCGCACGGCGCTGCTCTCGGAAGCGATCGCCCTCGAGGAGGCGATCGAACAGGTGGAGCCTGCACTCCTTGAGCTCGAGGGGATGGACAAGGATCTGGCCGTGAAGCTCGCTCGCCAGGGCATCACCCGGCTCGACGATCTGGCGGAACTGGCGGCCGACGAGCTCGCCGAATTGACCGGCATCGACCATGAGCGCGCCGCCGATTTGATCACCAAGGCGCGCGCCCATTGGTTCGAGTAAGGGGAAAGCAAGATGGAAACGAAAAACGTCAAAGAATTCGCCGAAGAGCTAGGGCTCGACGTACAACGCTTGCTCGACCAATTGCAGCAGGCGGGCGTAGAGAAGAAGAGCGCCGAAGATGGCATCACGGCCAAGGACAAGGCGCAACTACTCGCTTTTCTCAAACGTCAGCACGGCGAAGGCGGCAGTGGCAAGATCACGCTCACTCGCAAGGAAACCACCGCCCTGCGAGCCACCGATGCCCAGGGGCGCGCACGTACCGTGCAAGTCGAGGTGCGCAAGAAACGGGTGCTGGTCAACCGCGACGAGCTGCTCGCCAAGGCGAAGGAGGAGCAGGCCAAGCTCGAGGCGGCGCTGAAGGCGACCAAAACGGTCGAATCGGCTCCGTCGGCGCGTCCGGAGCCTTCTGCTGAAACGATCTCCCCCGTGCCTGCCGAAACGACCGAGCCCGAGATGGTTGAAGTTACGGCGAGCGAGGAGCGCGCGGCCGTCGCGCAGGAAGTGACGACTTCGAAGCCCCCGGCTCGAGCCGCCACACCGGAGACTCCTCCCGTCGCCGAGTCGAAGGCGACCGAGCCCCCACCGGCACCTGAGCCCGAGCGGACTGCGACGCCGCTCGAGCCCAGCAAGCCCAAACCTCAGCCATCCGCGGCATCCATCTTGCCCCCCGAAGAGATCGCACGCCGAGAGGCCGAGGCCAAGCGTCAGGCCGAGCTGCGTGCCCGCCAGGAGGCCGATCTGCGCGCCAAGCGTGAACGCGAGCTCGCTCGTCAGGCACGCGCGCAGGCTCAGCTGCGAGAGGATGCGGCGAAGGCCGAAAAAGCAGCGACTGCCACTGCCGACGCGGCTCTCGGCACGGCCAAACCGGCGACGGAAGAGCGTCCGACCCTGCACAAGGTGAAGGACAAAGAGAAGAAAGTCGAGAAAAAAGTCGAAGAGCGGGCACCCAAACGCGGCGGGCTCAAAGTCCGCGCGCTCGACGATGGCAGCGCTGGCTGGAAGGGAGGTGGCAAGGGCGGGAAGGCGGGCAAACGCGCTCCCCGGGGGACGGAATCACGTTCCCAACAATTCCAGGCGCCCACCGAACCGATCGTGCGCGAAGTCCATGTGCCCGAGACCCTCACCGTGGCCGAGTTGGCGCACAAGATGGCGGTCAAGGCCACCGAGGTCATCAAGACCATGATGAAGATGGGCATCATGGCCACCATCAACCAGGTCATCGACCAGGAAACGGCCATGATCGTGGTCGAGGAGATGGGGCACAAGGCCGTGCCCGCCCGCCTGGACGAACCGGATGCCTTCCTCGAGGAAGTCGGCGAGCAGCACTACGAAGAAAAACCGCGTCCGCCGGTGGTCACCGTCATGGGTCACGTCGACCACGGGAAAACGTCGCTGCTCGACTACATCCGCCGCACCAAGGTGGCTGCGGGCGAGGCGGGCGGCATCACGCAGCACATCGGGGCGTATCACGTGGAAACGCCGCGCGGCACCATCACCTTCCTCGACACGCCGGGTCACGAGGCCTTCACGGCCATGCGGGCGCGGGGTGCGCAAGCCACCGACATCGTGGTGCTGGTGGTGGCCGCCGACGACGGGGTGATGCCGCAGACGCGCGAGGCGATCCACCACGCGCGTGCCGCCGGCGTGCCCATCATCGTTGCCGTCAATAAGATTGACAAGCCGGAGGCCAAGCCCGAGCGCGTGCGGCAAGAGCTCGTGGCCGAAGGCGTGATCCCGGAAGAATACGGCGGTGACACCATGTTCTACAACGTCTCGGCCAAGACGGGGCAGGGGATCGACGATCTGCTCGAAGGCATCCTGCTGCAGGCCGAGGTGCTGGAGCTCAAGGCGCCGGCCGAAGGCCCGGCCAAAGGGATCGTGCTGGAGGCACGCCTCGACAAAGGGCGCGGCCCGGTGGCCTCCGTGCTGGTGCAAAGCGGCATGCTGCGCAAGGGCGACGTCGTGCTCGTCGGTTCCACCTGGGGGCGTGTGCGGGCCATGCTCGACGAAACCGGCAAACCGGTCGACTCGGCCGCACCTTCGATGCCCGTCGAGATCCTGGGCTTGGAAGACGTGCCGCAGGCGGGCGAAGAGTTCGTGGTACTGCCCGACGAGCGCAAGGCGCGCGAGATCGCCCTCTATCGCCAGGGCAAGTTCCGCGAGGTGAAACTCGCCAAGCAGCAGGCGCTCAAGCTCGAGAATCTCTTCGAGCAGATGAGCGAGGGCGAGGTGAAGACGCTGCCCATCATCATCAAGGCCGACGTGCAGGGTTCCCTCGAGGCGCTCAAGCAGTCGCTGGAGAAACTCTCTACCGACGAAGTCAAGGTGCAGGTCATCCACGGTGCCGTGGGTGGCATCAGCGAGAGCGACGTCAACCTCGCCCAGGCGTCCAACGCCATCATCATCGGCTTCAACGTGCGCAGCGACGCCAGCGCGCGCAAGCTCGCCGAGAGCTACGGCGTGGACATCCGCTACTACAACATCATCTACGACGCGGTCGACGAGATCAAGGCGGCCTTGAGCGGCATGCTCTCGCCCGAGCGCAAGGAAGAGATCATCGGTCTGGCCGAGGTACGTCAGGTCTTCCGCGTGCCCAAGGTCGGCACCGTGGCGGGCTGCTACGTGCTCGAAGGCACGATCAAGCGCGGCGCCAGAGTGCGCGTGTTGCGTGACAACGTCGTCATCCACGAGGGCGAGCTCGATTCGCTCAAACGCTTCAAGGAAGACGTGCGCGAAGTCAAGGCCGGCTACGAATGCGGCCTGTCGGTCAAGGGCTACAACGACATTCAGGAAGGCGACCAGATCGAAGTGTTCGAAGTGCGCGAAGTGGCGAGGACCTTGGCATGAAAGGCGGCAATCGGACCCGTTTGCCGCGGGTGGCCGAGGGCATCCGCGAAGAATTGGCCGAGCTGATCGCGCGGCAGGTGAAGGATCCCCGTGTGGGCTTCGTCACCATCACCGCCGTCGACGTGAGTCCGGATTTCGCGCATGCCAAGGTGTATGTGTCCACACTCGCCGATCCGGCCACCATCCCGGAGCTCCTCGAGGGGTTGCAGCATGCGGCGGGGTTCCTGCGCCGCGAGCTCGGACGGCGTCTGCACATCCACACCATCCCACAGCTCACCTTCGTCTACGACGAGTCGATCGAACGGGGACTGCGCCTGGCGCATCTCATCGACGAGGCGGTGGGCAAGGAACCGGGAAAGGATGGCGAGGGCGAAGACCGTGGCGCTTGACGGCGTGGCGCTGCTCGACAAGCCCGAGGGGCTCACGGCGAATGCCGCGCTGCAGCGGGTGCGCCGCGCCCTGGGAGCAGCGAAGGCCGGGCATACCGGTACGCTCGACCCCATGGCGACCGGCCTCATGCTGCTCGCTTTCGGCGAGGCGACCAAGTTCGCCCAACGCTGGCTGGAAGCCGACAAGGTCTATCTCACTCGCGTGCGTTTCGGGGTGGCCACCTCTACGGGGGACGCCGAAGGAGAGGTGATCGCCCGCGCCCCGGTTTCCTTCGGCGCTGGAGCGGTGCAGGAGGTGCTGCCGCGTTTTCTCGGCACCATCGAGCAAGTGCCGCCCATGGTCTCGGCGCTGAAGCACGAAGGCAGGCCGCTCTACCGTTACGCCCGCGAGGGGGTGACGATCGAGCGTGTGCCCCGGCCGGTGACGATCCACGAGCTGCGTCTAGTGGAGTGGGACGAAGCCCTCGCGGCGGCCACCCTCTATGCCCGCGTCGGCAAGGGAACGTACATCCGCACGCTCGCCGAAGACCTCGGCGCAGCGCTGGGGGTGCCCGCGCACATCGATCGGCTGCGACGCCTGGCGATCGGCCCCTTTTCGGTCGAGAAGGCGAGAACGCTCGCCGAATGGGAGGAAGCGGGAGCGCAAGGGCGGGAATGGCTGCTGCCGCCCGATGCCTTGGTGGCAGACCTGCCACGGGTCGAGCTGGATGCGACCCGCACCCTGGCTTTTCTTGCCGGACAGCGCATCGCCCGTGCCGCGCTTGGGGATTCCCGTTCCTCTGGCATGGTGCGCGTCTATGGGGCACGCGAGGAGGGAATCCCCATTTTCATCGGTTTGGGGGAATGTGACCCGGCGCGGGGCTTGTCCCCGAAGCGCGTCATTGCTAATATAACGCCGCCTTCGTCGCGTGTTCCGGTCATCCCGGCCGAATGATCCCTTCCGGGTCGCGGCTCGTTTTTCATTTTTTGCGTTCAGATTCACGAGAGAGAACCACATCCATGGCGCTAGACAACGCAACCAAAGCCCGCATCATCGCGGAATACAAACGCGGCGACAACGACACGGGTTCGCCCGAAGTGCAGATCGCATTGCTCACCGCCCGCATCGAAGGGCTGCAGCCGCATTTCAGCGAACACAAGAAAGATCATCATTCCCGCCGGGGTCTGTTGAAGATGGTGTCGCAGCGCCGTCGGCTGCTCGACTACCTCAAGCGCACCGAACCCGAGCGTTACCTCGAGCTCATCAAGCGGCTCGGCCTGCGTAAGTAATTCCCTCTTCCGGGCCGATCGCTGTCGTCCGGCTAGGCGAGGGTCGGCCCTCTCACCGAGAAAGGATCGTCCCTTGCCTACCGCCATCAAAAAAACCTTCACCTACGGTCGTCACCAAGTCACCCTCGAGACGGGCGAACTCGCGCGTCAAGCAAGCGGCGCGGTGCTCGCTTCCATGGACGACACCGTGGTACTCGCCACCGTGGTCGCCGCCAAAGAGGCCAAACCCGGGCAGGATTTCTTTCCGCTCACCGTCGACTACATCGAAAAGTTCTACGCCTCCGGCCGCATTCCCGGCGGTTTCTTCAAGCGTGAAGGTCGTCCCTCCGAAAAGGAAACGCTCACTTCGCGCCTGATCGACCGGCCCATCCGCCCCCTCTTTCCCGAAGGGTTCTACAACGAGGTGCAGATCGTCGCCACGGTGCTCTCGCTCAACCCCGAGGTCAACGCCGACATCGTCGCGATGATCGCCGCGAGCGCCGCGCTCGCCGTCTCCGGCGTGCCTTTCCACGGGCCGATCGGCGCTTGCCGTGTGGGCTACCTCGATGGTCAGTACGTCCTCAACCCCAACGCGAGCGAGCTCGAGAAGAGTGCCCTCGACCTGGTGGTGGCCGGCACCGAGAACGCCGTCTTGATGGTCGAATCCGAAGCGCAGGAGCTGCCCGAAGACGTGATGCTCGGCGCCGTGGTCTTCGGCCACGAGCAGATGCAGGCGGCGATCCAGGCGATCAACGAACTCGTCGAAGTCGCGGGCAAACCGGCCTGGGACTGGAAGGCTCCCCAGCCCAACGAGGCGCTGGTGGCGCGCATCCGCGAGCTCGCCTTCGCCGAATTGGAAGAGGCTTTCCGCATCACCGCCAAACAGGCGCGCAACGATCGGCTCAAGGCGATTCGCGCCCAGGTGATCGAGAAGGTGCTCGCCGAGTTCGATCCGCTGCCCTCCATCCCCGACATCGAGAACATCCTCTTCACGCTGGAAGCCTCCATCGTGCGCGGGCGCATCCTCGCGGGTGAGCCGCGCATCGATGGGCGCGACACGCGCACCGTGCGCCCGATCGACATCCGGGTGGGGGTGCTGCCGCGCACGCACGGTTCGGCGCTCTTCACCCGGGGCGAGACGCAGGCGCTGGTGGTCGCCACGCTCGGCACCGGCCGCGACGAGCAGATCATCGATGCCGTGGCCGGCGAATATCGTGAAAGCTTCATGCTGCACTACAACTTCCCGCCGTTCTCCACCGGCGAGACCGGGCGGGTCGGTTCGCCCAAGCGCCGCGAGATCGGCCACGGCAACCTCGCCAAGCGGGCGCTCTCGGCCGTGCTGCCCCAGCAGGAGGATTTCCCCTACACCATCCGGCTCGTGTCCGAAATCCTCGAGTCGAACGGTTCGAGCTCCATGGCCACCGTCTGCGGCGGCTCGCTCGCGCTGATGGACGCAGGCGTGCCGACCAAGGCGCACGTGGCCGGGGTCGCCATGGGTCTCATCAAGGAAGGCAACCGTTTCGCGGTGCTCACCGACATCCTGGGCGACGAGGATCATCTCGGCGACATGGATTTCAAGGTGGCCGGTACCGAGCGCGGCGTCACGGCGTTGCAGATGGACATCAAGATCCAGGGCATCACCAAGGAGATCATGCAGGTGGCGCTCGCCCAGGCGCGCGAAGGCCGCATGCACATCCTGCAGCTGATGCGCCAGGCGATGGGCGAGGCGCGCGGCGAGGTCTCGGCCTATGCGCCGCGTATGATCCAACTCAAGATCAACCCCGAGAAGATCCGCGACGTGATCGGCAAGGGGGGCTCCGTGATCCGGGCCCTGCAAGAAGAGACCGGTACCGTCATCGAGATCGCCGACGACGGCAACGTCACCATCTCGTCCTTCAGCGCCGAAGGCGCCGAGGAAGCCAAGCGGCGCATCGAGGAGCTCACGGCTGAAGTGGAAGTGGGCAGGGTCTACGAGGGTACGGTCGTCAAGCTGCTCGATTTCGGCGCCATCGTCAACATCATGCCGGGCCGCGACGGGCTGTTGCACATCTCCCAAATCGCCGACGAGCGGGTGGAGAAGGTTTCCGACTACCTGCAGGAAGGGCAGAAGGTGCGTGTGAAGGTGCTCGAGACCGATGATCGCGGGCGCATCAAGCTGAGCCTCAAGGCGGTCAAAGAGGGTGAATGAGGCTTTGACAAGTGGGGCGATCGGGTTATAATGATCGCCTTTCCGGGGTGTAGCGCAGTCCGGTAGCGCGCTTGCTTTGGGAGCAAGATGTCGGGGGTTCGAATCCCTCCACCCCGACCACGCTACTTCCGGAATACTGCCTGGGACGGAATCTGCCCGTAGCTCAACCGGATAGAGCACCGGCCTTCTAAGCCGGGGGTTACAGGTTCGATTCCTGTCGGGCAGGCCACGCGAGCCCCAAGGTTTGCGGCGGCGGCATTAGCTCAGTTGGTAGAGCACTGGATTGTGGCTCCAGGTGTCACCGGTTCGAATCCGGTATGTCGCCCCAGTTTTCACGAATAGGCCGGCCCTGCGTCGGCCTATTTTCTTTCTCGACGGGTGTACGATGACCGCTGAACTCATCGACGGTAAAGCCATCGCCCAGGCCTTGCGCCGCCGCATCGCCGAACGCGTGGGCGTCTTGCAGGAGCGCGGCGTCGTGCCGACGCTCGCGGTGATCCTGGTGGGGGAAGACCCTGCCTCTCACGTCTATGTGCGCAACAAGGTGGCCGCTTGCGCCGAGGTCGGGATCCGCTCGCGCAAGTACGAGTTTCCTGCCGACGTGTCCGCTGAGCGGCTGCTCGCCTGTATCGACGCCTTGAATGCCGATGCCGAGGTCGACGGCATCCTCGTGCAGCTGCCGCTGCCGCCGCACATCGACGAGACTCTGGTGCTCGAGCGTATCGCCGTGAACAAGGACGTCGATGGTTTCCACGCCGAGAACGTGGGGCGGCTGGTACAGGGCCGGGAATGTTTCTGGCCCTGTACGCCGCACGGGGTGATGCAGTTGCTCGCCTGGGAAGGCATCGAGCCGCAGGGCATGGACGCGGTGGTGGTGGGGCGTTCCAACATCGTCGGCAAGCCCATGGCGCTCATGCTGCTCAACGCGGGGGCGACGGTGACGGTGGCGCATTCGCGCACGCGGGAACTCGCCGCGCACACCCGTCGCGCCGATCTGCTGGTGGTGGCGGTGGGCAAGCCCGAATTCATCACGCCCGAGATGGTCAAGCCCGGGGCGGTGGTGATCGACGTGGGCATCAACCGCTTGCCCGACGGCCGGCTGGTGGGGGACGTGGCTGCCGGAGTGCGTGAGGTCGCCAGCCGGATCACGCCCGTGCCCGGCGGCGTGGGGCCGATGACGATCGCCATGTTGCTGGAAAATACCTTGCTCGCGGCCCAGCGCCGCCGGGGGATCGCGCCGTGAATGGGGAACTCCTGCGCTACGGATCCGGCGAGCCGCTCGTCGGGGTGGTGATGGGGTCTTCTTCCGACTGGCCGACGATGCGCGCCGCGGCCGAGGTGCTGCGCGAGTTCGAGGTGCCCTTCGAAGCGCGGGTGGTGTCGGCGCACCGCACGCCGGACTTGATGTTCGCCTACGCCGAAACGGCCCTCGAGCGCGGTCTGCGGGCGATCATCGCCGGGGCCGGCGGGGCGGCGCATCTGCCGGGAATGCTGGCGGCGAAGACGACGGTGCCGGTGCTGGGGGTGCCGGTGGAGTCGCGGGCGCTGCACGGGCAGGATTCGCTGCTCTCCATCGTGCAGATGCCCAAGGGCGTGCCGGTCGCCACCTTTGCCATCGGCGCGGCCGGGGCGGCGAACGCGGCGCTCTTCGCCGTGGCAATGCTCGCGGCTACGGACGAAGTGCTCGGGCAGCGGCTTGCCGAATTCCGCCGCCGCCAGAGCGAATCCGTGCTCGCCATGCGCCTGGAGCCGCTGGAATGACGGCCGGGCGGATCGAGGCGCCGGCAAGGCTGGCGATCCTCGGCGGTGGGCAATTGGGGCGCTTTTTCGTGCGGGCGGCACAGGAGCTCGGCTACGCAGTCTGGGTGCTCGATCCCGATCCCGAGGCGCCGGCAGGGCGCATCGCCGAGCGCCATTTGTGTGGAGCCTACGACGACGAAGCGCTGCTCGCGGAAATTGCGGCCCACTGCGCCGCAGCAACCACCGAATTCGAGAACGTGCCCGCGACGAGCCTTGCCCGGCTCGCCGAGTCCATGCCCGTGCGTCCCGGCGCGGCGGCGCTTGCCGTCTGCCAGGATCGCATCGAAGAGAAGTCCTTTCTCGCGCAAAATGGCCTGCCGCATGCGCCTTTTCTCGCCGTGCGCACGGCAGAAGACCTCGAGCGCGCGCCCCAGGCGCTTTTCCCCGGCATCCTCAAAACGGCGCGTTTCGGCTATGACGGCAAGGGGCAGGCGGTGGTCGCAGACCGGCAAGAGGCGCGGGCAGCGTTCGTGCGCTTTGGGCGCGACTGCGTGCTGGAGGCGCGGCTTGCCCTAGAGGCCGAGCTTTCGGTGGTGCTCGCACGTGGTGCCGATGGGCGCATCGCCGCCTTCGAGGCCGGACTCAACGTGCATCGCAACGGCATCCTGGATGCCACCTTCGCTGCAGCCCCCTTGCCCCCGGCCGTACTGCGCGAGGCCGGTGAGATCGCCGAAGCGCTCGCCGAGGCGCTCGGCTACGTCGGCACGCTGGGGGTGGAGTTCTTCTACGCCGACGGCAAGCTCTACGTCAATGAGATGGCCCCGCGGCCCCACAACAGCGGGCACCATACGCTCGATGCGCACCGCGTCTGCCAGTTCGAGCAGCAGGTGCGCGCCTTGTGCGGCCTGCCGCTCGCCGTGCCCGAGGCGCATTCGCCGGCGGTGATGGTCAATCTCTTGGGCGAGGTGTGGTTCGCAGGCGAGGTGCTGCGCGAGCCGCCCTGGCACGAGATCCTCGCCCTGCCGGGCCTGCGGTTGCATCTCTACGGCAAGCGCGAGGCGCGACGCGGGCGCAAGATGGGGCATTTCACCGTCACGGCAGCGACGCTCGCCGAGGCGTGCGCCGTAGCAAGCGAAGCGCGGCGTCGTCTGGGTTTGCCGCCGCTGCCGCCTTTGCCGCAATGAACGCGCGCATCCTGCCTCCCGGCGAAGAAGCGCTGGCCGAGGCGGCGGCGAAACTGCGCGCCGGCGAACTGGTGGGGCTGCCGACCGAGACGGTCTATGGCCTGGCGGCCGACGCACGTAACCCAACGGCGGTACGGCGCATCTTCGCCGCCAAGGGGCGGCCCAGCGATCATCCCCTCATCGTGCATCTGCCTTCCGCCGAACACCTGCCCCAGTGGGCGCGCGACATCCCTGAAGAGGCCTGGGCACTCGCGCGCCGATTCTGGCCCGGCCCTTTGACGCTCGTGCTTCGGCGCGGCGATGGGGTGCCGCTGGACGTGACGGGGGGACAGGAGACGGTGGCGCTGCGCGTGCCGGCGCATCCCGTAGCCTTGGCGCTGCTGCGCGCCTTCGGCTCGGGGCTCGCGGCGCCGAGCGCCAACCGCTTCGGCCGCGTGAGCCCGACCACGGCCGCCGACGTGCTCGAGGAATTGGGCGACGAGGTGGCGCTCGTGCTCGACGGCGGTCCCTGCCCGGTGGGGGTAGAATCGACCATCCTCGATCTCTCCCGCCTCGACACCGTGGGTCCCGTCATCCTGCGTCCCGGCGCGGTCGGTGCAGAGGAATTGGCCGAGGTGCTGGGGCGACCCGTGGCTGCAGCCGATGGCGGTGCGCCGCGCGTCTCGGGGTCGTTACCGAGTCATTACGCACCGATCACGCCCGTGCGTCTGGCCGCGCTGGGCGAGATCGAGTCGCTCGTCTCCCGTCTGCTCGCCCAAGGCAAACGCATCGCCCTGTGGAGCCGGCATCCGCTCGAGCTGCCGGGGGTGAAGTGGTACGAGATGCCCGCGACGCTCGAAGATTTGGCGCGCCTCCTCTACGCCCGGCTGCGCGCCTTCGACCGGCTCGGCGTCGACGAGATCGTCATCGAACGCCCGCAGGGGGAAGGCCCCCTGGCGCGGGCGATCGCCGACCGCCTGGAGCGCGCCGCGCGCGGCTCCGGCGGGCGTTGAACCGTGCGGTTGCGATTCGTAATGCACGGCGTTATCATGAAAAAATAAGATGGGCGAGGGGAAAACGTGAAACCTTCCGAAGTCCTTGCGTTGCGCCGTGACCTTATTCGACGCGTGATCGAGGCGCATCATGCCCGCAATGCCCGGATATTCGGTTCCGTCGTGCAGGGTCGAGATACCGAGGATAGCGACTTGGACATCCTCGTCGATCCTACGCCCGAAACAACGCTGTTCGATCTCGGCGCGATCCGCCATGAACTCGAGACCCTGCTGGGGATCCGAGTGGACGTGCTGACGCCCAAGGCTTTGCCAGAAAAAATCCGCGCCCAAGTGCTTGCCCAGGCCCACCCCTTATGACCGCCGACCGACGGCGTCTTGCCGACTACCTTGCGCACATCCTTGAAGCCATCGAACGTATCGATCGCTATACCGCCGAGATGGACGAGGTGACTTTCCTGAATGACTCATTGGTCCAGGATGCCGTGGTGCGAAATTTCGAGGTGATCGGCGAGGCGAGCAGAAATATAGACAAACACTACCCCGATTTCGCGATGGCGCATCCTGAATTGCCCTTGTCGATTGCCTATCAGATGCGCAACGTGCTTGCCCATGGTTATTTCAAGGTGGACTATGAGATCGTCTGGAGGACGATTCATCGCAGTTTGCCAGGATTGCATCGGCAAGTAACCCGCCTTTTGCAAGAGCTTTCCTCCAATGAGGACATTCCATGAAATGCCGTCGGGTGACTACCCTCTAGCGCTTCATCCACACTTTTGCGTTTCAACCATGATGCCGGTTGATTTTTTCGAGGAACCCTTTCGATCATGACCGTCCGCACGCGTTTTGCCCCTAGTCCCACGGGTTATCTGCACATCGGCGGTGCGCGCACCGCGCTCTTCTCTTGGGCCTATGCCCGCCACCACGGCGGCCAGTTCATCCTGCGCATCGAGGACACCGACCGCGAGCGTTCCACGGCCGAGGCGGTCCAGGCCATTCTCGATGGCATGCATTGGCTGGAGCTCGACTATGACGAAGGGCCTTATTATCAGACCCGGCGCATGGATCGCTACCGCGAGGTGATCGAGCAGATGCTCGCGGCCGGTACCGCCTATCATTGTTACATGAGCCCCGAGGAGCTGGAGGCGCTGCGCGAGGCCCAGCGTGCCCGGGGAGAAAAGCCGCGATACGACCGGCGCTGGCGCCCCGAGCCCGGTAAAACCCTGCCGCCTCCGCCGCCGGGCGTGCAGCCGGTCGTGCGGTTCAAGAATCCGCTCAGTGGCACCGTTGCCTGGGACGATCTCGTCAAAGGGCGCATCGAATTCGCCAACGAAGAACTCGACGACTTCGTGATCGCCCGTGCCGACGGCACCCCCACTTACAATTTCTGCGTGGTGGTCGACGACTGGGACATGCGCATCACGCACGTCATCCGCGGTGACGATCACGTCAACAATACGCCGCGCCAGATCAACCTCTACCTCGCGCTCGGCGCCCCCCTGCCGCAGTTCGCCCATTTGCCCATGATCCTGGGACCGGACGGGCAGAAGCTCTCCAAACGCCACGGGGCGGTGTCGGTGATGCAGTACCACGAGGACGGTTATCTGCCGGAAGCGGTGATCAACTATCTCGCTCGTCTGGGTTGGAGTCATGGCGACGACGAGATTTTCACGCGCGAGCAGTTCGTTGCCTGGTTCGACCTCAAAGACGTCAATCCTTCGGCGGCGCGCTTCGACTTCGACAAACTGCGCTGGCTGAACGCCCACTACATCAAGCAGGCCGAGGTGGGCCGGCTCGCGGTCGATTGCGCCGAGCGGCTCACGCGGCGCGGCGTCGCGGTTGCGGACGCGACGGCGCTCGAACCGGTGGTGGCGCTCTATCAGGATCGGGTGCAGACTTTGGAGGAACTGGCCGACTGCGTCGAGCCGTTCGTGGTCGAAGTGCATCCTGCGGCCGAATTCCGAGAAAAACATCTCGACGAAGCCGCCGTCCGGGCGCTGGCCGAGCTCCATCGTCGGCTCGAAGCGATCCCGGAAACGGAATGGCGGCGTGAGCGGCTCGCCGCAGCGATCAAGGAAACGCTCGCCGCAGCTGGCGTAAAAATGCCCAAGCTCGGCATCCCGCTGCGGGTGGTGCTGCTGGGCGTGCCGCAATCCCCGGCAGTGGAAGCGGTGCTCGAAGTGTTGGGGCGGGAACGCACGCTTTCGCGGCTCGAGCGCGCCCTCTGAGCCCGTGACCATGGCGGGGCTCCTCGAACTCACCCCGGCGCGCTTGCAGTGGCGCGAGGGCGTGCCTGCACACGGCGACTACGACGACGTCTATCACTCGGTGCATGGAGCGCTCGCCCAGAGCCGGCACGTCTTTCTCGGCGGCACGGGGCTGCCGCAGGCGTGGGCGGGGCGGGCACACTTCGCCATCCTGGAGACGGGATTCGGGCTGGGGGGGAATTTTCTTGCCACCTGGGCGGCGTGGCGTTCGGATCCGCGACGCGCGCAGCGGCTCGATTTCGTCTCCCTGGAAAAGCATCCGCTCACGGCCGAAGACTGGCGCCGCGTGTGGGCACAAGGGGAGAGCGAGCTGCGCCCGCTCGCGCTGGCCTTGGGCCAACGCTTGCCGCCGCTCGTTCCGGGTATTCACACCCTCGAGTTCGACGAGGGTCGGGTGCGGCTCTTTCTCGTCTACCACGATGCCGCGGCGATCGAGGAGATCGAAGGCCGGTTCGATGCCGTCTATCTCGACGGATTCGCCCCGACGAAGAACCCCGCCATGTGGTCGGAGCCGCTGCTCGCCGCGATCGCACGGCGCATGAAACCGGGGGCGCGGCTCGCTACCTGGTGTGCGGCCGGTGAGGTACGCCGGCGGCTCGCCGCATCGGGCCTGAGCGTCCGTCCGGCGCCCGGATTCGCCGGCAAGCGGGAGATGACCATCGCCTGGCGCGAGGGGATGCTCGCCGAGGAACGACGTCCCGCTCGGGTCGTGGTGATCGGCGCAGGCATGGCAGGGGCGAACCTCGCCCATGCACTCGCGCGCCGCGGCGTACCCGTGACGCTCTTCGAACGCGAGGCTTCGCCGGGGCAGGGCGCTTCGGGCAATCTCGCCGGGGTACTGCGCTGGTTGCCGAGCGCCGACGACAATTTTCTCTCGCGCTGGACGCGCGCCGGCACGCTCGCCGCCCACGCCATGCTGCGCGAATGGGAGCATCGAGGGATCGAGGCCCCTTGGGGACCGAGCGGGGTAGCGCATCTGGCGCGCGACGAAGCGCAGGCGCGCAAGCAACGGGCAACGCTTGAGCGGCTCGCCCCGCCACCCGAGGTGTTGAGCTGGCTCGACGCCGCGGCGCTCTCCGAGCGCATCGGCTGGCCGGTGGCGCAGGGCGGCTGGTGGTTCGAGCTCGGCGGCTGGATCGGCCCGCAGCGTTGGTGCCGCCGCTTGCTCGAACTCGCCGGACCGATGCTCACGCTGCGTTGCGCCACGGCCGTGGGCTCGATCGAATCGTGCGCACCGGGCTGGCGCGTGCGCGACGCCAAAGGTAACGTCCTGGAAGAGGCCGACGCGGTGGTGCTCGCCGCGGGCGCGGAAGTCTCCTCGTTCGCTCAGGCGGCCGGACTGCCGATCCGGCCCGCGCGCGGTCAGGTGTCGCTCGCGCCGGCCGAGGCCGGTTCGCCGCCTCGGGTGACGGTATGCCGCAATGGCTATGTGACGCCGGAAGTCTCGGGGCGGCGCGCCTTCGGGGCGACGTTGGCCGTGGATGACCCGGACCCTGCCGTGCGCGCCAGCGATCACCGGGAAAACCTCGCCAAGCTCGAAGCGATTTTACCCGGCTACACGGCGGGGCTCGATCCCGCCTCGCTCGAAGCACGGGTAGGATTTCGGCCGACAGTACCGGATCGCCTGCCGGTGGTCGGTCCCCTGGGCGAGACGCCGGGACTTTTCATACTCTCGGGATTCGGCGCACGGGGCTTGGCCTTTGCGGTGCCGGCGGCGCGGCTTGCCGCGGCCATGCTCTGCGGCGAGCCCTGGCCGCTCGAGCGCACCACGGCGCTCGCGGTCGACCCGGCGCGCTTTTTCCGCCGCTGAAGCGTTTTACTCTTCCGGACGCATCGCGGGGAAAAGGATGACGTCGCGGATGTTGGGGCTGTCGGTGAGCAGCATCACCAGACGGTCGATGCCGATGCCGCAGCCACCGGTGGGCGGCATGCCGTATTCGAGCGCCCGGATGTAATCGGCGTCGAAGTACATCGCTTCTTCGTCGCCGGCCTCTTTTGCCCGCACTTGCGCGAGGAAGCGCTCGGCCTGGTCTTCCGGATCGTTCAATTCGGAAAAGCCATTGGCGATCTCACGCCCGACGATGAAGAGCTCGAATCGCTCGGTGATCTCGGGGTTGGTGTCGCTACGGCGCGCGAGCGGCGAGACTTCGGCCGGATAATCGACGATGAAGGTCGGCGACCAGAGTTCGGCTTCGGTGGTTTCCTCGAAGAGCGCGAGCTGCAGCGCCCCCAGTCCCATGTCCGGTTTGACATCCACGCCGAGTTCGGCCAGCTTGGCGCGCAACCACTGAGGATCCTCGAGCTGGGCGCGAGACCAGCCGGGGTGATGTTTCTGGATCGCCTCGACGATGGTGAGCCGCGCGAAGGGCTGTGACAGATCGAGCTCTTGCCCCTGATAGATGAAGCGTTCCGTGCCCAGCGCCACGCGCGCCGCATGACGGATCAACCCTTCGGTGAAATCCATCAGCTTACGGTAGTCGCTGTAGGCCTCGTAGAACTCCATCATGGTGAATTCGGGGTTGTGCCGCGGCGAGATCCCTTCGTTGCGGAAATTGCGGTTGATCTCGAACACCTTTTCGAATCCGCCCACCACCAAGCGCTTGAGGTAGAGCTCGGGAGCGATACGCAGGTACATCGGCATGTCGAGCGCGTTGTGGTGGGTGACGAAGGGACGAGCGTTGGCCCCGCCCGGAATGGGGTGCAGCATGGGCGTTTCGACTTCGAGGAAGCCGTATTCGAGCATGTACTCGCGGATCGCCTGGATGAGGCGGCTGCGGGCGACGAAACGCCGGCGCGTCTCCTCGCTCATGATGAGATCGACGTAGCGCTGGCGGTACTTCAGCTCCTGATCGGCGAGCCCATGGTATTTGTCCGGCAGCGGACGCAGGCTCTTGGTGAGCAAGCGGATCGATTCCGCGTGGATCGTGAGCTCGCCGGTGCGCGTCTTGAAGAGGTGACCTGCGACGCCGACGATGTCGCCGATGTCCCAGTGTTTGAACTCCTCATAGACCTCGGCCCCGACGCTGTCTCGCGCCACATAGACCTGGATGCGGCCGGAGAGATCCTGGATCGTGATGAAGCTCGCCTTGCCCATGACGCGCTTCAACATGATGCGCCCGGCCACGACCGCGGCGGGCTTGAGTTCCTGCAGTTTTTCCGCCTCGGCTTCGCCGTAGGCTTCGTCGAGCTTGGCGGCGAGATTGAGCCGTTCGAAATCGTTGGGAAAGGCCGGCCCACGGGCACGCAGCGCCGCGAGTTTCTTGCGCCGTTCGGCGCTGATGCGATTCTCTTCGGCAAGGGTGAGCGGCTCGGAAGTCATCGGTTCCGTCATGGGAGGACTCTGCGTCTGGGCGAACGAAAGGGGAATTTTCGCATTTCCAGCGCGAGGGAGCAAACCTCATGACTTCTGGCAGCCGCGGACAGCGTAGTGTCAGCCTCGTGCAAGCAAGGCATGCCAGCATCGGCTAAAGTTTTTTCGAGGGGAGCCGATAATCCCCCAAACGCCGAGGGAGAAGGATATGGATTGGTTCTGGCGCGTCTACGACTGGGTGGAACGGACGTTCTTTACCACGGTCACGAGGAAATTCGCGAGTTTCCTCGTCGTGCCTCTCATCGCTTCGGCTGGGTTCCTGCTGCTGTATTCGTTGCAAGCCCGGGTCGACGATCTGCTCTCGAGGCAGGGGAACGAGGCCTTGCGTGCCGAGGTGGCGGCGGCCTTCGCCGATACTGTGGGCGAGTTCGGGATGCTCATGGTCGCGATGCTGCTCGTGTCCGTCGGGCTCATCCTCTACATGCGCCACCTCATCGTCCGGCCGTTGCGGCGCATGGCCGAGATCTTTCGTACCCTGAGCAACGACCGTCGCATGGGGGATTTCTCCGTCGACTTGCCGGTGATGACGCACGACGAGCTGGGGGAACTCGCCAAAGCCTACAACGCTTTTGCCGAGAAGATGCGAGCGATCATCGTCGACCTGCGTCGGGTGAGCGTGGAAGTGGGCGGGGATGCGGTGCGCGCCGATGCCAAAGCGATGGAAGCCGAGAAAAGCGCCCAGACCCAGCTGCGCCTGGCAGACGAGGTTTTTGCCGCGAGCCAGCGTACGACGGAGGCGATCGAGGAGGTCCAGACGCGAATCCAGGGGCTGGACACGACGATGCAGGAGAGTTTGGCCGCCGTGTCTTCGGCGTTGTCCGAACTGCACGCCGTCGTGCAGCGCATCGGCACTTCGCGCGAGCGTCTGGCGGGCTTTACCGGCACGGTGAGCGAATTGGCGAACCGCTCCGAGCAGATCCGCCGCATCGCCGGTTTGATCCGTGAAGTTGCCGACCAGACGAACCTGCTCGCCCTCAACGCCGCCATCGAAGCGGCGCGCGCCGGAGAATATGGGCGCGGATTCGCCGTGGTGGCCGACGAGGTACGCAAGCTCGCCGAACGCGTCAACCTCTCCTCGCAAGAGATCACCCAAGACATCGACGGCATGATCGGCATCGTCGACCAGACCCGTAGCCAGAACGAAGCGATCAACGCCGACATGGACGAGACGCTGCGCTCGGTCCATCACGTCGAAGAAGAATTCGCGCGCATGGACGAGGCGTTCCACCGCAGCCGCGAGAGCCTGGGAGAGATGGTTACGGCCAGTGACAATCTGGCCAGGGCGAACGAGGCCACAATCGAACACGTACGCCACATCGCCGAGGTGGGTGAGGCCGTACGCTGCCTGATGCAGGAGACCCGCAGCGACATCGACGCGCTGACCGAGCGCACCGAGACTATCCTCGAGATGCTCGCCCGCTACCGGGTGGGGCGCGGTCGCTTCGACCAGGTGGTACGCGAGGAGCGCATCGTGCGCGACGCCATCCAGGTCCAGCTCGAAGCGATGGCGCGCGAGGGAATCGACGTGTTCGATCGCAACTATCGTCCCTACTTGAATTGCGATCCGCCGAAATTCAAGCTCGCATGGAGCGACGAGTTCGTGCGCCGCTGCCAGCATCTGCTCGACGAGGGGCTCGCGCGGATCCCGGAGGCGGTGTTCGTGGTGGCCGTCAATACCGACGGCTATCTCTCGGCGCACAACGCCAAATTCAGCAAACCCCTCACGGGCGACCGGGAAAAGGATCTCGTGGGTAATCGGACCTACCGCAAGTTCGACAACCCTCGCGAGCTGCGCGCGGCGCAGAATACCGCTCCGGTGCTGATGCAGACCTACCGCCGCGACACGGGAGAGATCCTGGTCGATGTGGCCATGCCGATTTACGTCGGTGGCCGCCTGTGGGGGAACGTGCGCGTCGGCCTGCCGATCGAAGCCCTGAGCAAGGACTGAGCGCCCCCTCAATGGTGCAGGATCTGCCCGAGGAAGCGGCGGGTACGTTCTTCTTCCCCGCCGACAACGGCAAGGGACTCACCGCTTGCGCGCAGGAGGAAGGTCGGTGCAGCTCCCCTCGGCGACTTCCGCGGCCAGACCCACCGTCTCGATGAGCGTCGGGTGGGGATGGATGGTACGGGCAATGTCGCCTGCTTCCGCCCCCATTTCGATCGCCAGGCAGATTTCACCGATCAGATCCCCTGCGCCGGCGCCGACGATGGCGCCACCGATCAGGCGGTGTGTTTCGGCGTCGAACAGCAGTTTGGTGAATCCTTCCTCGCAACCGTTGGCGATCGCCCGTCCCGAGGCGGCCCAGGGAAAGACGGCCTTTTCCACTTTGAGACCTCGGGCCTTGGCCTCGGCCTCGGTGAGTCCGGCCCAGGCGATTTCGGGGTCGGTGTAGGCCACCGACGGGATCTGCAAGGCGTCGAACGCCGCTTTCCGGCCGGCAGCCGCTTCCGCCGCCACGTGCCCTTCGTGCACGGCTTTGTGGGCGAGCATCGGATTGCCGGTAAGATCCCCGATGGCGAAAATGTGGGGCACGTTGGTGCGTCGTTGCGGGTCGACAGGGATGAATCCTCGCTCGTCGAGGTGCACGCCCGCCGCCTCCACTCCCAGGAGAGGTCCATTGGAGCGACGACCAACGGCCACGAGCACGAGGTCGTAGCGCTGCGCTTCCTTGGGCGCCGCTTCCCCTTCGAAACTCGCCCAGATGCCGTCCGCCCGCGCCTCCAGCGCCGTGGTGCGCGTGTTGCGGTACAAGGCGGCGAAACGGTTGGCGTTTTTCTTCTCCCACACGCGCACGAGGTCACGGTCGGCGCCGGGGAAGAGATCGGCCGTGGCTTCCACCACGTCGACCTCGGCGCCGAAAGCGGCGTAGACCGTGCCCATTTCCAGACCGATGATGCCCCCGCCGATCACCAGCATGCGCTGGGGAATAAAGGGCAGCGCGAGCGCACCGGTGGAATCCACCACCCGCGGGTCGTCGGGCTGGAACGGCAGGCGTACCGGTCGCGAACCGGCGGCGAGGATCGCCTGTTCGAATTGAACGATCTCGACGGTCCCGGTTTCATGCGTAGGATCGCCTTCCATGCGCCGCACTTCGAGGTGATGGGAGCCGACGAGTCGACCTTCACCCCGGAGCACCCGCACCCCGCGCGCCTTGGCCATGCCCGCGAGGCCCTTGGTCAGCCGTCCGACGACTTCGTCCCGATGCGCCCGCACCCGCTCGAGGTCGATTTTCGGTGCTTCGAAGACGATCCCGGCCTGGGCAAGCTGCGTGCGCGCTTCGATGCCGGAGGCTAGATGCAGCAGCGCCTTGGAAGGGATGCAACCCACGTTGAGGCACACGCCGCCAAGCACGGGTTCGCGCTCGACCAGCAGCACGTCGAGCCCGAGATCGGCTGCGCGGAAGGCGGCGGAATAGCCGCCCGGGCCGCCGCCGAGCACGAGCAGCCGACAGCGGTGGTGGACTTCTCCGGCGAAGGCGGGCGCGGACGACGCTACCGCCGCTGCCTCGGACCGAGGGGCGGAATGCGTCTCCGCCGCCGGCACGGGGGCCGATCCGGACTGCGCCGTGGCGGCTGCGTTCGCTTCGACGCCGCGCTGGACTGGCGTGGCCACGTCGCCGGGGGGCTGAGAGGCTTGCTCGGATGCTCGATCCGCTTCTTTGGCTTCCAGGCGGATGACGGGGGTGCCTTCGGAGACCTTGTCGCCGACCTGGACGAGCACCTCGCGCACGATGCCGGCCACGGGGCAGGGCACGTCCATGGTGGCTTTGTCCGATTCGAGGGTGCAGATCGGGTCTTCGGGCGCGAGCACGTCGCCGGGCTTGACCAACACCTCGATCACCGGCACGTCGTGATAGTCGCCGATGTCCGGTACCTTCACTTCGATGAGGGACATGGGATTCGCCTCCGTTTCAGAGCAGCACCCGCCGGAAATCGGCGAGCAGCTGGGCAAGGTGGGTGGTGAAACGCGTGGCGTACGCCCCGTCGATGACGCGATGATCGGCCGTGAGCGACAGCGGCAGGATTTGGCGCGGCACGAACGCCTTGCCGTCCCATACCGGTTTGACGGCGATCTTGTTCACGCCGAGGATCGCCACCTCGGGCGCGTTGATGATGGGGGCAAATCCCGTGCCACCGATGCCGCCCAAGCTGGAGATGGTGAAGGTGGCGCCCTGCATCTCGGCCGGCTTGAGTTTGCCTTCGCGCGCCTTGCGGGCGAGTTCGGCCGTTTCGGCGGCGATCTCACGCAGCCCCTTCTTGTCGGCCTCTTTCAGCACCGGCACCACCAGACCTTGCGGCGTGTCGGCGGCAAAGCCGATGTGGTAGTAGCGCTTGTAGACGAGCTTGTCCCCGTCGAGGCTGGTGTTCATGTCGGGGAAGCGCTGCAGCGCTGCCACCACCGCCTTGATGAGGAAGGCGAGCATGGTGAACTTGAGCCCTTCCTTTTCGTGCTCGCGGTTGAGTTCGCGGCGGAAGGCTTCGAGCTCGGTGACGTCGGCCTCGTCGTGGTAGGTGACCGCCGGGATCATGATCCAGTTGCGCGCGAGGTTCGCCGCCGAGATCTTCTTGATTCGCCCCAGTTCCTTGACCTCGATCGGGCCGAATTTGGCGAAGTCTACCTTGGGCCAGGACGGCAATTCCAAGCCGGCGAGCAACGAGCCGCCGCCCGCCTTGGATGGCTCCCCGGCTTCACCTTGCATCACGCGCTTGACGTAGGTGACGACGTCTTCACGCAGAATGCGCCCGTTGGGCCCGGACGGAGTGACCTTGGAGAGATCGACCCCGAGCTCGCGGGCAAAGGCGCGCACCACGGGGCTGGCGTGGATCTTGCCGCCGAGCTGGATCGGTGTGGGCGCAATGGGAGACGGTGTCACGGGTTCGGCGACGGGCGCCCAAACCGCCGCACCGGCGACCGAGGCCGGTCGCGGTGACGCGGCAGAAGGAGTGGGTTCACCGACTTTCGTCGTGGCGGCTGCGTTCGCTTCGACGCCGCGCTGGACTGGCGTGGCCACGTCGGCGGGGGGCTGAGAGGCTTGCTCGGATGCTCGATCCGCTTCTTTGGCTTCGAGGCGGATGACGGGGGTGCCTTCGGAGACCTTGTCGCCGACCTGGACGAGCACCTCGCGCACGATGCCGGCCACGGGGCAGGGCACGTCCATGGTGGCTTTGTCCGATTCGAGGGTGCAGATCGGGTCTTCGGGCGCGAGCACGTCGCCGGGCTTGACCAACACCTCGATCACCGGCACGTCGTGATAGTCGCCGATGTCCGGTACCTTCACTTCGATGAGGGATGCCATCGGGAGTCTCCTTTAGGCTTTAGGC
>NZ_SBHP01000002.1:186857-249459 GCF_006980785.1 Tepidiphilus sp. J10
TGCCATCGGGAGTCTCCTTTAGGCTTTAGGCCGTGCGCGGGTTGGGTTTGGCGGGATCGATGCCGTATTTGGCGATGGCCTCGGCCACCTTGCTTCGCGGCAATTCACCGTCTTCGGCGAGCGCCATGAGGGCGGCGAGCGTCACCCAGTGCCGATCGACCTCGAAATGGAAGCGCAACTTCTCGCGCGTGTCGGAGCGCCCGAATCCATCGGTACCCAGCGTGTAATAGGTGCGTTTGACGAAAGGACGAATCTGCTCGGCGAAGAGTTTGACGTAGTCGGTCGCGGCGACCGCCGGGCCGCGATGACCGGAGAGTTTGCGCTCGACGTGGCTCTTGCGCGGTGCTTCCAGGGGGTGCAGCAGGTTCCAGCGTACCGTGTCCTGGCCGTCGCGGGCGAGCTCATTGAAGCTCGTGCAGCTCCAGACGTCGGCGGCCACGCCCCAGTCCTCACGCAGGATGTCGGCCGCGGCCATCACTTCACGCAGGATGGAACCGCTGCCCATGAGCTGCACGCGGGGCGCCGCGCCTGCCGGCGCGGCCTGGAGCAGATACATGCCCTTGAGGATATCCTCCCGGACACTTTCCCCTTCGGGCATGGGGGGATGCTCGTAGTTCTCATTGAGCACGGTGATGTAATAGAAGACGTCTTCCTGCTCCGCCATCATGCGCCGCAAGCCTTCATGGACGATCACGGCGAGTTCGTACTGGAAAGTAGGGTCGTAACTGATGCAGTTGGGCACGACGTGGGCGAGCACATGGCTGTGACCGTCCTGATGCTGCAGCCCCTCGCCGTTCAAAGTCGTTCGCCCGGAGGTGCCGCCAATGAGAAACCCTCTCGAACGTTGATCCCCCGCCGCCCAGATGAGATCCATCGTGCGCTGGAAGCCGAACATCGAGTAGAAGATGTAGAAGGGGATCATGATCACGTCGTGCACGCTGTAGCTCGTGGCTGCCGCGATCCAACTGCAGGTCGCGCCCGCCTCGTTGATCCCTTCTTCGAGGATCTGACCGTCGCGCGATTCCTTGTAGAACATCAGCTGGTCGTGATCCTCGGGAACGTATTTCTGCCCTTCCTGGTTCCAGATGCCGAACTGGCGGAACATTCCCTCCATGCCGAAAGTGCGCGACTCGTCCGGCACGATGGGCACGACGCGTTTGCCGATCTTCTTGTCGCGCATGAGCTGGATCATCATGCGCACCAGCGCCATGGTCGTGGAGATCTCGCGACCTTCGCCGCTGCCGGCGAAGAATGAGGCAAACGATTCGAGCGGAGGAATCTCCAGCGATTCGCTCGCCTTCTGCCGCCGCTGCGGCAGATAGCCGCCCAGCGCCTGGCGCCGTTCATGCATGTAGCGCGCCTCGCGCGAGTCGGGGGCAAAGGTGAGGAAAGGCAGCGCATCGATCTGGTCGTCGGGAACGGGCAGTTGAAAGCGGTCGCGGAAACTGCGGATCGCGTCGTGATCCATCTTCTTCGCCTGGTGGGCGATGTTCATCGCCTCGCCCGCCTGTCCCATGCCGTAGCCCTTGATGGTCTTGGCGAGGATCACCGTCGGCTGACCCTCGTGCTCGACGGCGGCCTTGTACGCGGCGTACACCTTGAAGATGTCGTGGCCGCCGCGGTTGAGCTGCCAGATCTCCTCGTCGGTCCAGTCGGCCACCAGCGCCTTGAGTTCCGGCGTGTTGAAGAAATGCTCGCGGATGTAGGCTCCGTCCTTGGCGCGGAACGTCTGATAGTCCCCGTCGCACAGCTCCATCATGCGTTTTTTCAGGATGCCTTTCTTGTCGCGGGCAAAGAGCGCGTCCCAGCGCGACCCCCAGATCACCTTGATGACGTTCCAGCCGGCGCCACGGAATTCGGCTTCCAGCTCCTGGATGATCTTGCCGTTGCCGCGCACGGGGCCGTCGAGCCGCTGCAGGTTGCAATTGATGACGAAGATGAGATTGTCGAGCTTCTCGCGCGCCGCCAGGCCGATCGCCCCCAGCGTCTCGACCTCGTCGACCTCACCATCGCCGATGAAGCACCATACTTTGCGTTTGGCGGCTCGTTCCGCGTCGAGCAGCCCCCGACAAGCGAGATACTTGATGAAACGCGCCTGATAGATCGCCTGGATGGGACCCAATCCCATGGAAACGGTAGGGAATTGCCAGAAAGCCGGCATCAACCAAGGGTGGGGATAGGAGGAAAGCCCCTTGCCGTCGATCTCACGGCGGTAGTTGATGAGCTGCTCTTCCGTGAGCCGGCCGAGCATGAAGGCGCGGGCATAGATCCCGGGCGCGGAGTGCCCCTGGAAGAAAACGAGGTCCCCTGGATGCTTTTCGTTCGGCGCATGGAAAAAGTGGTTGAACCCCACGTCGTAGAGCACGGCGGCCGAGGCGAAGGAAGCGATATGCCCGCCCACGTTGGAATCGCGGTTGGCACGCACCACCATGGCCATCGCGTTCCAGCGGATGTAGGAGTGGATCTTGATCTCGAGGTCGGGGTTGCCGGGATACGGTGGCTGCAACTCGACGGGAATGGTGTTGATGTAGGCCGTGTTGGCCGAGTAGGGGATGTCGACTCCATGTTCTCGCGCTTCTTCGATCAAGGTCTCCACGAGCGCATGCGCCCTTTGTGGGCCCTCATGCTCGATGACGGCGTCGAGCGCTTCCAGCCATTCCTGTGTCTCTGAAGGATCCGGATCGGGGTGCACATGATGCTGGGACTGGACGGACATGAGCGGCTCCTTTTGCGGTCGACGTCCCGCAATATAAAATTTAATTTCACGAAGCGCAATCGTGCGGTGCACCATCGCGGCGCCAGCCATGCTTACGGGTTTTCCCTAGTGGCCAGAAATCACTGAATGCGCCACAGTTCGGACTGGTGAAGCGAATTTTTTCCTCGTCGTGCGATCGCAGGTTTCATGAACGGTGACCATTCCCCCTGGCTGCGCTCCGAGCGCCCGCTTCGCATCGGCGCCGCGACGGCTTTCGTCCTGCTCTTCATGGTAGGCGCTCTCGCCATGCTTTTCCAGTGGGGAAGCGGATGGCGCAATGGCTCGGCCGACGCAGAGATGCTGACCATGCTGCTGGTGATCGTAGCGCTCGGGGCCTGGGTGATCGTACTCCTCATTCGCGCACGGCAGCAGGAACTGGCCCTGCTCCGGGTCGAGCGCGAACGTGACCGCTTGTTCCACTTCTCGCTCGATCTGCTGGCGGTGATGGAGCCGGATGGCAAGATCCTGCGCTGTAATGCTGCTTTCCCCCGCGTGCTCGGTTATACCGAGCGGATGTTGCGGCGAAAATCCCTCATCGATCTCGTGCACCCCGACGATTTGGGCGAGACGATGACGGCGCTGAGACAGCTCTCGAGCGGAGAGGCGGTAGAGTTCGTCGTGCGCGTGCGCAGCATCACCGGAGAGTATCGCTGGCTGTCGTGGCGTATCAACCCCGTCAATGACGAAGATGCCTGCTATGCCATCGCCCACGACATCACGCGGGCAAAGCAGACCGAAGAGGCCTTACAGGCCGAGATGGCGTTTCGGCGCGCGATGGAGGAGTCTCTCGTCACGGGGTTGCGGGCGATCGACCTGCAGGGTCGTATCATCTATGTCAATTCGGCCTTCTGTCGACTGGTGGGTTTTAGCGAAGCGGAATTGCTCGGGTGCAGTCCACCTTTTCCCTATTGGCCGGAAGAGTCGATCGAGTCTTGCTGGGAGAGCCTGCGCATGACGCTCTCGGGCCGTTTCCCCACCGAAGGTTTCGACATGCGCATAAGTCGTAAGGACGGCGAGCGGATCGATGCGCGTTTCTACCTTTCCGCGCTCATCGACGGCGAGGGGCGGCACACCGGTTGGATGGCGGCAGTGACCGACGTGACCGAGGCCCGGCGGGCACGTGCGGCTCTGGAAGCCGCGCAAGATCGTTTCGCCGCGGTGCTAGAAGGGCTCGATGCCGCGGTCTTCGTCGCTGATTGGGCGAGCGACGAAATCCTCTTCGCCAACCGGGCATTCAAGCGCATCTATGGCTTCGACGCGGTGGGACAAAGGGCGGCGGCCTTGGGGGTGCCTCGGCCGATCTCTCCCGAGCCGGAGGGGGCTCATCCCGACGCAGAAAAGCTGCCCCGGGAACTCTTCGATGGCGAGGTGCAACATCCGGAATCCGGGCGCTGGTACCACGTCCATGAACAGCTCACGCGCTGGGTCGACGGGCGTATCGTGCGCATGGCGATCGCCACCGACATTACGGTGCTCCAGCATCTACGTGCGCTGGAGTTGCAGCGTCAGGCCCAATTACAGCAAACGGCACGGCTCATCACCATGGGTGAGATGGCCTCCACGCTCGCCCACGAGCTCAACCAGCCGCTGGCGGCGATCGCCAATTATTGCCGCGGAGGAATGAGCCGCTTGGCGCAGGGTCGGCTCGACGAGGCTGCCACGCGGGCCGTACTGGATAAGGCAGCGACGCAGGCCGAGCGTGCCGGTTCCATTCTGAATCGCATCCGCGACTTCGTGCGCAAGTCCGAGCCCAGGCGCGACGTGGTGCCGCTCGCCGACATCGTGGCGGGCGCCGTCGAGATCATGACGCCCGAAGCCAAGCGCAACAACGTGCGTCTTCTGGTAGAACTCCCCGCGGGTTTGCCGGAAGTGCGAGCCGACCCGATCCTGATCGAACAGGTGCTGGTGAATCTGATTCGCAACGGAATCGAAGCGATGTCCCGGACGAAGCCCGCGGCACGCCAGATCCGACTGCAGGCGAGCCGGCAGGACGAGCGCTACGTGGCCGTGTCCGTGATCGATCGCGGCCGGGGTCTGTCGCCCGAGGAGCGTGAGCAGATCTTCACCTCGTTTTTCACCACCAAGCCCGACGGCCTGGGAATGGGTCTGAAGATCTGCCGCTCCATCGTCGAATTCCACGAAGGGCGGCTCACGGTCGACGACAATCCCCTGGGCGGAACGGAGTTCCGCTTTACCTTGCCCGTGGAGGCGTAAGAATGAACGGGATGGAGGAGGAGCCCCTCGTACATGTCGTCGATGATGACGAAGCGATGCGGGATTCCTTGCTATGGCTGCTCGAAGGCAGTGGGCATCGTGTGCGCACTTACGCTGATGCGGCATCCTTCCTTGCCACCATCGGACCGTCGGGTAGCGGCTGTGTGTTGCTCGACGTGCGCATGCCGGGCATGAGTGGTTTGGAGCTCTTCGAGGAGCTGCGCCGACGCGAGCTGCCGCTGCCGGTGATCTTCATCACTGGACACGGCGATATTCCCATGGCGGTGCGGATGTTGCGCAAGGGGGCGGTCGATTTCCTCGAGAAACCGTTTTCCGATGCTCAGCTCCTCCAATGCATCGAGGAGGCGCTGGCGCGCTCGCGTATTTTGCGAGAACGGCGAGGACGGCGCTCAGAGATCGAGCGCCGGTTCGAGACCCTGTCGCAGCGGGAGCGCGAAGTGCTCATGCTCATCGTCGCCGGTCGCCTCAACAAGCAGGTCGCCGACGACCTGGGGATCTCGATCAAGACGGTGGAAGTCTATCGCTCTCGTGTGATGGAGAAGATGGGCTGTGATTCGCTCGCCGAGCTGGTGCAGACGATGACGTGGTGGGAGGAGGAGCGGGCCCGCCCCTGGGGGCAGATCGAGTAATCAAAGCGCTTTTCGATTCCGCTCGGACCATTCATTCACCAGCTGCCGCGCCGCCGCCACCGTCTCGCTGGCGGTAAGCCCGATCGGACCAATGCCTTCCGCGGCGAGCCGGTCGGCTGCGGCGCCATGCAGGAAGGGGCCGAAGCGTGCCGCCAGCGCTACCGGCCAGCCCTGGGCGAGCAAGGACCCGAGCAAGCCGCTGAGCACGTCCCCCATACCGGCGCTCGCCATGCCCGGATTCCCCGTGGGGTTGATCGCCCAAGCGCCGTCGGGGTCGGCCACGACCGAGCCGCAGCCCTTGAGCACGACGTGTGCCCGATGCCGCCGGGCGAGCTCCAGCGCCGCGGCGACGCGATCCCTCTGCACCGTCGCCACGTCGGTGCCGAGCAGCCGCGCGGCCTCCATCGGGTGGGGCGTGAGGATCGCCGGGATCGAACGCCCGCGCAGGCACTCCTGCAATTCGGCATCGACGGCCAAACGATTGAGTCCGTCGGCATCGAGCACGAGCGGCAGGGGGGAAGGGAGAAGACGCGCGAGCAGGGCCCGGGCCTCGTCTGAAGTGCCCAAGCCGGGGCCGACGACGAGGACGTCGACGCCGCGCTCCGGAATCGCATTTCCCACCATCAGCTCCGGATGCACCGGACTGAAAGAGAGGATGTTCGGATCGAGCGCGCACAGCGTCACCTTGCCGGCGCCGATGGCGAGCGCCGCGTGCCCCGCGAGAAAGGCCGCGCCGCTCATGCGTGGTGCTCCGCCCACCACGAGCACGTGACCAAAGCTGCCTTTGTGGGTGTTTTTGCGCCGTGGCTGCAGATGGTCGGCGAAGGCATCCAGCCCAAGCAAACGTCCGAGCCCCAGATCGTGGCGCCGCGGATCGATGCCCAGCGAGTCGACGACCACCTTGCCGGCCCGATCCGGGCCGTCGAGCGTGTGCAGGCCGGGCTTGTCGGCAAGGAAAGTCGAGGTGAGGTCCGCCGTGAAACAGGGTCCCGTGCAGCGCCCCGTGTCGGCATCGAGCCCGCTAGGCACATCCACCGCCAGTTTGAACGCCGTCTGCGCCAGGCTCCATTCGATCCAGGAAGCATAGGGTTCGCCGATGGGACGCGCAAGACCGATACCGAAGAGGGCATCCACGATCGCCGCCGGAGGGGCTTCGAGCGCTTCCGGTCCGGGCAAGACGACCCCACCGGATGCCATGAACGCTTCGCGCGCCGCCGCGGCTTCCCCTCCCGATCGCCCCCCGTCGAAGCGACCGATCACCACGGCGCGCCGTCCGAGGGCAAGCAGACGACGCGCCGCGACGAACCCGTCCCCCCCATTGTTACCCGGTCCGCACAGGACGCACACCAAACCGCCAGGCGGCACGTGCGCGATCACCGCGCGGGCGATCGCCGCCCCGGCACGTTCCATCAGCGGTGGGTCGGCCAGGGGGACTTCCACCGCCTCGATCGCCCTGATTTCCTGCAGACGGAGCAAAGGGCGCGAAGAAAGGGGCACAGTGAACGAGGAAACGAAAGGCATGACGCGGCTCCCGACTGGAGATCGAATCATGTTAGAATGAAAAACCGTTTTTACCCACCCAATTGCAAGGAACTCGGATGGAAGTCGCCGAACAGACGCCCGCGCAGCAGCCCGTCAATCCGCTCGAGCGTTCGCTCACGCTCGAGATCCCTGTCTCTGAGGTCGAGAAAGAGGCCGAGAAACGGCTCAAGCGTATCGCGCCCACCGTGAAGATGCCCGGTTTTCGTCCGGGCAAGGTGCCCATGCGCCTCGTCAAACAAATGTATGGGAACGAGACTTGGGCCGAAGCGGTGAGTGAGGCGATCGAACGCAGCTTCAACGAATCGGTCGCGCGCGAGGGTTTGCGCGTGGCGGGAAATTTTCGCATCGAACCTGCCGAATCGGCCGATTCGGCCATGCTCGCATTCACCGCCAAGTTCGAAATCTACCCCGAGATCGAACTGGCCGATCTCTCCGAACACACCGTGGAGCGGGTGAACCTCGAAGTCACCGACGCCGAGGTCGACAAGACCCTCGAGCGCCTGCGCAAGCAGCGCGCCACTTGGCGTGAAGTCGAGCGCCCGGCGCAGGAAGGTGATCGCGTCACCGTCTCCTACGTAGCCCGCAAAGACGGCGAAGAAGTCGAAAATGGGCGCATCGAGAATTATGCTTTCGAAATTGGCGCAGGGACCTTGCTCGAGCCCATCGAAAAAGCGCCGATCGGGATGCGCGCGGGCGAGACCAAGACCTTCGAAGTCACCTTCCCCGAAGGTGAAGAGAGCAAGTTCGCCGGCCAAACACTCCAGTTCGAGCTCACGGTGCATAAAGTCGAAGAGCCCGAGCTTCCTGGGGTCGACGCCGACTTCGCCCGTGCGCTCGGCATCGAAGATGGCGACGTGCAGAAACTGCGCGACGAAATCCGCGCTTCGCTCGAGCGCGAGCTCAAGCAGCGACTCGACGCCGATCTGAAAAAACAAGTGTTCGACCTCTTGCTCGCCGCCCACGAGTTTGCCGTCCCAAGTGCGCTCGTCGAACTCGAGGCCGAACAGCTCCTGGAGCGGGCCAAGCGCGATCTGCAGATGCGCGGATTCGATGCCAACCAGCTCAAACTCTCGCCCACGTTCTTCGAAGAAGAAGCCCGGCGACGGGTTCGTCTTGGGCTGCTCATCGGCGAAATCGTCAAGCGCCATGAGCTCAATGCCTCGCCGGAGCAGGTGAGGGCGTTCATCGAGGAAATGGCATCCGAATACGAACGGCCACAGGAAGTCGTCGATTGGTATCATGCCGACCGACAGCGACTGGCCACCATCGAAGCGGTCGTCATCGAAGACAACGTGGTGCAATGGGTTCTGGAGCGAGTTCGGGTTACCGAAAAAACCGTCGACTTCGACGAATTCATGGCGCAGAAACCCGTCTGAGCCGAGCGGCGCGGCTGCGGTGCATTTTTGCCTCGGCCGCGAACTTACCGTCTTTTTTTGCGTCGATTGCTGGCAAGTCGATACGCTGTGTGAGGAATTCATGAAAGAATCGTTTGAGGCGAATACCCCGCTCGGCCTCGGTCTGGTGCCCATGGTGGTCGAGCAAAGCGGCCGAGGCGAGCGAGCCTACGACATCTACTCGCGCCTGCTCAAGGAGCGGGTGGTCTTTCTCGTCGGTCCCGTCGACGATGCGGTCGCAAGCCTGGTCGTCGCGCAGCTCCTCTTCCTCGAGTCCGAAAACCCCGACAAAGACATCCACTTCTACATCAACTCGCCGGGCGGATCGGTCACGGCGGGCATGGCCATCTACGACACGATGCAGTTCATCAAACCCGACGTGAGCACCCTGTGCATCGGCCAGGCTGCGAGCATGGGCGCCTTTCTGCTCGCGGCCGGTGCCAAAGGCAAACGCTATTGCCTGCCCAACTCCCGGGTGATGATTCACCAACCTCTGGGCGGCTTTCAGGGGCAGGCTTCCGACATCGAG
Source organism: Tepidiphilus sp. J10 (assembly GCF_006980785.1). NCBI lineage: Bacteria > Pseudomonadati > Pseudomonadota > Hydrogenophilia > Hydrogenophilales > Hydrogenophilaceae > Tepidiphilus > Tepidiphilus sp. J10. The sequence goes on from NZ_SBHP01000002.1 coordinate 195,942, forward strand.
ATCCATGCCCGAGAGATCCTGAAGATCAAGGCAAAGTTGAATGAATTGCTCGCCTTTCACACCGGCAACGATATCGAGCGCATCGAACGCGATACCGAGCGGGACAACTTCATGAATGCCGAAGAGGCCGTCAAATACGGCCTCGTCGACAAAGTGCTCATTCGTCGCGAGGATATCTGAGTCAATATGGCAAAAAGCAAACGCGGCAACAGCGGCGAATTCTTCTGTTCCTTCTGCGGCAAGAGCCAGCATGAGGTCAAAAAACTCATCGCCGGCCCATCGGTGTACATCTGCAATGAGTGCATCGAGCTGTGCAACGACATCGTTCGCCAAGACCTCGAAGAAGTGCGCGGCGAGGCCGTAGATGCAGCACGGCGTCTGCCCACCCCCAAGGAACTCGTCGACTACCTAGACCAGTACGTCATCGGCCAAGACTACGCCAAGCGCGTGCTCTCGGTCGCGGTCTATAACCACTATAAACGCCTGGCACTTGCTGCTCGCGACGACGAGGTGGAAGTCGCCAAGAGCAACATCCTGCTCATCGGGCCTACGGGTTCGGGCAAGACGCTGCTCGCACAGACGCTCGCGCGCAAGCTCGACGTGCCGTTCGCCATCGCCGACGCCACTACGCTCACCGAGGCGGGCTACGTGGGCGAGGACGTGGAGAACATTCTCGCCCGCTTGCTGCAGACGTGCGACTTCGACGTCGAGCGAGCCCAACGGGGTATCGTCTTCATCGACGAAGTCGACAAGATCACGCGCAAATCCGAGAACCCCTCGATCACGCGCGACGTCTCCGGCGAAGGCGTGCAGCAAGCGCTCCTCAAACTCATCGAGGGAACGGTCGCCTCCGTGCCGCCCCAGGGCGGACGCAAGCATCCGAATCAGGATTTCATCCAGCTCGACACCACCAACATCCTCTTCATCTGCGGCGGTGCCTTCGACGGGCTGGAGAAGATCGTCGAGCGTCGTACCGAAGCCGCCGGCATCGGGTTCGGGGCAGCGGTGGCGAGCAAGAAAGAGCGCAAGAAATCCGAGTTGCTGCGTCAGGTCGAACCCGACGATCTCGTGCGCTTCGGGCTGATTCCCGAGTTCGTCGGACGCTTGCCAGTGATCGTTCCGCTCGAAGAGCTCGACGAAGAGGCGCTCATGCGCATCGCCACCGAGCCGAAGAATGCCCTCGTCAAGCAATACCGCAAGTTGTTCGAGATGGAGGGCGTGGAGCTCGAATTCACCCCGGGAGCAATCCGGGCGATCGCCCGTAAAGCCATCGAGCGGCGTACCGGTGCCCGAGGCTTGCGCTCCATCATGGAAGACATCCTGCTCGACCTGATGTTCGAACTCCCCAACCTCAGTAGCCAAGGGGTGCACAAGATCCTCATCGAAGAATCCACCGTGACTCAAGGAACCGAGCCGCTCAAGATCGGCAACGAAGAAGCCCACGTCAGCGGTGAAAACTGAGCGCTCATGCAGTGATTGCCGCAAACGGCCCGCCCGCGAGGCGCCAAGGGCTCCAGCGAAACCGTTCGAGCAGCTCGAACGGTTTCGCTGTACTGCGACATGGCGGTGTTTTTCTGGTGCTGGGCTGCAGGCTTTGCCCTGATAGAGCGTTGCCGTACTCCGGTTGGCTTGCCCCGTAACCGCTCACGACGATTCATCGAGGCATTTCTTGGTGTATCGGATGAGCAAGGCGCGATGCCCCGAGTAGCGATGCGCCGGCAGGTCGCTGGCAGCACGTCCCACGAGCCCCCTTGATTTTTGCCCGCCAAGCGACCATATTGCGAAGTAGCGATCTCTCGCCTCATCAGGATTTCCACACATGACCGAACTCATCGAAGCCCAGGGTAAAACCCTCGAACACCTGCCGCTGTTGCCCTTGCGCGACGTGGTCGTGTTCCCTCACATGGTCATCCCGCTCTTCGTCGGGCGACCCAAGTCCATCAAAGCGCTCGAGCGTGCCATGGAAAATGGCGGGCGGCTCGCGCTCGCAACGCAGAAAGACGCCGCCAAGGACGATCCCGGAGCGGACGACATCTTCACGCTCGGGTGCATCGCCCACGTATTGCAGATGCTCAAACTCCCCGATGGGACGGTCAAGGTGCTGATCGAAGGGCGGCAGCGGGCGCGTTTCGATCGCATCCTCGAAGAGGGTGACACCTTCGTCGCTCTGGCTAAGCCGCTGGAAACACAGCCGGGCGACCCGCGTGAGACCGAGGCGCTACGCCGCTCGTTGCTGTCGGCTTTCGAGGAGTACGTCAAGCTCAACCAGAAACTGCCGCAAGAGCTCGTCGCCTCGCTCGCGGCGCTCGAAGATCCCGAGCATCTCACCGACATCATCGCTGCGCATCTGCCGCTGAAGATCGACAAGAAGCAGGAACTGCTCGAAATTCTCGCACTCGTGCCGCGCATGGAGCGCCTGTTGGCGCTGCTCGAAGCCGAGATCGACATTCTCGAAGTCGAGAAGCGCATTCGCAGCCGCGTCAAGCGCCAGATGGAGAAGTCTCAGCGCGAGTTCTACCTCAATGAGCAAGTCAAGGCGATCCAGAAGGAACTCGGCGAAGGTGACGAACAGGCAGAGCTCGACGAGCTCGAGAAGAAGATCAAGGCCGCCGGCATGCCCAAGGAGGTGCAGGAGAAGGCCGAGGCCGAGCTCAAGAAGCTGCGCATGATGTCGCCCATGTCGGCCGAAGCCACCGTGGTGCGCAACTATCTCGACGTGCTCGTGAGCCTGCCGTGGAACAAGAAAACCAGGGTCACGCTGGATCTGACCAAGGCGCAGAAGATCCTCGATGCCGACCACTATGGTCTGGAGAAAGTCAAGGAGCGCATCGTCGAATACCTGGCGGTGCAAAAGCGCGTCGATGTCGTCAAGGCGCCCATCCTGTGTCTGGTCGGTCCTCCCGGAGTGGGCAAGACCTCGCTCGGGCAGTCGATGGCGCGTGCCACGGGGCGTAAGTTCGTGCGCATGGCGCTGGGCGGCGTGCGCGACGAAGCCGAGATCCGCGGCCATCGGCGCACCTACATCGGTGCCATGCCGGGTCGTATCATCCAGAGTCTCATCAAGGTCGGCGTCAAGAATCCGCTCTTCCTGCTCGACGAGGTCGACAAGATCGGCATGGATTTCCGTGGCGATCCGAGCTCGGCGCTGCTCGAGGTGCTCGACCCCGAGCAGAATCACGCCTTCCAGGATCACTACGTCGAGGTCGATTTCGACCTCTCGGAAGTGATGTTCGTGGCCACGGCCAATACGCTCAACATCCCGGCGCCGCTGCTCGATCGCATGGAGGTGATTCGGCTCTCGGGGTACACCGAAGATGAAAAGATCGCCATCGCCGAGCGCTATCTTTTGCCCAAGCAGATGAAAAACAACGGGGTGAAGAAGAACGAGCTCACCGTGACCACCGAGGCGATCCGTGACATCGTCCGCTATTACACGCGGGAAGCCGGTGTGCGCAGCCTCGAGCGTGAGATCTCGAAAATCTGCCGTAAGGTGGTCAAGGGAGTCCTGCTCAAGGCACTCAAAGCGCCGGTCACCGTGGACTCGGGCGATCTCGAAACCTATCTGGGTGTGCGCAAGTATTCTTTCGGCGTGGCCGAAAAGGAGAACCAGGTGGGACAAGTCACGGGCCTCGCGTGGACCGAAGTCGGCGGCGAGCTCCTTACCGTGGAGGCGGCGGTGATGCCGGGCAAAGGCAAGGTCATCACCACCGGCAAGCTCGGCGAGGTCATGCAGGAATCCATCCAGGCAGCCATCACCGTGGTGCGCAAGCGCGCGCGCAAGCTTGGCATCCCGGAAGATTTTTACGAGAAGAACGACGTGCACGTGCACCTGCCCGAAGGCGCCATCCCCAAAGATGGCCCCTCGGCAGGGATCGCCATCACCACGGCGCTCGTGTCGGCGCTCACCGAAATTCCGGTGCGCTGCGACGTGGCCATGACGGGCGAGATCACCCTGCGCGGCGAGGTACTGGAGATCGGCGGGCTCAAGGAGAAACTGCTCGCCGCGGTGCGCGGTGGCATCCGCAAGGTGCTCATCCCCGAGGAGAACGTCAAGGATTTGGCCGAGATTCCCGAGAACGTCAAAGGTGTGCTCGAGATCATTCCCGTGCGCTGGATCGAGCAGGTGCTCGAGCTCGCCCTCGAGCGCAAGCCCGAGCCTTTGGTCCCAGCCAGCGAGCCTCCCGTCGCGACGCCAGTCGTTGCCGCGAGTACCACGAGCACGGGCGTGAGCCCAGCGGCAAGCGAATTGCCGCATTGAGCTTCGCCGCGTTTGCCAAGCAAGGTCGGTGATGGTACCATTGCCGGCTCTTGCAGCGGGTGCTTAGCTCAGTTGGTAGAGCGTCGCCCTTACAAGGCGAATGTCGGCGGTTCGAGTCCGTCAGCACCCACCATCCGCCCCTTTTCGCTATGCTATCATTGTGCATTCGGTGCATGGGCGAAGGGGCTGGCGATGGTGCAACCAACGTTTCTGGCGCGCGACGTGGGAATGCTGGAGCACGCCATTGCCGCCAAGCTCGCCGTTCTGGGGCTCGATCCCGCCAATGCCAAGCAAATGCGCGATCTCGCCCGCGAGGCCTTCGATACCGACGCGGAGCACCTCACGCAACATTTCTATTCGTCGGTCCTCGAGACGCGCGTGCGCGCCGAGCTCCTGGGGCTCATCGCCCTCATGTTTCAAACCATGGCTTCGGCAGCGAGCATGGGAGAGGAGCTCCACGGCGGCCCCGTGTGGAAGGCCGTTGCGCGGGCGATCTACGAAGAAGCCGAGGCCCGCGGGCTCATTCCGACGAAAGGGGCGTGAATGCGGAAGGATCCCATCTCGTCATCTCCTCAGCTCGAAACGCGCCTACGGCTAGCACTAGAAGCGGCTGAGCTGGCAACGTGGGATCTGGATTTCGGGAATGAAACTGCCTGGCTCGATGCCCAGTGGAGCCGTTGGATGGGTTTGGGCAACGAGCCCGTCCGCTTGAGTTTTGCCCAATGGCGTTCCTTCGTCCATCCCGACGATTGGCCCAAGGTTCGCTCGGCCCTCGTCGATCTGCTCAAAGGAAAAACTGCAACTTATCAGCAGCGTTACCGTATTCGGACACCGGATGGCCGCATCCTGTGGCTCGAAGATCGAGGCCAGGTATGCGACCGCGATCCTACGACGGGACGCGCGTTGCGTGCCATCGGTGTGTCGCGTGACGTGACCCAGGAAGAAGAAAAAATCCAGCGAGATCGCCTCTTGACCGCGGCGCTCCGTCACGCACCGGTAGGCATCATGATCGCGGCAGCCGATGGCACGATCGAATGGGTCAACCCTGCGCTCGAGCAAATCACCGGTTATCATGCCGACCAGCTGATCGGTACGCGTGCTGGACACTTGTTACACAGCGGCTTACAACCGGAATCGTTTTATCGGGAATTATGGGAGACGATTTCCCAAGGAGCGGTTTGGCAGGGACGGATGGTGAACAAGACGGCGACGGGGGAGTTGCGTTACCACGACGTGACGATCGCACCCGTCACCGACAGAGAAGGGCGGCCTGTACATTACATCGCCACCTATCGCGACGTCACCGAACAGGTAGTGCTCGAGGAGCAGCTCGAGCGCATGGCCATGACCGATCCGCTCACCGAATTGCCCAACCGGCGAGCCTTTCTCGAGGTGATGCAAAAAGAGTTTCAGCGCGTCGTTCGTTCCGGATTCACGATCGATTCCTCCTTTTGCCTCATCGATCTCGATCACTTCAAACGCATCAACGACACGCTGGGGCATGCCGCGGGCGACGCCGTGCTGCGTCATTTCGCCCAGACGATTCGACAATCCCTGCGTCAGATGGACGTCTGTGGCCGCCTGGGGGGAGAGGAGTTCGGTATCCTGTTGCCGCAAACCGACGATCGCGCGGCCACGGCGGCAATCGAACGGCTGCTGCGGACCATTCGCCAAAGCGTCGTCGTCTTCAATGGCCATGCGATCCGCTATACGGTGAGCGCCGGCGGCACGTCGTTCTCGATCAGCGATCGCACGATCGACGACGTGTTCGCACGTGCCGACCGGGCGCTCTATCAGGCCAAAGAGAACGGGCGAGACCACTTGGTTTGGATCGCTCCGGAAGATCAGTAACTTGTCGTTGTCACGAATCGAGGGGAGTTCAATGGATTTGTGCGTGATCGGGACCGGCTACGTCGGTCTCGTGACGGGGGCGTGTTTCGCCGAAATGGGCAACGAGGTGTGGTGCGTCGATGTCGATGCAGCCAAGATCGAGGGGCTGAAAGCGGGGAAGCTGCCCATCTATGAGCCGGGGCTCGAGGAGATCGTCGAGCGCAACCATCAGGAAGGGCGGCTGCGTTTCACCACCGATCTGGGCGAGGCGATGGCCGAGTGCGACGTGCTCTTCATCGCCGTGGGCACCCCTCCGCTCGAAGACGGCTCGGCCGACCTGCAGCACGTGCTCACGGTGGCGCGCGACATCGGCCGGCGGCTTTCGCGCTACAGCGTGATCGTCGACAAATCCACGGTGCCGGTAGGAACCGCCGAGCGGGTGCGCCGTGCGATCCAGGAAGAGCTCGATGCGCGTGGCGTGTCGATTTCCTTCGATGTCGTCTCCAATCCTGAATTTCTCAAGGAAGGCGCTGCGGTCGAGGATTTCATGCGCCCGGACCGCATCATCGTCGGCACCGATTCGGAGGCGGCGCGCGAGCGCATGGCCGAGCTCTACGCGCCCTTCAACCGCAGCCACCAGCGCGTCATCTACATGGGCGTGCGCGATGCCGAGATGACGAAGTACGCCGCCAACGCCATGCTCGCCACCAAGATCTCTTTCATGAACGAGATCGCGGCCCTGTGCGAGCGCTACGGCGTCGATGTCGAAAACGTCCGCCTGGGCATCGGATCGGATCACCGCATCGGCTACCACTTCATCTATCCGGGCTGCGGCTACGGCGGCTCGTGTTTTCCCAAGGACGTCAAGGCGCTCATCGCCATGGCCCAGGCGGCCGGGGTCGAGCCGGAAGTGCTCACGGCGGTGGAAGATCGCAACGCGAAGCAGAAGCGGGTGCTGGAAGAAAAGATTGTCGCCCGTTTCGGCGAAGACCTCGGCGGACGGACTTTCGGCGTATGGGGGCTTGCGTTCAAGCCCGGAACCGACGACATGCGCGAAGCCCCGTCGATTCCGCTCGTCGAGGGCCTGATCGGGCGCGGTGCCAAGGTGTGCGCCTACGATCCAGTCGCCATGGACAACGCACGACGAGTATTCCCGGCGCAATGGTTCGACGAGGGCCGCCTCGTCTTCGCCCGTCATCAGTACGACGCGCTCGAAGGAGCCGACGCCATGGTGCTGGTGACCGAATGGAAACCCTTCCGCCATCCCGATTTCGCGGCGATCAAGCGGCTCCTGAAAACGCCCGTGATTTTCGACGGGCGCAACCAGTACGACCCGCAACAGCTCCAACGGCTGGGAATCGCCTACGTCGGCATCGGGCGGGCGAATGCGCTTGCCGGGGAAGAGGGCAGGGCGGTTGCGCTTTGATCCGCCGAGAGGGTTGCCTCACCCCCGCCTAGGCGGGGGAGGGCAGACTCAGGCAGCGGCGAGCGCCTGGTCGAGGTCGGCGATCAGGTCGTCGACGTGCTCGATGCCTACCGACAGCCGGATCATGTCTTCGCTCACGCCGGCCTTTTTCAGCTCTTCGGCCGAGAGCTGGCGGTGCGTGGTGGACGCCGGATGGCAGGCGAGCGTCTTGGCATCGCCGATGTTCACGAGCCGCGTCACCAGCTTGAGCGCATCCTGGAATCGGGCACCGGCTTCCCGGCCACCCTTGACGCCGAAGGTGAGGATGCCGGAGGCGCGGCCGCCGAGGTACTTCTGCACCAGCGCATGATCGGGATGATCTGGCAGTCCGGCGTAATTGACCCAACCCACTTTCGGGTGAGTGCGCAGGAAGTTGGCGATGCGCACGGCGTTGTCGCAGATGCGATCCATGCGCAGCGGCAAGGTCTCGATGCCCTGCAGGATGAGGAAGGCGTTGAAGGGGCTGAGCGCCGCGCCCATGTTGCGCAAGGGCACCACGCGCGCCCGGGCGATGTAGGCGGCTGTGCCGAAGGTTTCCGTGTAGCTCACGCCGTGATACGACGGATCGGGCTCGACCAGCATGCGGAAACGCGCTTTGTGCTCGGCCCAAGGGAACTTGCCGCTGTCGACGATCACCCCGCCGATGGAATTCCCATGCCCGCCGAGGTACTTGGTGAGCGAGTGCACCACGATGTCGGCGCCGTGCTCGAAGGGACGGCAAAGGTAAGGGGAGGGGACGGTGTTGTCGACGATGAGGGGAAGGCCGTGCTCATGGGCGATCGCCGCGAGCCGCTCGAAGTCGGTGATGTTGCCGAGGGGGTTGCCGATCGATTCGCAGAAGATCGCCTTGGTCTTGCCATCGATGAGGCGGGCGAATGAAGCCGGATCGCGGTGGTCGGCGAAGCGCACCTCGATGCCGTACTTGGGCAGCGTATGGGCGAAGAGATTGTAGGTGCCGCCATAGAGCGTGGCCGAACTGACCACGTTGTCGCCTGCTTCGGCGATCGTCTGGATGGCGTAGGTGATGGCCGCCATGCCCGAGGCGAGCGCGAGGCCCGCGATGCCGCCTTCCATGGCCGCGACGCGTTTTTCCAGCACGTCGCAGGTGGGGTTCATCATGCGGGTATAGATGTTGCCCGGCACCTTGAGATCGAACAGATCCGCGCCGTGCTGCGTGTCGTCGAAGGCGTAGGACGTGGTTTGGTAGATCGGCACCGCCACGGCTTTGGTGGTCGGATCGGGCGTATAGCCGCCATGGACGGCGAGCGTCTCGATGCGCATGGAACGGTCTCCTATCGGATGGTGCGCGGAAATATAGCACGATGGCCAGAAGAGGACAGTGGGGAGTGAGAATGTCTTTATTCATGCAGATCTGGATCCTCCGCCGCGTGGCCATCTGACCGTGCGCCGCTTCGCATGCTCGTCCCGCCGGGCTAGAGTATATTTTACATAATACAAATTATCACGAAAAACATGGGGTGATCCGATCGGCCACTCGAGGGATAATGTGCGGATGGGCCGAAATGTCATTCCTGCGGAAACATGACTGCGGGCGCTTTTTTCCTTCTATTTCTCGTTCACGCACTGGCGCTGATTTCACCGGGTCCTGACTTCGCGGTGATCAGCCGGCTGTCGGTCGTTTCCGGTCGCGGGGCTGGTGTAGCCGCTGCCGGCGGCGTGGCCTGCGCGATTGGCCTGTATGTGCTGTTCTGCCTGTTCGGCTTGTCCCTACTTCTGGACGCTCTGCCCATGCTGTCCCGCCTGCTTTCCATTGCGGGATCCCTTTATCTCGGCTACCTTGGAATCCGCTGCCTTATCTCAAATGGCACGCTGCCGGAAGAGAACACGCGCCCCCCTCGCGGTAAGGCATTCATCGCCGGGTTCATGACCAACCTACTCAATCCCAAGGCCATGGCCTATTTTGGCTCGATCCTGTCGCAGGTACTGACACCGGAGGCAAGCCCGGCAGATGCACTTCTCGTCTTCATGCTACTGGTTACGGAATCGTTTCTGTGGTTCGCCTTGGTTGCGTGGTTGTTTTCATCGACCGGCATTCATGGCTGGTTGGCGCAGCGAATGAGATGGCTCGACCGCCTCGTCGGAACCGCGCTGCTCGGCGTGGCCCTTGGAATGATTTTCATGGCGACGAGATGAGTGGGAGTACTGCAAACGCTTCCAGTACGTGCCGCACCCGCGCCATGGTCTCGGAAAGCGTCGCTTCGATTTCCGTGAATGAGATCTCGTTCGCGTCGGCGCCACGGCCGGCGGCGTAGTTTGCCACCACGTTGATCGCGGCGTAGGCAAGCCCCAGCTCGCGGGCGAGCGCTGCTTCGGGCATGGCGGTCATACCGACGACGTTGGCGCCGTCGCGCTCCAGGCGGTCGATCTCGGCGGCAGTCTCCAGGCGTGGCCCCTGCGTACAAGCATAGACGGCGCCGTCGATCACCGGCTCCCCTGCTCTGTCCGCGGCGCGGATCAGCCGCTCGCGCAATGAAGCGGTAAATGGCAGGGTGAAATCGATGTGCGTGACCGGGGCCTCTTCGTCCTCGAAAAAGGTCGACACGCGCCCCCAGGTGTAGTCGATGATTTGGTGCGGAATCACCAGGGTGCCAGGAGCATAGCGCTCCTGGATGCCGCCCACCGAGGCGACCGAGATCACTTCGCTTACCCCCACGTGTTTCAGCGCCCAAACGTTGGCCCGGTAGTTGATGCGGTGCGGTGCGTAGGTGTGGCCATAGCCGTGGCGGGCAAGGAAGACGACGTCCTGCCCGGCGATGCGGCCGATCGTGAGCGGCCCGGAAGGATCGCCGTAGGGAGTGCGGACGACTTGACGATGAACGATTTCGAGGTTGTTGAGCGAAGTGAGGCCGGTGCCGCCGATGATCGCGAACATGGGTTTTCCGGGTCGAACCGATGGATGCGCAATTGTACACGACGCCGCCCTGCCCCTTTGTTATAATTGGCGTTTTCGTACGTCTGGAAGTCCATGTCCTCCGCCATTCGCAACATCGCCATCATCGCGCACGTCGATCATGGTAAGACCACCCTCGTCGACCAGCTCCTGAAACAATCCGGCACGTTTGCCCAGCATCAGACCGTCTCGGAACGGGTGATGGACAGCAACGATCTCGAGCGCGAGCGCGGCATCACCATCCTGGCCAAGAACTGCGCCATCCGCTATGGCGACACCCACATCAACATCGTCGACACCCCGGGTCACGCCGATTTCGGCGGTGAAGTGGAGCGGGTGCTCTCGATGGTCGACGGCGTGCTGCTGCTGGTCGACGCCGTCGAAGGCCCCATGCCGCAGACGCGCTTCGTCACCAAGAAAGCGCTCGCGCAGGGGCTCAAGCCCATCGTGGTCATCAACAAGATCGACCGCCCCGGCGCGCGGCCCGACTGGGTGATCAACGCCACGTTCGACCTCTTCGCGGAGCTGGATGCGAGCGAGGAGCAGCTCGACTTCCCCATCGTCTATGCTTCGGGCCTGCAGGGCTATGCCACGCTGGATCTGAACGAACCGGGCAAGGACATGCGGCCGCTCTTCGAGACCATCATCGCGCACGTTCCGCCGCCGCCGGTGTCGATCGACGCCCCCTTGCAGCTGCAGATCTGCTCGCTCGACTATTCGAGCTATGTCGGGCAGCTGGGTATCGGCCGCATCCGCCAAGGGCGTTTGCGTCCCAATCAGGAAGTGGGCGTGTGGCTGGGCGAGCAGAACCTGGGTCGGGCGAAGATCGGTCAGGTGCTGAAATTCGTCGGCCTGGAGCGCGAGGCCGTGCCCGAGGCGGTGGCAGGCGACATCGTGATGATCTCCGGCGTGGAACGGGTCGGCATCGGCGTGACGGTGTGCGACCCCGAGGCGGCGCAGCCCTTGCCGCCGATCGAGGTCGACGAGCCCACGCTCACCATGACCTTCATGGTCAATACATCGCCGCTCGCCGGGCGCGAAGGGAAATTCGTCACCAGCCGCCAGATCCGCGAGCGTCTGGAGAAGGAGTTGCTCAAGAACGTGGCGCTGCGCGTGCGCTTTGGCGAGGACGGCGACAGCTTCGAGGTCTCCGGCCGGGGCGAACTGCACCTCACCATCCTCCTCGAGACCATGCGCCGCGAGGGTTATGAACTGGCGGTGGGTCGGCCGAGAGTGGTATTGAAGGAAGTCGACGGCGAGATGCACGAGCCCTACGAGCGGCTCACCGTCGACATCGAGGAAGGCCACCAGGGCGCGGTGATGGAGGAACTCGGGCGGCGCCGGGCGGAGCTCCTCGACATGGCGCCCGACGGCAAGGGACGCGTGCGGTTGGAGTACCGCGTGCCGGCGCGCGGCCTCATCGGCTTCCAGGGCGAATTCCTCACGCTCACGCGCGGCACGGGGCTCATGAGCCACATCTTCGACGGCTACGGACCGCTCGCTGGCACCGTGGGCGGGCGGCGCAATGGCGTGCTCGTGTCGCAGGACGACGGCCAGGCCGTGGCCTACGCGCTGTGGAAGCTGCAGGATCGCGGGCGAATGTTCGTCAATCCGGGCGATGCGGTCTATGAGGGGATGATCATCGGCATCCACACGCGGGAAAACGACCTCGTGGTGAACCCGATCCGCACCAAGCAGCTCACCAACATCCGCGCTTCCGGCTCGGACGAGGCGATCCGGCTCGTACCGCCGATCGAACTCACGCTGGAAGCGGCGGTGGAGTTCATCGAGGACGACGAGCTGGTGGAGATCACACCGAAGTCGATCCGCCTGCGCAAGCGCCACCTGCAGGAGCACGATCGCCGCCGCGCGGCGAAGCAGACGGCGCTCGCCTGAGCGTCTCCCTAGAAAAAGCCCCTTCGGGGCTTTTTTGTTACAGTCCCACCGAGCGGGCGCGCAGGAAGTCGCGGAACTCGTTGGCCACTTCGGGGTGGCGCAGGGCGAATTCGACCGTGGCCTTGAGGTAGCCCAACTTGGAGCCGCAGTCGTAGCGCACGCCGTCGAATTCGTAAGCGAGCACTGCTTCTTCCTGCAGCAGTGAGCTGATGGCATCGGTGAGTTGCAGTTCGCCGCCGGCGCCGGGCTGGATGCGGTGCAGGTGTTCGAAGATGTTGCCCGAGAGGATGTAGCGCCCGACCACGGCCTGGGTGCTGGGGGCTTCTTCGGGCTTGGGTTTCTCGACGATGCCGGTGATGCGCTGGATCTTGCCGCGGGCTTCGGGCTCGGTGCTGACGATGCCGTATTGGCGCGTTTCTTCGCGCGCGACGTTGATGGTACCGAGCACCGAGCAGCGGTGGTAGTTGTAGACGTCGATCATCTGGGCGAGCACGGGCTTGCCTTCGGGGTGGTCACAGAGGTCGTCGGCGAGCAGCACGGCGAAGGGTTCGTCGCCGACCACGGATTCGGCACACATCACCGCGTGTCCCAAACCCAGCGCTTCGGACTGGCGGATGTAGATGCAGTTGACACCCTTGGGAACGGTCTTGCGCACGACTTCGAGGAGTTCCTTCTTGCCGCGGGCTTCGAGCTCGGATTCGAGCTCATAGGCTTTGTCGAAGTGGTCTTCGATCGAGCGCTTGGTGCGGCCGGTGATGAAGATGAGCTCGGTGATGCCGGCGGCCACCGCTTCTTCCACGGCGTACTGGATGAGAGGCTTGTCGACGATGGGTAGCATTTCCTTGGGGCTCGCCTTGGTGGCGGGGAGGAACCGGGTGCCCATCCCAGCCACGGGGAACACGGCCTTGCGCACGGCTTTCTTCATCTCGTTCGACTCCTGCGGTTGATCCATGGGTTCATCCTTGGGTTGTGCTGCGCTCGGCGAGCAGGCGCGCGAGCGTGTCTTCGTCGATGACGGGAACACCCAGCTCGAGCGCCCGCTGCAATTTGCTGCCGGCTTCGCTGCCGGCCACGACGTAGTCGGTCTTCTTCGACACGGAGGAGCTCACCTTGCCGCCGTGCGCTTCGATGAGGGCCTTGGCTTCTTCGCGGCTCATTCGCGGCAGGGTGCCGGTGAGCACGAAGGTGAGGCCGGCGAGCGCCCTGCTCTTCTTCGCGGGCGTGCTTTCCTCCCAATGCACGCCGAGACGGCGCAGGCGCTCGATCACTTGGCGGTTGTGCGGCTCGTCGAAGAAGTCGCGGATGCTCTGTGCCACCACCGGGCCGATGCCCTCGATGGCGGTGAGCTCCTCGAGGCCGGCCTGCATGAGGGGTTCGAGCGCGCCGAAGTGCTCGGCCAGAAGCTTGGCGGTGGCCTCGCCCACGTGCCGGATGCCGAGCGCGTAGATGAAGCGCGCGAGCGTGGTTTTCTTGCTGCGTTCGATGGCGGCCATCAGCTTGGCGGCGGATTTTTCCCCCATGCGGGGCAGGCTCGCGAGCCGCTCGGCGTTGATTTTTTCCGGATCGTAGAGGTCGGCCGGGGTTTCAACCCAGCCGAGATCGACGAGCTGCTCGATAAGCTTCTCACCCAACCCCTCGATGTTCATCGCCAGGCGCGAGGCGAAGTGCTCGATGGCGCGTTTGCGCTGAGCGGGGCAGTACATGCCGCCGGTGCAATAGGCCGCGGCCTCGTCGGGGTCGCGGGCCACCGCCGAACCGCACACGGGGCAATGCGTGGGCATGACGAAGGGGCGTTCGCTGCCATCGCGCCGCTCGGCAAGTACCTTGACGATCTCGGGGATGACTTCGCCCGCACGGCGCACGACGACCCAGTCGCCGATGCGGATGTCTTTGTCCCGGATGTAGTCCTCATTGTGCAGGGTGGCATTGGTGACGGTGACGCCCCCTACGAAGACGGGTTCGAGCCGGGCGACGGGGGTGAGCGCGCCGGTGCGTCCGACCTGCACTTCGATGCCGATGAGGCGGGTGATCTCTTCCTGCGGCGGAAACTTGTGGGCGATGGCCCAGCGCGGCGCCCGGGCGATGGTGCCCAGGCGCTGCTGCTCGGCCAGATCATCGACTTTATAGACGACACCGTCGATGTCGAAAGGAAGGCGGTCGCGCTCGACTTCCATGCGTCGGTAGTAGGCGAGCAGGCCGGCGATGCCGTCGGCGAGCGCGCGCGCATCCGACACGGGGAAACCCCAGCGTTGCAGCAGCGCGAGCGCCTGGCTGTGCGTTTCCGGCCAAGGGTGCCCTTCGAGGCGCACGAGCTGGTAGGCGTAGAAACGCAGCGGCCGTTTGGCGGTCACGGCGGGATCGAGCTGGCGCAGGCTGCCGGCGGCGGCGTTTCTCGGGTTGACGAAGGTTTTTTCGCCGGCCCGCAGCTGCGCTTCGTTGAGGCGTTTGAAGTCCTCGCGGGTCATGAGGACTTCGCCGCGCACTTCCAGCAACGTCGGCGGGGAATCGAGCCGCAGGCGCAAGGGAATGGAACGAAGGGTGCGCAGGTTGGCGGTGACGTCTTCGCCGGTGAAACCGTCACCCCGGGTGGCGCCGAGGGTGAAGAGGCCGTCGCGGTAAATGAGGGAGACGGCGAGCCCGTCGAATTTCGGTTCGCAGGCATAGCGGATGCGCTCGACGCCGAGCAGCTCGCGGCAACGCCGGTCGAAGGCATACACTTCTTCGTCGGTATAGGCGTTGGTGAGCGAGAGCATCGGCACTTCGTGCCGGACTTCGGCAAATTGGGGCGCCGGTTTGCCACCCACGCGCTGGGTGGGGGAATCGGGGGTGACGAGCTCGGGGTAGCGGGTTTCGAGCTCGACGAGTTCGCGGAAAAGCCGATCGTATTCGGCATCCGGCACGAGCGGCTCGGCGAGCACGTAGTAGGCGTAATCGAGCCGAGCAATCTCCTCGCGCAGCCAGCGGGCGCGCTCGACCGCCTCCGGCGGGGCATGGGAGGTCATGACGATCCTTTCATCCGGCAAAGACGCGACGGGCGATGGAGCTGCCGGGTGGGATTTCTTGCGCTTTCATGCGCTGGTGGATCTGGGCGATGCGCTCGCGGATCAGCCGACCGGCCTCGGGCGTAATGGGGTTGCCGGCATCGTCGACCAGCTGCCCGTCGAGCGTGGAGGCAAGCTTCTCGGCAAACGTGAACATGCGGTCGAACACCACCGGCGAGGGGATCTTGGTGACTTCGAGAAAGAGGGTGACCCCGTTTGCCTGATGCAATTTGATGTCGGGTTGGCGGAAGGGGCGCCCGTCGAGATCGGCGAGCGCGTACAAGGGAACACCATGATCGTCGAGCAGGCGATAGAGACCGTCTTCACCGAGCGTGAGACCGGCCGCTTCGGCGGCGGCCCGGATCTTGGTACCCGGGATCGGGGCATTGCGCGGCACGACGTTGACCGCGATTTGTACGTCGACCTCGGCGCAGAAGCGATCGAGCGCGGCGGCACGCTCGAGCACGGTGACGCGCGATTCGATGGCCCCGGGCACGGCGCCGAGCTGGTCGGCCACACGCTCGACGCCGCCGGTGAAACGCAGATAGTCTTTCTCGCCGATGGCGCCGCTGCGATCGGCGAGCTGCAGCGAGGCGAGCGCGAGGTGATACTGACCCTCGGTTTTGGCGGTGAGCGGCTGCCAGTCGTTGCTTGCATCGTCGAAAACGTACCAGCCGACCGGACGCGGCGAATCACGAAATTCGCGCAGAACGACTTCTCTGAGCGCCGCGGCATCCATGCCGCCGAGCGATTCGAGGCGCACCATGAGATCCACGCCTTCCTTGAGACCGTCGGGATGATGGTGTGGAGCGCGGGATACGGACGGCGCGGCGGCGTATTCTCGCCGGGCCGGAGCGTGCCGAACCGGGTCGAGTACGAGGTCTCCTTCCCCGCCCTCTCCAGACGTCTCCGGGGTCTCGTCATGCCTGGTGTCGAGCAGGGGGTCGTGCGACGGCGTGTGCAGGGTGCGCTCGAGGGTGCGTCGGCTGCGGGTCTCCTGCCACTTGCTGTAGCCGAAGAATCCAGCAGTGACGATGACGAGCACGCCTCCCAGTGCGACGAGTAGATCGGTATCCATGCGTATTCCTTTGCGTCGGCGCGCGGGCTGGCCTCAGGGCGTTTCGGCGAGCCGAAGCGCTTCGTCGATATCGACGGCGACGATGCGCGAGACGCCCTGCTCCTGCATCGTGACGCCGATGAGCTGCTCGGCCGCCGCCATCGTGATTTTATTATGACTGATGAAGAGAAGTTGCGTCGTGCCGGACATCTCCCGCAACAATCGGGCGTAACGTTCGGTATTGGCATCGTCGAGCGGCGCGTCGACCTCGTCGAGGATGCAGAAAGGCGCCGGGTTGAGGGCGAAGAAGGAGAAGACGAGCGCGATGGCGGTGAGCGCCTTTTCCCCGCCGGAAAGAAGGTGGATGCTCGCATTCTTCTTGCCTGGCGGTTGGGCGACGATCTGCACGCCGGCATCCAAAATCTCTTCGCCGGTGAGCACGAGCTTCGCCTGCCCGCCGCCGAAGAGCCGGGGAAAGAGCCGGCCGAAATGGGCATCGACGGCATCGAACGTGGCGGCGAGCGCCTGGCGCGTCTCGCGGTCGATGCGCCGGATCGCTTCTTCCAGCGTGCCGATGGCGGTGGTGAGATCGTTGAGCTGGGTTTCCAGTGCCGTCTTGCGCTCTTCCACCTGACGCAGGGCTTCGAGCGCGGCAAGGTTGACTTCGCCCAGCGCGGCGAGCTCGCGTCCGAGGCGCTCGATCTCCCGGGCGAGCTTGGCGGCGTCGAGATGGTCGAGCTGGGGTTCGAGCGCGGCCAGATCGGCGCCCAATTCGGCGAGCCGCTCTTCGGCGTGGGTGAGCGCCGCGACCGCTTCCTGCCGCCGTAACCTCGCCTGCTCGAGTTCGTCGCGCAGGGGTTGCAGGGCGAATTCCTGCTGCTGGCGGGTTTCTTCGAGCGCACGGAGCTGCTGGTGGTGCTCGTCCACCCGCAGGCGGGCTTGGGCAAGTGCATTGGCAGCGTGTTCGCGCGCTTCGCGTACGAGGGATTCTTCTTCGAGTGGCGCGGCGGCGAGCCGTTCGCGTTCGGCCTCGTGCTCGGCGCGCTCGCGCTCGAGCCGCTCGAGGCTTTCGGCGGCGATCCGGGCGCGGCGCTCGCTCTCCTCGCGCTTGAGGGTACATTCGCGGCAGGAGAACTCGGCCTCCTGCAGCTCGCGGGCGAGCGCCTGACGCTGCGTGCGGGCCTCTTCGAGGCGTTCATGCTGACGGCGGAGATCGGCCTGACGCTCGAGGCAGGAGGTTTCGAGCGCGGCCTCGCGCTCGAGCAGCTCGGCGATGCGCTCCTGCAGCGTGGCGAGCTCGGCGCGCTCGCGCTCGGCCTGATGAGAGAGGGCGGCACGCTCTTCGTCGATGGCCTGCCGTCGACGACGGGCGTGCTCAAAGACCGTCTCGAGTCGGGCAAGCTCGAGCGCATGGTCGCGTTGCAGCTTTTCGGCTAGCTGCAGCTCGCGGCGCAGCGCCTCGTGTGCCTCCTTTGTTTCGTCACAGGCAGCGGCACGGCGGGAACGTTCCTCCGCGGCGGATTCCCGCTGCCGCTCGAGCTCGGCACATTCGGCGTCCAGCACACCGAGCTCGCGGGCGCGCTCGAGGACCCCGGCGAGCATCCGCTCGTCGGCGCCGAGGCTACGCGCTCCATGGGGATCGGCAATCCAGCCTCGCCGGTCGACCAGGCGCAACCCGCGTTCGCGGGCCCAGGCGAGGTTCGTTTTGTCGATCGTCTCGACGAAGACGGTATGGGCCAGGAGACGCTGGAGGGCTCCGGCGAGCGTTGGGTCGCTCGTGGAGACCGCCGCCGCGGCGCGCACTGCCCCCTGGGGCACTGGCCCGAAGCCTTCCGGCTCGTCCGCCAGGGGAAGATCCTGCCACAGGCAGGCTTCCCCTGAACGCGGCGCGTGTTCGAGCTGCCTCGCGGCCTCGGGTAGCGGCACGAGGCGCGCGCCGAGCCAGGGGCCGAGCACCGTTTCGGCTGCCGCTTCCCAGCCGGCGGCGACTTCCAGCCTGGGCCAGAGGGCCGCGTATTCCTGCCCTGCAGCCCCGGCGCAGCGCGCCTGGGTTTCGGCGAGCGCCCGACGGCGCGCTTCGAGCCGACCGAGTTCGGCATCGAGCCGACGGAATTCGTCGCGGACGGCGTCGAGGCGTACCTGCGCCTCCTGCGCCTTGGCTTGGGCGGCGGCCAGTGCCTCACGCTGCTCCTCCACCCGCCCGGCGAGCGTGTCTTGCCGGGCGCGCTCGCGTTCAAGCGCCTCCTCGTCGCCGCCCTCGAGCGACGAGGATTCCTGCGCCAGACGCTCGAGCCGGGTCTCGTTCGCCTGCAGCGAGCGCTCGAGCGCGGCAATGCGGGCGCGTTCGACGGCGATCTGCCGCTGGGCATCGTTCCGCTCGCGCTCGGCGATCGCCGCGCCGTGGCGGGTATCTTCCAGGGCACGCCCGAGTGCCTCCAGGACCTCGTCGAACGAATCCACCCGCTCCTGCAGCGTCTCGCGGCGCCCCTGGGCGAGTTCGGCGAGCTCGTCCCAGCGCGCCAGGTCGAGGCGGGCCTGTTCGCCCTCTTCCTGCCAGCGTTGCGATTCCTCGGCAATGCGCTCTAACCGCTCGGCAAGGGCGGCGAGCGTCTCCTCGCGGTGGCGACGGGCCTCGATCACCCGCTCGAGCCGGGCGCTCGCCTCGAAATAAACCTGCTGGGCGGATTCGAGCGCCGCGGCGGCCGCCTGCGCCTGGGCACGGGCCGATTCCAGGGCAGCCTCGAGCGCGCTTCGTTCCTGCCGCTGCCGTTCGAGCTCGGCTTCGAGCGCGGCGATGCGCTCCTCGCCGGCGGCAAGGGCCATGGCCGCCTCGCGCCGTCGCAGCGCCCAGGATTGCTGACGTGCGAGGCGCAAGCGCTTTTCCAGCTCACGATAACGCCGGGCACGTTCGGCCTGGGTGGCGAGCGTCTCGGCCTGGGCCGCGAGTTCGGCGTGCAGGTCGGCCAGCCGCTCGAGATGGGCGCGCGCATCCCGCAGCCGAGCTTCCGTCTCCTTGCGTCGCTCGTGGTAGCGGGTCACGCCGGCCGCCTCTTCGAGGAAACGGCGCAGCTCTTCCGGCTTCGCCTCGACGATGCGCGAGATCATGCCCTGTTCGATGATGGCGTAAGCGCGCGGCCCCAGTCCCGTGCCGAGAAAGAGGTCGACCACGTCCCGGCGCCGTACGCGCTGTCCGTTGAGGAAATAGGAGGATTCGCCGCCGCGCACGACGACGCGTTTGACCGAAATCTCGGCAAACCGCCCCCAGGGGCCCGGCACGCTGCCGTCGGCATTATCGAAGACGAGCTCGACGCTGGCGCGCGCCAAGGGTTTGCGCGTGTCCGAGCCGTTGAAGATCACGTCCGACATCTGCTCGCCGCGCAGGGCGGAGGCGCGCATTTCACCGAGCACCCAGCGCACGGCGTCGATCACGTTCGATTTGCCGCAGCCATTGGGGCCGACGATGCCGACCAATGCCCCGGGGAGCACGAGGGTGGTTGGCTCGACGAAGGTCTTGAAACCGGCCAGTTTGATCTTGATGAGTCGCACGGCGTATGAGGGAAGACCAATGAAGGCTTCGAGCCGCGCATGATACCATTTCGCGTTTCGTGAAACTGAAAATCGATCCACGGAGGACACCCCATGACCGACTGGCAAGGCGTCGCATCGCTGATCGACGCGGCATTCGAAGAGCGCACTCGCTTCTCCCCCGGCAACGCGCCCAAAGATCTCGTCGACGCGGTGGAGGCGGTGATCGACGGGCTCGACCGGGGCGCGATCCGTGTGGCCGAGAAGCGCGACGGCGATTGGCACGTCAATCAGTGGATCAAGAAAGCGGTGTTGCTCTCTTTCCGTCTGCGCGACAATCGCCTCATGGAAGGCGGCGAGACGCGCTACTTCGACAAGGTCGAGCCGAAATTCGCCCGCTACGACGAAGCGGCGTTTCGCGCGGGCGGCTTTCGCGTGGTGCCCCCGGCGGCGGCGCGGCGCGGCTGCTACATCGCCAAGAACGTGGTGCTCATGCCTTCCTACGTGAACATCGGCGCCTACGTCGATGAAGGCACGATGGTCGATACCTGGGCCACGGTGGGCTCCTGCGCCCAGATCGGCAAGAACGTGCATCTTTCCGGCGGCGTGGGTATCGGCGGCGTGCTGGAGCCGGTGCAGGCGGGGCCGGTCATCATCGAGGACAACGTCTTCGTCGGCGCGCGCTCCGAGATCGTCGAAGGCGTGATCGTCGAAGAGAATGCCGTGATCTCCATGGGCGTCTATCTGGGAATGAGCACGAAGATCTACGATCGCGAAAGCGGTGAGATCCTCTACGGGCGTGTGCCCTCCGGCGCCGTGGTCGTGCCCGGCAGCCTCCCCTCCGCCGATGGCAAGTACAGCTTGTACTGCGCGGTGATCGTCAAGCGCGTGGATGCCCAGACACGCGCGAAGACCGCGATCAACGAACTGCTGCGCGGCGCCTGAGGAGTCGATCATCATGCCGATCGTCACACCAGTGCTGGAAAAACTCTTTCGCGCGATGCACGATCGCAGCGCCTCCGACATCTTCATCACGGCGGGCGCGCCGATCCACATCAAGATCAACGGCATCGTGGCACCGATCAACCAGCAGGTGATGAAGCCTGATCAAGTGCGACGGATACTGGAAGACGCCATCGCCAACGAGACCTTGTGGCAGCGCTACGTCGAGCGTAAAGAGCTCAATTTCTCCCTGGGCTTGTCCGAGGTCGGTAACTTCCGCATCAACGCCTTTTGGCAGCGCAACAGCCCGGCGGCGGTGATCCGCTACGTGAGCCGCGACATTCCTTCGTTCGAAACCCTTGGCTTGCCGCCCGTGCTGGGTGAAATGGCCCTCGGCAAGCGAGGGCTCATTCTGGTGGTGGGCCCCACGGGGTCGGGCAAATCGACCACGCTCGCCGCGATGATCGATCATCGCAACGCGAACCTGCCGGGCCACATCCTCACGGTGGAAGACCCCATCGAATATCTCTTCCGCCACAAGAAATCCCTGGTCAACCAACGCGACGTGGGCATCGACACCCTTTCCTGGGGTGAGGCGCTCAAAAGCGCCATGCGCCAGGCACCGGACTGCATCCTCATCGGCGAGATCCGCGACCTCGAGACCATGCAGGCGGCCATCGCTTATGCGCTCACCGGGCACCTGGTGCTGGCTTCGCTGCATGCCAACAACACCTATCACGCGCTCAACCGCATCGTGAATTTCTACCCGCTCGAGAGCCGAGGCTTGCTCTTCTCAGACCTGAGCGTGGCCCTGCGAGGGATCATCGCCCAACGCCTGGTACGGCACGTCCAAGGGCAACGCATTCCTGCAGTGGAGATTCTCGTCAATTCGCGGCTGATCGCCGAGATGATCGAGAAAGGCAATCTCTCCATGATCAAGGACGCGATGGAGCGCTCCCTCTCGCCGGGCGTGCAGACCTTCGACCAGGATCTTGTGCGGCTCTACCGCAATAGCGCCATCACCCTGGAAGAGGCGATCGCCCAGGCTGATTCGCCCACCAACCTGCAGTGGGAACTGCAAAACGCAGGGGTGCAGACCACGATCCAAGACGGCGGCATTCCCACCTCCGACGTCGACCTGCCTTCGCAGATGACCGAGATCGATTTTCCCTCTTTGGCCGACATGAAGTGACGACATGAACGTGCTCGAACTCGCCCAGGCGCTCATCCGGCTCCCTTCCGTCACGCCCGAGGAGGGCGGGTGCCTCGCGCTCATCGGCGAGCGGCTCGCCCGTCTCGGTTTCACGCTGGAGCGCCTCGACGCCGGGGGAGTGGCCAACCTCTGGGCGCGGCGCGGGGAAGAGGGGCCGCTCTTTGTCTTTGCCGGGCACGTCGACGTCGTGCCGCCCGGCCCCGAGGATCGCTGGCGTTTTCCCCCCTTCTCCGCCACGGTGGCCGAGGGCAGGCTCTACGGGCGCGGCGCCGCCGACATGAAGAGCTCGCTCGCGGCCATGGTGTGGGCGGTGGAAGCCTTCCTTGCCGAGCGCCCCTCGCATGGGGGCTCCATCGGCTTTCTCCTCACTTCCGATGAGGAAGGACCGGCGGTGCACGGCACACGCCACGTGGTCGAGGTTCTGCGCTCGCGCGGCCTGCGCTTCGACTACGCCCTGGTGGGCGAGCCCACCTGCGAGCGCGTGCTCGGAGACACGATCAAGAACGGCCGGCGCGGTTCGCTCACCGGCCGGCTCACGGTGCATGGCAAGCAGGGTCACGTCGCCTATCCCCATCTGGTCGATAACCCGGTGCATCGCCTGGCGCCGGCGCTCGCCGAACTCGTGGCCACCGAATGGGATCGGGGCAACGAACATTTTCCGCCCACGTCGCTGCAGGTGACCGACCTGCACGCCGGGGTGGGTGCGACGAACGTGGTGCCCGGCGAATGCCGCATGACTTTCAATTTCCGCTTTTCCTCCGAGCAGACGCCGGAGGGCCTGCAGGAGTGGGTGGAGGCGATTTTGCACCGCCACGGCGTGCCCTTCTCCCTTTCCTGGGAGCTGGGCGGGCGCCCCTTCCTCACGCCCCGGGGCGAACTCGTCGCGGCGCTATCGGACGGCGTCGAAGCCGCCTGCGGGATTGCGCCGCGGCTCTCCACCAGCGGCGGCACCTCCGACGGACGCTTCATCGCCGCCATCTGTCCGCAGGTGGTGGAATTCGGACCGGTCAATGCCACCATCCACCAGATCGACGAATGCGTGGCGCTCGAAGAACTGGAGCCACTCGCCGCCGTCTATCGCGGCGTCCTGGAACGCTTGCTGCCCCCTGCCGGAGAAGCCCATGCACGAAGCTGAAGACGATCCGATGTTCGAAGCCCACGAGCACGACGAGACCGAGGCGCTCATCACGGTGCGCGACTGGGTACGCTACGCCGTCACCCGGCTCGAGAGCGAAGAGGCGTTCTACGGCCACGGTTGCGAGGACGTGCTCGATGAGGCGGTGTGGCTGGTGAGCGGCGCCTTGAAGCTGCCGCGCGAGCGCTTCGAGTGGTTTCTGGACGCAAGCCTCACCGAGTCCGAGCGCCAACGCCTGGCCGAGCTGGTGGAGCGCCGCGCCGTCGACAAGGTGCCGACGGCTTACCTCCTCAACGAAGCCTGGCTGGGGCCGTTTCGCTTCTACGTGGATGAGCGGGTGATCGTGCCGCGCTCCTTCCTCGCCGAGCTGCTCGAGGAGCGCTTCTTGCCTTGGATCGAGCAGCCGGAAAGAATACAGCGGGTGCTCGATCTGTGCACCGGCTCGGGGTGTCTCGCGATCGTGGCCGCCTACGCCTTTCCTCAGGCGGAGATCGTGGCGGCCGACTTCTCGGACGAGGCGCTGGAAGTCGCGCGCATCAACGTCGAAGCCTACGGCCTGCAGGATCGCGTGCGGCTGCTGCACTCGGACGTATTCTCGGGGCTTGCCGGTGAGTCATTCGATCTGATCGTGAGCAACCCGCCCTACGTCACGGCCCAGGCCATGGCCGAACTGCCGCCCGAGTACCGCCACGAGCCGGCGCTCGCGCTCGCCGCGGGGGAAGACGGGCTCGACGTGGTGCGGCGCATCCTCGCCGAAGCGAAGCGCCACCTCACGCCTCAGGGCTGGCTCGCCGTGGAAGTCGGGCACAACCGGGCGCTCGTCGAAGCGGCCTTCCCCGAGCTCCCCTTCACCTGGCTCGCCACGGAGACGGCGGAGGACAAGGTGTTTCTCCTGCCCGCCTCCGCGCTATGAGCGCCGGGGAAGAAATCGTCGCGAGCGGTTCGAGTGATGCCCTGGCGCTCTCTCAGACGGCGAAGCTCTCGCCACACCCGCAGGTGGCCTTCACGTTGGGGTTGTCGAACTTGAAGGATTCGTTCAAGCCTTCGCGGCGGTAGTCGATCACCGTGCCCTCGAGCATCGGCAGATCGTCTTGCGCCACCAGCACTTTCACGCCATGGCTCTCGAATACCAGATCCTGCGGTCCCGCCGTGTCGGCCACGTCGAGCTTGTAGGCAAAGCCCGTACAGCCCGAAGGCGTCACGCCCAGCTTCAACCCCAAGCCATGGCCGCGTTTTTCCAGGATCCGCCGCACTTGGGCAGCGGCGCGTTCCGTCAGGGTGATCGCCATGATACGCTCCATTTCTCGAAATGAATGAATAGACCCTTCCCTGCCCCGCAGGGTTTCCCTCAGCGCCCCCGCAGGGCGAGGATGCGCTCGCGCAGCAGGCGGATCGCCGTGTCGATCTCCTCGGCGGTGGTGAACCGCCCCAGGGTGAGACGCAAGGCGCTGCGGGCGAGCTCCGGCGTTCGTCCGAGGGCGCGCAGCACGTAGGAGGGTTCGAGGCTCGCCGAAGTGCAGGCCGAGCCGGCCGACACGGCCAGTTCCTCGCCCAACGACAGGAGCAGGGCATCGCCCTCGATGCCTTCGACCGAAACGTTGAGATTGTGCGGCACGCGTCGCTCGAGGTCGCCATTGACGTGGATACCCGGAAGCTCCAGCAACGCGGCGAGCAGGCGGTCGCGCAGCGCCCGGATGCGCGGCACTTCCTCGGCCATTTCTTCCCGCGCGAGGCGATAGGCTTCACCCATGCCGACGATCTGGTGCGTGGGCAGCGTCCCCGAGCGAAAACCACGCTCGTGCCCTCCGCCGTGCATCTGCGCCTCCAGCCGCACCCGCGGGCGACGGCGCACGTAGAGTGCGCCGATCCCTTTGGGGCCGTACGTCTTGTGGGCAGAGAAGGACATGAGCGAGACGTCGAGTTTTTGCAGGTCGATCGCCACTTTGCCGGTGGCCTGCGCCGCATCGACGTGAAAGAGGATGCCGCGCTCGCGGCACAGCGCCCCGATCTCCTCGATCGGCTGAATGACGCCGATCTCGCTGTTGACGAGCGCCACCGACACGAGCAGGGTGTCCGGGCGCAGGGCGCGTTCGAGTTCGTCCAGATCGACCAGACCGTCGTCGCGCACCGGCAGATAGGTGGCGGTGAAACTGCGCGATTCCAGCGCCTTGACGCTGTCGAGCACCGCCTTGTGTTCGGTCTGCAGGGTGACGAGATGCCGACCCCGGTCGCGGTAGAACTCCGCCACGCCCTTGATGGCGAGGTTGTCGGCCTCGGTCGCGCCCGAAGTCCACACGAGTTCGCGCGGCTCGCAGCCGACGAGCTCGGCCACACGGCTGCGCGCCTCTTCCACGGCTTTTTCCGCCTCCCAGCCGTAGGCGTGGGTGCGGCTTGCCGGGTTGCCGAAACGTTCGGTGAGCCAGGGAATCATGGCATCGCGCACGCGCGGATCCACCGGCGTGGTGGCGGCATAGTCGAGGTAGATCGGTCGTCGCTGCATGAAGGATTCCTTTCAATCGGCACACAGGGCCGCGAGGCGCCGCAGCTGGCCCGCGGCTTGCGCGAGCGCGGCGAGAAACCCGTCGATGTCGGCTTGGGTCGTGCTGCGTCCGGTACTCACGCGTACGGCCCCGCGCGCGAGCGCCTCGGGCACGCCCATGGCGAGCAGGCTGCGCGGCGCGCCGGGCTGGGCGCTGGAGCAGGCCGAGCCGGTGCCCACCGCGAAACCGGCGCGATCGAGCACACCGGCGAGCGCCGCCCCTTCCAAGCCGGGCAGGGCAAAAAACGTCGTATTGGGTAGCCGCGCCGCGCCGGCGCCGAAGATCACCGCCCCCTGCGCTGGGAGCCCCGCCTCCAGCCGCTGCTGCAAGGCGTGCAGGCGGGCGTGCAAGGATTCCCTGGCTTCGAGCGCTTCGACGAGCGCCGCGGCCATGGCCATCGCGCCCGGCACGTTCTCGGTGCCCGAGCGCCGCCCTGCCTCCTGCCCGCCGCCGGTGAGCAACGGCGCCAATGCCACTTCACGCGCGAGCACGAGGGCACCGATCCCCGTCGGCGCGCCGAACTTGTGCCCCGACAGCGTGAGCGCATGCACGCCTAGGGCGCGCCGCGACAACGGCATTTTCCCGGCCGCCTGCACCGCGTCGCAATGCACCAGGGCGCCGGCCTCGCGTGCCGCTCGGGCGAGGCTCGCCACGTCCTGGATCACGCCCGTCTCGTTGTGCGCCAGCATCACCGAAACGAGCGCCGGGCGCTCGCGCAGGATGCGCTCGAAGGCGAGCGGGTCGACCCGGCCCGCGGCATCCACAGGGATCTCGACGAAGCGCCAACCGTGCGCAGCGAGGCTTCTTGCCGTTTCGTAGACGCTGGAGTGCTCGACGGCACTCACGGCGATGATGCCAGGCTCCATGAGCGCCGCCGCACCGCGCAGGAAGAGCGCGTTGGCCTCGGTGCCGCCGCTCGTGAAGACGATCTCCTCGGGCGCTGTCTCGAGACAGTCGGCCAGGGTACGCCGCGCCTCTTCGAGCAGGGTACGGGCGCGTCGCCCCGCGGAATGCAGACTGGAGGGGTTGCCGAGCAACTCTCCGTCCAGACAGGACTGCAACACGGCGCGCGCCGACGCCGCGAGCGGCGCGGTGGCATTCCAATCGAGATAGACGCCACCCGGGGCGAGGGTCATCGCCTCAGCAAGCCTCGCAGGCGGCGAGCTCACCCGTCTCATTGGCCTTCTTCTTTTTCGGCCGGCGACGGGAAACGACGCGCTTGATCTCGCCGCGCACCACGGCGCCCAAGGTGACGGAGTCGAGATACTCCATCATGCGCACGTTGAGGTTGCTCCAGAGATGGTGCGTGGAGCAGATGTGGTCGTTCTGACAATTTTCCTTGCCGCCGCACTGCGTGGTATCGAGCGGCTCGTCCACCGCCTCGACGATCTCGGCGATGGTGATTTCGTCCATCGGCCGCCCGAGGCGGTAGCCGCCGCCGGGCCCGCGCACGCTCGACACGAGGCCCTCGCGCCGCAGGCGGCTGAAGAGTTGTTCGAGATAGGACAAAGAAATACCCTGGCGCTCGGCGATGGTCGCCAGCGCCACCGGCCCCTTGTCCTGGTGCTTGGCCAGGTCCACCATCGCGGTGACCGCGAATCGCCCCTTCGTCGTCAGTCGCATCGTCCATTCTCCCGCCGGATCCTCGCCAGCGTGTCGCAAGCAAAATAACTTACCCGACTGAAAAAGTCAACTATTCGGGCGATGCGTTCTGCCTATTTCTGCCTATTCCACCCAACGTGAAACGCGCTGCGGGTCGAACCCCTGATCCTCGCCGGGCAGATCGGGCAAAGCGATGCCGGCCGCTTCCAGCCGGCGCACGAGTTCGGCGAAGCGTCGGTCGGATTCCACCGCGTGATCGAGCAGCGCGTGCAGCGCCTTGGCGAGCGGATCGTCGAGATCCTTGGTGAGGCCATAAGCGGTGAACCCGATCTCCTCGGCCTTGCGTCGACGCGCTTCGTCGCGCGATTCCTCCTGTTCCGGCTCGAGGATACGCGCGAGCGTTCCGACCGCGGTCGCACCGGGCGGAACCGGCTTGACGACGACCGCGTTCGAGCCGATCTTGGCCCCTGCTCCGACGGTAAACCCTCCCAGCACCTTGGCCCCGGCACCGACCACCACGCCAGATTCCAGCGTGGGGTGGCGCTTCACGCCACGATAGAGCGAGGTGCCGCCCAGCGTCACGCCCTGGTAGATGGTGCAGTCGTCGCCCACCTCCGCCGTCTCGCCGATCACCACTCCCATGCCGTGATCGATGAACACGCGCCGGCCGATCGTCGCGCCGGGGTGAATCTCGATGCCGGTGAGCCAGCGCGCGAGATGGCTGAGAAAACGCGCGAGCCAATACCAGCGCCGCGTCCACAAGAAATGCGCCAGCCGGTGCAGCCAGAGGGCGTGCAGACCGGGGTAGCAGGTGAGCACTTCCCAGCGCGAGCGTGCCGCCGGGTCGCGTTGCAGGATGCTGTCGATGTCTTCACGCAGGCGTTCCAGCCAAGAGGGCATGGAGAAGTTCCTTTCTCGGATCGGGCGGGAAAGCAAAGCATTTTACGGGATTTTGCGCACCACCGCCTTGAGCATGCCGCGCAGGATGTCGAGTTCGGCCCGCTCGAGCCGAGCGCGCGCGAGCAGCCGCCGCAGCCGCGCCTCCAGTCGTTTCGGCGTGGCCGGATCGTAGAAATCGAGCCGCTCGAGCACGGTGAGCCACTGCGCGAGCAGTCCCTCGACCGCCTCGTGCGAAGCGGGCACGAAATCGGGCGCGTCCGCGATGGCGCTCGCCTGCGGCGCAAAGGCTTCGCAGGTGCGGGCGAGTACGTAACCGACCACCTGCACCGCCGCCGCCAGATTGAGCGAAGAATACTCGGGATTGGCCGGAATCGTTGCCGGGAAAGTGCATTGCCACACTTCCTCGTTCGTCAGACCGTTCGTCTCGTTGCCGAAGACGAGCGCAGCCTGAGCATCAGGTACGGCCTGGAGCACCTCGAGCACTTCGCCGGCGCTCTCTTCGGGGGTACGAAAAGGCTGAACATACGTGCGCGAGCGTGTGGTGAAAGCCACGCTCACGGCCGTCCCGGCAAGCGCCTCGGCGAGGGTATCCACCACCACGGCGCGCTCGAGCACGTCGACCGCGCCGGAGGCCCGGGCCGTGGCCTCCGCATCGGGAAAACGCCGCGGCGCCACCAACACGAGCCGGGACAAACCCATCGTCTTCATCGCCCGCGCCGCCGCTCCGATATTGCCCGGATGCGAAGGACGGCACAGCACGACGCGCACACGGGCAAGCGATCGCGCGCCTTCATGGTCTACCATAGGTGACAACAATTCAGCGTTGCTCCCGTGTATGCCATATGCGCAAAATGAAGATATCCGCGTCACGGAGCTCGTATCGCATCTCGTAATCGCTTATGAGCAACCGACGAACCTCGCGTGGCGCGAACTGAAAAAGCTGCTCCCCGATCCGGGGATTCGTCACCAAGACGCTCGGCGCCGAAATCAGGGTTTTCATCACCCTATTGGCCGCCTGCTCATTCTTCGGGGCAAGAAAAGTGTAGAGACGCTCCAAGTCGGACAAGGCCTTGCCCGTCCAGCGTATTTCCCTCATCGCGGCTCGGGCATCGGCAAGGGTTGATCGGTACCGATTCGTTCGACCCATTCCTGAACGACCCGATGCTCCACCACGTACCCCGCATCGACGTCTTCGAGTGCCTCCCTCGTGAGACGATCCTTTTCTTCCTCTTGGGCGATCCAGGCCGCAAGTGCCTGTTTCAAGATCCAGCCCCGCGACCGCTCCATGCGCCGGGCGAGATCATCGACTTTCTCGGCCAAAGGGACAGGCACGTGGACTGTCAGAACTCGAGTCTCGGTTTTCGACATCTGTAGTCTCTTCATGCTCTGAATCAATGTGATTCATTCTAAATCGCCGTTGAGAAAAACTCAACGCACGGCAGAAGAACCGATGCTTGCCGCACATCACGTCTGCCCCTACTCCAACGCCGTGCGCGGCAACATCGACGTGACCTTGTCGGTGCGGGGGGTCTGAAACGTACGACCGGGGCCGGTTATCTGTCCGCCGGCCTCGCCGCCCTTTACGGTAAAATCTTGAGTTCGCCCGCGGAAGGCGTTTCACTACCGAGGATTTTGCCGATGATCGTCCACCCCACCCTCAACATCGCCATCAAGGCCGCCCGGCGTGCCGCCGCCATCATAAACCGCGCGGCCCTGCAGCTCGAGCGCCTCACCATCGAAGCCAAGGCGTTCAACGACTTCGTCACCGAGGTCGATCGCGCGGCCGAAGAGGCGATCATCGAGACGATCCGCGAAGTGTATCCGGAACATGCCATCCTTGCCGAGGAATCGGGCGCATTGGCCGGGGAAGGGTTCGAGTGGATCATCGACCCGCTCGACGGCACGACGAACTTCATCCACGGCGTACCGCAATACGCCATCTCCATCGCCGTGCGCAAGGACGGGATATTGGAACATGCGGTGGTCTTCGACCCGGTGCGCAACGAGCTCTTTGCCGCCTCGCGCGGCAGTGGGGCGTATCTCAACGAACGGCGCATTCGCGTGAGCCGCACGGTGAAGCTGCACCAGGCGCTCATCGGCACGGGGTTTCCTTTCCGCGAGTTCCGTCACATCGACACCTACCTGGCGATCTTCCGCGATCTGGCGCAAAAGACCGCCGGAATTCGCCGTCCCGGCGCAGCGGCGCTCGATCTGGCCTACGTGGCCGCCGGCCGATTCGACGGTTTCTGGGAATTCGGTCTCCAGCCTTGGGACATGGCCGCGGGGGCGCTGTTGATCCTCGAGGCGGGCGGCCTGGTGAGCGATCTCTCCGGTGAAGGCGGCTTTCTCGAGAGCGGCAACGTCGTGGCCGGTACCCCCAAGGTTTTCGTGCCGCTGCTCGGCGTGGTGCGTGAGCACCTCACGCCCGAGCTTTCACGCTGATCGAACGTTTTTGCCCATGCCCGTGTCGCACACCCCCTCCGTCGCCGATCTCTCCGCCCATACCCCCATGATGCAGCAATATCTGCGCCTCAAGGCGCAGCATCCGGGGTGCCTGCTGCTCTTTCGCATGGGGGATTTCTACGAGCTCTTCTACGAGGACGCCGAGAAGGCCGCGCGGTTGCTCGATCTCACGCTCACTACCCGCGGCCAGTCGGCTGGAGCCCCCATTCCCATGGCCGGCATCCCGTTCCATGCATTGGAGACGTACTTGGGGCGGCTGATACGCGCTGGCCTGGCGGTGGCCATCGCCGAGCAGCAGGGCGAGCCGGGCGCGCAAAAGGGGCCGATGGAGCGGGTGGTGACCCGCATCGTCACGCCGGGCACGCTCGTCGATGCAGCGCTGTTGGACGAGCGCAGCGATGCGCCGCTTGCCGCACTGTTTACCCGCAAAGGGAAAATGGGCGTGGCGACCCTGACGTTGGCGAGCGGCGACTTTCGCCTGCTGGTGTGCGACGCCGCCGAGCTGGAAGCGCAATTCGAGCGCCTGCGCCCGGCCGAGGTACTCGTGCCCGAGGATCTGCCTTTGCCCGCGGTGTTGGAGACGGAGCGCACACCCTTGCGCCGCCTGCCCGGCTGGCAGTTCGATGCGACGATCGCTCGGCGCCTGCTCACGGCTCATTTCGGCGTGCAGGATCTGGCCGCCTTCGGCGTGGAAGCGATGCACGAGCCGGCGCTCGCCGCGGCTGCGGCGCTTTTCGAGTACGTGCGCCAGACGCAGAAGAGCGAGCTCGCCCATGTGCGCGCCCTGCGCCTCGAGCGCGACGACGACTATCTCTGGCTCGACGCCGCCACGCGGCGCAACCTCGAACTCACCGAGACGCTGCGAGGCGAATCCTCCCCTACCCTCTTCTCCACGCTCGATTTCACCCGCACGGCGATGGGTGCGCGTTGGTTGAAGCAGGCCCTGCACCATCCGCGGCGCAGTGCTGCTGCCGCGCGCGAACGCCAGGCGGTGATCGGCAGGCTGCTGGCGCAACCGCGCACCTTGGATGCGCTCCTCGAGCGGCTCGACGGCTTGGGCGACCTGGAGCGGATCGCGGCGCGCATTGCGTTGGGCACGGTGCGCCCCCGTGAGCTGGCGGCGCTGCGCGCCTCGCTGCGCCGTCTGCCCGAGCTGAGGGCGTTGCTCGAATCACACCGCGAGGTGCCGCGCCTTGCCGCGCTGACCGACGCCATGGCGGTGCCCCCCGAGGCGCTCTCGCTCCTCGAGCGCACGCTCGCCGACGATCCTCCGGCGCTGGTGCGCGACGGCGGCGTGATCGCCCCGGGGTTCGATGCCGAACTCGACGAATTGCGCGCCTTGCACAACGACTGCGGCGCCTTCCTGCTCGAACTGGAAGCGCGCGAGCGCGAGCGCACGGGCATCGCGACGCTCAAGGTCGAATACAACAAGGTGCACGGTTTCTACATCGAGGTGAGCAAGACGCAAGCCGACAAGGTGCCAGCCGACTACCGTCGGCGCCAGACGATGAAAAATGCCGAGCGTTTCATCACCCCCGAGCTCAAGGCCTTCGAGGATCGGGCGCTGTCGTCGGCCGAACGGGCGCTCGCGCGGGAGCGTTTTCTCTATGAAGAGTTGGTACGTCGGCTGCTTGCCTGGGTGGCGGCGCTCCAGGAGGCCGGGCGCGCTGCCGCCGAGCTCGACGGGCTCGCTTCGCTCGCGCAAGCCGCCGAACGTTACGGCTACGTCGCACCGGAATTTACCGACACGCCGGGGCTCGCGATCGACGGTGGGCGACATCCCGTGGTCGAGCGTCAGGTGGAAACCTTCGTGGCCAACGACGTGCGGCTCGACGGCGCGGCGCGGCGGCTGCTGGTGATCACCGGCCCCAACATGGGCGGCAAATCCACCTTCATGCGCCAGACGGCGCTGATCGCCCTTCTCGCCTACGTGGGCGCCTGGGTGCCGGCACGGCGCGCCGTCATCGGGCCGCTCGATGCGATCTACACCCGCATCGGGGCGAGCGACGATCTCGCCTCGGGCCGCTCCACCTTCATGGTGGAGATGACGGAGGCGGCCTATATCCTGCACCACGCGAGCGAGCGTAGCCTCGTACTGATGGACGAAATCGGCCGGGGTACCTCGACCTTCGACGGCATGGCGCTCGCCTGGGCGATCGCGCGCCACTTGCACGGCAAGAACCGCGCCCTCACCCTCTTTTCGACGCACTATTTCGAGCTCACGCGCCTGGCCGAAGAGCTGGAAGCCTGCGCCAACGTGCATGTGGAAGCGGTGGAGCACGAGGGACGGGTGGTCTTCCTCCACTCGGTGCGCGAAGGGCCGGCGAGCCGCAGCTACGGCATCCACGTGGCCGCGCTCGCGGGCATGCCGCGCGCCGTGCTCACCCAGGCCCGCCGCGAACTGGCGCGCCTGGAAGCCCGCGCCCTGGAGGAGAGCCGCCAGCCCCAGCTCTTCGCCTGTGAACCCACGGACGACGACTTGCCGCCCGAACCCGAGCGCGTGGAAGTGCTTCCTGCCTGGCTAGAGCCGCTCGCCGACGTCGATCCGCGCGCGCTCACCCTGGGAGAGGCGATCGCGTGGTTCGAGCGCCTGCGCGCCGTACTGCGGGCAGCCGAGGGAGAATCTCGACCCTAGCGGGATGAGCACCTTCGGGTGTCTCGAATAACCCATCATCATACATGGATTCCGCTGCGACCGGATTGCAGGCGTCTTTCCTTGGCGTTTTTCGTAGCCTTCCGAGGTGGCACGGACGGCGTAACTGTATCGAATCGTGTTGAACCGGGAATCAAGAAATCAGAATGCTACAATGAAAGCCGGCATCACGATGCTCACCAGACTTCGTCATTTTAGTCGATTTTCATCTTTCTCTTCCTTGGAGGTCGGGTCCATGAGGTTCCAAGCCCATCTCATGTCGCTGTGTCTGCTGATCCTGCCGCTCGTCGGCGTGGCTGCTGAAAAAACGATCTATGGCCTGCATGAATATGTCGGCATCCCTGATTTCGACTTGGAAGTCAAGGCCAAACTAGACACCGGCGCCGTGACCGCGTCGCTCAGCGCACGCGACATTACCCGTTTCGAGCGCAAGGGGGAACCTTGGGTGCGGTTCTATCTGGCCATAGATGGTGCACACGCACATCCCATCGAACGACCGATCAAGCGTATCAGTAGGATCAAACGCCGTGCCGACGATTTCGACCCGAAAAAAGAAAAGCCCTATACCGAAAGGCCCGTCATCGAGCTCGACTTGTGTATCGGTGAGACGAAACGCACCATCGAAGTCAACCTCACCGACCGTACTTCGTTCGAATACCCGCTTTTGATCGGTTCCGATGCCCTCGTCAGTTTTGGCGCCGTGGTTGACCCAAGCCGATCTTTTACCGCCGGCAAACCCGGTTGTCTCAAAAAATCCAAAACTGATAAGTAATCAACATGCGCGCACTGAGTCTGCATTTGAAGATCCTGATCTCTCTGCTCGTTGTATTGGGAGTTTCGGTTACTGCCTATCAAATCTTCGTTCTCGGCATTCCAATTACCGAAGACGTAATCGACGACCTCTGGAATATCGAAGCCAAGATCGAATTCCAAGCCAATCCAGGCGTGCCCGTGAAACTGCAGATGTATGTGCCGCCATTGGATCAGGATTTCGTCAGCCTCAACGAGAGTTTCATCTCCAACAACTACGGCGTCAGCGTGAACCAGGTCAATGGAAACCGCCGTGTAACCTGGTCAGCGCGCCGCGCCAACGGCAAACAGACGCTCTATTATCGCTTGGTGGTGACCAAGCGCTACAGCGCAGAGCAAAGCAAACCCACAGGGCCTGTTTTCCGTGACCCAATCCCGATCGAAGGCCCGGAGAAGATCGCCGCCGAAGCCTTGCTTTCATCCATTCGTCAGCACTCCGCCGACATCGAAACCTTCATCAGCGAAGCGATCAAGCGGGTCAACAATCACAACGACGACAATGTCAAAATTCTTCTGGGCGGCGATACCTCGATCCAGAACAAGGCTCGCGTCATCGAGCTGATCCTCTCCATGGCGCACGTGCCGATGGAACGCGTACACACCATCCGATTGAACGCCGATCAACCTCAGACGCCGGAACTTTGGCTGCGCAGTTTCAATGGTAATAGGTGGCTGTTCTTCAATCCACAAACCGGTGCACAGGGTTTGCCCAACGACCGTCTGATCTGGTGGACCGGTGACGAGCCACTGATCAACCTGGAAGGTGGTCGTAACCCGAAGGTGACATTCACGTTGAGCAGCAGCGAGTTGAACGCGATCCGCCTAGCCAAAATGATCGACGAGAACACCGAGGCCAACATCCTGAAGTATTCCCCTCTCTATGACCTGCCGCTGCAAACCCAGCAGCTTTACCAGATCATCCTCATGATCCCCGTTGGCGTGCTGGTTATTCTGATACTTCGTAATCTTATTGGCATAGATACGCTCGGTACATTCACGCCGGTGCTGATCGCTTTGGCATTCCGTGAAACCCAGATCGGTTACGGTATCATCCTATTCACCCTGATCACCGCGCTTGGCCTGGCGCTGCGCTCATACCTGGAACACCTCAAGTTGCAAATGTTGCCCCGCTTGTCAGTGGTACTGACCTTCGTCGTGGCATTGATCGCAACGATCAGTTTGTTCAGTCACAAACTCGGCCTGGAACGTGGATTATCGGTTTCGCTGTTTCCCATGGTGATCTTGACCATGACCATCGAACGCCTATCCATCACCTGGGAAGAACGTGGCGGCGGTCACGCTTTCAAGGTGGGGATCGGAACGCTAATCGCAGCGAGCTTGGCGTATTTACTGATGAATATCCGGGAATTGGCTTACTTCATCTTCACCTTCCCGTCCGTACTACTGCTCATAGTAGCTTTCATGCTGGCGATGGGACGCTATCGCGGGTATCGCCTGACCGAATTGTTCCGATTCAAAGCCCTGGCAAAGGACTGAGTCATGTTCGGTCTGATCGAGACGTGGAGGGCCCTGGAAGCCAAAGGGGTCATGGGCATCAACCGGCGTAACGCCGATTACGTGCTCATGTACAACGAACGCAGTCTGTATCCGCTCGTCGATGACAAGATCCTTACCAAGCAGCGCGCCATCGAGGCAGGCATTCTCGTACCGGAGATGTACGGAGTCATCGAGACCGAGAAGGACATCGAAAAACTACAGGACATCGTCAAGGATCACCAAGATTTCGTCATCAAGCCGGCTCAGGGCGCTGGCGGCGATGGGATTCTGGTGATCGCCGGGCGATTCGAAGGTCACTACAAGACGGTATCCGGCAAAATTTTGACCCACGAAGAGATCGAGCATCACATATCCAATATCCTGACCGGCCTCTACTCGCTCGGCG
Organism: Tepidiphilus sp. J10; assembly: GCF_006980785.1. Classification (NCBI taxonomy): domain Bacteria; kingdom Pseudomonadati; phylum Pseudomonadota; class Hydrogenophilia; order Hydrogenophilales; family Hydrogenophilaceae; genus Tepidiphilus; species Tepidiphilus sp. J10. The sequence goes on from NZ_SBHP01000002.1 coordinate 232,086, forward strand.
GCCATCGCGACCGTGCCTTGATCGAGTATCGCGTCAAGCCCGATCCGATTTTCAAGAGTATCAGCTATGAAGGCGTGCCGGACATCCGTATCATCGTACTGATGGGCTATCCTCTCATGGCCATGCTGCGTCTGCCTACCCGCCAGTCGGGCGGTAAGGCCAACCTGCATCAGGGTGCCATCGGCGTTGGCGTCGATCTTGCTACCGGCATTACCTTGGGCGGCACTTGGCACAACAAAAAGATCACGAAGCACCCTGATACCAACAACGCGGTAAACGGCATTCGGCTGCCCAGTTGGAGCGGGTTCATGCGGCTCGCCGCCGACGCTTACCATCTATGCAATCTGGGCTACATAGGGGTCGATATGGTGCTAGACCAAAACAAAGGTCCGCTGATCCTCGAACTGAACGCGCGCCCGGGGCTGAATATCCAGATCGCCAACAACTGTGGCTTGCTCCCCCGTGCCCGCGCCGTGGAACGCCACTTGGAAACGCTCAGAGAGAAAGGTATTCAGGAAACCGTCGAGGAACGGGTAAGGTTTTCTCAGGAACACTTCGGCCATGTCACGTCGCACGACTGACCGCAAGCGTGCGCCACAGCGTCTTGCCACCGCTCGCCTTGTCGATCTCTGCGAGCACCGCTTCATGGGCGATGAGCTCTTCCTCGCTCGGTCGCAGCACCCGCAGGGCCGGCCGTGGGGTGCCATCGCGCAGAGCGCCGCGCTGGGCCCTTGCCGCGGGCGTTGCATCCAGCATCAGGGTTTCCTGCCCGCGGGTCATCGCCAGATAGACTTCGGCGAGCAATTCGGCGTCGAGTAGCGCGCCGTGCAGGGTGCGGTGGCGGTGGTCGATGCCGTAGCGCTCGCACAGGGCATCGAGCGAGGCTTTCTTGCCGGGAGCGATCGTCTTGGCGAGCTTGAGCGTGTCGATCACGCCGCTGACCACCGTCTCGATCGGATCCCGTCCCAGGCGAGAGAGTTCGGCGTTGAGGAATCCCAGGTCGAACGCCGCATTGTGGATGATGAGCTCGGCGCCGCGCACGTAGTCGAGGAATTCGTCGACGATGTCGGCGAAACGCGGCTTGTCGGCGAGCATCTCGTCGGTGATGCCGTGCACCTCCACCGCTCCGGCGTCGATCGGGCGCTCGGGGTTGAGGTAGCGGTGGAAGCGATTGTCGGTAAGGCGCCGTGCCAGCAGCTCGACGCAGCCGATCTCAATGATGCGATCGCCGTTCTTCCAATCGAGCCCCGTAGTCTCGGTGTCGAGCACGATCTGATGCATGGTTCATTTCTCCTGCAGGGCGCCGCGGCGCACTTCGTCGATGCCGCGGCGGGCGAGCTCGTCGGCCCGTTCGTTGCCTTCGTCCCCGGCATGCCCGCGGACCCAGTGCCATTCGATGGGAAAACGCGAAGCGAGCGCGTCCAGCTCCTGCCAGAGGTCCTGGTTGGCCACGGGCTTGCCGGCGGCGGTACGCCAGCCGCGGCGTTTCCACTGCGGCAGCCACTCGGTGATGCCTTTTTGCACGTACTGGCTGTCGGTGTAGAGCGCCACCGGAACGGCTCGACGCAACGCCCGCAGTGCCTCGATCACCGCGCGCAGCTCCATGCGGTTGTTGGTGGTGGCGGGTTCGCCCCCCCATAGCTCCTTGCAGTGGCCGTTCCAGCGCAGCACCGCGCCCCAGCCGCCGGGGCCGGGATTGCCGGAACAGGCCCCGTCGGTATGAATCTCCACTTTTTTCTCTGCGCTCACGATCTTCGTTCCAGTCGCGCACGCTCGGCGATGGCCGCGAGCCGCTCGGCACGCTGTTTCTTGCGTTTCTGCCAATCCGGCTGGATGATCCGCATACCGGGCACGCGCTTGACTGCGTCGAGCACGTAGACGCCGCCCAGGAGCGGCCACCAGCGGTCTCCCGCCGCCTCGAAAGCGCGTCGCGCACGAGATGGCGCCCCGTTGCCGGGCGGGGCATAGAGGCCGAAACGCCCTCCGCGAGGCTCGAAACCGAGCACGAGCAGACGGTCCTTGAGACGCGGCACGGTCATGCTGCCCGGCAAGTGCGGCCAGCGCTCGCGGCGCAGGAGCAGCCGCCAAGGATACCAAGGGTTGAACCCAAAGAACAGCGCATGACCTTCCGGCACCAACACGCGCTCGATTTCGCGCAGCAGCGCATGGGGATCGGCGCTGCGATCGAGCGCGAACGGAACCACGACCAGATCGAGGGCGTTCGCTTCGAACGGCAGTTCGTCCCAGGCGGCGCGCACTTCCCCTCCTTCGGGGTCGCAGCGCCAGCGCCAGGGAATGCGGCAGGAAGCGAGCAGATCGCGCTGTGGCAGGCCGAGCTGGATGGCGTAGAATCCAAAGACGTCGGCGACGAAGCGATCGACGACCTCCTCACACCAAGCCCAAACCCGTTCCCCACCCGGCGATTCCAACCAGGCGGAAAAAGCCGGTTCTTGCATTTCAGGAGAAGCCATGACCCAAACGTTCCTCGAACCCATCGCCGCTTTGAGCGACAATTACATTTGGCTGGTGCACGACGGCCGGCACGCCGTGGTAGTCGACCCGAGCGAGGCCGACCCCGTGCGCGCGGCACTCGCCGCCCGAAGGCTCGCCTTGGCGGCCATCCTCGTGACGCACCATCACTTCGACCACGTAGGAGGCGTGCCGGCGTTGCATGCCGAGTACGACGTTCCGGTGTTCGGACCGGCGGCCGAAGACATCGGCTGCCTCACGCAGCGGTTGCGCGAAGGCGATACGGTGTCGATTCCTCAACTGGACCTCACGCTCGAGGTGTGGGAAATTCCCGGTCATACCCGCGGGCACCTCGCCTATGTGGGCGCGGACTTCGTCTTTTGCGGCGACACCCTCTTTTCCGCCGGCTGCGGCCGCCTCTTCGAGGGAACCCCGGCGCAGATGTACACCTCGCTGCAGCGGCTCGCCGCGCTGCCCGAGTCGACCCGCGTATGCTGCGCCCATGAATATACACTGGCCAACCTGCGTTTCGCCGCGGCGGTCGAGCCGGAGAATGCCGAACGAGCCGAATATCAGCGTCGTTGCGAGCAAAAACGGGCGGCCGGCGAGCCGACGCTGCCGAGCACGATCGGCCTCGAGCGCGCGATCAACCCTTTCCTCAGGGTACATTTGCCGAGCGTAGCCACGGCGCTCGCGCGGCATTACGGGCATTGCCCCGACGATCCGGTCGAGCGCTTTCGTCTGCTGCGCCAATGGAAGGACGGCTTTCGCGGCTGATGCACGTAGGCGCGGCTCAACGAGACGCAGGCAAAGAGGACGCCATGACATCCGCATCGAAAATGACAACTCGGTTCCTGCCTTCTTTTTTCGCCCGATAGAGGGCGGCATCGGCAAAGTCGATGAGGCGGCTCGCCGGCATGGCCGGCAAGGCGGCCGGATGCGCCACGGCCCCGCCCACGGAGATCGTCACGTGTTCCGCCATACCCTGGGCCGGGTGGGAAATGCGCAATTTATCCACGTTCTCACGGATGCGCTCGGCGATGTGGCGCGTACCGGCCAGGTCGGTGTTGGGCAACACCACGGCGAATTCTTCGCCGCCGTAGCGCGCGGCCATGTCTCCCGGACGCTGCAAAGACCCGGCGATGGTGGCGGCGACGATCTTCAGCGTATCATCGCCTGCCAGATGCCCTAAGCTGTCGTTGAACGCCTTGAAGTGATCGACGTCGATCATCAAAAGAGCGAGCGGGCGCTCCTCGCGGCGGCAGCGGGCCCACTCGCGCGCGAGCTTGTCGTCGAAACCGCGCCGGTTGGCGATGCCGGTGAGACCGTCGAGATTGGTGAGGCGGCGAAGTTTCTGGTTGGCCTCGTCAAGCCGCCGGGTGAGCAGAAGGAGGTTCTGCTGGGCGTGCGCCAGGCGCAGCATGGCGCGCAGCTTGGCCGCCAGCACCACGAAGGAGACCGGCTTGGTGAGATAGTCGTCGCCGCCGGCCTCGATTCCCGCCTCGATTGCCCCCTCATCGCTGCGGGCAGTGAGAAAGATGATGGGCGTCCATTCTCCCGCGCGCTCGGACTGGCGGATGCGCCGGGCCACCTCGATGCCGTCGATGCCAGGCAGAATCACGTCGAGCAGCACGACGTCCGGGTTGTGGTAAAAGAAGCTCTCCAGCCCTTTCTCGCCGCTGTCGGCCAGCAAAGGGATGCAACCCATTTTTTCGAGATGGCGTGCGAGCACCGCGGCGCTGGTGAGCGTATCCTCGATCACCAGCACCTTGCGCTCGCTGCCGGGGAGCTTGCCGGTGGACGCCTCAGTGGGCGTGCCCGCCGGCTCCGTGAGGGTGTCCATGGGCGATCTCTTCGGGCGTAGCGGGACGCACGTCGGCGACTTCGAGGTCGAATACCAGCGCCATGCCCGCGAGAGGGTGGTTGCCGTCGACCACCACCTTGCCTTCGGCGATGTCGGTGATGCGATAGAGGATGTCGTCCTCGCCGTCCTCACCCACGCGCTCGAACGCCATGCCGACCTCGATGTTCTCGGGAAAGAGGCTGATGTCCTCGACGAAGACGAGCTCTTCGTCGTACTCGCCGAACGCCTCTTCGGGCTGCAGCTTGAGGCGCAGGGTATCGCCCACTTGCTTGCCCTGCAGCGTTTCCTCGATCTTGGGGAAAATGCCGTCGTAGCCGCCGTGCAGATAGACCAGGGGCTCCTTGCCGTCGTCGATCAACTCGCCGTCGCTGTCGCGCACCGTGTAGCGCAGCGTGACCACCGTGTTTTTTGCCACTTCCATGGAACGAACTCCGTACAATCAAAGTAAGATGACATCGCCCGAGGATACCCCCGTCCGATGCCAAGCCATTGTAGCAGCATGATCGCTGGCGCGGCAGGAGGTTCCTAAAGTTTTTATTGCGCCTGCCGTAATTACAAAAATCCACCAACCCGAGAGTCCGACCATGCGGATCAACGAACCCGTGACGCAACAGGAATACCCCGTGCGCGACGACGTGGTGATCGTCTCGCACACCAACAAGAAAGGCGTCATCAAATATGTGAATGACGACTTTTGCGAATACGCCGGGATGACGCGTGAGGAGCTCATCGGCCAGCCGCACAACGTCATCCGCCATCCCGACATGCCGCCCGAGGTGTTCCGCGACCTGTGGGAAACCATCCAGAGCGGTCATCCCTGGCAAGGGGTCGTCAAGAACCGGCGCAAGAACGGCGATCACTACTGGGTCAAGGCCACGGTGGCCCCGCTGCCCGACGGCTCCGGCTACATGAGCATTCGGCTCAAAGCCGCACCGGAGGAAATCGCCGCCGCCCAGGCACTCTATGCCCGTATGCGCTCCGACCCCTCGCTGCGGCTCGAGCGCGGCAAACCGCGTCCCTCGGCGCCGGTGCGCTTCCTGCGCCGCATCACCCTCAAAGCCCGCTTCTGGACCACGGTGGCTGTGGCGATGCTGCTCTTCGTCGGCATGGGCTTTACCGCGGTGCAGACGCTGCAAAGCGAGATCGACATAATGAGCTCGATCTACCGCGATCGCGTGCTCCCGCTTACCGATCTCTCCACGGTGAAGCACCTCATCGAACGCAAGGGCGCGATGCTCTACCGGGCCTTCGGCGAGGCGGCCACGCTCTACGGCACTGGCGAGTATTACCGCGAAGAATGGCAGGAAATGGATCGCGCCGCCGCCGAGATCGACCGACGCATCGCTTCCTACCTGGAGAGCAGCGTCGACACGCAGGAGCGTGCCTTGTTCGAGCAGTTTCAGTTCGCCCGCAAGGCGTATCACGAGCTTTTGATGACGGCGCGAAGGGCTCTGGAGCAGGCGCCGGATCGCGAAACGGCCCTGGCGATCGCCGGAGGTTTCTTGACCGCGATGGAAGAGCGGGGCAAGCTCGTCCATAAGAGCCTGGACGAACTCATCGTGTTCCAGCGGACCGAGACCGATCGCGGATTGCAAAAAGCCGTCGGCGAAGCCAAGGCTACCGAATACGCTTTGCTCGGCTTGGGCGTGCTCGGTTTCGTCCTGCTCGCCATCTTGGCCGCCTGGGCCGGACGGCGCATCGAACGCGGTATGGAAAACATGCTCGGCATGGCCCGCTCGATCGCCGCGCTCGACCTGCGCACCGACGTCGATGACCTGCAACGCGACGAGATCGGCGATCTGCTCGATGCGCTCAAGATCATGCGGGCGCGTTTCTACGAGGTGGTGATCACCTTGAGCCAGGTCGGGCACAAGCTCGAGGAAGCGGTGCAGGACGAGACCCGGCGCGCGCTGCAGACGTCGGATGCCGCCTCGCAGCAGGCCGAAGCGGCGCAGCGCATGGCGAGCAGCATCGAGGAGCTCTCCACGAGCATGGACGAGGTGGCGGCCAACGCCGAACGCTCGGCCCAACAAGTGGCCGAGGGGGTCGCCCGCAATCGCGCGGCTGCCGCCCGGGTGCGAGCGAGCGCCGAGAAGACCGAACGGCTCGCCGACGAACTGGGCACCATCGCGAACGAGGTGCAATCGCTCACCGAAGCCATGAATTCGGTGCGCTCGGTGGTCGAGGTCATCCGCGAGATTGCCGAGCAGACGAATCTGCTCGCCCTGAATGCCGCGATCGAGGCGGCACGCGCCGGCGAACAGGGCCGCGGCTTCGCGGTGGTGGCCGACGAAGTGCGCAAGCTCGCCGAACGCACGGCCAAGTCCACCGTCGAGATCGGCGAGATGATCGGCCAGGTGGAAGAAAAAGTGGGAACGACGGTGGCCCACATGGCCGAAGGTCAGCGTACCGTGGGCGAGACCGTGGAATCGGCTCGCGAAGCCGCGCAGGAAATCGCCCTCGTCGAACAAAACATGGACCAGATCGGGGCGCAGGCGCTGGCGATTCGCGACAGCGTCCAGGAGCAGGCCGCCGTGACGCGGCATGAAGCCGAGGAAGTGAGCCACATCGCCGAAATGGCGGAAGCCCTCGCGCGTCTGGCGCAGCAGGGACGGGAGCTCGCGCGCGACCTCGATACCATGACGCAGGCCATGGCGCAGATGCTACGTCAGTTCCGCACCTGAGGTCGGTGCGAACGATTTACTGCTGCGCGGCGGGATGCAGCCAGGAATGCAGGCGCTCCCGCTGTTGCGCCGTGGCACGCGGCATGCGGCGCAACTCCACTCGCTCGAGCGCCGGCGGCGCGAGTTCCAGGCTCGTCTGAAAAAGCCGTCCTTCGCGAAAGGCGTGCACGGCGATTCGTGCCCCCGCGCCGCGGCGGCGCAGCACGCTCTCCCACTGCGCGGAACTCGCCTTGAAGCCATCGACCGCGATGAGCTCGTCGCGCGGCGCGATGCCGGCGCACTCGGCGGCTCCGCGCCGGCGCACCGTCGCCACGCGCATCGAGTCGCGCTCGAAGCGCAGCCCCGCGTCAGGCAAAGCAGCCCTCACCTCCCGCCATTGCACGCCGAAACGGCGCAGCAACGCCGCCAAGGGCGGATCCTCCGTGCCCTGGACCATCTTCTCCAACCAGCGCGCGAGCCGCGCCCCGGCCATCTCGCGGAGCACGGCAAAGGGCGTATTTTCTTCCAGCCCCTTGCCGCTGCGACCATGGCGTTCCCACAAGAGGCGCAACAGCGCATCGAGCGACGCTCCGCGTTCGCGCAGCTGCAGGTCGAGCGCCAAGGCCAGCAACGCCCCTTTGGCATAGTAGCTCACGTTGGTGTTGGCGCTGTTCTCGTTCGGACGATAGAACTTGATCCAGGCATCGAACGAGGCGTCCGCCAGGCTCTGCCGCAGACGCCCCGGGGTGGTCAGCACCTGCGTGGCCGTTTTCGCCACGAGCGCGAGGTAACGGTCCGCGTCGATCACCCCGGCGCGCACGAGCAGCAGATCGTCGTAGTACGACGTCCAGCCCTCGAAGAGCCACAGCAGGCGCGTGTAGTTTTCGCCGAAGAGATCGTAGGGGGTAAAGGCGGCGGGTTTGAGGCGCTTCACCACCCAGGCATGGAAATATTCGTGGCTGAAGAGCCCCAGCAAGCGAACGTACTCGTCCGACGGCGCCCCCATCCCCGGCCAGGGCAGGTCGCGACGCGCCGCCAGGAGCGCCGAACTCTCGCCGTGCTCCAGACCCCCATAGCCCTCGTCGGTGAGCGTCAGAAGGAAGAGATAGCGGCGAAAAGGGATGTCGCCGAACAGTGCCTGGGTGGTGCTACAGATCGCCGTCAGGTCGGCGGCAAGGCGTTGCCGGTCGACGGGCTCGATCTGCCCGGTGAACGCCAACGTGTGCGGCACGCCCCCGGCGGTGAATTCGACGAACTCGAGCGGCCCCATCGCCACCGGCGCGTCGATGAGGTTATCATAATCGGGCGCACGATAGTCCCCGAAGCTCCACGGGGCCGTCCCTTCGACGCGCTCGAGGGCCGTGGCCACGCGCCAGCCGGCACAACGGGAATCGGAGGGAGGAACGAGCCGAATCCGATGTTCCTCGCGGCTTCGACCTTCGACACGCAAAAAGAGACTCGTGCCATTGAAAAACCCCCGGTTCGTGTCGAGCCAGGCTTCGCGCACCGAGGCGTCGAACGCCCACACGCGGTAGCGGCAGCGCACCGCGCGAGCACCGCGTGGCGGCAGCAGACGCCAGGAACACTTGTCGATTTTGGTGACGGCAAGCGGCCGTCTCGTCCCATCGCTCAATACCGCTTCGGCGGTCAACTCGAGCACGTGGCGGGCGAACTCGCGGATCAGATAAGAACCGGGGATCCATACCGGCAGGCGCAGCAGGAGCGATTCCTCACCGGCAAGCGGAACATCCATGTCGACCCGAAATTCATGGGCGGCGGGATCGTCGCAGTAAACCGTATATTCTATAGTCATCATCGTTCTCCTCGCCCTAACAGCGAATCCACGGCAAGGGTCCTATAATGCCTCAAAATCTCCCGTGCGCCCTCCATGACCGAATCCCTCGCCCTCGTCCTGTGCCCCTCGCCGTCCGAACGAAACACGCTCCTCGCCGTGCTCGAATCCCTGGGCTACGAAACTCTGGTAGCGGAAACACCCGAAGGAGCCATCGCGCACTTCGAACGGCGCCATCCCGACCTCGTGGTGCTCGAAGGCGGCGAAGGACTTCCCGTGCTTTTGCGGGAGCTGCGCCGCCGGCGCCGACACGAGATCGAATTCTTCGTGCTGGCGCCTACGGAAGAAGGCGCCATCCGCGCACTGGAATCCGGGGCGAGCGAGGTTGCACTTGCGCCCCTGCATCCGGTCTTGCTGCGCCATCGCCTCCAGCGCCTGCATGCCGAACGCCTGCTGCAGCGCAATTTCCACAGTCTTCAGCAACTATGTACCACGGCCTCTCGCATCGCCGGCATCCTCGGCTGGGGTTGGCGGCCCGACGAGGACCGATTCCATTGGCCCGACGAAGCCCATCAGTGGTGGCGCGGCGAGCCACCGCCCAACCGTGCGGCATTGCTTGCCCGGGTCCACGACGAAGACCGCTTACGCGTGGAAACGACGCTCGAGCACCTGTGCCTCCTCGGCCGGCAGGCAGAGGTGGAATTTCGCCTCGAGGAAGAACCGCCCCGCTTCGTGCGGCTGGTTGCCGAACCCTGTGAAGAAGAGGCTTCCCTCATCCTCGGCGTGCTGGTCGACGTCACTCTCGCACGTCGTTTCGAAGCCACGCTCGAGCGTCTGACGCACTACGACGAGCTCACCGGCATTCCCAACCGGGCGCATTTCCTGCGCGCGGCGCGGGACATGATCCGTCAGGCCACCCCTGAAAGGCCTCAGCTTCTCCTGTGCCTCGACGTCGCTGGGCTCGCGAACATCAACGATGCCTTCGGTGACCGGGCAGGAGACGAACTCCTACGCACTCTGGCGCAGCGTCTCGCCCAATGGGCAGCACGTCATGGCGGGGTGGCGAGCCGTTTCGGCAGCGACGAATTCGTCGCCCTCGTGAGCCTCGGTTCGGAGAGCCGTGAAGCAGAGCCGATCGAAGAGCTGCTTGCCACCTTGCACAATCCGGTCGGCGTACTCACGACAGGCGGGGAACGACAGGAGCTCCATCCCCGTGTCACCCTGGGAGGCGCCTGGATTCCGGCTGCCGGCACCGACGTCGAAGCCCTGCTGCGGCTCGCCCGTCACCAGCAACGCCAAGCCAAGGAGCGCGGACGGCGTTACTTCCTCACGAGCGACGCGGAATCCGGCGAAACCCCGCTCCTGCAGCTCGAATCCGATCTGCACCAGGCGATCGCACGCCAGGAATTCTTCGTCCTCTATCAGCCGCAGCGTGCACTGGAAACGCAGCGACTCGTCGGAGCGGAAGCCCTGCTGCGTTGGCGCCATCCGGAGCGCGGCGTACTGCCGCCGATCCAGTTCATTCCCCTGCTCGAGGAGACGGGGCTCATCGTCGAAGCCGGGCGTTGGGTGATCGACACCGTCTGCGCCCAACTCGCTGCCTGGAGCGACGCCGGTCTGCCGTTGCGGGTGGCGATCAACCTCTCGCCGCGCCAGATTCTGGACGACGGGCTGGTCGATCACATCGCCGACTGCCTGCAGCGCCACCGCCTGCTCCCGCAGCGGCTCGAATTCGAGATCACCGAAACGCTGGCCATCCGCGACCCCGAACGCGCCCGCGCCATGATCGCCGCCATCCGCTCGCTGGGCTGCCCCGTAGCCCTCGACGACTTCGGCGTAGGCTACGCCTCGCTCGAATACATGCTGCAGTTTCCCTTCGACGCGATCAAACTCGACATGTCCTTCGTCCATCGCCTGGTGGAGACCCCGGTCGATCGCGCCATCGTGCGCGGCGTCGTCACCATGGCCGACGCTTTGGACAAGCGCGTGATCGCCGAAGGCGTGGAGACGGCCCGCCAGGCCGATTACCTGCACGCGCTCGGAGTAGACGAAATCCAGGGCTGGCACGTGGGCAAACCCATGCCACCCGCCGATCTGATCGGGGAACTACGCAAAGAGCGGCAGCGCACTCAATGACGCAGCTGCGCAAGCGCTGCCTCGATGCGATCGACCCCAATCACCTCCAGCCCCGGGATGGGCTGCTTGGGGACGTTGGCGCGCGGCACGATCGCCTGGGTAAAGCCGAGCTTCGCGGCCTCGCGCAAGCGCTCCTGCCCGCGCGGCGCCGGCCGGATTTCGCCAGCGAGCCCCACTTCGCCGAAAACCGCCAGACGCAGCGGCAGGGCCCGGTTCCTGAGCGAGGAGACGATGGCGAGCGCCATCGCCAAGTCGGAAGCCGGTTCGGTGATGCGCACTCCGCCCACGGCATTGACGAACACGTCCTGGTCGAAACACGACACGCCGGCATGGCGGTGCAGCACGGCGAGCAGCATCGCCAGACGGTTGGGCTCCAGCCCCACCGTCAGGCGCCGCGGCGTGGGGCTCGCCGAACCGTCGACGAGTGCTTGAATCTCCACGAGCAGCGGTCTCGTACCTTCGAGCGTGACGAGGATGGCGCTGCCGGGCACGTCCGCCCGGTGTTCCGAGAGAAAGATCGCCGAGGGATTGCTCACCGCCTTGAGCCCCCGGTCGGTCATGGCGAACACACCCAGTTCGTTCGCTGCGCCGAAGCGGTTCTTCACCGCGCGCACCAGGCGAAAGCTCGAATGCGCGTCCCCTTCGAAATAAAGCACGGTGTCGACGATGTGCTCGAGCACGCGCGGCCCAGCCAGGCTCCCTTCCTTGGTGACGTGCCCCACGAGCAGCACCGCCGTGCCGCTTCCCTTGGCGTGGCGAGTGAGCTGTGCGGCGCACTCGCGCACCTGCGCCACCGACCCGGGCGCGGAGGTGAGCGCTTCGGTGTACATCGTCTGGATGGAGTCGATCACCATCACGCGCGGCGCGAGCACCTGCGCCGCGGCGAGCACCCGTTCGAGCTGGATCTCGGGCAGCAGCGGCAGCGGCAAGCCCGCCAGCCCCAGGCGCTCGGCCCGCAACGCCACCTGCTCGGCCGATTCTTCTCCCGTGACATAGAGCACGGGGCCGGCGCCAGCAGCTTCCAGACGGGCGAGCGCCTGCAGCAGCAAGGTGGACTTGCCGATACCGGGGTCGCCGCCCAGCAGGACCACCGCCCCGGGCACGATGCCGCCGCCGAGCACACGATCGAACTCGTCGATGCCCGTGGCTTGGCGCTGGAGGGGGCGGCGCTCGATGCGGTCGAGCGTGACCAAGCCCGAGCCCGCGTCGGCCGCGAGCGCCGCCGGGCGTTGGATGGCCCGATGCAGGGTCGGCCCCGAGTCGTTCGTCTCGCGCGTTTCCTCCAGCGTGTTCCACGCCTGACATTGACTGCACTGCCCCTGCCAGCGGGGAAAACGCGCGCCGCACTCGCGGCAGACGAAAACCGTGCGTGCCTTGGCCATCAGCGTCCGAAGAAGAATTCGGCCGAAGGCAGCTGCCGTTCCATGGTCTGGATACGCTCCCGGGCGAAATCGGCGAAGGTCATGATGAGTCGCGAGCGAAAACGATCCTTGGGCAGGATCAGTTCGAAGGGCGTATATTGCGGCGGATCGAGCGGTGCGGCCGCCAATTGCCCCGTACGCAGCTCTTCGAGCAAGGCCGCGCGGGAAGCGATGGCCACGCCGATGCCGGCAGCGGCGAGATGTTTCACCCCTTGCAGCGTTCCGATCTCGGCGGCGATTTCCAACGATTCGGGCGAGATCCCCGATGCTGCGAAAAACGCCTCGGCGATCTCGCGAATGCCGTTGCCCGGGTCGCGCTGGATGAACGGATGCTTCGCGAGCTGCTCGGCGCGTACGGGCTTGCCTTTTCCCTTGGCCAGAGGATGGTTCGGAGCGAAGATCGCCCATAGTTCGTCCCGGCCGATTTCCTCCTGCTCCAAACCGGGTTCCTTGGTGGCGATCTCGATGAATCCCAGATCGAGGTCGCGTTCGAGCACCCGTTGCTGCGTGAGCTGCGAAGTGCCTACCACCAGCCGCGGAATCACGCGCGGGTGGGCTCGCTTGAACTCCTCGATCACGCGCGGCATCCACCAGGTCGCCAGCGTGGTCGACGCGCCGACGCAGAGTAGCCCCGAGAGCTCGCTCGTGAGTTCGGCCACGCGCGTCTCGAGTTCCTCGTCGAGCGAGAGCATCTTTTCGGCATAGGCGAAGACGATCTCGCCGGCCGGAGTGAGCTTCAGCTTGCCGTGGCCACGCTCGAGCAGCCGCGTGTTGAAATGCTCCTCCAGCTGCTTGATCTGGAACGTGACGGCGGGTTGCGTCATGAAGAGCCGCTCCGCCGCCTTGGTGAAGGATCCCGCCTTGACGACGGTATAAAAGACCTGTAGTCGGCGATCAGCCATCGATGGTCACCTCTTCGAACGATGAGTAGTGGAGGGGCGCGGTGTGGTGCGCGGACGTGGGATCTTTCCTGCACGGGGGTTCGTTCGCTTCGTCTCGGAGGGGGTCAGCCCGAAGGTCTGCACCACCGACTCCGGCGGCAGTTCCATCCACATGCCGCGCTTGAGCCGTGGCGGCAGCGCCACGGGACCATAGCGCACGCGAATGAGACGGCTCACCGTAAAGCCCAACGCCTCGAACATGCGCCGCACTTCGCGGTTGCGTCCCTCCTTGATGATGACGTGGTACCAATGGTTGGTCCCCTCGCCGCCCGCATCGACGAGGGCTTCGAAACGCGCCGGGCCGTCTTCCAGGGTGATGCCGCCGGTGAGCTCCTCGACCTGCTGGGGCGTGAGTTCGCCGATGATGCGCACGGCGTACTCCCGCTCCAGCTCGTAGCGCGGATGCATCAGGCGGTTGGCGAGCTCACCGTCGTCGGTGAAGATGAGCAGGCCCGAGGTGTTGAAGTCGAGCCGCCCCACCGCGATCCAGCGCCCCTTGCGCAGAGCTGGCAAGCGATCGAACACGGAGGGGCGCCCCTCCGGGTCCTCGCGCGAGACGATCTCCCCTTCGGGTTTGTGATAAAGCAGCACGCGCGGGATTTCGCGCCCTGGCCGCCAGGCGAGGAGCTTGCCATCGACCTTGATCCGGTCGCCCGGCCCTACCCGATCGCCCAATCGCGCCGGTCGATCGTTGATCGCCACCCGCCCCTGCACGATCCACTCCTCGATCGTGCGGCGCGAGGCGAGTCCCATGCGCGCGAGTACCTTCTGCACCCGTTCGCGCGGTGCCTCGGTCGAGGCGGCCGGCGCCGGAGCGTCCTTGTGCGCACGGGTGCGCCGCGGCGCAGCGCGAGGCGTTTCAACTTCCTTGGTCTTCATCTTCATCCTTGTCATGCACTCCCTGCAGGGGTTCGAGCATCGCTTCGAGCTCGGCGAGCGGAGGCAGTTCCGCGACGTGGCGCAAGCCCAAATCGTCGAGGAATCGTTGCGTGGTGGCATAGAGCGCCGGCCGCCCCGGGCCGTCGCGATGCCCCACGACTTCGATCCAGCCTCGTCCCTCCAGCGTACGCAGCACCTGCGTCGAGACCGTCACGCCGCGGATCGCCTCGATGTCGCCGCGCGTGACCGGCTGGCGGTAGGCGATCACGGCCAAGGTCTCCCACACCGCCCGGCTGTAGGTGGGTGCGCGCTGGGCCCGTAGCCGGTCGAGCCAAGGCTGGATTTCGGAGCGCGTACGAAAACGCCAGCCGCTCGCCGTGCAGACCAGCTCCACCGCTTTACCGCTCCACTCCTGCTGCAAGTCGGCGAGCACCGAAGCGAGGATGTCCGCTCCCGGATCGGGTTCGAAGAGCCGCCGCAGCATGTCCAGCGTCAGCGGCTCGTCGGCCGCGAGCAGCGCCGCCTCCACGATGCGCTTGGTCGAAAAGGGGCCCGTCGTCATGGTTCGAGCGCCAGGGGTTCGGTTTCCGGTGCCGCTTCGGCCGAGCGCACCCAAAGAGGCGCGAAGGGCTCGCGCTGTTCCAGGTGCAAGGCCCTTTCCTTGCACAGCTCGAGCACGGCCACGAAGGTGACGGCCACGCCCAGACTCCCCTGCTCCGGTTCGATCAGCGTGGCGAACGCGAGCGCGCCGGCGGCATGATGCAGCCGGCGCAGCACGCGGCTCATGGCCTCGCGCACCGAAATGGCCTCCGCGGCGACTTCGTGCCGGCGCTCGAGCCGCAGGCGCTGCAGGATTCCCGTCCACGCCTCGATGAGCCGATCCAGGCTCGCCTCCGGCTGCGGCCGCTGCGGCGTATGCCCCCACTCGATCGGCCCGGCCCAGAGGAAATCGCGTCCCGCCCGCGGATGCTCGCCCAAGAGGCGCGCCGCGCGTTTGATGCGTTCATATTCGAGCAGGCGGCGCATGAGCTCGGCCCGCGGATCGTCGCCCTCGTCTTCCTGGAGCACCGAAGGGGCCCGTGGCAGCAGCGAGCGCGATTTGATCTCGAGGAGCGTAGCCGCCATCAAGAGGTAATCGGCCGCCAGATCGAGGTCGAAGCGGCGCATCGCCTCCACGTAGGCGAGATACTGCTCGGTGAGCCGCGCCACCGGGATGTCGCGCACGTCGAGCCGGTTCTTCTGGATGAGATACCACAAGAGGTCGAACGGCCCCTCGAAGGTTTCGAGAAAGACCCGCAGCGCCTCCGGCGGAATGAAGAGATCCTCCGGCACGGCGGTGAGCGGCTCGCCGTAGACGCGCGCGATCGGCGCCTCGGTGGCCAGAATTTCATCCCTACTCACGTGTAATCCAGGCCCATCGCCTCGCGCACGTCGCGCATGGTCGCCTGAGCGAGCTTACGCGCCTGCTCGCAGCCGTCGGCGACGACGTTGCGCACGAGACCGGGGTTCTCCACATAGGGCTGCGCCCGCTCGCGCATCTCCGCCTGTTCCGCGAGGATGGCCTCGAGCACGGGCTGCTTGCATTCCAGACAGCCGATCTTGGCGCTGCGGCAGCCCTCCTGCACCCACTGGTGCACCTCGGCATCGGTGTAGATTTTGTGGAACTGCCATACCGGACAGCGTTCCGGATCGCCAGGATCGGTGCGGCGCACCCGCGCCGGATCGGTCTGCATGGTGCGCACCTTGCGCGTGATCGATTCTGGGTCTTCACGCAGATAGATCGTGTTGCCATAGCTCTTCGACATTTTCTGCCCGTCGAGGCCGGGCATGCGCGAGGCTTCGGTGAGCAGCACCTGTGGCTCGACCAAGATGTGCTTGCTATAGCCTTCGAGATAACCGTAGAGCCGTTCCCGATCGCCCAACGACAGGTTCTGGGCTTCGTCGATGAGGGCACGGGCCTGCGCCAGTGCCTCGTCGTCGCCCTCCTGCTGGAAACGGGTACGCAACTCGAGGTAGAGCCGGGCGCGCTTGCTGCCGAGTTTTTTCACCGCCTCTTTGGCGTTTTCCTCGAAATTGGGCTCACGGCCATAGAAATGGTTGAAGCGGCGCGCCACTTCACGCGTGAATTCCACGTGCGGGATCTGGTCCTCGCCTACCGGCACGAGATTGGCGCGATAGATGAGGATGTCGGCCGCCTGCAGCAAGGGATAGCCGAGAAAGCCGTAGGTGGTGAGGTCCTTGTGCGAGAGCTTTTCGAGCTGATCCTTGTAGGTCGGCACCCGCTCGAGCCAGCCGAGCGGCGTGATCATGGAAAGCAGCAAATGCAGCTCGGCATGCTCGAGCACCCGGGACTGGATGAAGAGCGTGGCCTGGTTCGGATCGATGCCCGCCGCCAGCCAGTCGATGAGCATTTCCCAGGTGGCCTGGGAGATCACGTCGGGCTTGTCGTAGGTCGTGGTGAGCGCATGCCAGTCGGCCACGAAGAAAAGGCAAGGATATTCATACTGCAGGCGGGCCCAATTTTTCAGCACGCCGTGATAATGCCCCAGATGGAGGCGCCCGGTGGGACGCATTCCCGAAAGGACCCTTTCAGCATACATGGTTTTTTCGCCTTTACGGTTCGTAGAATTCGAAGGTGCTAAAAGCCGATCGTCGCGAGAATTGCGCTGCGTACCGCGACGAACATCGGCCACAGGATGGAGGAGCCCACCCCGCTGATCATGGCCACCAGCAGGATCGCGATGCCGTACGGCTCCAGCCGCGACAAGGCCCAGGCCGGACGCGGCGGCAATACGCTCACGAGCATGCGACCGCCGTCGAGCGGCGGCAGCGGCAGGAGGTTCAATACCATGAGGGCGACGTTGATCGAGATGCCGGCATCGGCCATGCGCGCGAGCGGCACTGCCCAAAAGGGGGGCAGGAACGTGAGCGAGAGCTTGAAGAGCAAGGCCCATCCGAGGGCCATCGCCAAATTGATGCCGGGCCCTGCGCCCGCCACCCAGAACATGTCGCGCTTGGGATGACGCAAGCGGGAGGGATCGACCGGCACTGGTTTCGCCCAACCGAAGAGCAGCGCTCCGGCGCCGGTGAGCAGTGACAGCAGGAGAATGCCCAGAGGCACGAGGAGGGTGCCCACCGGGTCGACGTGACGCAGTGGATTGAGCGAGATGCGCCCGGCACGCTCGGCGGTGGGATCGCCGAAAGCCCGG
>NZ_SBHP01000020.1:0-732 GCF_006980785.1 Tepidiphilus sp. J10
CATCCCCTACTTTTGCAACAGTAGTGGGTTCGGGCCTCCAGCACCGGTTAGGGTGCCTTCACCCTGGCCATGGATAGATCACCCGGTTTCGGGTCTACGCCGCGCGACTTCCTCGCCCTATTCGGACTCGCTTTCGCTTCGCCTCCCCTATTCGGTTAAGCTCGCCACGCAACGTAAGTCGCTGACCCATTATACAAAAGGTACGCAGTCACCCCTCCTCTAACGGCCCTCTCGCCCTCAGGACGCTAGAGGTCCATTTCACTTCTTCCTTCGAACTTTTGCCGCCGTCGCAACGCGCCGGCGTCAAAGCCCCGAAGGCCGTTAAAGGAGGGGCTCCCACTGTTTGTATGCATGCGGTTTCAGGTTCTATTTCACTCCCCTCGCCGGGGTTC
Organism: Tepidiphilus sp. J10; assembly: GCF_006980785.1. Classification (NCBI taxonomy): domain Bacteria; kingdom Pseudomonadati; phylum Pseudomonadota; class Hydrogenophilia; order Hydrogenophilales; family Hydrogenophilaceae; genus Tepidiphilus; species Tepidiphilus sp. J10. Next base: position 393 of record NZ_SBHP01000020.1, read on the forward strand.
TTTTCGCCTTTCCCTCACGGTACTGGTTCACTATCGGTCGATCACGAGTATTTAGCCTTGGAGGATGGTCCCCCCATCTTCGGACAGGGTTTCTCGTGCCCCGCCCTACTTCTCGCACGCTTAGACCCCCCGACGGCTTTTCGCATACGGGGCTATCACCCGCTATGGCCGGCCTTTCCAGAGCCGTTCTGCTGAGCCGTTGGGTTGGTCGTGCAGGCTGCTCCCCGTTCGCTCGCCACTACTTGGGGAATCTCGGTTGATTTCTTTTCCTCCGGCTACTGAGATGGTTCAGTTCGCCGGGTTCGCCTCCTCTGGCCTATGGATTCAGCCAGGGATACCC
>NZ_SBHP01000021.1:0-697 GCF_006980785.1 Tepidiphilus sp. J10
ACCGCCGCCTCTTCCTCCTCGCGCCCCTGCGCCTGCATCAGCGGCACGAGCTCACGCGCCACGAACGGAAAAGTGACGAAGACGGTAGCGAGCACGATGCCGGGCACGGCGAAGAGGATCTTCACCTCGTGCGCCGCGAGCCAGGCGCCGAACCAGCCGGAACTGCCGAAGAGCAGCACCAGCCCCAACCCCGCCACCACCGGCGAGACCGAGAAGGGCAGATCGATCAGGGTGAGCAGCAGTGCCTTGCCGCGGAAGGAAAATTTCGCGATCGCCCAGGCAGCCGCCACCCCGAAGACGAGGTTGAGCGGCACGGCGATGGCGGCGGCCAGCAGCGTCAGTTTCAGGGCGGCGAGCGCGTCGGGCTCGACGAGCGCGGCCAGATACACCGCCCAGCCCTTGCGCAGCGCCTCGACGAAGACGGCGGCAAGCGGCAGCAGCAGGAAGAGACCGAAGAAAGCGAGCGCGAGCGCGATCAGGACGCGCCGCACCCATGCGGGCTCGGCGGTGACCGGTCGCACGGCCATGCGGCGAACGGGGATTTCGTGGATGGGCAGCGCGGCAACGGCGTCCATCTCTCATTGCTCCTTGCCGCCGCGACGGGCGGCCCAAGCTTGCAGGGCGTTGATGACGAGCAAGAGGGTGAAGGAAATGACCAGCATCACCGTGGCGATGGCGGTGGCGCCCGCCTCGTCGT
>NZ_SBHP01000022.1:0-618 GCF_006980785.1 Tepidiphilus sp. J10
GGGTTGTGTACCATCCTTTCTGTAAATTCCGTTTAGCGCTTCTGGCAGAAAGTGCGCGGCGGTAGGTCTGACGCCATGACTTCGAGAAAGGAGTACGCCCATCATGGCGATGCGTGTCGAAACCAATCCTTTGGAAATGGCTTATGCAGTGTTGCTCGAACACGGACTGGATGGTGCCGGCGAGGCCCTGCGTATCCTCGTCAATGAAGCCGCCAAGATCGAACGATCCCAGTTCCTTGGCGCGGCGCCCTATGAACGTAGCGAGCGACGGCGTGACTACGCCAACGGGTACAAACCCAAGACGGTACTCACCCGCCTTGGTGAGCTGACCTTCCAGGTGCCCCAGGTGCGTTCCGGCGACTTCTACCCTTCTGCCCTCGAAAAAGGCACCCGCACCGATCAGGCGGTGCATCTCGCCCTGGCCGAGATGTATGTCCAGGGGGTCTCCACCCGCCGGGTGATCGAGGTACTGCAGCGCCTGCTGGGACCGGAGATTTCGCTCTCCACCGCCCAAGTTAGCCGCGCCGCCGCCAAGCTCGACGAGGGGCTCAGAGCTTGGCGCGAGCGTCCTCTGGGTGAAGTGCCCTATCTCTTTCTGGATGCCCGTTACGAGAAAGT
>NZ_SBHP01000023.1:0-598 GCF_006980785.1 Tepidiphilus sp. J10
TGGGGTGAAGTCGTAACAAGGTAGCAGTACCGGAAGGTGCGGCTGGATCACCTCCTTTCAAGAGAAAGCAGCCAGGCACGGCCCGGCCCGCACCCACAACCGCTCGACTGTCCCCGAAGACAAAGAACGTACCCGGCCACCCGGGTCTGTAGCTCAGTCGGTTAGAGCACCGTCTTGATAAGGCGGGGGTCGTTGGTTCGAATCCAACCAGACCCACCACGCACGGGCACGCCTGCAGGCGGGGCTGTAGCTCAGCTGGCAGAGCACCGGCTTTGCAAGCCGGGGGTCATCGGTTCGAACCCGATCAGCTCCACCACGAGAGTCCATCGGCAAGCGCGAATCTCGTGCTTACCGATGGGCCCGCAAGGGTACCAACGTTCTTTAACAAGTAGGGCAAGGAAATGGGTAGGGCACTGCGAGGCGCCGAACAGGCGAATCGAAGTGTCCGTAGTGTGTGTGATTGCATCGCACAGCATCAATCCTATAGGGGTGTCTGGCACCGCTATAGGATCAAGCGAAGTAAGTGCATGCGGTGGATGCCTTGGCGATCACAGGCGAAGAAGGACGTGCGAGCCTGCGAAAAGCCCGGGGGAGCTGG
>NZ_SBHP01000024.1:0-508 GCF_006980785.1 Tepidiphilus sp. J10
ATCCTCTTCGCCGTGCCCGGCATCGTGCTCGCTACCGTCTTCGTCACTTTTCCGTTCGTGGCGCGTGAGCTCGTGCCGCTGATGCAGGCGCAGGGGCGCGAGGAGGAAGAGGCGGCGGTGGTGCTGGGCGCGAGCGGCTGGCGCACGTTCTGGCACGTGACCCTGCCCAACGTCAAATGGGGGCTGCTCTACGGCGTGATCCTCACCAACGCGCGCGCCATGGGGGAATTCGGCGCGGTGAGCGTCGTCTCCGGTCACATCCGCGGCCAGACCACTACTCTGCCGCTGCACGTCGAGATCCTCTACAACGAATACCAGTTCTCGGCAGCTTTTGCCGTCGCCTCGCTGCTGGCGCTGCTCGCCCTGGTGACCCTGGTCGTCAAGCACGCCATCGAGCGGCGCGGCGATTTTGCTGCCCTGCGTCGCGGGAGTCTCAAATGAGCATCGAAGTCCGACATATCTGCAAGCGTTTTGGCGCCTTCACCGCGCTCGACGACGTCTCGCTCGC
>NZ_SBHP01000003.1:0-4864 GCF_006980785.1 Tepidiphilus sp. J10
CGGGTGCTCGGTTGCACGGTGGCCACGTCGGAAGCCGAGATCAATTGGCGACGTTTCCTGGAATCCCTCCTGGCCAGAGGGTTGCACGGTGTCAAGCTCATCGTCGCGGATGATCATGCGGGCCTCAAAGCTGCCCGCAAAGCGGTGTTCCCTTCTGTTCCCTGGCAGCGTTGCCAGTTCCATCTGCAGCAAAACGCCGGCCAGTTCGTCACCCGACAGGAGGCGAAAAAGCACGTCGCCGCGACACTGCGCGCGATCTTCAATGCTCCGGACAAGGCAGAAGCCGAGCGGCTTTTGAAAGCCGCCCTGGACACCTGGCGCAAGGAGCATCCGAAACTGGCCGAGTGGGCCGAAACCGCGATTCCTGAATCCCTGACGGTGTTCGACTTCCCCGCTGCGCACCGTATCCGTTTGCGTACCACCAACGGGCTGGAACGCATCAACCGGGAACTGCGACGACGCACCCGGGTGGCCAGCATCTTCCCCAACATGGATTCCTGCCTGCGCCTGGTCTCGGCGCTGCTGGCCGAACTCGACGACGAGTGGATGACCGGCAAGGTCTATCTCAACCTCAACCCGTAACCCCGGCGTCATGACCAACACCACGGAAATTTACAGAAAAAAGGTTGCACAACCCGCATAGATGCGTTATCATGCAACTATGCATACGATCAACGTACAACCACACGAAATCTTTCAGGCCCTCGCCGACCCGACGAGGATCCGTATCGTCCGCCTGCTGGCCGAGACCGGCGAGGAGGCCTGCCTCTGCGAACTGGTGGACAGCCTGCTTGAGCCCCAGTACAAGCTGTCGCGCCATGTAAAGATTCTGCGTCAGGCTGGGCTGCTGTCCGCAGAGAAAGATGGGCGCTGGGTCTATCACCGCCTCGTGCGCGGCGTGCCTTACCTGGAATTGGCCTACGACATGCTGCGGGCGCTGCCCGACGTCGGCGGGCTCTTTGCCCAGGACTTGCACCGTTTTCGCGAGCGGATGTGTTTACGGGAAGGCGGGCGCTGTCGTATCGGCATCCAGACCGCATCGCTTGCGGCGGTGGAGGGCGAGTGATGGGCTGCGCCTGCGCCGCCGAGGCCCCGGTGGTCATGCCGCGACCCTGGCGCAACGCCAAGGTCGTCACCTCCGTATGCTCCGGGCTGTTGCTGCTCACCGGCTTCGTCGGCGGCTATCTCGGCCTGCCCGCCGGGTTCCAGGCAATTCTCTATATCGCCGCCGTACTCGTCGGCGGCTACTATTTCGGCCGCGAGGCGCTGGAGGAACTGGTCAAGGAGAGCGAGATCGGCATTGAGCTCCTCATGTCCACCGCCGCCATCGTCGCCGGGGTCATGGGGCAGTGGGCGGAGGCCGCGACGCTTGTGTTTCTCTACTCGATCTCCGAGGCGGCGGAAGGCTACACGGCGGAGCGCGCCCGGCACGCGATCCGCGCCCTCATGGACTTGGCCCCGAAGACCGCGCTCGTGCGGCGCGGAGACGAGGAGATACGGATCCCGGTCGAGCAGATCCGGGTGGGCGATGTCTTCATCGTGCTGCCGGGCGAGTCGGTCGCCACTGACGGCGAGGTGGTCGACGGTCATTCCAGCGTGAACCAGGCGCCGGTGACCGGCGAATCCGTGCCGGTCGAGAAACTGCCGGGCAGCCAGGTGTTCGCCGCCACCCTCAACGGCGAGGGCGCGCTCACGGTGCGTGCCACCAAGACCTTCGCCGACAACACCCTCTCGCGCATCATCCATCTGGTGGAAGCCGCGCAGGCGAGCAAGGGCCGCAGTCAACGCTTCATCGAGCGCTTCGGCAAGCGCTACAGCCCCTCCGTCCTGGGCGTGGGCATCCTCATCGGCCTTTTGCCGCCGCTGTTCGGCCTGCCTTGGGAGGACTGGCTCACCCGCGCCACCGTGTTCATCGTCGCCGCCGCCCCTTGCGCCCTGGTGATCTCCGTCCCCATCACGCTGGTCGCCGCCATCGGCACCGCCGGCCGCAACGGCCTGTTGATCAAGGGCGGCGTGCATCTGGAGAACCTGGCCAAGGTGCGGGTGGTGGCCCTGGACAAGACCGGCACGCTCACCCTGGGCCGGCCGCAGGTCACGGATGTGATCCCGCTGGACGGGCAAAGCGAACGCGAGGTACTGGCCGCGGCCGCCGCCCTCGAACTGCGCTCGCAGCACCCCCTGGCGCAGGCCGTGCTGGAGCGGGCCAAGAGCGAGGGCATCGCGGTCAACCCGGCCCAAGATTTCCTGTCCCTCACCGGCGCGGGCGCCCGCGGCCGGATCGAAGGCGTCGACCACTATGTAGGAAACCCACGGCTCTTCGAGGGGCTGGGCGTTCCGGTGGCCGCCGCGATGCCCCGCATCGAAGCCTTGCAGCGGGAAGGCAAGACCGTGGTGCTGGTCGGCACCGATCGAGCCCTCGACGGCCTGATCGCCATCGCCGATCCGCTGCGGCCGGAGGCGGTCCGGGCCGTCGCCGAGCTCAAGCGCGCCGGCATCGAGCGGGTGGTCATGCTGACCGGCGACAATCCCTTGGCGGCGGAAGCGATCGCCAGGCAGGTGGGTGTGGACGAGGTGTTCGCCGAGCTTTCCCCGGAGGGCAAGGCGCGCAAGGTCGCCGAGCTGGAGGCGCGCTACGGCAAGGTGATGATGGTCGGCGATGGCGTGAACGACGCGCCCGCACTGGCGGCGGCCCACGTCGGCGTCGCCATGGGCGCGGCGGGCACCGACGTCGCGCTGGAGACGGCGGACGTGGTGCTGATGAGCGACAACCTCGCGCGGCTGCCCTATCTGATTTCCTTCAGCCGCCGAACCTGGCAGGTGATCCGGCAGAACCTCGCCCTGTCCGCGGTGGTGATCGGCGTCCTGATCGCGGGCGCGGTGGGCGGCTATCTCACCCTGCCGATCGCGGTGCTGGCGCACGAGATCAGCGAGTTCGTGGTGATCGGAAACGGCCTGCGCATGCTGCGCCGCTGAACAGCAATTCCAACCCAAGGAGCGTTGTCATGGATATCAAGTACGGTTTCGGCAAGACGGTGGAGCTGACCTTCGATCAAGCGATCGAGCGCGTCACCCAGGCCCTGCAGGCCGAAGGCTTCGGCGTGCTGGCCGACATCGACGTCGCCGGCGCGATGAAGAAAAAGCTCAACCAGGACATGCCGCCCTACCGAATTCTCGGCGCATGCAATCCGCCGCTCGCGCATCGGGCCCTGACGGTGGAGTCGTCCATCGGGCTGCTCCTGCCCTGCAACGTGGTGGTGCGCCAGGATGATGCAGGCAAGGTGCATGTCGAGTTCATGGACCCCAACGCCGTGCTGGACCTGGTCGGCAAACCGGATATTACTCAGCTGGCCGGTGAGGTGAGGCAGCGGCTGCAGCGGGTGATGCAGGCGCTGTAGCCCCGGGCGAAAAGCGTCTTTCAGCCCGGGGCGAACGAGGAGCGTGGAGATGAGAACAACTCGACGAGGCATTTCAAGGCTAACGGCCGGTGCAGCCGTCGCGTTCTCGTTGCTCGTCTCATCCCTCGCTGTTGGCCTTGCCCGTGCGGAGGGGGCAACAAAATTGGCGCAAGACATGATGGGGCCGGGAATGATGGGCCCCATGCACAGGAACATGATGCAGCGGATGATGGGGGGCGCGCTGCCGCCCGGCATCGATCCCGCGCTGCTGCCCGAGCCGGATTCGGCAGGCGCGAGGATACTGCAGTATTACTGCGTGCAATGCCACAACCTGCCCGGCCCGGGCATGCACACCGCCGCCGGATGGCCGCGGGTGCTGGGCCGCATGAACATGCGCATGCGGATGATGGGCGGCATGATGGGTGGAATGATGGGGGTGGTGGCCCCGAGCAGGGTAGAACTGGACATCCTGCTCGACTATCTGCAGAAGCACGCCCAGGAACCGATCGACGCGGCCAAATACCCGGACCTGAACACGCAGGCGGGCCAGGCGTTCAGCACCTTCTGCGTGCAGTGCCACGCGCTGCCGGACCCGCGTCAGCACACCGCGCAGGAGTGGCCGGCGGTGGTCGGCCGGATGCGCGGGCACGAGGCGGCAATGGGAAAGTTCGTCCCGGACAAGACGACGACGGCCGAGATTATCGACTTCTTGCGGCGGCATGGCCGCACCCGGGAATGAAAGGCTAAGAAGATGATGATGGATTACGGCATGGGCTGGGGATGGGGATTCGGCTGGATCTGGATGATCCTGCTCTGGCTGGTGCCGGTACTGCTCGTGCTGGCCGCCATCAAGTATCTGTTGGGCGGCAGAAGCCGAACGGGCACGGGCGCTCGCCAGGGCGATGACCGGGCCTTGGCTATCCTTGAAGAAAAATACGCGCGGGGGGAAATCGATCGCGACGAGTTCTTGCAGAAGCGCGACGACTTGAAGGGGGGATAGGCCCCGGTCCAAGGACCGGGTTGTGCAATTTCCACCAGTAAAGGAGATGCAAATGAACACCAAGCAAAAACTCGTTGGCGCGCTTGCCGCGATGGCGCTTTTGGGAACCGTGGCCAGCGCTTCGGCTCAGCAAGGGCAACCGTACTACGGCTACGGCATGGGACCCGGCATGATGGGCGGATGGTGCCCGATGTGCGGCATGGGGCCGGGGATGATGGGCATGGGACCGGGCATGATGGGTCCCGGCATGATGGGCATGGGTCCCCGCGGGATGTGGGGGGATTGGGATGACTGGGACGACCGCTACATGGGCCCTGGCATGATGGGCCCTGGCATGATGGGCCCCGGAATGATGGGCCCCGGAATGATGGGCCCCGGAATGATGGGCCCCGGAATGATGGGCGGATACGGCTATGGCCCGGCGCTCGACCTCACGGAGCAGCAGCAGGCCAAGATCGCACAGATCCAG
>NZ_SBHP01000003.1:4874-177757 GCF_006980785.1 Tepidiphilus sp. J10
GGAGGACTTCCGCAAGAAGCAGGGGGACCTGGCGGCGAAGATGTATGCCGAGCAAGCCAAGCTCAACGAAATCTACTACTCCGGGAAGCGTGACCCCGCCGCGATCGACAACCAATACAAGAAGATTTGCGACCTGCGACGGCAGATGATCCAGATCCAGGTCGATGCGCAGAATCGCATGGACGCGGTGCTCACCCCCGAGCAGAAGGAGCGGCTGCGCGGTTACTACGGCGGGCGGGGCGGGATGATGCGGTAGCCGGCCACAGCCGGCCACGTTAACGGTGACTGGGCCGTGCTCGAGCCGGTCGACGCCGACTACCGGCCGACTCTACCGGGCACGCCGTCGCACACGGTCCTGCTGAGTAATCTCGCCAGCCGGGTACAGCCGATCCTGCGCTACGACCTCGGGGACAGCATCCTGCAGCGGCCCGATCCCTGTCCCTGCGGCAATCCACTGCCCGCGATCCGCGTGCAGGGCCGCTCCGCCGATGTGCTCTCATTTACGACAGAACGCGGCGAGCGTGTCTTTATCCCTCCGCTGGCGTTGGAGCTTGACCATATCTCTGGCGTCGAGCTGTCGCAGATCGTGCAGACTGCACCGATGCGTCTGCGCGTGCGCCTGCGTCCCGCGCCCGGCGCCGACCCGGAGCGCATGTGGGGGAGGCTGTGCGTAGTGGGATCGCGTGCCTGCTCATCGAGCACCGGCTCGATCAGGTCGCGGTCGAGCGCGCCGAGGAGCCGCCTGCGCAATCCAGCGGCGGAAAGTACCGCACCGTCATTCCGCTACCTCCCGAGGGCGCCCCGACCACGCAGGGTTGAGGCTATGTCTGGTTTGGGTGAGCGATGCACTCATCCAACCGGTTGAACGGTCAGCACGTAACTTGTTGATATTGAATGGTGCCGTCGGCGCTCCCTGTTGACTTCGACCTTTCGCCGGGGAGCAGGGCCGGAGAGAAAAACGGCGCGGAGAGAGCGAAATGGGGCCCGAGGCAGGCGAGACGGCCGGGGAAGGAAGTCCGCAGGAATCCGCAGGAGTCCCCGCGAACGCGCGGGAGCGCGCAAGAAAAAAGGCCAACCGAGAACGGTTGACCTTTATATATTGGTGGCCAGGGGCGGAATCGAACCACCGACACGCGGATTTTCAGTCCGCTGCTCTACCGACTGAGCTACCTGGCCGCCGAAGACCGCCATTATAGCGGCGGGAAAGAGAAAGTCAATCATCCTTGGCGCGGGGGCGCTCGTCCTGCCGGGCGGGGCTTCGTGCCGGCAGGGGGAAGCGCACGCGGGCGAGCGTGCCCTGGCCGTGGGGGTTGGGTTCGAGGCTGACGTCGGCGCGGTGCATCTCGGCGATCTCGCGCACGATCGCAAGGCCCAGGCCGGAGCCGTCGACGCCGGTGTCGAGCACGCGGTAGAAGCGCTCGAAGACGCGGGGGCGGTCGGCGGGGGGGATGCCGATGCCGGTGTCTTCGATCTCGACGTCGACCGAATCCCCGCGGGCTAGCGCGCGCAGGGTGACGCTGCCGCCGGGCGGGGTGTATTGGATGGCGTTGTCGACCAGGTTCTTGAAGAGTTCCTGCAGCATGAGGCGGTTGCCCTCGACTTCCAGCCGCCCTTCGCTTTCGTCGAATCCGAGCTCGAGCGCTTTGTGCTGGGCCTTGGGGTAGAGCTCGAGGGCGACGTCGCGCAGCAGTTCCTGTACGTCGAGGCGTTCGATGCGGTGTACCGTCTCCGAGCTCGATTCGGCGCGCGCCAGCGTGAGCAGCTGCTGGATGAGGTGGGCGGCGCGTTCGGCGGCGCCGTGCAGGCGCTGGAGATCCTGGCGCAGCGCCTGCGGGTCGCGCTCGCGCAGGGCGAGCTCGGCCTGCATCTTCAGGCCGGTGATGGGGGTGCGCATCTGGTGGGCGGCGTCGGCGATGAAGCGGCGCTGGGCCTGGAGGTTTTCTTCGAGGCGGGCCATCATGTCGTTGAAGGCGACGATGAGGGGGCGCACCTCTTCGGGAACGCTCTCGGGCGGGATGGGCGAGAGGTCGGTGGGGCGTCGCTGGCGGATGCGCGCCTGTAGGCGAGCAAGGGGTGCGATGCCGCGGGTGAGGCCAAACCAGACGAGCACGACCGAGAGGGGGATCAGGGTGAATTGGGGTAGCAGCACGCCGGTGACGACGTCGGAGGCGAGCTCGCGGCGCTTGTTGAGGGTCTCGGCCACTTGGGCGATGACGACGCGAGGCTGCTCGGCTCCATGGCGCTGGTCGATACGGGCGGCGATACGCACTGGTTCGCCGGCCACGACGTCGTCGCGCCAGCGTACTTCGCCGTCGGGCAGCCAGGGGCGGGGCGGGGCGGGGATCTCGGCGTCGCCGCCGACGATGCTCTCGTCGGTGCGAACCTGGAAGAAAATGACGTCGCTCGCCGAGGAGCGAAAGAGGATGCGTCCCGGCGCGGGCAGGTCGAGTTGGACTCGGTCGCCGTCGATCGTCACGAAGCGCGCGAGCATCTGAACCTGCTCGCCCAGGGCGTGGTCGAACGAGCGATTGGCGATACGATCGGCCACTTGGTGCGTGACGATGATGGAGAAAGGCCAGAGAAAGAGCAGGGGGGCGAGGAGCCAGTCGAGGATCTCGCCGAAGACGGAGTTGGGCGAGCCGTCGGGCGTGCGCTTACGCCAGGGAAGCATCGCTGGGCTCCAGGCTGTAGCCGAGGCCGCGCACCGTCTGGATGCGTACGCCGCTTCCTTCGATCTTCTTGCGCAGCCGGTGCATGTAGACTTCGATGGCGTTGGTGGAGACTTCCTCGCCCCAGCCGCAGAGGTGTTCGACGAGCTGTTCCTTGCTCACGAGCCGCCCGGGGCGGGTGATGAGGTATTCGAGGAGCGCGAGTTCCCGGCCGGAGAGTTCGAGCGGGGTGCCGTCGAGCCAGACGCGCCGAGCGGTCTGGTCGTAGCGCAGCTTGCCGGCCTCGACCACCGGCGGCGCGGCGAGCGAGCGCCGGGTGAGCGCCCGTACGCGGGCTTCCAGTTCGGGCAGGGCGAAGGGCTTGGTGAGGTAGTCGTCGGCGCCGGCATCGAGCCCGCGCACGCGGTCTTCGATTCCGTCCTGGGCGGTGAGGATGAGCACGGGAGTGGTGTTCTTGCGCGCGCGCAAGCGGCGCAGCACCTCGATGCCGGGCAGTCCCGGCAGGCCGAGATCCAGGATGACGAGGTCGTAGGGGGTGGTTTGCAGGGCCACGTCGGCCTCGCGGCCGTTCATCAGCGTGTCGATGGCGCAGCCGGATTGTTTGAGCGCCCGGGCAAGGCCGTCGGCAATGACGGCGTCGTCTTCGACGATGAGGATGCGCATGCCTGCGTTCTCCCTTGGGCGATGGCTTCGCCCGCATTGTGGGTGCCCTGCTGTCCGCCGTCAAGGGTCGGGTCGGGGCGGATGATATAATCGCTGCCTTTACTCCGATCTCCAGCTCGCGCGCTCATGCCGTTCTATGCCTTGGGTCTGAACCACCATTCGGCGCCGATCGCGATTCGGGAGCGGTTCGCGTTCGATGCGCAGCGCGTGGCGCCGGCCCTGCAGGAATTGTGCGGTGGCGTGGCCGGCGTGTCGGAAGCCGCCATCCTCTCCACCTGCAACCGCACCGAGCTCTACGTGGCGGCGCGCGAGGCGGAGCCGGTGGTGGCTTGGCTCACCGCCCGCCAAGGAACGCCGCTGCCGGAAGTGGCGCCGCACCTCTTCACCTATATCGACCAGGCGGCGGTGCGCCATGTTTTTCGCGTGGCGAGCGGCCTCGATTCCATGGTGCTGGGCGAAGCGCAGATCCTGGGGCAGTTCAAGGACGCAGTGCGGGCGGCGCAAGCGGCTGGAACGCTCGGCAAGCATTTGCACAAACTCTTCCAGCACACCTTGGCGGTGGCCAAGGAAGTGCGTTCGGGCACGGCGATCGGGGCGAACGTGGTCTCCATGGCCGCGGCGGCGGTCAAGCTCTCCGAACGCGTCTTCGGGCCGGTATCGGAGCAGCGGGTGCTCTTCGTCGGCGCCGGCGAGATGATCGAATTGTGCGCCACCCACTTCGCCGCCGGCCGCCCCAGGCGGATGATGGTGGTCAACCGCACGCTCGCCCGGGCCGAGGCGATCGCCCAGCCGCTGGGCGCGGGCGTGGGGCGGCTCGAGGACCTGCCGGACATTCTGCCCGAATTCGACACCATCGTCTCGAGCACGGCCAGCCCGCTGCCGCTCATCGGCCTGGGGATGGTCGAGCGCGCCCTGAAAAAGCGTCGGCGCCGGCCCTTCGTGATGGTGGATCTGGCCGTGCCGCGCGACGTCGAGCCGGAGGTGGGTGAGCTCGACGACGTCTTCCTCTATGCCGTGGATGATCTGGCGCAGATCGTGCAGGCGGGGCTCGCCTCGCGGCAGCAGGCGCTGGTGGCGGCGGAGCGCATCGTCGAGGAGCGGGTGGCCGAGTTCATGGCCTGGGTGCGCTCGCGCGAGATCGTGCCCTGGATCCGCCGCCTGCGCGAGCGGGCCGATGCGCTGCGGGAGGCGGAGCTACAGCGGGCCTTGCGCCGCCTGCATGGGGGCGAATCGCCCGAGGCGGTGCTCATGGCCCTGAGCCATGGGCTGATGAACAAGTGGCTGCACGCGCCCACGCGCTTTTTGCAGGAGGCGGGCGACGCGGAACGCGAGGCGCTGCTCGCGGCCCTGCCGCGGCTCTTCGCGCTGGAATCCGACGTGCCACCGGAAAAAGACCGGGGAGAGGAGGCGGCGCAGGCGCAATCCCTGCCCCTGGCGGTGCCGCGAGGGGAGCGGGGATGAAGGCACGTATCCGCGAACGGCTGCAGCGCATGGAGGAGAGGCTGCAGGAGCTCGATCGGGCGCTGATCGATCCGGCGGTGGCGTCCGACCCGCAGCAATTGCGCCGTCTGGGGCAGGAGCGCGCGGAACTCGAGCCCGTGGTGATGCAGTGGCGCGCCCATCGCGCTCTCGAAGACGAGCTCGCTGCGACCGAGGCGCTCGCCGCCGATCCCGAGCTGCGTGCGCTCGCCGAAGAAGAAACGATGCGGCTCGCCGAGCGACTCGCCGAGAGCGAGCGCGCGCTCATGGAAGCGCTCACGCCTCGCGACCCCGAGGACGATCGCCCGGCTTTCCTCGAGATCCGTGCCGGGACGGGCGGCGAGGAGGCGGCGCTCTTCGCGGCGGATCTGCTGCGCATGTATCTGCGCTATGCCGAGCGCCGCGGCTGGCGCAGCGAGATCCTCTCGGCGAGCGAGTCCGACCTGGGGGGGTACCGCGAGGTGATCGTGCGGCTGGAGGGGCGCGGCGTCTACGGCCGGCTCAAATTCGAGTCGGGCGTGCATCGGGTGCAGCGGGTGCCGGCCACCGAAAGCCAGGGGCGCATCCATACTTCGGCTTGCACGGTGGCGGTACTGCCGGAGCCGGACGAGGAGGCCGTGGTGCAGATCGACCCTTCCGAGCTGCGCATCGATACCTTCCGCGCGAGCGGCGCGGGCGGACAGCACGTCAACCGGACCGATTCGGCGGTGCGCATCACGCACCTGCCCACAGGGCTCGTCGTCGAATGCCAGGACGACCGCTCGCAGCATCGCAACAAGGCGAAGGCCATGGCGGTGCTGGCCGCACGGCTGGAGGCGCGGCGGCGGGACGAACAGGCCGCGGTGGTGGCGGCCGCGAGAAAGAGCCTGGTGGGCAGCGGCGATCGCTCCGAGCGCATCCGCACCTACAATTTCCCGCAAGGCAGGGTGACGGACCACCGCATCAATCTTTCGCTCTATCAGCTCGACGCGCTCCTCGAGGGGGATCTTGATCCGCTCATCGAGCCGCTGCGCCTCGAGCATGAACAAGAGCGGCTGCATGAGCTGGAGAACGCGCCCGAGGATTCGAAATGAATACGACGTCCGGGGCGCTGCCGCACGATGCGACGGTGGGCGAGGCGCTCGCCTGGGCCCGCGCCCGTATCGGCGCGCTGGAAGCGCGCGTGCTGCTGTGCCACGCCAGCGGCTGGAGTTCGACCAAGCTCACCGCCTGGCCGGAACGCTCCTTGCCGGCGGAAGTGCTGCAGCGCTTCGCCGCCTGGGTGGAGCGGCGCGCGGCGGGGGTGCCGGTGGCCTACCTCGTGCGCGAGCGGGAGTTCTACGGACGGCGCATTCGCGTCACGCCGTCGGTGTTGATTCCGCGGCCGGAGACCGAAACCTTGGTGGAGGTAGCGATCGCGCTCGCCCTTTCCCTGCCGCCTGGACACGCGCCGCGCATCCTGGATTTGGGCACCGGTAGCGGCTGCATCGCCATTACCCTGGCGCTGGAATTGCCACAGGCGGAAGTTTTCGCAGTGGACGCTTCGTGTGAAGCGCTTGCTCTAGCGTTGGAAAACTCCGCCCGCCTGAAAGCGAGCGTGTCGTTCATGGAGAGCGACTGGTTCTCCCGGCTAGGCCCGGGCGAAACGTTCGACCTCATCGTCTCCAACCCGCCTTATCTCGCCCAGGACGATCCGCATCTCGAAGAGGGGGATCTACGATTCGAACCGCGCTCGGCGCTGATCGCCGGAGAAACCGGCTTGGAAGCGATCGCGGCGATCGTCTCCGAGGCGCCACGCCATCTCGCCGAGGGGGGGTGGTTGTTGCTGGAGCACGGCTGGGACCAGGCACAGCGGGTGCGGGGTCTGTTGCTCGATGCCGGTTTTCTCGAGGTGCAGAGCTGGAAGGATTTGGCTGGGCACGAGCGGGTGAGTGGTGGACGGCGTCGTGGCTAAAATAGAAAATTCCTATGTTGTGGAGCCGGATTGTGATGACCAGGATTTGATCAGGGCTTACCGATCCTTGACGACTCCCGTTACCCTTCGCTAACATGACTCTCCCCCAGCTCCGCAACAAGGACTCCCATGGACATCCAAGAAAAAATTCGCCAGCAGATTGCCGCCGATCCGGTGGTGCTCTACATGAAAGGCACGCCCGATTTCCCCTTGTGCGGTTTCTCCGCGGCGGTGGTGCAGGTGCTGCGCCGCTGTGGTCTGAAAGACTTCGCCGCCTACAACGTGCTCGAAGACGAGTCCTTGCGCCAGGGGATCAAGGAATACGCCAACTGGCCGACCATCCCCCAGCTCTACATCAAGGGCGAATTCATCGGCGGGGCGGACATCGTGCGCGAGATGTACGAGTCGGGCGAACTGCAGGAATTGCTCAAGGAAGCCGGTGTGCTCGCTTGACATCGGGTGCCGCGCAACCCCACCATGCAGCCGCACGGTAGGCGATTCGCGGCACCCGCACGGTTTCAGACGCGATTCATCAGCCGCGCCCGGGCCTGCGCGATCGCTTCGCGCACCGCCTCGGGCGCGGTGCCGCCGATGTGCCGCCGCTGCGCGAGCGACCCCTCGATCGTCAACACTTGATACACGTCCTCTTCGATCAGGGGGCTGAAACCGCGCAGCACTTCGAGCGGCAGTTCGGCCAGATCCACGCCGCGCGCCTCGGCCTCGCGCACGGCGCGCGCCACCGCTTCGTGCGCGTCGCGAAAGGGCACCCCTTTCTTCACCAGATAGTCGGCCAGATCGGTGGCCGTGGCGAATCCCTGGCGCAGCGCTTCGCGCATCGCCTCGGGGTGCACGCGGATGCCGCCCACCATCTCGGCATAGATGATGAGCGTGTCGAGCACGGTATCGACGGCGTCGAACAAGGGTTCCTTGTCTTCCTGGTTGTCCTTGTTGTAGGCGAGCGGCTGCGCCTTCATGAGGGTGAGGAGCCCCATGAGGTGCCCATAGACGCGCCCCGTCTTGCCGCGCACGAGTTCCGGCACGTCCGGGTTCTTCTTCTGCGGCATGATGGAAGAGCCGGTGCAGAAGCGGTCGGCCAGGGTGATGAAGCCAAAGCGCGGCGTCATCCACAGGATGAGCTCCTCGGAGAAACGCGACAGGTGCATCATCACGAGGGAGGCCGCCGAGAGGAATTCGATGGCGAAGTCGCGGTCGCTCACCGCGTCGAGCGAATTGCGGCACACGTCCTCAAAGCCGAGCTCGCGGGCGACGAACTCGCGGTCGATGGGAAAAGTGGTGCCGGCGAGGGCCGCCGCTCCCAGCGGCAGGCGGTTGACGCGCCGGCGGGCGTCGCGCAGCCGCTCGCGGTCGCGCTCGAGCATCTCCACATAGGCCATGAGGTGGTGGCCAAAGGTTACTGGCTGCGCCACCTGCAGATGGGTGAAGCCGGGCATGGGCGTGGCCGCGTGCGCCTCGGCCAGGTCGAGGAGGGCGCTTTGCAGCGCTTCGATCGCTTCGACGATGGCGTCGATCTGGTCGCGCAGCCATAGGCGCAGGTCGGTGGCGACCTGGTCGTTGCGGCTGCGCCCGGTGTGCAGGCGCTTGCCCGCATCGCCCACCAGGGCCGTGAGGCGTTTCTCGATGTTGAGGTGCACGTCCTCGTCGTCCAGCGACCAGGGGAAGTCCCCGCGTCCGATTTCCTCGCGAATCTGGGCCATGCCGCGCTCGATGTCGGCCAGATCCCGGGCGCTCAGGATGCCTTGGCGCGCGAGCATCTTGGCGTGGGCGAGCGAGCCGCGGATGTCGTGCTCGGCAAGCCGCCGGTCGAAGGGGATCGAAGCAGTGTAGCGCTTGACGCGCTCGGAGACGGGTTCGGCGAAGCGTCCCGACCAGGTCTTGGCGGGCGTGTGGGGCGTGTCGGTCATGGTGATGAGCGGTGATCAGGCAAGGAAAGGGGCAATTATAAGGCCGCGGGGCGTCGAGGCGACGATGATAGAATCGCCGCATCCGTTGTTTGCCACCGGCGCTCATGTTCGCGCCGCCAGGGAGAAAGCATGACAGAAGAAAACCCGGCCTTTCCTCCTCCTTCGCGTCTCGTCATCGCCACCCGCGAGAGCCGCCTCGCCTTGTGGCAGGCGCAATTCGTCAAGGCGCGGCTCGAGGCCCTCTATCCCGCCTGTCGCGTCGAACTGCTGGGAATGACCACCCGCGGTGATCGTATCCTCGACCGTCCCTTGGCGAAAGTGGGGGGCAAGGGGCTGTTCGTCAAGGAACTGGAGACGGCGCTGCTCGCGGGGGAAGCCGATCTGGCGGTGCACTCGATGAAGGACGTGCCGATGGTGCTCGACGAGGCGTTCGCGCTTCCCGCCACGCTCGCGCGCGAAGAGCCGGCCGATGCCTTCGTCTCGAACCGCTACGCCAGCCTCGACGATCTGCCGCCGGGCGCGGTCGTGGGTACTTCCTCGCTGCGACGCCAGGCCCAGGTCATCGCTCAGTACCCCTATCTGGCGGTGAGCCCCTTGCGCGGCAATCTCGACACGCGCCTGCGCAAGCTCGACGAGGGGCAGTTCGACGCCATCATCCTCGCGGCGGCCGGTTTGCGTCGCCTGGGATTGGGCGAGCGCATTCGGGCGGTGCTGCCGGTCGAGGTCAGCCTGCCGGCGGCGGGGCAGGGCGCACTGGGCATCGAATGCCTGGCCGAACGCGCGGAGGTGCGCTCCTGGCTCGCACCGCTCGGCGATCCCTTCACCACCGCCTGCGTGGCCGCCGAGCGGGCCTTTGCCCGGGTGTTGGGCGGCAGCTGTGAAGTGCCGATCGCCGCCTATGCCGTGCGCGAGAGCGGGGAACTCTGGCTGCGCGGCCGGGTGGCCGAGCCCGACGGCAGCCGTATCTACGGTGGCGAGATCCGCGGGCCGCTCGCGGAGGCGAGCCGTTTGGGCGAGACCCTGGCGCAGCGTCTGCTCGATGAAGGCGCGGCGGAGCTCGTCGCGACGCTCTCGGGCGGCGCGGCATGAGCGACTCGCCGCCCGCCGTGTGGGTGACCCGTCCGCGTGCGCAGGCCCGGCGGCTCGAGGCGATGCTGCAGGCGCGCGGCTTCGCACCGGTGGCGGCGCCCTTGCTCGCGATCGAACCGATCGAGGACGAGGAGCAAGAGGCGCAGGTCGCCGCCGCGCTGGATGACTATGCATGGGTCTTCTTCGTCAGCCGCACCGCCGCCGAGCTCGCCGTGCCGCGCCTTCGCCGTTACCGCGCCTGGCCGCCGGGTCCGCCGGTGATGACGGTGGGTGAGGGCAGTGCCGAATCGCTGCGCGCCCTGGGATTCTCAGAGGTCATCTGTCCCCGCGAGGGGGCGGATTCGGAGGCAGTGCTCGCGCTGCCCGCGTGTTCGGGCGCGGCCGTCTCCGGGCGGCGGGTGTTGATCGTCAAAGGGGAGGGCGGACGGGCGCTGCTCGCGCGGACCTTGAGCGAGCGCGGCGCTCTGGTCGATAGCTGGGTGTGCTATCGTCGAGTCCCGCCCCGATGGACGGCGGAAGTGCTCGCCCCCTTGCGCGAGCGGCGGCTCGCCGCCATGCTCCTCACGAGCAGCGAAGGGGTCATGAATCTGCCGGCCCTGGTACCGGCTGCCGATTGGCCGCTGCTCGTCGACGTGCCGGCCGTCGCGGCGCACCCGCGCATCGCTGCCGCGGCCACGACCCTGGGTCTGCGGCGCGTCGTCACGGCAGCGGCTCCGGGGGACGCCGGGCTCATGGCCGCCCTGGAATCCTTGCCCGCTTTGCAGGAGGGAAATCGATGAACGAACCGAAAACGAAAGAAAACACGGTGGAGGATGCCGCGGCTGCAGAAAGCGCGGGTACCTCCCCTCCTTCCCTCGAGTCCTCGCCCGAATCGGTAGGACGAGAAGCGACGTCCAGGCCGCCGCAGGGCACGATGGGAGATCCTCAGGGTGGGCCGTCGCACGCGAACGAGGCAGAATCGAGTGCCCCGTCCGCTCGATCCGGCCGTTCCTGTCGCCGCTGGGGCGGCTGGGCGTTGGCAGCCGGCGTCGTGGTGTCGCTACTTGCTTTGGGCGCCTACGCTTATGCGCGCCATGTCGTGCAGCAGGAGGCGGCGCAGCGCCAGGCGCTCGAGGAGCGACTCGTCCGGCTCGAACAAGGATCGCGACGCAGCGAGGAATCATTCCAGCAGCTCCAAGGTGCGCTGACCGTCCTCACGCAGCGGCTCGATGCCGTCCAGCGCACGCTGGGGCAGGTTCAAGGGCAAGTGGATGATCTGCGCGAGCTGGGCCGTTTGGTGGAGCGCCTCACCCAGGCGCTGAGCCGGCAGGACGAGCGACGCCTGCTCGTCGAGGCGCGTGACGTGCTCAGCTATGCGCAACGGCGCATCGACTGGGCGAACGACCTCTCGTCCGCGATTGCCGTGCTCGCCGAACTCGACGCGCGTTTGGCCAAGGAGAGCAAAGGGCTCTTCCTGCCCTTGCGTCAGGCGCTCGCCCGCGACTTGGAGCGTCTCCGCGGCGCCCCTCGGGTCGATCTCGACGGGATCCTCGCCCGACTCGATGCGCTGGAATCCCGTTTGCCGCAGCTCACCCTCACCTTCGCCGCGCCCGTGCCGGAGACGGCGAGCATCGCCCTCCCTCGGCACGGTGCCGACGCAGGGTCGGAGAATTCTTTGCCGCCGGGGGAATCACCTTGGTACCAAGGAATCTGGCAGACGATCCTGCATTGGGGCGACGCAATGCTCACATCCGTGGCTGGGCTGGTGCGTTTGGAGCGACTCGATGCGGTTGCGCCGGAGCTCCTTTCGCCGCAGATGCGCCTGGTGCTCGAAGAAAACCTGAGGTTGTGGCTCTCCAGCGCTCGACTCGCCGCCCAGAGTGGCGACGAGGCGCGTTACCGTGCCGCGCTCGATAAAGTACGAGAGGCGGTGGAGCGATTCTACGAACGTGATGATCCTGTCGTGGCCGCGACGCTCGCGGCGCTCGACGAGCTCACGGCACAAGCGGTCGGCGCGACGCGCCTCTCGCTCACCGACTCGTTCGCCGCGCTCGCCCGGATCGAGGAACGCCTGCAGGCCGAAGCGGCCGCTTCCTCCGCCGCCCCCCTGGGGGAGACGCTGAAGAAATGAGCGAGCGGGATGAAGCGCAAGGCGCACGGAGCGCAGCGACCGAGACATATCGAGTGGATAGGCGAGGGAGCGAGCACCGCGCAACGCAGCGATTCGCCCGCGCAGCCAATCATTCAGCGTTTCCCTTGAGGAGAGCCCCATGAAAGCCTTGCTTACCTTCGTGCTCGTGGCGTCTTTGGCGGTGGCGGCAGGGCTCGCCATCGAGGGCGTGGATGGTTACGTGGTCTTCGTCGTGCCTCCGTGGCGTGCCCAGTTGTCTCTCACCCTATTCGCATCGTTGGTCGTGGCGACCGTATTGGTTCTCTACGCCCTGTTGCGGCTGGGAAGCTCGCTCATCGCACTGCCCCGATCCCTACGCAATCGGCGCGAGGCATGGCGTTTGCGTCGGGCGACACACACGCTGTCGCAGCTGGTGCGCGCCCATGTGCTGGGTGATGTGGCGAGGGTCCATCGTTTGGCGGACCGGCTCTCCCGATACCCCGACCTTTCCGAAGCCGGCGCGGCGCTCGCCACCGTGACGGCGCTCGATCGCGGCGATGAATCCCGAGCGGAGAACTGGCTTGCCCGGCTCCAGCGTTGGCCCGACGTTCGTGCCGTGCTGGAAGCCGAGTTCGGCGCACGATGCGCCCGTCCCGAACGCCTCCATGCGGCGATGGAGCGGCTCGCAGAACTGCGCGGTCTCCCCGAGGCCACGGCGCTGCGTCTGAGGCTGGAAGCCGCCAAAAGGGAAGAACGTTGGCAGGAAGTGCTCGAATCGGCACGTCGCTTGCGCGCGCTCGAAGCCATGGACGCGAGCGAAACGGCTGCCCTCATCCGGCAAGCCCACCTCGACGATGCCTCCTCCCGGCTGAGCTTGGGGGTAGACCTCGCCGCTTGGTGGAAACGGCTACCCAAGGAAGAACGCTACGATCCCGCTTTCCTCGTTTCCTTGGCAAGGCTGGCGCTCGACCGGGGGCAGGGCATGAAGCTTCGTCCCATCCTCGAAAACGCCTTGAGCAAGTGCTGGCTGCCGGAGCTGGTTCGGCTCTACCCTTACTGTGTCGAACCCGGCGCTCGGCAAGAGGCGCTCGTCCGGCTGGAAGAATGGCGCTCGGCTCACCCCGAAGAGCCCGCGGTGCTCGAAGCCCTCGTCGAACTCTGTCTCGAACTGCAGCTGTGGGGCAAGGCGCAGGACTATCTCACGCAGTTGCGTCGGGTCGGTGCCGATCCTGCCGTGCTGGAACGCTTTGGCTCGCGGCTGCGAGCGGGCACCGCAGATCGCGATGGCGCGACCCTTTCCGCTCCTCGAGGCGTGTTAGAATAGTGCCGTGGCGGGTCGCCCCGCATTGCGGCGCGGAAACCGGGTCAGGGCCGGAAGGCAGCAGCCCTAACCGCTCCCCGCAAGTGCCGGGGGTCCGGCTCGCCACCCTCCTCATACCCAGTACGACAGCCCCAACACCAAGGCCACCCCGCCGACGAGCGGTAGGATCGCCCGCATTCCGCTTTGGCGAAGCCGGGGCGCGAATTCATGGATCAGCACGAACCCCATGGCCCCTGCTGCCAAGCCGGCCATCGAGAACGCCTGTTCGGTGCCGACCAGACCCAGGCTTTTCGTCAGCAGCGCCACCACGGGTTCCACCGAGACCGCGGCGAAAGCCCAGACGCCCGCTTTCCTATCGGACCAGCCCGCCGCCGTGAGCAACCACATCGCCAGCACGCTCTCGGGCACGTTCTGGATCGCGATGCCCAAGGCAAGGCTGGGCCCAAGCACCTCACTCATGCTCAGCGCCAACCCTTCGGGCACGTTGTGCAGGGCGAGCGCAAACAGGAACAAGCGGGCCGAGCGCTCCTGCCCGGCCAGGGGCTCATGGCGGTGCGGCACCAACCGATCGAGCAGGGCCAACATGCCGGCCCCCAGGCCGAGCATCAGCATCCACTCGAGCATCGCCCGTACCTGCCCACCGTCCTGGGAGGCGATTTCTTGGATGGAGGGCAGGATGAGCCCTACGATTACGCTCGTGCCCATCACGCCGGCGGCAAAGATCTCGGCCGTGACGGGGGAAGCCAGCACCCACGACGACAAGGTGCGCGCGATCAGCAAGCCGCCGAGGGCCGCCGACAAGGAGAGGCAGACGAGGAAACCCCAAGGTGAAGCCGTCTTCAAGGGAACCAAGACCGCCGCGAACAGCACGGCCGCGCCCGCGAGCCAGATCGCCCATCCCAACGCGGCGCGAAACGCGCGCAGGGCACCGCCTTTCCGTTGCGTCGGCTCGTGTGCCATACCTATCGGGCTGAAGCGCGCCAAGACTTTGCTGATCATGGGATTCTCCTCGTGCTCGTGATCTCGTCCTGAAGAAAGGATAAGGTTTGAGGGCGCCAAATGCAAATGATATTGAGAAATAATCGCAATAAAAAATTCCCATCCCAGGGCGTTTCGTGGTGTCATCGAGAGAATCCGGTAGAATTCCCTCCCATGACCCAACTCGCCCTCGCCCGCAAATGGCGACCCCGCCGCTTCGAAGCGCTCGTGGGGCAGGACCACGTCGTGCGCGCCCTCACGCACGCGCTCGGCACGCAGCGGTTGCACCACGCCTATCTCTTCACCGGCACGCGCGGGGTGGGCAAGACCACCATCAGCCGCATCTTCGCCAAGGCGCTCAACTGTGAGCGAGGCGTCACGCCCGAGCCCTGCGGTACGTGCGCCGCGTGCGTGGCGATCGACGCCGACCGTTTTCCCGACTACGTCGAGATGGACGCGGCTTCCAACCGCGGCGTCGACGACATGGCGGCCTTGCTCGAGCAGGCCGTCTATGCGCCGGTGCAGGGGCGCTTCAAGGTCTACATGATCGACGAAGTGCACATGCTCACCGGGCACGCCTTCAACGCCATGCTCAAGACCCTCGAAGAGCCGCCCGAGCACGTCAAGTTCATCCTCGCCACCACCGACCCGCAAAAGATCCCCGTCACGGTGCTGTCGCGCTGCCTGCAGTTCAACCTGCGCTCGCTGCCGCCCGCCCTCGTCGCCGAGCACGCCGCCCGTATCCTGGAGGCCGAGGGCGTGCCCCACGATCTCGGGGCGCTCGAACTCGTGGGGCAGGCCGCGCGCGGCTCCATGCGCGATGCGCTCTCGCTCCTCGACCAGGCGCTCGCCTACGGGGCAGGAGAGGTGCGCGAGACGCAGGTGGCGGAGATGCTGGGCCTGGTGGCGAGCGCCACCTTGCGCGAACTCTTCGAGGCCGTGACAGCGGCCGATGCCCCGGCTGCGCTTGCGCTCGCCGACCGGCTCGCCATGAGCGGTGCGTCGCTCGAATCGGCCCTGGCCGCGCTCGCGCAACTCGTGCATCAGCTCGCCGTGCTGCAGTTCGCGCCCGAAGCCCTGGAGACGCAGACGCGCGAGGCGCTCGCCCCGCTCGCGGCCCGGCTCGACCCCGAATACCTGCAGCTCGCCTACGACATCCTCACGCACGCGCGCCGCGATCTCCCTCTCGCGCCCGATCCCGCCGTGGGCTTCTCGATGGCCGTCTTGCGTCTGCTCGCCTTCGCGCCCCAGACGACCGCCACGCCCCCTTCCGCCGTGCCCGGCCCCGTCGCGGCGCCGCGCAGTGAAACGACCAGTGCCACGCCGCGCCCCTCGCCAAGCGAGGATGCTTCGCCTCTGGACGAAAGAGAACGCCTGGATACCGCGCCGTCGCGCTTCGAGCACGAGGCATCTACGGATGAGGTGACCCACGAGGCAATCGGTGTTACGCCGATACGGACGGAAGCGGTGCCCGGGGAGCCTTCTTCGTCCGGTGCACATTCCGTGCGGGAGCCGCTCGTGTCTTGCCCGGGCGAGCCGGTACGGTCGGGCAGCAGCGAGGTCGATGCCTGGCACGAATGGTTTGCCGCCATGCGTCTCACCGGGCTCGCGCGCGAGTTCGCGCAACATTGCGTCTGCCGCGCGGTCCACGGCGATATGGTCGAGCTGCTACTCGATGCCTCGCACCGCGTGCTGCTCGAACTACACCCGGAATGCGTCGATCGCATCGCCGAGGCGCTGGGCGAGGTGCTGGGGCGGCGCGTCCAAGTGCGCGTCACCGTGGCCGAAGTCGCCGATACCCCGGCGCAGCGCGAAGCCGAGGCCCGTCGCCGGGCCCATGCCGCCG
This sequence comes from Tepidiphilus sp. J10, assembly GCF_006980785.1. Classification (NCBI taxonomy): domain Bacteria; kingdom Pseudomonadati; phylum Pseudomonadota; class Hydrogenophilia; order Hydrogenophilales; family Hydrogenophilaceae; genus Tepidiphilus; species Tepidiphilus sp. J10. The sequence continues at coordinate 20,864 of NZ_SBHP01000003.1, forward strand.
CCGTCGGGCGGCTGCTGGCGCACCCCGTTACCCAGCGGCTCGTCGAACGGTTCGACGCCACGCTCGACGAGGCCAGCGTCACCTGGTCTAGTTCTTCAACTCCACCGCAAGGAACACGCCATGCTCAATAAGAACGCCCTCTCTGGCTTGATGCGCCAGGCGCAGCAGATGCAGGAAAACATGAAAAAAGTGCAGGACGAACTCGCCGCCCTCGAAGTCGAAGGGCAGGCCGGGGCCGGGCTCGTCAAGGTAATCATGACCTGCAAGTACGACGTGCGCCGCGTCAGCATCGATCCCTCCGTGCTCGACGACAAGGAGATGCTCGAAGATCTCGTCGCCGCCGCGGTCAACGACGCCGTGCGCCGGGTCGAGCAGACCACCCAGGAGAAGATGGCCGCCGTCACTGCCGGCATGCCTTTGCCTCCGGGCATGAAATTGCCTTTCTGAGCGTCCATGCCCACGCCGCTCGACGAACTCATCGAGGCGCTGCGCTGCCTGCCGGGCGTCGGCGCAAGGAGCGCGCAGCGCATGGCGCACCACTTGCTGCAACGCGAGCGGCGCGGCGCGCAGCGGCTGGCCCGGGCGATCGAGGCGGCGCTCACCACCCTCACGCACTGCGCGCGCTGCAATGCCTTCAGCGAGACCGCCGTGTGCGCCCGCTGTAGCGATCCGGCGCGCGACGCCACCCTCGTCTGCGTGGTCGAATCGCCCGCCGACATGGAAGCGATCGAACAAACCCACAGCTACCGTGGCCTTTACTACGTGCTGATGGGGCGCTTGTCGCCGCTCGATGGCATCGGCCCCAAAGAGCTCGAGCTGGAGCGTTTGCTCGAGCGGCTCGCTGCTCCAGAGGTGCGCGAAGTGGTGCTCGCCACCAACTTCACCAACGAAGGCGAGGCCACGGCACACTGGATCGCCGAACGCGTGCGAGCGCGTGGGTTGGCGGTCACGCGCCTGGCGCGCGGCGTGCCGCTCGGCGGCGAGCTCGAATACGTCGATCCTGCCACCGTGGCGCACGCGCTCATCGACCGCCGCCGCCTCGACGCCACCTGAAGCGTCGAGCCACCGCATTCCTCTTGGACGCCTCCCGTCGATCCTTTATAATTTGCAAATTTGTTCCGTCTTCCCATCTCTCGAGGATTCGCGCCATGAGCAAGGATCAAACGTTGGACGACAACCGGCGGCAGCTATTGATCGCCACCTCCGTCGTCGGAGGAGCCGGCGTGGTTGCCGCAGCGGCTCCCTTCGTCGCCAGTCTCACGCCTTCCGATCGCGCCAGGGCGGCCGGCGCGCCGGCCGAAGCCGATGTCAGCAAGCTCGCCCCGGGCGAAATGATGACCGTCGAATGGCGTGGCCAGCCCGTCTGGATCCTGCGCCGTAACGAGGCGATGCTCGCCACGCTCGAAGAAGTCGAACCGCTCCTTGCCGATCCGAATTCCGAGAAATCCATCCAGCCTCCCTACGCCAAGAACCGGCACCGTTCCATCAAACCGGAATATCTCGTCGTCGTCGGGATCTGTACCCACCTCGGTTGCTCCCCTACGCCCAAGTTCGCCAAGGGTGAGGCGAGCGGTATCAGCAAGGACTGGCTGGGTGGCTACCTCTGCCCCTGCCACGGCTCGCATTTCGACCTCGCCGCACGCGTGTTCAAGAGCCAACCGGCGCCGACGAACCTCACCGTGCCGCCGCACCAATACCTGACCGATACCAAGATCCTCATCGGCGAAGACAAAGCTTGACGCGCGAGGAAAGAACATGACTGCCAAGAAAGGACTGTTGCACTGGATCGACGAGCGCTTCCCGCTCACCTCCACGATCCGGGAGCACCTCACCGAATACTACGCACCCAAAAACTTCAACTTCTGGTACTACTTCGGTTCGCTGGCGCTGCTCGTGCTGGTGATCCAGATCGTCACCGGCATCTTTCTCGTGATGCACTACAAGCCGGATGCCTCGCTCAACGCTTCCGGCATCCCCGTGGCCTTCGCCAGCGTCGAGTACATCATGCGCGAGGTGCCCGGCGGCTGGTTCATCCGCTACATGCACTCCACCGGCGCTTCGGCGTTTTTCATCGTCGTCTATCTGCACATGTTTCGCGGGCTGCTCTATGGGTCGTACCGTAAGCCGCGCGAACTCGTGTGGATCTTCGGCGTGCTCATCTTCCTCGCCCTGATGGCCGAAGCCTTCATGGGCTACCTGCTGCCATGGGGGCAGATGTCCTACTGGGGGGCGCAGGTCATCATCAACCTCTTCTCGGCGATCCCCGTCATCGGGCCGGATCTCTCCACCGTGATCCGCGGCGATTTCGTGGTGTCGGATGCCACGCTCAATCGCTTCTTCTCACTGCACGTCATCGCCGTGCCGCTGGTGCTGCTGCTGCTCGTGGCCGCGCACATCATCGCGCTGCACGAAGTCGGCTCCAACAACCCCGACGGGATCGAGATCAAGAAGAAGAAAGACGCCAACGGCCGCCCGCTCGACGGCATCCCCTTCCATCCGTATTACACGGTCAAGGACATCGTCGGGGTGGCGGGCTTCCTCATCGTCTTCTTCGCGGTGCTCTTCTTCATGCCCGAGGGCGGCGGCTACTTCCTCGAGTACAACAACTTCATCCCGGCCGATCCCATGGTCACGCCGCCGCACATCGCGCCGGTGTGGTACTTCACACCGTTCTACTCCATCCTGCGCGCCGTCACCTACCCGCTCTTCGGCATCGACGCCAAATTCTGGGGTGTGGTCGCCATGGGCGCGGCGGTCATCATCATCGCTTTCCTGCCCTGGCTCGACCGTTCGCCGGTGAAATCCATTCGCTACAAGGGACCGATCTACAAGACCGCGCTCACGATCTTCGTCATCTCCTTCTTCATTCTCGGGTATCTCGGCGTATTGCCGCCCACGCCGGGACGCACGCTGGTGTCGCAGATCTGCTCTGTGCTCTATTTCGCCTTCTTCTTGCTGATGCCCTGGTACAGCAAGATCGATCCCTGCAAACCCGAACCGGAAAGGGTGACCTGGAAATGAAGAACCTCATCGTCCATGCCAAGCGGCTGCTCACGGCCGTCCTTTTCGCCCCCGCGCTCGTTTTTGCCGCAGCCGCAGGGGTGCCACTCGACAAGGCGCCGCTTTCTACGGATTTCGAGCGTCTCAAGCGCGGCGCGACGACCTTCGTCGCGGAGTGCCTCGCCTGCCACTCCGCGAGCTTCATGCGCTACAACAAGCTCACCGAGATCGGCTTCACCGAAGACGAGATCAAGGAAAAGCTCTTGCCGCCGGACAAGAAAGTGGGCGACCTCATGACCATCGCCATGCGGCCGCAGGACGCGAAGAGGTGGTTCGGTGGGGTCGCTCCGCCCGACCTCACGCTGGTGACGCGTCAGCGTAATTCCGAGTTCGGCAGCGGCGCGGACTGGGTCTACACCTACCTGCGCTCTTTCTACCGCGATCCTTCCCGTCCCAACGGCTGGAACAACGTCGTCTTCCCGGGGGCCGGCATGCCGCACGTCTTCTGGGAACTTCAGGGCGAGCAGACGGCCAAAATCACTCAAAACCCCGATGGTACCCAGTCGATCGAGCTCGTGCTCTCCAAGCCCGGAACGATGAGCCCGCAGGAATACGACGAGATGGTGGCCGATCTCGTCTCGTTCATGCAGTGGATGGGCGAGCCGATCGCCGAGAAACGCAAATCCATCGGCATCTGGGTGATGATCTACCTGGCGGTGTTCTTTGCGCTCGCCTATGCGCTCAAGAAAGCGTATTGGAAAGACGTCCATTGAACCCAGCTGCGGCGGGGCGCCGCAGCCCGGCCGGGCAGGATCCGCGCCCCGTCGCCACGCACGCACCCCGGCCGGGGTGCGTTCGTTTTTCTTCGTGAGACGCACACCATGATGAACCTCTATTCGGGATCGGTCGATCCATTCAGCCATCGTTGTCGCATCGTCCTCTATGAAAAGGGGATGGATTTCGAAGTCACCGACGTCGATCTGCTCGACAAACAGGCCGACGTCGCCCGTATCAACCCCTACGGGCGGGTCCCGGTGCTCGTCGATCGCGAACTCGTGCTCTTCGAGCCCAACATCATCAACGAGTACATCGACGAACGCTTTCCCCATCCGCAGCTGATGCCGCCCGATCCGATCCTGCGTGCCCGCGCGCGCCAGCTGCTGCAGACGCTGGAGAACGAGCTCTTCCGCCACATGCGCGTGCTGGAAGATGCGCAAGAAGAGGCGCCGCGCGAGCAGGCGCGCCAGACGATCCGCGACCAGCTGGTGCAACTCGCGCCCATCCTCAACCGCCAGAAGTACCTCTTCGGTGAGGACTACTCGATGATCGACGTGGCGATGGCGCCCTTGCTGTGGCGGCTCGAGCACTACGGCATCACCTTGCCCTCGGCTGCCTCGCCGATCATGAAGTATGCCGAGCGCCTTTTCAGCCGCCAGGGATTCATCGACGCCCTCTCGCCTGCCGAAAAACTCATGAGGAAGTGACGATGCTACCCCCTTCGGCCAAACTCTACCTCGCCAGCGCGCTCTACAACTGGTGCCTCGACCGCGGGCTCACGCCCTACGTCAGCGCCAAGGTCCAGGGGGCGCGCGTGCCCCGCGGCTACGATCAGGATGGAGTCATCGTGCTCAACCTCGGACCGGAGGCGACCAACCGTTTCGCCTTTGAACCCGACGGCATCTCCTTCCAGGCCCGTTTCGGCGGCAAGGTCTTCGACGTCTGGCTGCCGGCGGAAAACATCATCGCGATCTACGCGCGCGAGACCGGGCACGGCATCGCGCTGCCCGACGAGATGTTCACCGCGCCGGAACCCGACGGCGAACCGACCCCGCCCGAGGGTCCGGAAGAAAAACCCGCCAAAGGGTTTCTGCGCGTGGTGAAATAGGCTCAGCCCACGAAAGGAAAGGCTTCCAGCCCGGGCGGCGTTTTCCCTTCGAGGCGAGCGACGAGCGCCTGCGCCGAACCGCAGGCGAGCGTCCAACCCAGCGAACCGTGGCCGGTGTTCACCCACACGTTGGCCATGGGGCTGCGCCCGATGAGCGGCACGCCGCCCGGCGTCATGGGCCGCAGCCCGGCCCAGGCTTCGGCCGCTTCCAGATCCGCCACGCCGGGCAACATCGATTCCGCCCAGCGTCTCAGGGGCGCGATGCGCTCCGGACGCACCGAATCGTCGTAGCCGGCGATTTCCGCCGTGCCGGCAATTCGCAGGCGGTTCCCCAGCCGCGAGCAGACGATGCGCTTCGATTCGTCGGTAAGCGAGGCGGTGGGCGCGCGCTCCGGCGCGAGGATGGGGGCCGTGAGCGAATAGCCCTTGACGGGATAGATCGGTGCCTCCATGCCGAGCGGCGCGAGCAGCCGCGGGCTATCCACGCCGGCGCAGACCACGATCGCATCGGCCGTGAGCTCGAAGGCTCCGGCCGACCCCTCGAATCGCGCCGCCTCGCAGCGGCCCTTGCCCAGACGCCAGCCGCTCCAGTGCGTCTCGAAGAGCACCTCGGCCCCGGCCCGGCGTAGCCGCTCCACCATCTCCTCGCAGAAACGGCGCGCGTCGCCGGATTCGTCTTCCGGCGCGTAGAGGGCACCGCAGAGTTTCGCGGCCACCGGCGCGAGCGCCGGCTCGATCTCCACCGCCTCGGCGGGCGAGATCGCCCGAACGGTGATCCCCATCTCGCGCAGTTCCGCCTCGTGCTGCCGCCCGGTTTCCCAGTCGCGCGGGGTGAAGAAGAGGTGCAGGATGCCGCGGGTCTGCACGTCGTACTCCAGGCTGAGCGCTTCGCGCCAGCGGCGCAGCACCTGCAGGCTGTGGCGCGCGAGCAGCGCGATCGCCCGCGTGTTACGCTCGTGGCGCGACGGCAGGCATTCCCGCAGGAAGGCCGTGAGCCAGCACCATTGCGCGGTATCGAGCGAGGGGCGCCAGCGAAAAGGCCCGTCCTCGCGTCCCAGTGATTCCAGGGCGATCAAGGGCGCCCTGGGGCTGGACCAGGGCTGAGGATGGCTCACCGAAATCTGGGCGCCGTTGGCATAGCTCGCGCCACGCCCAGGCGCCTCCCGCGCATCCACCAGCGTCACCGTATGCCCTTCCTCGCACAAGGCCCAGGCCGTGGACACGCCGATGACGCCGGCACCGATCACGAGGGTTTTCATGGGGATCCTGTCTCCATCGGACGAAATGGGAAGTCACCTGCCTTGCATGTCGAACAGTGTAGCGCATAAAAAAACACGCTACGCGTGCAGATGGCTTTCGTGGCAGACTTCGAGGTTTCCCCTCGGTCGAGGAATTCGAATGATTCGTTGCACTTTCTCGTACCTTACGTCGCCTTTCATCGGCTCGGCTACGGGCGTCTTCACCTCCGGTACGCTCTCGGTGAGAAAACGATGAGCGAAAGGGGGTGCGAACCCTGGTCGGAAATCCGGGCGTTGCTCCGCCTCGCCGGGCCGATGGTGTTGTCGCAGGTGGCGTTCGTGCTCATGGGGCTGGTGGATACGGCCATGTCGGGGCACGCGGGGGCGCAGGAGCAGGCGGTGGTGGGGCTGGGGGTGGCGCTGTGGATTCCGGTCTTCATCGGCCTGATGAACGTGGTGCAGGCGGTGAGCCCCTTCGTGGCGCGGCATTATGGGGCGGGGGATCATCGCGCCATCGTGCGCGATACCCGCGAGGCGATGTGGCTGGCGCTCTGGACTTCGCTGGTGCCGCTGGCGGCCTTGCCTTTCGTGCCGGCGGTGTTGCGCGCCTTCGGGATCGAGCCGGAACTGGCGGAGAAAACGACCTTTTTCCTGGAAGGAATCGGCTGCGGTCTGCCGGCGGCGCTGATATTCCGGGCGCTCGCCTTCTATTCGGCGAGCGTGGACCGGCCCAAACCGATCATGACGATAGCGTTTCTCGGGCTCGGGATCAACGCGTTTTTCAACTGGGTGCTGATCTACGGCCGATTGGGGGCGCCGGCTCTGGGGGGCGCGGGATGTGGCTGGGCCACGGCGATCGGGATGTGGTGCAGCCTCGTGGTGATGGGGCTGTGGACGGCGTTCGCGCCGGCCTATGCGCCGTTTCGCCTCTGGCGTGGCGGCTGGAGTTGGCCGAGCCTGGAGGGGCAGAAACGCCTGTTGCGTCTAGGGTTGCCCATGGGCGGGGCGGGGCTCGCGGAGGTGGCGGCCTTCACGGGCATCGCGGTGCTGATCGGGCGCTTCGGGCCGGTGCAGATCGCGGCGCATCAGGTGGCGCTCAACGTGGCTTCGCTCCTTTTCATGTTGCCAGCGGGTATCGGCGCGGCGTTGGCGATCCGGGTGGGGCAGAGCCTGGGCGCGGGCGATCCGGCGCGGGCAAGGTGGCTCGCCTGGATGGGAGTGGCGGTAGGGCTGGCGATCGGGGTGCTGATGATGGGGCCGGTGCTGGCGGGGCGGCATGCGATCACGGCGCTCTACAGTTCGGATCCGGCGGTGCGGGATCTCGCGGCTTCGCTCCTGGTGCTGGCGGCATTATGGCAGGTGTTCGACGCGACGCAGGCGTGCATGATGGGCGCTTTGCGCGGCTATCATGTGACCCTGCTGCCCATGCTCCTCATGCTCGGGGCGTTTTGGCTGGTGGGTATCCCTCTGGGGGCCTGGCTCGGCTATGAAGGGGGGCCGTTCGGTCGCCCGTTGGGAGTGTTCGGTTTCTGGATCGGGCTGCTGGTGGGCCTTGCCTTGGTGTCGTGTGGGCTGGCGTTGACGCTGCGCACGGTGGCCGATGCGGCGTTGTCGCGGTGCAGGACGAAGGAGGCGTGATGACGTTCTCGCTCGATTTTCCTTCATTGGTATCGCAGTACGGTTATCTGGCGGTGTTCGTCGGTTGCTTTCTCGAAGGGGAGACGATCCTGCTCCTGGCGAGCTACGCCGCGCGGCGCGGATATCTCGATCCCTGGCTCGTCTGGGCCGTGGCGGCCTTTGCCGGTACGATGGGGGATTTGTTCTTCTTCTGGCTTGGTCGGAGGCACGGGCGCTGGGTGCTGGAGACTTTGCCTCGTTTGCGCGGCAAGATCACCTGGGCCCTCGTGCTCATCGAGAACCATCCGGTAAAACTCATCCTGCTGATGCGTTTTCTCTACGGGTTGCGCATCGCCTTGCCGATCGCCATGGGCATGAGCCGCATTCCGGTGCAGCTCTATGTGCCGCTCAATTTCCTGTCGGCGCTCTTGTGGGCGGCGGTGATCGTGCTCGCCGGCTACCTCTTCGGTGCCGCGGTCGAGGTCTGGCTCGACGAGCTCGGCCGTTACGAGTATTGGATCATGGGGGCGCTGGCCGTGCTGGTGCTGGTGGTGCACAGGGTGATGCGCCGGGGCGGGTTGCGTCGTCGGAGGGTAAAAAGTGGGCGGTGAGGGCGTGACTCCCGAAGCGTGGATCGATTTTGCCGCACCGAGAGCGGAGGACGTGCCGCTGCGGGGGCGTTTCGCGGGACTGCGCAGCGTGCTGCAGGCCGAGCGTTTCGCAGAGGTCCCGATCGTGCTCGAGCGGGTCGAGGCTGCGGCGAGGGCCGGGCTGTGGGCCGTGGGATACCTGAGCTATGAGGCGGCCGCCGCGTTCGATGCTGCCTTGGAGATCCATGCTCCGGAGCCGGGAGCGCCTCTAGTCTGGTTCGCACTCTTCGAACGGCTCGCTCCCTGGCCAGAGTCCATCACAGCGGGAGAATATGCCCCTTTGGCTTGGCGCAAGACATTGGATGATGCGGCCTTCACGGCGGCGGTGGCGCGCATCCATCGAGCGATCGCCGAGGGGGAGTTCTACCAGCTCAATTTCACGGCGCCCGTGGAGAGCTCCTTTTCGGGGGACGCGCTGGCGTTCTTTCTTGCCTTGCGCCGGGCGCAGCCGGGAGGGTATGCGCTCTTTCTCGACACGGGTGAGGGGCGTCGGGTGGCGAGCGTCTCGCCGGAGCTCTTCTTCGACCGCGTGGGAGATCGGATCCTGTGCCGTCCGATGAAAGGGACCGCGCCGCGGGGGAATTCCCCCGAAGAGGATGCACGCCAGGCGCTGCGTTTGCGCACGGAGGAGAAAGAGCGGGCGGAAAACGTGATGATCGTCGATCTCATTCGCAACGATCTCTCGCGCTTGTCCCAACCGGGAGGAGTGCGCGTGCCGCGGCTCTTCCATACGCAGGCTTGGCCGACGGTGTGGCAGATGAGCTCCGACGTCGAGGCCGTGCTGCGGCGAGAAGTGCGCCTGGTCGATGTTTTCTCGGCGCTTTTTCCCTGCGGCTCGGTGACCGGTGCGCCCAAGGTTCGGGCGATGCATTGGATTCGCCGTCTGGAGCAGGGGCCGCGGGGCGTATATTGCGGCGCGATGGGAGTGGTGCGTCCCGGTGGGGACGCGACGTTCAACGTACCCATCCGCACCGTCGAGATCGTGCAGGGGCGGGCGCGTTGCGGGATCGGCAGCGCCATCACCGCCGATGCGAGGGCCCAGAGCGAGGCGCGTGAGTGGCGCGTCAAAAGCGTTTTCCTCGAACGGGCGGCGCGTCCTTTTCAGCTACTCGAGACGATGCGCGTGGAAAACGGGGCGGTGGCCCATTGGCCGTTGCATCGGGAACGCCTGTTGCGTGCAGCGCGGCATTTCGGCTATCCCTGTGAGGAATCCGTGCTCGAGGCGGCGGTGCGCTCGGCCGCGGCTTCTTGGCCCGAGCCGGCGGGGCGCCTGCGCTTGTTGCTCGACGCCGAGGGAAAGGTGTCGGTCGATGTCGATGCCGTGCCCGGCACGCCGGATCGTCCCAAAGTGATGCTCGCCCGCTCGCCCATCGATGGCACGAGCGAGTTCGTGCGCTACAAGACGACCCGACGCGAAGCCTACGAGGTCCTCGCCCGCGCTGGGGTATTCGACACCTTGTTGTGGAACGAAGCAGGTGAGCTCACCGAATTCACGCGCGGCAACGTCGCGGTGCGATTCGGTGAAACGTGGTATACCCCGCCGCTGTGCTGTGGTTTGCTCGATGGAGTGATGCGCCGCATACTCTTGACGCAGGGGCGGCTCGTCGAACGACGGATCCGCCGTGAGGAGCTCGGCTCAGCCGAAGAGCTTGCTTTTCTCAATGCCTTGCGCGGTTGGGTGTCGGTGGTCTTGATGCGGGAGGAGGAAAACGATGCGCCAGGGTGTGGGGAATGAAAGTCAGGCCCTACAAGGGGCGGAGCGCCTGAAGCTTGCCGTGAGCGCCTGCGTGCTGGGGCAGCCGGTGCGCTACAACGGCGGGCACAAGCGCTCGGCCTTGTGCGTCGAGCTGCTGGGTCAGGCGTTCGACTTCGTGCCCTTGTGTCCGGAAGTGGGGATCGGGCTGGGCACGCCGCGCCCGCCCATCCGCCTCGTCGGTTCGCCCGAATCTCCCCGGGCCGTGGGCGTGAGCGATGCCTCGCTCGACGTCACCGAACGTCTGCAAGAATGGGCCGAGCGCGCGGCGGCGACGCTCTCGGGGGTGAGCGGGGTCATTCTCATGCAGCGCTCGCCTTCTTGTGGTCTTTTTCGGGTCAAGGTCTATCGGCAGGATGATCGGCCGCCGCAGTTCGGCAGCGGCATTTTCGCGGCCACGCTCGCGCGCCGGCTGCCGGAGCTGCCCATCGAGGAGGAGGGGCGGTTGCACGATCCAGTGCTGCTGGAGAATTTCGTCGTCCGGGTGCGGGCCTACGGCGAGTGGCGACGCCTGCTCGCCGCGGGACTCACGCGCGGGGCGATCGTCGCGTTCCATTCACGCTACAAGTATCTGCTGCTCGCGCACGACCCCGCGGGTTACCGTACCCTGGGGCGTATGGTGGCCGGACTCGGCGAGGAGACGCCCGAGGCGTTCGCGTCGCACTATTTTCCGGCGTTCATGGCCGCCCTGAGGCGGCGCGCCACGCGCGGCACGCACGCCAACGTGCTGCAGCATCTGGCCGGTTACCTGCGTCGGGTATTGCCGTCCGAGGAGCGCCAGGAGCTGCAGGAGCTCATCGCGCAGTATCGCCAGGGAGTGGTGCCGCTCGTCGCGCCGATGGTGCTCTTGCGTCACCATCTGCGCCGCCATCCCGATCCTTATCTGGCGCAGCAGGTCTATCTGGAGCCGCATCCGCCCCGGCTGGGGTTGCGCAACGCGCTGTAGGGAACCGTTGCGGCTGCTATCATGGGTCCATCGCCCAAACGCCGGAGATCCAAGAATGCCCACCGTATTTCCACAGGAAGAAACGCTGCGAGCGGGGTGCGACCGTTGCCGCGAGGGACTGGGGTTTGCGTTCAGCTTTGCCTTTCAGCCCATCGTGGACGTGGCTCGGCGCGAGGTCTTCGGTTACGAGGCGCTGGTGCGCGGTCCCCAGGGTGAGCCGGCGATGAGCGTGCTCGGTCGGGTCGACGACGACAACCGCTACGCCTTCGATCAAGCCTGCCGTGTGCGCGCGATCACCTTGGCGAGCCGCCTGGGGCTGGATCGATATCTGAGCATCAATTTCCTGCCCAATGCGGTCTATGAGCCTTCCCTGTGCATCCGCAGCACCCTGGAGGCAGCAAGGGAATGCGGATTTCCCGCCGAGAAAATCCTCTTCGAGGTGACGGAGGGGGAGCGCATCGACGAGGTCGATCATCTCACGAACATCTTTGCCTACTACCGTTCGCGCGGATTTCTCACCGCGCTCGACGATTTCGGCGCGGGGCATTCGGGGCTGAACATGCTGGCGCGCTTCGTGCCCGATCTCATCAAGATCGACATGGCCCTGGTGCGCGATGCGCATCGTGATCGCGTCAAGCAGGCGATCCTCGAGGGATTGCTGCTCACCTGTCGGGAGCTGGGCGTGAAGGTGCTCGCCGAAGGCGTGGAGCAGGCCGAGGAGGCGCAGTGGTTCGCCGCCCGCGGAGTGCACCTGATGCAAGGGTATTTCTTCGCCAAGCCGGGGTTCGAGTGTTTGCCGCCGGTGCGCTGGCCTTCGTAGTGGGCGCCTCGTCTGCGCGAGCGCGCGCCATGGTTCGCAGCTGATCCGGGAACTTTTTGCTCATGGAGCGCCTTCGTGCCCGTGGCAAAGGGTCGTTCTTGGCGCGATAATTCTTTTTTTCGCCAACCGCTGGAGTCTTTCCCATGCGCCGTGTCAGCCTCTCGCAATTCCTCATCGAAGAACAACGCGCCGGACGGCTCGATGCCGACCTGCGGCTCCTCGTGGAGGTCGTCGCCCGTGCCGTGAAGGCCATCGCCGTGACCATCTCCAAAGGGAAGCTGTGGGACGTGCATGGCGAGACCGGTGTGGAGAACGTCCAGGGTGAAGTCCAGAAGAAACTCGACGTCATCGCCAACGAACTGCTGCTGCAGGCCAACGAATGGGGCGGGCACCTCGCTGCCATGGCGTCCGAAGAAGTCGAGGAAATCTGCCAAATCCCCTTCGAGTATCCGCGCGGCGGCTACCTGCTTTTGTTCGATCCGCTCGATGGGTCCTCCAACATCGACGTCAATATCTCCGTGGGCACCATCTTCTCGGTGCTACGCAATCCCGATCGGGAGGCGATTCCGACCGAGGCTTCCTTCCTGCAGCCGGGCACCGCCCAGGCTGCCGCCGGCTATGCCATCTATGGTCCGGCCACCCAGCTCGTCATCACCACCGGCAATGGCGTGCATGGATTCACGCTCGATCGGGAATTCGGCTACTTCGTCTATACCCATCCGTTCATGACGATTCCTTACCAGACGAGCGAATTCGCCATCAATGCCTCCAACATGCGTTTCTGGGAACCGCCGGTGCGTCGTTATATCGAGGAGCTCATCGCCGGCAAGGACGGACCTCGGGGGCGCGACTTCAACATGCGCTGGGTGGCTTCCATGGTATCCGACGTGCACCGTACTTTGTCCCGTGGCGGGATTTTCCTCTATCCCTTGGATGCGAAGAACCGCGCCCAAGGCGGCAAGCTGCGCCTTCTCTATGAGGCCAATCCCATGGCCTTTCTCGTCGAGCAGGCGGGTGGGGGGGCCATCGACGGGCGGCGGCGCATCCTCGAAATCGCTCCGCATCGGCTGCATCAACGTGTGCCGGTCATCTTGGGTTCGATGGAAGAAGTCGAGCGGGTACGGGCCTATCACGAAGAATCCGACGCTTCCTGATTCCCTTGCCCGAGGCCTCGCGGCTTCGAAGAAATGGCGCGAAGCGCGTCGCCCCTCTTGAAATTTCGGTCGAAGGCCCCTATTATTAGCACTCGACAACGGTGAGTGCTAACAACGGGCCGCCGTTGGGTGTGTTCAAACCCTGTATCCGAACCAGAGGAGTCGACACCATGAAAATCCGTCCTTTGCATGATCGCGTAATCGTCAAGCGTCTGGAGTCCGAGCGCAAGACCGCCAGCGGCATCGTGATTCCGGACACTGCGGGCGAGAAACCCGATCAGGGCGAAGTGATCGCCGTGGGCAACGGGAAGATCCTCGAAGACGGCAGCGTGCGCCCCATGTCGGTGAAACCGGGCGACAAGGTACTCTTCGGCAAGTATGCCGGTCAAACCGTGAAAGTCGAGGGCGAAGAGCTGCTCGTGCTGCGCGAAGAAGACATCCTCGGCGTGATCGAAGACTGATCGCGCTGCGACTCCAACCCTTTTCGGAAACTTTTCAGGAGGCATGATCCATGGCTGCCAAGGAAGTCAAATTCGGTGACGTAGCCCGCGAGCGGATGGTGGCGGGTCTCAACATTCTCGCCAATGCGGTCAAAGTGACGCTCGGCCCCAAAGGTCGCAACGTCGTGCTCGAGCGCAGCTTCGGCGCTCCGACCGTGACCAAGGATGGCGTGTCGGTCGCCAAGGAAATCGAACTCAAGGACAAGTTCGAGAACATGGGCGCGCAGATGGTCAAGGAAGTCGCTTCCAAGACCTCGGACGTGGCCGGTGACGGTACCACCACCGCGACCGTGCTCGCCCAGGCCATCGTGCGCGAGGGCATGAAGTACGTCGCCGCCGGCATGAACCCGATGGATCTCAAGCGCGGCATCGACAAGGCCGTCGTTGCGATCGTCGACGAGCTCAAGAAGATCTCCAAGCCCTGCACCACCAGCAAGGAGATCGCCCAGGTCGGTGCCATTTCCGCCAACTCCGACCAGTCGATCGGCGACATCATCGCTCAAGCGATGGAGAAAGTCGGCAAGGAAGGCGTGATCACGGTCGAAGACGGCAAGTCGCTCGAAAACGAACTCGAAGTGGTCGAAGGGATGCAGTTCGACCGCGGCTACCTCTCGCCGTACTTCATCAACAACGCCGAGAAGCAGATCGCCGTTCTCGACAACCCCTACATCCTGTTGCACGACAAGAAGATCAGCTCCATTCGTGAGCTGCTTCCGGTGCTCGAGCAGGTCGCCAAGGCCGGCCGGCCGCTGCTCATCATCGCCGAAGACGTGGAAGGCGAGGCGCTCGCCACGCTCGTGGTCAACAACCTGCGCGGCATCCTGAAGACCTGCGCCGTCAAGGCCCCGGGCTTCGGCGATCGGCGCAAGGCCATGCTGCAAGACATCGCCATCCTTACCGGCGGTACGGTCATTTCCGAAGAACTCGGCCTGCAGCTCGAGAAAGCCACGCTCAACGACCTCGGTCAAGCCAAGCGCGTCGAGGTGGGCAAAGAGTATACCACCATCATCGACGGGGCGGGCGATCCGGCCAAGATCCAGGCGCGCATCAAGGAGATTCGCGTCCAGATCGAAGAGGCCACGAGCGACTACGACCGCGAGAAACTGCAAGAGCGCGTGGCGAAACTCGCCGGCGGCGTGGCGGTGATCAAGGTCGGTGCGGCCACCGAAGTCGAGATGAAAGAGAAGAAGGCCCGCGTCGAGGATGCGCTGCACGCTACCCGCGCCGCGGTCGAGGAAGGCATCGTCCCTGGCGGTGGCGTGGCTCTGCTGCGTGCCCGCGAGGCCGTGCTCGCCAAGGGGCTCAAGGGCGCCAACCACGATCAGGATGCCGGCATCAAGATCGTGATGCGTGCCGTCGAGCAGCCGCTGCGTGAAATCGTGGCCAACGCCGGTGAAGAAGCCAGCGTGGTCCTGGCCAAGGTGCTCGAAGGCAAGGGCAATTTCGGCTACAACGCCGCCACGGGCGAATACGGCGACATGATCGAGATGGGCGTGCTCGACCCGACCAAGGTCACGCGCACCGCGCTGCAAAACGCCGCTTCCGTCGCCAGCCTGATGCTCACCACCGAAGCCATGGTAGGCGAGCTGCCGGAAGACAAACCCGCCGCCAACCCCATGGCGGGCATGGGCGGTATGGACATGTGATTTCTCGCGCTGCTCCTTTCCGGGAGCAGGGATCGAGATCCGGGAGCCCCGCGCGAGCGGGGCTCTTTTTTTGCCCCTTCGCGCTACACTTGAAGCCTTATCAAGGAGGAGCGAGGGAATGGAGCCAAGTTCTGAGCAACGGGTTTCGTCTCGGGGTCGATCCCATCTGCAGGCGGTCTGCCTGCTCCTCGGCCTGTGGGCTATGGCCTCGCCGACTTGGGCCGCCGAAGTGATCGTGGCCGTGGCGGCCAACTTCAGCGCCCCGATGAAAGAGATCGCCGCCTCTTTCGAGCGCGAGACGGGGCATCAGGTGAGCCTGAGTTTCGGTTCGACCGGCGGTTTCTACACCCAGATCGTCCATGGTGCTCCATTCCAGGTCTTTCTGGCCGCGGACGACGAAACACCGGCCGCGCTCGAACGCGACGGCCATGCCGTGCCGGGTACGCGTTTCACCTATGCGGTGGGGAAACTGGTGCTGTGGAGCCCCGGCCCTCTGGTGGATGCCCAAGGCAAGATCCTGGAGACGGGCAAATTCGCGCATTTGGCCGTGGCCAATCCCAAGCTCGCTCCTTATGGCAAAGCGGCGATGCAAGTCCTGCAGAAACGAGGACTTGCCGCGCGCCTCGAACCAAAGATCGTCAGGGGCCAATCGATCACCCAGACGTACCAACTCGTCGTGAGCGGGGCGGCCGAGCTCGGGTTCGTCGCGTTGTCGCAAGTCCATGAAGACGGAAAAGTGAAGGGATCGGCGTGGTTGGTGCCGCAAGAAGATTATGATCCGATCCGGCAAGACGCCGTCTTGCTTGTGCGGGGCAAAGACGAGCCGGCAGCGCTTGAACTGCTTGCCTATCTGCAGCGCGAACCGGCGCGGGCGATCATCCGGCGCTACGGCTATTCCTTCGAGTGAGCTCGTGCGATGAGCGCAGGCGCTTGGGCGGCCTTGGCCCTGTCGCTGCGTCTGGCCGCGGTGACGACGTTGGTGTTGTTCTTGATAGGAACGCCGCTCGCGTGGTGGCTCGCACGCACGCGCTCCCGCTTCAAGGAGGTCATTGCCGCGGTCGTGGCCTTGCCGCTCGTCCTGCCACCCACCGTGATCGGTTTCTATCTCCTGCTCCTCATGGGACCCCATGGACCGGTGGGTTGGCTCACCCAGCAACTCGGTTGGGGGCTGCTGCCGTTTTCCTTTTCCGGCCTCGTGGTGGGTTCGGTGATCTTTTCCTTGCCCTTTCTCGTTCAACCTCTGCAGAATGCCTTCGAAGCGTTGGGCGATCGCCCCTTGGAGGTAGCCGCCACCTTGCGCGCCGGGCCGTGGGATCGCTTTTTCACCGTGGCCGTGCCGCTCGCCCGTCCGGGTTTTCTCACTGCCGGCGTGCTCAGTTTCGCCCATACGATGGGGGAATTCGGCGTCGTCCTGATGATCGGGGGCAATATCCCGGGCAGAACGACCGTCGCTTCGGTTCAGCTCTATGAGTTCGTCGAAGCGATGGAATATGGCGAGGCGCATTGGCTCGCCTTCGTCCTCGTCC
This sequence comes from Tepidiphilus sp. J10, assembly GCF_006980785.1. Lineage (NCBI taxonomy): Bacteria > Pseudomonadati > Pseudomonadota > Hydrogenophilia > Hydrogenophilales > Hydrogenophilaceae > Tepidiphilus > Tepidiphilus sp. J10. The sequence continues at coordinate 37,599 of NZ_SBHP01000003.1, forward strand.
TCTTCTCTTTTGCCGTCTTGCTGCTGCTCAACTTCTTCGGGAAGAGAAAGCGATGATGCACGCCGGTATCGAGGCCGAGTTGCATGCCGACTTCGCCGATTTTTCGCTCAGGGTGTCTTTGTCCTTGCCCGGACGGGGTGTGAGCGCCCTCTTTGGCCCCTCGGGTTCGGGCAAGACGAGCTGCCTGCGGGCCTTGGCCGGTTTGATGCGCCCGCGAGGGTTCGTGCGCTTTGCCGACGAAATCTGGCAAGACGATGCCAAGAAAGTTTTCGTGCCGACGCATCGCCGGGCGATCGGCGTGGTCTTCCAAGAGGCGAGCCTTTTCGCCCATCTGTCGGTGCGCGGCAATGTCGAATATGGTCTGCGGCGTGTCCCGCCGGCGCAGCGGCGCATCGCCTTGGAGCAGGCGATCGAGTTGCTGGGGATCGCCCCACTGCTCGAGCGTCGTCCCCAGACTTTGTCCGGCGGTGAGCGCCAACGGGTGGCCATCGCCCGAGCCTTGGCCGTCTCGCCGCGCCTCTTGCTGATGGACGAGCCGCTCTCGGCCCTGGACGTCGGGCGTAAAGGGGAGATCATCCCCTACCTAGAACGTCTGCCGCACGAGCTCGACATTCCCATCGTCTACGTCAGCCACGCGCCCGACGAGGTCGCGCGCCTGGCCGATCACTTAGTGGTTTTGCGCGAGGGCAAGGTACTGGCCAGCGGCCCCTTGTCCGAGGTGCTCGTGCGCCTGGATACGCCGATTCGCCTGGGCGAGGAGGCCGGTGTGGTCTTGCAGGGGAAGCTTGCCGAGCATGACGAAACGTGGGCCTTGATGTGCGTTTCCTTTCCCGGGGGAAGGCTGTGGGTGCGCCGTGAAAATCTACCCCTGGGTGCCCCTTTGCGCTTGCGGGTGCTCGCGCGCGACGTGAGCCTTGCGCGCTCGCCGCATCAGGATGCCAGCGTGCTCAACGTGTTGCCGGCCAGGGTCGAAGCAATCGGCGAGGATGAACACCCGGCCGACGCCTTGGTGCGGCTCACGGTGGGAGAATCCGCTCTGCTCGCGCGGATCACGCGTCGTTCCGCGGCCCGGCTCGATCTGCATCCCGGGCAAACCGTATGGGCGCAGATCAAAGCGGTGGCGGTGCTGCGCTGAAACATCGGGCGAAGACGAGGGAAATGATACGACCTCTGCGGGCTGGTCGTTCCGACAGGGGAACACGGCAATGCTTCGATGATCTACAATGTCCCTATGAGCCGGATCAAAGAAGGGGGTGCGTCATGGATGCCGTCAGTGTCGCCAGCATGATGACCGCCATGCAGCAAGCGCAGCTGCAGGATCAGGTCGGCACCGCCGTGCTGAGAAAAGCACTCGACGTGCAGGAGAGCACGGCGCAGGCGCTGCTCTCGGCGCTGCCGCAAATTCAACAAGCGCCGATATCGGCTTCGAATCCGCCGCACTTGGGCAATTCGGTCAATATTTTCGCCTGAATCGCGTCTCCCTACACGCCGCGCTGACGTTCGGCAAGGATCCGCGCCGCCGTTTCGGTGAAGTTTCCTTGCTCGATCGCCGCGCGCAGCTCCGCCATGAGCGTCAGGTAGAAGTGCAGGTTGTGCGTGGTATTGAGGATGCTCGCCAGAATTTCGCCCGTACGGTAGAGGTGGTGCAGGTAGGCGCGGGTGAAATGGCGGCAGGTGGTGCAGCTGCAGGTCTCGTCGAGCGGGGCGGTGTCCTCGCGATAGCGCGCGTTGCGGATCTTCACGTCGCCGTAGCGGGTGAAGAGTAGTCCGTTGCGTGCATTTCTCGTGGGCATGACGCAGTCGAACATATCCACGCCCGCGCCCACGCCGTGGATGAGGTCTTCCGGCGTGCCCACGCCCATCAAGTAACGCGGTCGCGTCTGCGGCAGCTTGGGCGCGACGTATTCCAGCACGCGCCGCATTTCGTCCTTGGGTTCGCCCACCGACAGCCCGCCGATGGCGTAGCCGTCGAAGCCGATCTCCATGAGCCCGGCGAGCGACTCGTCGCGTAGCGCCTCGTACATGCCGCCTTGCACGATGCCGAAGAGCGCGTTGCGATTCCCCAGCCGGTCGAATTCGGCCCGCGAGCGTTTGGCCCAGCGCAGCGACAGGCGCATCGATTCGGCCGCCTGGTCTGCCGTGGCGGGGTAGGGCGTGCATTCGTCGAAGATCATCACCACGTCGGAATCGAGTACGGTCTGGATCTGCATCGAGACTTCCGGGGTGAGGAAACAGCGGGCCCCGTCGATGGGGGAGGCGAAACGCACGCCTTCTTCGCTGATCTTGCGCAGCGCTCCGAGAGAAAAAACCTGAAACCCACCCGAATCGGTGAGGATCGGCCGTGCCCAGCCCATGAATCGGTGCAGACCGCCGTGGCGGCGGATCACCTCGAGCCCCGGGCGCAGCCACAGGTGAAAGGTGTTGCCGAGCACGATCTGTGCGCCGACGTCTTCGAGCGCCGCCGGGGTCATCGCCTTGACGGTGCCATACGTGCCCACTGGCATGAAGATGGGTGTCTCCACCGCGCCGTGCGCCAGCTGGAGCCGTCCGCGCCGGGCGGCTCCGTCGGTGGCGAGCAGGGTAAAGGCGGGAGTGTCGCTCATGGGGATTCCTCGATGACAGGAATTCAACGCGCGAAGCGGCGCGGGATGAACATCGCGTCGCCATAGCTGAAGAAGCGGTAGCGTTTTGCGATCGCGTGGGCGTATGCGCGGCGGACGCGCTCGAGCCCGGCGAGCGCAGACACCAGCATGAGCAGCGTCGAACGGGGCAGGTGGAAGTTGGTCACCAGCGCATCGACCACGCGAAACTCGTAACCGGGCGTGATGAAGAGCCCGGTCTCGCCGCTGCCGGGGCGAAGTTCTCCGTCTTGGGCGGCGCCTTCCAGGGCACGCAGACTGGTGGTCCCCACGGCGATCACCCGCCGCCCGAGTGCCCGCGCCCGGGCGATGCGCGCCACCGTCTCCTCCGGGATCCAGTAGCGCTCGCGGTGCATGCGGTGTTCGTCGAGGCGCTCGACGCGTACCGGCTGAAACGTCCCTGCACCGACGTGCAGCGTTACCCAGGCGGTGTCCACGCCATGCTCGGCGAGCCGGTGCAAGAGCGCTTCGTCGAAGTGCAGGCCGGCGGTGGGCGCGGCCACCGAGCCGGGCGTACGGGCATAGACCGTCTGGTAGCGCGCCTCGTCCTCCGGTTCGGCCGGGCGGGCGATGTAGGGCGGCAGCGGCAGCCGGCCGTGCCGCTCGACGAGGCGGGGCAGATCGCCTTCTCCGACGAGCCGGAGGTGGTAGAACTCGCCGTCGCGGCCCACGACTTCGACCTCGAAGGACTCTTCCAGCCGCAGGCGCATGCCGGGGCGCGGCGGCTTGCTCGCGCGCACCTGGGCGAGCGCCTCCTGTGTGCCGACGAGCCGCTCGACGAGCACCTCCACCGCACCGCCGCTTTCCTTGCGTCCGAAGAGGCGCGCGTGGATCACCCGGCTGTCGTTGAAGACGAGGAGGTCGCCTTTTTCGAGGAATTCGGGCAGATCGCGAAAGAGCCGGTCGTGCAGCGCTTCGTCGTCGAGCACGAGCAGGCGGCTGGCGCTGCGCTCGGGCAGCGGCGCCTGGGCGATCAGTTCGGGCGGCAGGGAAAAATCGAAGTCGTGCACCGTCAGCGACGGGGCTTTGCGCAGCTCGGGTTCTTGCATATAATCTTTCTTCCGCGCCGGGATGGCGGAACAGGTAGACGCAGCGGACTCAAAATCCGCCGGTGGTAACACCGTGAGGGTTCGACTCCCTCTCCCGGCATTCTATCATCAGACGCATTCTTTCCCTTGGATGGGCCGATGCCCGGCAGCTCGAAATGGACGGCTGCAGGGCGGCTTGTCGCCTCGATACCTCGACCGAAGACCCTTTGCCCGGATTCTACTCGGAGTGGTTTTCGCGGTGCACGACCCTTCCCTGGTTTCTCCCTCCCCTTCCTCGGCATTTTTCTCCGCGAACCATTGCTCCAAAAATTTTTTGTGCTATTATTCAAACAAACGTACGAAACAATTGGTGCATCCCATGCGTTCTCCAGAGTTCCCTCCCTCCCTTGGTGGTCGCGCTCGCCTTCGGGCGAGCGCCTTTTTTTGCCAGGAAGGGATGAACGAGTCGGCTATCATGGTCGTTCGATTCGTGTCCTCAGGAGAAAACCATGTCGGATGTGCTGCCAGATCGTCAACCGGAATTGCGGGTGATGCCCATGCCTTCGGATCTCAATCCGGCGGGCGACGTGTTCGGTGGCTGGGTGATGGCGATGGTCGACATCGCAGGCTCCTTGCCGGCGCGCCGTCGCAGCCGCGGGCGCGTGGCCACGGTGGCGGTCAACAGTTTCGTGTTCAAACAGCCCATCGCCGTGGGTGACGTGGTGAGCCTGTATGCGGAGATCGTTTCGGTGGGGCGTACGTCGATCACGGTGGACGTCGAAGTCTTTGCCGAGCGCCATCCCGAGCGTCCGCTCGTGGTGAAGGTCACCGAAGCCCGGCTCACCTACGTGGCGCTCGATGCGCAGGGTAACAAACGCCCCATAGAGGGGAGTTGAACGGTCCGGCTTGCCGAGGGGGCTTCGTCGGAACGTGGCAGGTAGAAAAGAATGAGCGGGCGTATGTCCGTCGGTTCGTGACGAAGAGGAGGAGACGAGCAATGAAGACGAAGCTTTTGACCGTGGTGGTTCCGTCGCTGTTCGCCGCCAGTTCCACGGCGCTGGCCAGCGGTTTTCAGCTCATCGAACAGAGCGCGAGCGGCATCGGCAACGCCTATGCCGGCTCGGCGGCGCTGGCCGAAGATGCGGGCACGATCTTCTATAACCCTGCCGGTATGACCCGGCTCGGGGCGCGTGAGGTTTCAGTGGGGGTGTCATTGGTGAAACCCAGTTTCAAGTTCAAGAACGAGGGTAGCATGCTAGTCCCCGGTGTGCCGATGACGGGTAGCAATGGCGGTGATGCCGGTGATTGGGCAGCGATTCCCAACGGGTATTATTCGCACAGGATCAACGATCGTTTGTGGGCAGGAATCGGCGTGGGCGTACCCTTCGGCCTCATGACCGAATACAGCGACGACTGGATCGGGCGATTTCATTCGACCAAGTTCGACATCAAGACGATCAACATCAATCCCTCGATCGCGTTCAAAGTGAATGATATGTTGTCATTGGGATTTGGGGTGAGCGTGCAGCGTTTCGAGGCGACCTACGACCGCTATGCCGGCGTGGCGCCGGGGTTACCTTCTTTGCAACGGACGAAACTGCGCCTCGAAGCGGACGACGTCTCCTGGGGGTGGAATGCCGGTGTGCTCTTCACGCCCACCGACAAGACGAAGCTGGGGTTTTCGTACCGTTCCAAGGTCAAGCACGATTTGGAGGGAGACATCACAGCCTCTGGTCCGGCAGCTCCAAAGCTGAACAGCGTTGGCCTGGCCGGAGTCGACGCCAAGGTATCGGTAGACTTGCCGGATACTTTCATCGCCAGCGTGGCTCAGGGGGTCGGGGAGCGTTGGGAGCTCCTCGCCGACGTGTCGTGGACCGGATGGAGCAGCTTGAACGTGCTGCCAATTTATCGTTCGAGCGGAGTACAGTCTGGTTCAGTGGCCGATACTTTGGCTACCCGCTTTCAGGATACGTGGCGCGTGGCCCTGGGGGCACGCTATCGTTATGATGAGCGGTGGCTGCTGAAATTCGGCGTGGCCTATGATGAGTCGCCCGTGCGGGATGCCGAGCGCCGCCTCACGGCGCTTCCGGACAATGACCGGATCTGGGTGTCGCTCGGAGCGCGTTGGTCGCCGGATCGTGACAACCGGGTGGATTTCGGGCTGGCGTATCTATTCATCAACGATACGCGCATCGATCGGAACGCGATCGACGAAGGAAAGGGCTGGGTGAGAGGCAAATACGAAGGCGACGTGTGGCTAGCCGGAGTGCAGTATTCTCGCGCTTCCTGAGTATGTCGATCGGGCGCCGTGAGCGGACCTCGATTGGACCTCGCTGTGCGACCGCTCGTCCATTCGGTCCGACGCGCAGGCTCTTGGGGTTGGTACGACGGCGACGCGCGAGGGTTTTTCGAGGTGCCGTTTTTTCGGCGCCATCATGGTATTCGTTCGAAGCAAGGAGAATCGTGTGGAACGTATGAGGATCCGCAAGGTGGCCGTGCTCGGCGCCGGGGTGATGGGGGCGCAGATCGCCGCGCATTGCGCCAATGCCGACCTGCCGGTGGTGTTGTTCGATCTACCCTCGGGCGAGGGGGATCGCAATGCGACGGTGCTCAGGGCGCTCGAGGGGCTGAAGCGCCTCGATCCGGCGCCGCTGGCCGAGTCGCAGCGGCTCGGCTGGATTCAACCGGCCAATTACGACGACGATCTGGAGGCGCTGCGCGAGTGCGATCTGGTGATCGAGGCGATCGCCGAGCGCCTGGACTGGAAACAGTCCCTTTATGAACGCGTGGCGCCTTTTCTCGCGGAAGGGGTCACGCTGGCCTCGAACACGTCGGGCCTGTCGATCACTGCGCTCGCGCAGGCGCTGCCCGAGGCGGTGCGCCGCAATTTCTGCGGCATCCATTTCTTCAATCCACCGCGCTACTTGCCGCTCGTGGAGCTGGTGCCGCATGCGGGTAGCGACGCAGCACGGCTCGATGCGCTGGAGGGTTGGTTGACGACGCGCTTGGGGAAATCGGTGATCCGGGCCAAGGATACGCCCAACTTCATCGCCAACCGCGTCGGCGTGTTTTCCATCCTCGCGGTGATGCATCACACGCAGCGGCTGGGCCTGGGGTTCGACGAAGTCGACGCGCTCACGGGGCCGCGCATCGGCCGTCCCAAAAGCGCGACGTACCGCACGGCCGACGTGGTGGGGTTGGACACGCTGGCACACGTCATCGGGACGATGCAGACGACCCTGCCCGACGATCCCTGGCATGAGATCTTTCGCGTGCCGCCGTGGCTTGAGGTTTTGATCCGGCAGGGTGCCTTGGGGCAGAAGAGCGGCGCCGGGGTCTATCGCAAGGAGAAAGGGAACATCCTGGTGCTCGATCTATCCGCCGGGACTTACCGTCCGGCCCAGGGAGAAGTGGCGCCGGAAGTGGAGGAGATCCTCGCCCTGCGCGATGTGCGCGAGCGCTTTGCCCGGCTACGCGCGAGCGGGCATCCTCAGGCCCAGTTTCTGTGGGCGCTGTTTCGCGACGTGTTCCACTACTGCGCTTTCCATCTGGCGACGATCGCCGACAGCGCCCGCGACGTCGATCTGGCGATGCGCTGGGGGTTCGGCTGGGCCATGGGGCCTTTCGAGACCTGGCAGGCGGCGGGTTGGCGCGACATCGCCCGGTCGATCGAGGAAGATCGTGCCGCCGGCCTCACGCTCGCCAACGTGCCGCTGCCAGCCTGGGTGGAGGGGCTCGAAGGCACGCACTCGGCCAAGGGTTCGTGGAGCGCGGCGCGCAGCACGTGGGTGGGACGCTCTTCGCTCGCGGTATATCGGCGTCAGCTCTATCCCGACAGGGTCTTGGGGGAAAGATTCGACGATCCGGGCGAGACCTTGTGGGAGAACGAGGGGGTGCGCCTGTGGCGTCGCCCCGATCAGGACCAGGGCGTGGGGATCGTCTCGGTGCGCACCCGCCATCACACGCTGGGCGCAGCGGTGATCGAGGGCATCCTGGAGGCAGTGGCGCGGGCCGAGCGTGAGCTCGATGCGCTGGTGCTGTGGCACGAGGCTCCGTTTGCGCTGGGCGCCGACCTGAAGCAGGTGCTCGAGGCGGCACAGGCTGGCCGGTTCGATCAACTGGAGACCATGGTCGAACGATTCCAGCAGGCATCCATGCGGCTCAAGCACGCCGAGATTCCCGTGGTGGCGGCGATCGAGGGCATGGCCTTGGGCGGGGGCTGCGAGTTCGCTCTGCATGCGGCGCATCGGGTGTTCGCGCTCGAATCCTACGTCGGCCTGGTGGAGGTGGGCGTGGGGCTCATTCCGGCAGGGGGCGGATGCAAGGAACTGGCGATACAGGCGCATCGCATGGCCCGGCGTGCCGCTGGAGGCGATGTTTTCGCGTTCATCCAGCCGATGTTCGAGCAGGTGGCCAAGGCCAAGGTCTCGCGCAGTGCGCTCGAAGCGCAGGCGATCGGCTATGGGCGAGCCGGTGACGACGTGCTGATGCATCCGAAGGAGTTGCTCTACGCGGCGATCCGACGTGCCCGCTCTCTGGCCGAGGCGGGCTACCGTCCGCCGCTGCCCGAGCGTGAGGTCGTGGTGGCGGGGCGAAACGGCATTGCCACCTGCGAGATGATGCTGGTCAATATGCGCGAAGGGGGATTCATCTCCGAGCATGATTACCGCGTCGGCAAGGGAGTGGCTACCGCTTTGTGCGGAGGAGAAGTGGAGAGCGGAGCCCGGGTGCCGGTGGAATGGCTGCTGGCGGTGGAGCGGCGCGAATTCATGGCGCTGCTGCGCACGCCCCAGACGTTGGAACGCATCGCACATACGCTCGCAACGGGCAAACCGCTGCGCAACTGAGGAAAGGAGCAACGATGAGCAAACGAGGGCAGGATGCCTATGTGGTGGCAGCGGTACGCACGCCGGTGGGTCGCAAGGGCGGGATGCTACGCCATGTACGACCGGACGACATGCTGGCGCACGTGCTGCGAGCGGTGACGGAAAAGGTGCCGTCGCTCGATCTGGCGGAGATCGGCGACGTGATCACGGGCTGCGCCATGCCCGAGGCCGAGCAGGGGATGAACGTGGCCCGCATCGGCCTCTTGCTGGCTGGTTTTCCGGTGCAAGTGCCGGGCGTGACGATCAACCGCTTCTGCGCTTCCGGCCTGCAGGCGGTGGCCGACGCGGCGGCGCGCATCCGCTTGGGTGAGGCCGACGTGATGGTCGCCGCGGGCACCGAGTCGATGAGCGTGATGCCGCAGATCATGGGCAACAAGGTGAGCCTCAACCCGAAGGTGGTGGAATCGGACGAGAACCGGGCCATCGCTTACGGGATGGGGTTGACCGCAGAGGTGGTGGCACGCAAATATGGCGTGTCGCGTGAGGATCAGGATGCCTTCGCCCTGGAATCACACCGCAAGGCAGTGGCGGCAATCGACGCAGGGTACTTCCGCGACGAGATCGCTCCCCTGATGGTACGAACGCACCTGCCCGGCGCCGAGGGAACGGTGGCGGTGCGCGAGTCGATGGCCGAGATCGACGAGGGGCCGCGGCGCGATACCTCACCGGAGCGGCTCGCCTCCCTCAAACCGGTATTCGCTGCGCGCGGCAGCGTGACCGCCGGCAACAGCTCGCAGATGTCCGACGGGGCGGGGGCAGTGTTGCTGATGTCCGAAGCGGCGCTCGAACGCTATGGAGTGCGGCCCATTGCCCGCGTGGTATCGTACGCGGTGGTCGGCGTGCCGCCGGAGGTGATGGGAATCGGTCCGGTGGAAGCCATCCCCCGAGCCTTGCAGCGTGCCGGCCTGAAACAGGATGATCTCGACTGGATCGAGCTCAACGAGGCGTTCGCGGCGCAATCGTTGGCGGTGATGCGCACGCTGGGGCTGGATCCGGCCAAGGTGAATCCGCTGGGCGGGGCGATCGCTTTGGGCCATCCTCTGGGGGCAACCGGAGCGATCCGTACCGCCACCCTGATGGCGGCGATGCAACGCGACCCGAAGGTGCGCTATGGCATGGTGACGATGTGCATCGGCACGGGTATGGGGGCAGCCGGGATCTTCGAGCGGGTGTAGACGGGAGGAAGCATGGCACAGACGGTGCTGTGGGAGGTGGTCGACGGAATCGGACGGTTGGAGCTCAACCGTCCGGAGTCGCTCAACGCCTTGTCGTTCGACATGATGGAAGCGCTCGACGAGGCGAGCGCCGCTTTGGTGCAGCGTACTGATCTGCGCGTCCTGGTGGTGAGCGGGCAGGGTGGGCATTTCATGGCCGGTGGGGACATTCGCGATTTTTCCCGCCTGCTCGATCGTACGCCCGGGGAGCGGCGTGAAGCGTTTCGCGCCGCGATCGAGAAGCGGGTGAATCCCGTGGTGGAGCGTTTGAGCCGTGTGCCCTGTCCGGTGGTGGCCAAGGTGCGTGGTGCCTGTGCCGGGTTCGGCATGTCCTTGATGCTCGCCTGCGATCTGGCGATCGCCTCGAGCGACGCGGTGTTTACCACGGCCTATGCCATGCTGGGGTTGCCTGCCGACGGCGGGTTGTCTTACTTCTTGCCCCGGGTGGTGGGCAGCCGACGTGCGGCGGAGCTTTTCCTTCTCTCGGAGCGTTTCGACGCGCAGCGTGCCCTGGAGCTGGGGATCGTCAATCGGGTGGTCGCGCCCGAAGCGCTCGACGCCGAAGTCGAGGCGCTGGTCGCGCGCCTGGCCGCCGGGCCGGGCTACGCCTATGGGCGCATCCGCTCGCTGCTCGCCGATTCGCTCGAACAGAGCCTGGAGGCGCAGCTCCTTGCCGAAGCCGAGGCATTCGGCGATTGCAGCGCCACCGAGGATTTCGTCGAGGGCGTCGAGGCGTTCCTGGCCAAGCGTAAACCACGTTTTCGCGGTTGCTGAGGGCGCGTTCGCACGACCCAACGTGCGGGAATGGCGACTTCCTGCGAAGTCTGAAGGGCTTCCGCTCATAGGTACCGTACCCCGAAGTGCCCGATGTCTTGGTGAGAATGCCGTCCGGCTTTATCATTGCCGCTAGAAGAACGACGGAGCGCTGAGCGTGCAGTGGGTGATCGGCGGGATCCTGGTGGCGAGCATCGCTTGGGTGATGTTCGAGGTCGTGCGCTGGTGGCGTGCTCGTCGGCGAAATCAGCCCAAGGGCACGATCAACGCTGCCGCCTCCGATGTGCCGGGTGCAACTCCGGCCCTCTTTGCACTCGATCTGGCGGTGAAAACGCTCGAGCGGCGCTGCGAGGCGTTGCAGCGCGATCTCGAAGAGCATGCCCGCCGTGAGCAGGAAATTCTCGAACGGCTGAATCGCCTGGAGGCATCCGCTGCGGCCTCCACCTCCGCTACCGGCCCGGTCGAACCGCTTGCCGCTTCTCCAGAATACGTCGAACCGATGGTACTCGCCCGCCGGGGGTTGGATGCGCCGGCGATTGCCGCGCGCTGCGGCATCACGCTCGGCGAGGCGGAGCTGCTCGTGGCGATGGCGCGCGGCGAAGGGAGAAGTGAGCCATGAGTAAAGCCGAGGAAGATTCTCGAGTCTTTCCCTGGAAGCGGGTGCTGCTGGCCCTGCTGATCGCAACTGCTGCTGCGTACGGTCTATGGTATGAGACGAGGGATCCCCCGAGACCGGCGGCCGGCACCCAGGAAGCCCCTGCCCAGATGCAGGCTCAGAGCCAACCGGGCGGGCAAGAAGATAATGATCCTGCACCAAACGACCGATGGCAAGGGGCTGCGTCGCGGGAGGATGCTGCAACGCATCGCTCCTCGATCGAGAATCATCCGCCGACGGTTGCATCGGAAGATCCGATCGTCGCCCAAGATGCTCCGCCGCCCGAACCGGTTGCGCCGACTGCGAAGGCTGAAACGAGCGGCCAGAATGCTCCCCCCAAAGCGATGACAACGCACCCGGCCGGGGAAAAGGCGGAAGAACCTCCCTTTATCGACCGTTCGAAACCGCTCGACAAAGGCTACTATGTCCCCATCGGTGTGTTCGGACGGATGGATAATGCCATGGCACTCGCAGGGCGGGTGCAAGAACAAGGCTTTCCCTCTCATCTACAAGCGCGGGTGTTGGTAGGGCCGTATGCTTCGCGCCAGGAAGCGCTGGAGGCGGCCAAGCAACTCAAGCGCCATGAGATCGAGGTCGGCGCGGTGACCCAGGTGAAATGAGCGGTTTCGTAGGTTTTGAGACGAGGAGATGGGTGATGAAAGTGCAAAGTCCCGTGTTGGGAGAAGTGAATGTGGCCGAAGACAAGGTGATCGAATTCCCCAATGGCCTGCCAGGGTTCGAGGCGTGCAAGCGTTTCATGCTGGCTCACGATGAAGAAGGGGGCGCGGGCGAGGATCGTCCCAAGGTCTTCATTCTGCAGAGTCTGGACGATCCGAACGTGGCTTTTTCCGTGGTGAGCCCCGATGCCTTGGGAGTGCGCTACGAGATCACGCTCTCCGACGGCGAAGTGGCGCAACTGCAAATCGGAAAACCCGAGGACGTGGCCTTGGCCGTGATCGTGCGCCGTGCCGATGGCGCCGAGGCGAATACGCCGCAGGATAAGGGATTGCGAGCGAACTTCATGGGGCCGCTGCTCATCAACACCGCTGCGCGTCGCGGATTGCAAAAGGTGCTCGAGCGGTTTACCTGTGAAATGGTCGTGCGGGCATAAGGAGGTTGAGGCCATGCGACGTCACGTCAATACCGACAAGGCTCCGGCAGCGATCGGCACCTATTCCCAGGCAGTGTTCGCCGGCGATACGCTCTATCTCTCCGGCCAGCTGGGGCTCGATCCGGCCACGATGACGCTGCCGCCGGAATTCTCCGCCCAGTGCGAACGGATGTTTTCCAATCTCAAGGCAGTGGTGGAGGCGGCCGGGGCGAGCCTCGATCAGGTGGTGAAACTCACGGTCTTTCTCACTGATCTTTCCTACTTTGCCACCGTCAACGAGGTGATGGCACGCTACTTCGGTGCGCCCTATCCGGCGCGCTCTGCGGTGGAGGTGAAGGGCCTGCCGCGCGGGGCGATGGTGGAGGCCGAGGCCGTCGTCTGGCTGGGGGTGTGATCCGGCCTTGCCCGCGCAAGCGCCTTTCCGCCATCCGCTGGAGTCCTGGCCGGGCGTCGGCCCGGCGGTGGCTTCGCGTCTGGTGAAACTCGGGGTGATGCGCCCCGAGGATCTCCTTTTTCTCTTGCCGCTGCGCTACGAGGACGAGACGCGCATCACGCCCGTGGCGCAGGCGCAGGCCGGTTCGTCCGTACTCGTGGAAGGCCGCATCGTGCGCGTGGAGCGCAAGGAGGGGCCGCGGCCGCAGCTCGTCGCGCATCTGGACGACGGTACGGGGCTGCTCACGGGGCGCTGGCTGCACGTCTATCCCGGTACCGTCAAGCGGCTCGAGCCGGGACGGCACATGCGCTGGTTCGGCGAAATCCGGGTCGGTTTCTTCGGCGAGCGCGAGATGTTCCACCCGCGGCTGGTGCCGCTCGAGGCGCCGCTGCCCGATCGCCTCACCCCTGTCTATCCGAGCGTGGAGGGGTTGTCGCAGGGGCTCTTGCGCCGTCTGGTGCGCCGGGCGCTGGAGGTGGTTTCGCCCGCCGAGTGGCTCGACGAGGCGCTGCGCGCGCGCGAGCAGCTGCCGCCGCTGCGCGAGGCGCTGGAATGCTTGCATGCACCGCCCGCCGGTGCCGATGAACGTCGGCTGGACGCAGCGCGTCGCCGCCTGAAACTGGAGGAATTGGTGGCGCAGCAGGCATCGATGCGTCGGGCGCGCACGGTGCGACGATCGGCCACGGCGCCCGCTTTGCCCGAAGCGGAAGGGCCGGTGCGGCGGGCGCTGCGCGAGGCGCTGCCTTTCACCCTCACCGCGGCACAGCGGCGGGTGCTCGCCGAAATCGACGCCGATCTGGGAAAACCTCATCCGATGCACCGTCTGCTCCTGGGCGACGTGGGCAGCGGCAAGACGGTGGTGGCCGCTTTGGCGCTGGCGCGGGCGCTGGATGGGGGGCATCAGGGGGCGTTGATGGTGCCCACCGAGATCCTCGCCGTCCAGCACGCGCGCAAGCTCGGCGAGTGGCTCGCCCAGGCCGGGATCGAGGTGGCGCTGCTCACCGCCGCCACGCCGGCGCGCAGCGCGCAGGCGCTGCGTGCCCGGCTCGCCGAAGGGGAACCGCTCCTCGTGGTCGGCACGCACGCGCTCATCGAAGAGGCGGTCGCTTTGCCGCGCCTGGCGCTCGCGGTGGTCGATGAGCAGCACCGTTTCGGCGTGCGTCAGCGCTTTGCCTTGCGCGCGAAGGCGGGCGAGGGATTTTCGCCGCATCTGCTGATGATGTCCGCCACGCCCATTCCGCGCACGCTCGCGCTGGCGATCTACGCCGACCTGGAGTTGTCGCTGCTCGACGAGCGCCCTCCGGGGCGCCAGCCGGTACGGACTTTGCTGCTGTCGCAGCGCCGCCGGGAGGAGCTCATCGAGCGGGTACGCCGCTGGTGTGCGCGAGGGCGACAGGCCTACTGGGTCTGCCCTTTGATCGAGGAGTCGGAAGTGCTGGATCTGCAGGCGGCCACCGAGACCTGGCGGGAGCTCGTGGCGGCGATGCCGGAGCTGCGGGTCGGTCTGCTGCACGGTCGACTCAAAAACGAAGAGAAACAGCAGGTCATGGAGCGGTTCGTGGCCGGCGCCCTCGACGTGCTGGTGGCGACCACCGTGATCGAGGTGGGCGTGGACGTGGCCAACGCGAGCCTCATGGTGATCGATCATGCCGAGCGTTTCGGTCTGGCGCAGCTGCATCAATTGCGCGGCCGGGTTGGGCGCGGCAGCGAGGCGTCTTTTTGCGTGTTGTGCTACGGTGAGCCGCTCTCGGCCACGGCGCGCCAGCGGCTCGCCGCGATCCGTGCCAACGACGACGGTTTTGCGCTCGCGCGCGAGGACCTGCGGTTGCGCGGCCCCGGCGAGTTCGTCGGGCTGCGCCAGAGCGGCGTGCCCAGCCTGCGTGTGGCCGATCTGGTGGCGGACGAGGATCTCGTGCCGCTCGCGCAGCGGCTCGCCGACGAAGTGCTGGAACGCGATCCGGCGCTTGCCGAGACGCTCATCCGGCGCTGGGTGCCGGGTGGCGGGGCTTGGCTCCATGCCTGAGGGGGCGCTCTTCTTCGTGCCGCGCTGGCGATCCGGTTTGCCTGTCGGGGTGCCGCGCCGTCTGCAGCCTTGGCTTGCCGAGCGGGGCTCGCTCACCGCCCGCATCCGGGCGCACTGTCGGGAGTTCGCCGTGCGCCGCCTTTGGGAAGGATGGGGCCGCCCCTATCCGGACGAGGCGATCGCCCTGAAGGTACCGAGGTGGGAGAGGGTGCGCGTGCGCGAAGTGGCGCTTCTTGCCGACGGCGTGCCGGTGGTGTTCGCACGCTCGCTGACGGCGTGGCAGGGAGTGCGATACCCGTGGCGTCTGTTGCAGCGCATCGGCAACCGTCCTCTGGGCGCGGTGCTCTTCGCCGATCCCACGGTACGCCGCGGCACGCTGCAGGCGGTTCGGCTCGATGCGCGCGATCCGCGGTATCATCGCGCATCGGCGCTGTGGCGGGAAGTACCGCCGGGTTTGTGGGCGCGACGCTCGCTCTTTTGGCGGGCGGGCGTGCCGCTGCTGGTGAGCGAGGTTTTTCTGCCGCCGATCGACCTTCTCATTACACCGACGTGACGAGCGATGGAGCCGAATTTCGACTGGAGAGCGCGCCTGCCGCTCTATTGGCAATTGATCCGCGGGGATCGACCCATCGGTACGCTGCTGCTGCTGTGGCCGACCCTGATCGCCCTGTGGTGGGCCGCGGGTGGATTTCCGCCGCCGGGGGTCTTCTTCGTCTTCGTGGCGGGTACTTTCCTCATGCGTTCGGCCGGTTGCGCCATCAACGACTGGGCCGACCGCGACATCGATCCGCACGTGGCCCGTACGCGCGACCGACCCCTCGCCGCGGGGTTGATTTCACCCGATGAGGCGCTCAAGGTCGCCGCAGTGCTCGCGGGGATCGCCTTTCTCCTGGTGCTGCCTCTGGGCTGGAAGGTGGTGGCCTGGTCGGTGCCGGCGCTCGCCATCGCCGCCACCTATCCCTTCACCAAACGATTCTTGCCGGTACCTCAGGCTTATCTGGGGGTGGCGTTTTCGTTCGGCATCCCCATGGCCTGGGTGGCGATTCGCGGCCAGACCGACGCGGTGTGCTGGACGCTCTTTGCCGCCAACTTCTTCTGGACGATCGCCTACGACACCGAATACGCCATGGCCGACCGGCCCGACGACCTGAAACTGCCGGTCCATTCGTCGGCCATCACCTTCGGGCGCTGGGACGTGTTGGCGGTGTTCCTGTGTTACCTCGCGGCGTTTGCGCTGTGGGCGCGCGCCGGCATCCTCGCCGGGGCCGGGGCGCCTTTCCTCGTCTCGCTGGTGGTCGCCGCGGGCATCGCCGCCTACCATCTGGAGCTCATCGGCACGCGCGAACCGGCGCGTTGTTTCAAGGCGTTCCTGCACAACAACTACCTCGGGCTCGTGCTCTTTGCCGGCGTCGTGCTCGACCTGTGGCACGGCTGAAAGAGAGAACGAAATGGCGCAAACGACTTTCCTCGAATCGTTACGCGAGCGCTGGCGCGATCCGGCGCGCCTGCTGTGTGTGGGGCTGGATCCGGAACCGGAGCGCTTGCCGCGCAGCGTGCGCCGTCTGCCGCTTGCAGAAGGGGTCTGGGTGTTCTGTCGCGAGGTGATCGAGGCGTGCGCGCCTTGCGTGTGTGCCTTCAAACCGCAGATCGCGCATTTCGCCGCTCTGGGATTGGAGGGCGTGCTCGAGCGGCTGATCGCCCACGTGAAGCTGCACCATCCCGACGTTCCGGTGATCCTGGATGCCAAACGCGGCGACATCGGCTCCACTGCCCGCCACTACGCGCGTGAGGCGTTCGAGCGCTACGGGGCCGACGCGGTCACGGTGAATCCCTACTTGGGCGGTGATTCGCTCGAGCCGTTCTTCGCCTGGCCGGGCAAGGGGGTGTTCGTGCTCTGCCGGACTTCGAATCCGGGCAGCGCCGAGCTGCAGGCCCTGGAGCTCGCCGGCGGTGAGCGGCTCTTCGAGCGCGTGGCGCGCCTGGCTGCCGGCCCTTGGAACGCGAACGGGCAGGCAGGGTTGGTGGTGGGCGCGACCTGGCCGCAGGAGGTGGCTCGGGTGCGCCGGCTCGCGCCGGGCGTGCCGCTGCTCGTGCCGGGCATCGGTGCGCAGGGCGGAGACCTGGCGGCCACGGTGCGCGCCGGCTGGTGCCGCCCGGAATTTCCCGGTCTGATCCTCAATTCCTCGCGCGCCATCCTCTACGCGAGCGAGGGCGAGGATTGGCAGGATGCCGCCGCCGCCGCGGCGCAGTCGGTGCACGCTGCCGTGCGCGCGGTGCTCGCCGATCGGGCATGAGCGACATGACGTTTGCCGATCTGCGCGAATTCTGCGCCCGGCTCGAGGCGCTGGGCGAGCTCAAACGGGTGTCCGAACCCGTGGATACGCACCTGGAGCTCACGGCGCTTGCCGAGCGCGTCCTGCGGCAGCGGGGCCCGGCACTGCTCGTCGAGCGGCCGCACACCCAGGGCCGGGCGCATTCGTTGCCGGCGCTGGCCAATCTCTTCGGTACGCCGCGCCGCGTCTTGCTGGGCATGGGGCAGGACGTGGGCGAGGACGGCGACTGGCGCGAACCGCTGCGTGACGTGGGGCGCCTGCTCGCCTATCTGAAAGAACCTGAGCCGCCGCGCGGCTGGCGCGACGCCTGGGAGAAGATGCCGGTGCTGCGCCGGGTGCTCGACATGGCGCCCAAGGTCGTTTCGCGCGCGCCGTGCCGCGAAGTGGTGTGGGAAGGGGCGGAGCTCGATCTCGCTCGGTTGCCGATCCAGCACTGTTGGCCGCAGGACGCGGGTCCGCTCATCACCTGGGGGCTGGTGGTCACCCGCGGGCCGCACAAGAAACGCCAGAATCTGGGAATCTACCGCCAGCAGGTGATCGGGCGAAACCGGGTGATCATGCGCTGGCTCGCGCATCGCGGCGGGGCGATCGATTACGCCGAACACGCCCGGCTGCATCCCGACGAGCCCTTTCCCGTGGCGGTGGTGATCGGCTGCGACCCGGCCACACTCCTTGCCGCGGTCACGCCGGTGCCCGACACCCTTTCCGAATACCAGTTCGCCGGCTTGCTGCGCGGGGCGAAGACCGAGCTCACCGAGGCCGTGGGGGGCTTGCAGGTGCCGGCGCGCGCCGAGATCGTGCTCGAAGGGCACATCCATCCCGGCGACACGGCCCTCGAAGGCCCTTTCGGCGATCACACGGGGTACTACAACGAGCAGGCGGTCTTCCCCGTGCTCACGCTCGATCGCATCACGCTGCGCCGCGAGGCGATCTACCACACCACGTACACCGGCAAGCCGCCCGACGAGCCGGCGGTGCTGGGCGTGGCCCTGAACGAAGTGTTCGTGCCGTTGCTGCAGCGCCAGTATCCGGAGATCGTCGATTTCTACCTGCCGCCGGAGGGCTGCTCCTACCGCATGGCGCTGGTGTCGATCAAAAAGGCCTATCCGGGGCACGCCAAACGTGTGATGTTCGGCATCTGGGGTTTCCTGCGCCAGTTCATGTACACCAAGTTCATCGTGGTGGTGGATGAGGACGTCGACATCCGCAACTGGCAGGAAGTGATCTGGGCGCTCACCACGCGCGTGGATGCGGCGCGCGACACGCTGATCGCCGAGCACACGCCCATCGACTATCTCGACTTCGCCTCGCCCGAAGCCGGGCTGGGCAGCAAGATGGGGATCGATGCCACGAACAAGTGGCCCGGCGAGACGCATCGCGAGTGGGGCCGGGCCATCGTCCAGGATCCGGAAGTGGAAGCGCGCGCGGCGGCGCTCGTCGAGCGGCTGCTCGGCTGAGCGGGTCGCTCGTCTCATTCAGCTGCGCGCCGGCTCCTCCATCAGCCCGTTGTGCCGCAGCAGGGCGTCGATGCGCGGCTCGCGGCCGCGGAAGGCGCGGAAGGATTCGGCTGCGGGGCGGCTCGCGCCCACGGCGAGGATCTCGCGCCAGAAGCGACGCCCCGTGTCGGGATCGAGCACGGTGCCGGTACGCGCGCTCGCCTCTTCGAAGGCCTCGTAGGCATCGGCCGAGAGCACTTCGGCCCACTTGTAGCTATAGTAGCCGGCCGCGTACCCTCCGGCGAAGACGTGTGAGAAGCTCTGCGGGAAGCGATGCCAGGACGGCGGCCGGATCACTGCCACCTCGTCGCGCACTTCTTCCAGAATGCGCAGCACGTCGGCGAGCGGCACGCGTTCGAGGGCCGGTTCCTGGGCGCGGGCGAGTTCGCGGTGGATGCGCAGGTCGAAGAGCGAGAATTCGATTTGGCGCACCATCTGCATGCCGGCCTGGAAGTTCTTGGCCGCACGCATTTTCTCGTAGAGCGTGCGCGGCAGCGGCTCGCCCGTGTCGACGTGGGCGGTGATTTTCTCCAGCACTTCCCATTCCCAGGCGAAGTTTTCCATGAACTGGCTGGGCAGCTCGACGGCGTCCCATTCGACGTGGTGGATACCCGAGATGGGCGCCTCGTCGACCTGGGTGAGCATGTGATGCAGCCCGTGGCCCATCTCGTGGAAGAGCGTGAGCACGTCGTCGTGGGTGAGCGTGGGGGGGGTGCCGCCCACCGGGGGGGCGAAGTTGCACACGAGGTAGGCCACCGGCAGCATGAGAAATTCGGCCTCGCGCCGGCGCGATTTGGCGCTGTCCATCCAAGCGCCGCCGCGTTTGGTGTCGCGGGCATAGAGGTCGACGTAGAAATAGGCGATCGGCGTGCCGTCGCGCTCGACGCGGTAGAAGGTCACGTCCGGATGCCACACGGGGGCGGTGTCGGGCACGAGGCGCACGCCGAAGAGCCGTTCCAAGAGGGCGAAGAGCCCCTCCAGGACGCGGGGAAGCGGCAGGTAGCGCCGCACTTCCTGTTCGGAATAGTCGTAGCGCTCCTGGCGTAATTTTTCCGAGGCATAGGCGATGTCCCAGGGCTCGAGCGGATCGAGGCCGAGGCGGTCGCGGGCGAAAGCGCGCAGTTCTTCCAGATCGCGCAGGGCGAAGGGTTTGGCGCGGGCGGCGAGTTCCCGCAGGAATGAGGCGACCTCTTCCGGCTCGTTGGCCATTTTGGGAACGAGCGAGTAGCTGGCGTAGTCGGGATAGCCCAGCAGTAGCGCCTCTTCGCCGCGCAGCGCCAGGATGCGCTCGATGAGCGGGCCGTTGTCGCGCTCGGGCGGGCCGAACTCGGAGGCGCGGGTGGCGTGGGCCCGGTACATGCGCTCGCGCAGCGCCCGATCGTCGGCGTACTGCATCACCGGCAAGTAGAAGGGCATCTGCAGGGTGAAGCACCAGCCCGGACGGCCTTGCGCCTGCGCCGCCTCACGTGCCATGGCCCGCACTTCCTCCGGAATGCCGGAGAGTTGCGCCTCGTCCTCGATCCATTCCTGATAGGCGTTGGTCGCATCGAGCAGGTTTTCCGAGAACTTGGCCGAGAGCGCCGACAGTTCCTGTTGGATGTCACGGTGGCGGGGTTTCTTCTCGGGCGGCAGTTCCGCACCGGCGAGCCGATGGTCGCGCAAGTCGAGTTCGATCACGCGGCGGCGTTCGGGCGAGAGGCGAGCGAACTCCGGGCTTTGCGCGAGCGCCTGCGTCTTGCGGTAGAGCGCCTCGTTCTGTCCCAACTCCGTCCAGAAACGCGTGACTTCGGGCAGCAGCTTATTGTAGACCTCGCGCCAGGCGGGGGTGTCCATCACGCTGTGCAGGTGCCCGATCACGCCCCAGGCGTCCGAGAGCTGTTCGAGCGCGCGTTCGAGCGGGGCGACGAAGTCTTCCCAGGTGGGCGGGGTGCGTTCATCGACCGCGCGCTCGATCGCGGCGCGGGCCCGCGCGATGAGTTCGGTGATGACCGGCTCGACGTCCTCCGGCCGGAGGCGATCGAAGGGAGGGAGTTGAAAGGGATGCAGCAGCGGATGTTCTGGTGCGTTCATCGTGTCCTCGAGGTGGATTCTCTTCAGGCGGGATTTTGCCACCGGTTGCGGGCGCGTGTCTCGTGGACGAGACAGGCGCCGAGAAAACCGAGCGCGGCGGCACCGGCGAGGCAGGCGATCGCCGCGGTGAAATGTTCCGGGGCATAGATACGGACTCCGTCGAGTACGGTTCCGTTCCAGGCGCGGTCGATGAGTGCGCCGGCGAGCGGCTGCAGGAGGGCGCCGCCGAGGAATCCGCCCATGTTGGTGAGCGCCGTGCTCATGCCCGAGAGCGCCGGCGGATTGACTTCCTTGGCGCAGGCCCAGGTGAGCGAGAAGGAAGAGGAGGCGAGCCCCATGAGGGCGAAGAGGGGAAAGGTGAGCGTCTGGGGCAGCGGCCCCGCCGTCAGGCACACGACCCAGCAGGCGAGGTAGAGTGCGGCCATGGGCACCAGCACGGCTTTGCGCCGCGCGAGCCGATCGGACAGGGCGCCAATGGCGAGGCACCCGAGGGCGAAGGCGAGGAAGTAGAGTGAGAGGTGGTGCGAGGCTTGCAGTTTCGTCAGGCCGTGCACGCTCATGAGGTAAGGCGTGGCCCACAGGCCGGCGAAGGCGAAGAAGCTGCCGGCGATGCCGAAGTTGGCGAGCACGGCGGGCCAGGAGGCGCGGTTGCGCAGGATGGTCGCGAGTCCGCCGAAGATCACGGTACGGTCGAAACGCTTGAGCGTACCCGGCTCTTCCGGCTCAATCAGCCGCCAGCACAGCACGGCGACGGCCAGCGACGCCAAGGCCGTGGCCACGAACACGCCGCGCCAGCCCGTGAGCTGCGCCAGCGCCGTGAGCGGCGTGCCGGCGAGTACCGAGCCGAGGTTGCCGACGAACATGCCCAGACCCACCAGGGAGGCGAAACGGCGCTCGTCGTACCACAGGGCGAAGAGTTTGAGCATGGCGATGAAGGTGACCGACACGCCCAGGCCGGTGAGGGTACGTCCGGCGAGTGCCACTTCGAGCGAAGGGGCGAGCGCGAAGAGGAGGCTACCCGCGGCGGCGACGAAGCCGCCCGCCACGATGATGCGTCGCGGTCCCACGGTGTCGGCAAGGATGCCGGTGGGCAGCTGCATCAGGGTGTAGACGTAAAAATAGGTGGCAGCGAGCGTGCCGAGCGAGGCGGCGCTGGTGTGGAAGGCCGCGGCGAGTTCGGTGGCGATACCGGCGGGCGCGAAGCGGTGGAAAAAGGACAAAACGTAGGCGGCGATGACGACGACGAGCGCCGTCGTGCGGCGGCTGCAGGCCATGGAGTGTCTCCTCTTTTTGTTTTCGGAATTGCGGCGACGGGGGGGTCACCGGAATACTCACTTCAGGAAGTGTTATTCCGGCAGCGCTTGCCCAACCAGGCGTCGATACGCCTCACGATACTTCTCAGCCGTCTTCCGGATGACGTCTTCCGGCAGACGCGGCCCGGGCGCGGTTTTGTCCCAGTCGAGCGTCTCGAGGTAGTCGCGCACGTATTGCTTGTCGAAGGACGGCGGGTTGGTGCCGGGCTGCCAGGCGTCGGCCGGCCAAAACCGGGACGAATCGGGTGTGAGTACTTCGTCGATGAGGTGCAGCACGCCGGCAGCGTCGATGCCGAACTCGAACTTGGTGTCGGCGATGAGGATGCCGCGCTCGGCGGCGTAGTCGCGCGCCCGGATGTAGAGCGCGAGCGCCGCGGTCTTGGCTTGCCGCGCGAGGCTCGCGCCATCGTGCGGTGCGAGCCGTGCGGCGCACAGGGCCTCGGCCTGTTCGAAGGAAATGTTTTCGTCGTGCTCGCCTGCCTCGGCCTTGGTGGCCGGAGTGAAGATCGGCTCGGGCAAGCGCTCGGCGAGCCTCAGCCCCGGCGGGAGCGGGATACCGCACACGCTGCCTTTGTGCTGATATTCTTTCCAGCCCGAACCGATGAGGTAACCGCGTACCACCGCTTCGATGGGCAAGGGCTGCAAGCGTTTGACCACCATCGCCCGCCCGAGGACCTGGTCGCACTCTTCGGGCGCGACGACGGAGGTTGGATCGATGCCGGTGCGATGATCCGGAACGATGCCGGCGAGCAGATCGAGCCAGAATTCGGTGATTGCCGTGAGCACCTTGCCCTTGCCCGGAATGGGATCGGGCAGTACGACGTCGAAAGCGGAGAGCCGGTCGGTGGCGACGACGAGGAGTTTGTCCTCGCCAACCGCGTAGAGGTCGCGTACCTTGCCGCGTCCGATGAGCGGCAGACTGGTGATGTGCGTCTCGAAGATCGCCTCGGCCATGGATCCTTCCCCGGCATTCTGAAAACGAGAATTATCGCACGGGCGCTAGCTTTCATGCTCCACCGCCCGGTGGACGCGGCGCACGCCCAGGGCGATCAGGCCGGCGAGCACGGGGATGGAAAGGGCCGTGACCAGTTCCGGTTCGAGGTGCAGCCAGGGCTTGAATCCCTTGGTGAGGTAATTGACGAGCTGCGAGCCGTAGTAGGTGATGGCCATCACCGACAGGCTCTCGACGGCCGCCTGCAGCCGTAGTTGCACCTTGGCG
This sequence comes from Tepidiphilus sp. J10, assembly GCF_006980785.1. Taxonomy (NCBI): domain Bacteria; kingdom Pseudomonadati; phylum Pseudomonadota; class Hydrogenophilia; order Hydrogenophilales; family Hydrogenophilaceae; genus Tepidiphilus; species Tepidiphilus sp. J10. The sequence continues at coordinate 60,793 of NZ_SBHP01000003.1, forward strand.
CGGCGGTTCATCTGTGCGAGCAACTGCTGGTTCTGGCGTTCGATTTCGAGATCGACGCGCGTGCGCAGCAGCTGGGAATCGCGTACCGAGCGCTGCGAGAGTTCTTCCTGACGCCGGGCGACGGCGGCGCAGGTGTTCATGGCCGGGGCGAAGCGACGCTCCATGAATCCTTGCAAGGTGGAATAGCCGGGGAGCCGGATCTCGCGCAGCTCGGCGATGCGCTGACGAACCAGGGCGCTGTAGGCCGAGGCGGCGCCGAAGCGGTAGGCGCTGGCGGCGATCGAATTTTCGATTTCGGCGGCCAGGTGGGTGAGTCGTGCCAGGATCTCGCGCTCGTCGGTGAACGAAGCGGCGCGGCTCATGGCCGCCACCAGTTCGGCCAGTTCCGCCTCGGCGCGGCCGAGAAAGGCTCCGACTTCCTTGGCCATGGGAAAGGCGAGCAGCGCCAGCATGCGGTAGGTGTCGATCTCGAGCAGCCGCTGCACGGCGCGTCCGGCCTGTTTCGGCGTCATGGCCGCGTCGAGCACGATGAACTGAATGAACCCCTCGTGCAGTTGGAAGTCGCTGAGCACCCAGGCGTTGCCGTCGGAGATCTTCGAGGCGACGAGTGCCGGACCGAACGGATCGGCCGCGTCGAGGAACTCGGTGGGCGGCGTGTCGGATACCGGCCTCAGGCGAACGTGCGTGGCGGCGATCACTTCGCCGGGGCTGGCCTCGAGCCAGCCCTCGGGCAGGCGTGAGAGGATCGCCGCGGGGGAGTCGTGATCGCCGTCGAGATAGAAAGTGTAGGAATGGAATTCGGCGTGGCGTTCGCGCTTGATGCGCAACCCACCCCACCGTAGGAGGGACTGCGCCGCGGCATCGAGCTCGAGCACGGCGCCGGGAAGATTGCGCAGCCGCGCCCAATGCTCGAGGAGACGGTCGGACGGGGTCTCACGCGGCAATAGCCACGACAGTTGCACCACCGTGGCCGGGGCGAGCAGCGGCACGGACGGCCGGGCGTGGATCTCCTCGTGCAGTGCTTGCCGGATGGGATGCTGGGTGAGTTTCACAGCCAGCCCTTGCGCTTGAAGTAGAAGTAGGGGGCGAAGCCGCTGATCACCATCAGGATCAGCGCGAGGGGATAGCCGTATTCCAAGTGCAGTTCCGGCATGTGTTCGAAGTTCATCCCATAGATGCTGGCGACCAGGGTCGGCGGCAGGAAGACGACGGCGGCGATCGAGAAGATCTTGATGATCTGGTTCTGCTCGATGTTGATGAACCCTTGAGCCGAGTCCATGAGGAAGTTGATCTTCTCGAAGACGAAGTTGGTGTGAGCCATGAGAGTTTCGAGGTCGCGGATCATCTCGCGGCAGGTCTCTTGCAAGCCGTTTTGGTCGCGCAGGTGGCGCAGCAGGAAAGAGACGGCACGCTGCGTGTCCATCAGACACAGGCGAATGCGCCCGTTGCTGTTCTCGATCTTGGCCAGCTTGTCGATGGCGTCCTCAAGTTCGGCGTTCTCGTCCTCCAGCACCATGAAGCTGACCTCTTCGAGCCGCCGGTGCAGGTCTTCGATGGTGTCGGCGAGGTTTTCCACTTTTTGCTCGAAGATGGTGACCAGCAGTTCCTGGGGGGTTCCGGCATGGACCTGACCGTGGCGGGCGCGCATGCGCAGTAGCCGAAAGTCCGCGAGATCTTCTTCCCGCACCGAGATGAGCCGTTCGCGCTGCAGGATGAAGGCGACGGTGACGGTGACGTGGCGTCCTTCTTCCTGGGCGAGGAAGAGGGAGTGGACGTGCAACCCCTGGCTGTCGATGAAGAAACGGGCGGAGGATTCGATCTCCTCCACGTCTTCGGATTCGGGCAGTTCGGCGTTCAGCAACCGCTGCAGCAGCTCGCGTTCGTGCTCGTCGGGGTCTTGGGCATCGATCCACAGGGCCCTGGCCACGGCTTGGTCGTCGAGCGCGAGCGCCTTGGGCAGTTCACGGATGGTGTCTTTTTCGGCCTGGAACAGTCGCAGCATGGAGCACCTTTACACGTTTCGCCAGCGGGGTCGGGGATCGCGGCGAAACGACGAAGGCGTCAGCCGCGAACGCAGCAGTAGAGGAACGAGCGACGAGGTCGACAGCGGGTTTTGGAGTTCACGGAAAAGATCGGAACGAGCGCGACGGCGAAATTATACGCTTTTTGCAGCGCAACAAACACGGGGCACCGATGACCTCGTGGAAGGATCGGTGCCGCGTCGTGCGCTCGGGCTTACGCCTTGGCAGCCATCAGGCGCTTGTATTTTTCTAGCAGTTGCTCCTTGGTCTCGCGGTGGGCGGGGTCGGGGATGATGCAATCGACCGGGCAGACTTGCTGGCATTGGGGTTCGTCATAGTGGCCGACACATTCGGTGCATTTGTTCGGGTCGATGACGTAGATCTCGTCGCCCTGCGAGATCGCATCGTTGGGGCACTCCGGTTCGCACACGTCGCAGTTGATGCACTCTTCGGTGATTTTCAGGGCCATGGACAAGCCTCCATAGGAAGAAAAAGTCAATCGGTTGGTGTGGTATTGCGGCGGGAGAGCCGGTCGGCAACCACGGGATGCACGAACCCGCGCACGTCGCCCCCCAGCCGGGCGATCTCGCGCACCATGGTCGCCGAGATGAACATGTACTCGTCCGCCGGCGTGAGGAACACCGTTTCGATGTCGGGGAAGAGCTTGCGGTTCATTCCGGCCATCTGAAATTCGTATTCGAAGTCGGAGACGGCGCGCAAACCCCGCAAGAGGATGCGTGCTCCGCGTTGGTGCATGAAATCGATCAACAGGCCGTCGAAACCGACCACCTCGATGTTGGGAAAACGCTGCAGCACCTCCCGGGTGATCTCTACCCGCTCTTCGAGCCCGAAGAGGGGATTTTTATTGCGGCTGCGCGCCACGGCGATGATGATGTGATCGAAAATGCGAGACGCCCGGCGCACGAGATCTTCGTGACCCCGAGTGAAAGGGTCGAAGGTGCCGGGATAGACGACGACCGATCGTTCGCTCATGCGTTGCGCTCCAGCAGGTGGTAATGTACTTGGCCCGCGCGGCCGCGTTTCACGGTGTGCCAGGCCCCGAGGGTTTCGATCTCTCGCTCGGATTCGAGATAGAGGGATCCGTCGGGGCGTACGAGCCGGTCGAGCCAGGGTTCGAGCCGTTCGGGCCAATGCGCGTGGTAGGGCGGGTCGAGAAAGAGGACGTCGACGGGCTCCGACCAGGTGCGCGCGCATTCTAACGCATTCGCCGTGATGACTTCCACCTCGTCGGCACGCAACGCCTTGCGGTTTTCTTCGAGTTGCCTGGCTAGGTGTCGGTCGCGCTCGACCAGGATGACGCGCGCCGCACCGCGCGAGGCGGCTTCGAATCCGAGCGCGCCGGTGCCTGCAAAGAGATCGAGGCAGGTCAGCCCCGTGAGATCCTGTCCCAGCCAGTTGAACAGCGTCTCGCGGACCCGATCCGGTGTCGGGCGCAGGCCGGGGCGATCGGGCACGATGAGCACGCGCGAGCGCCAGGCGCCGCCGATGAGGCGCAGCCGCGCCATCGCCTCAACGATCTCCGTCGCCGCCGACGCGCACCGTCACGAGGCGGGCCGGGTCGATGCGGCGACTGAAAGCGTCTTGCACCTGCTGCCCCGTCACGGCGCGCACCGCCTGCGGATAGCGTTCGAGCCAGTCGGTGGGGAGGTTGTAGTAGCCCATCATCGAGACGTAGCCGATGAGCTTGCGGTTGGAATCGAGTCTCAGGCCAAAACCGCGCGCGATGTTGTCCTGGGCGCGGCGTAGTTCTTCGTCCGTGGGGCCTTGTTCGCGGAAACGCGCGAGCGTTTCGCGCGCGAGCGCCAGGGCTTCCTCGGCCTGCTGGCCCCGGGTCTGCAACGCGATGACGAAAGGGCCGGCCTGGCGTCGCGGCTCGAGATAACTGCCTACGCTGTAAGCATAACCGCGTTTCTCACGGATCTCCTCGACCAGGCGCGAGCTGAAACCGCCGCCGCCCAGTACGTGGTTGCCTACGAGCAAGGGAAAATAATCGGGGTCGTCGCGGGTCATCACGGCCAAGCCCAGACGCAGATGAGCCTGCTGCGCCGGATGAGCGATGCGCACGTCGTTCGCCTGCGCCGGCGCGACTGGCACCAGGGGCTCGGGTGTCTCGCCAGCGGGCAGTTTGGCCATGATGCGCTCGGCTAGCTGCTCGGCCTGGGCGCGGTCGAGGTCACCGACGATGGCCACGTGTGCCCGCGCACGCGTGTAGTGGGTGCGATGGAAGGCGACGAGGTCGTTGCGGTCGAGTCGGTCGAGGGACTCGGGCGTGGTGAGCCTGCCGTATGGGTGGTCGCGGTAGATGGCGGTGGTGAAAGCACGCTCGGCGAGGACATTGGGCCGGGTGAGCGCGTCTTTGAGGGCCGCTTTGGCGTTCGCCCGTTCGCGAACGAAGACGGCAGGGGAGAAAATCGCCTGGGTGAGCACTTCGGCTACCAGATCGGCGGCCGCGTCGCGCACGGAGGGCTCCGAGAGGCTACGCCAGGCGACGGTGGCGCGGTCTTCGTCGACCGAGCCGGAGAGGCTGACCGCCAGATCCGCGAAGGCTTCGCTCAAGCCTTGTTCATCGTGCACTCTGGTACTGGTATCGAGCAGACGCCGTGTGAGGGCAGCGAGCCCCTCCTTCCCTGCAGGGTCGCGGGCGGAACCGGCGTCGAACGAGATGACGACGTCGATGAGCGGCAAGTCGCGGTTGGCGACGAAATCGACGCGCACTCCGCTTGCGGTGGTGAAGCGCTCGATCGTCGGTAGCGCCAGGGCGAGCGGTGAGAACGCGGTGGCGACGAAAAAGAGCAGCACGGTAAAAGCGCGGGTGCGGAGGGTGCGTTGGATCATCGGGACCTCCTCGGAGCAGGGTCAGTGCAGGGGCGCATGGGGATCGGTGGCAACGGGGCGGGGGGCGCGGCCATCGGGCAGCACGTCGACCCGGGTGAGCCCTTCTTCGGTGAACCAGGTTTGGGCCACGCGCTGCACGTCCTCGGCGGTGACGCGCTGAAGCGCTTCGGTGATGCGCGCGCTCGCATCCCAAGGGAGCCCCACGGCGCGCGCGAACCCGATCTCCATGGCTTGTCCCATGAGGGAATCCCGCTTATAGACCTGCTGCGCCACCGCTTGACGGATGACGCGCTGGAGTTCCTGCTCGGAAACGCCTTCTTTGGCGATGCGTTCCACTTCCTCGCGCAGTGCCTTTTCCAACTGATCGAGCGCGATACCCGGTCGGGCACTGGCCGACAGCGTAAAGAGGCCGGGGCCGCGGGCAATTCCGTCGTAATCGGCCGAAACCGCGATGGCCCGCGGTTGCTCCCGCACCAAGGCTTTCGTCAGACGTGCACCGTCGTAGCCGTCGAGCACGGCGGCGAGCACCATGAGGGCGTAAGGATCCCGGTCGGCCTCCAGATCGCGCAGCGGCGGGACTTTCCAGGCGAGTCTCATGCTGGAGAGTTCCGTCGGCCCTTGCACGACCGCATGGCGGCGCCCATGCTGCGGGGTCTCGTCGAGGAACGGTCGCTCGGGCACGGGACGGGCGCCGATCGCGCCATAGTGCCGTTGTGCCAAAGCGTAGACTTCGCCCGCGTTGACGTCGCCCACCACCACCAGCCGGGCATTGTTGGGTGCGTACCAGCTACGGTACCACTGTTGCACGTCTTCGAGTCTGAGCCGTTCGAGGTCGGTGGGCCAGCCGATGATGGGGTTGCGATAGGGATGTGACCAAAAAACGGTAGCCATTAGGGCTTCATGGCCGAGCGCTTCGGGTACGTCGTCGGTACGCAAGCGACGCTCTTCACGCACGACCTCGCGCTCCTTGACGAATTCATCGGGGTCGAAGACGAGATGCTCCATCCGGTCCGCCTCGAGCGCCATCACTTCGCCCAGCGCTTCGGGTGGAATCTGCTGGAAATAAGCGGTGTAGTCGCGGCTGGTGAATGCGTTGTCTCGCCCACCGAGCTCGGCTACACGCCGGCTGAATTCTCCCGGTCCCACCGAGGGGGTGCCTTTGAACATCATGTGTTCGAATACGTGGGCTACGCCCGTCTTGCCCGCCGGCTCATCGATGGCACCCACGTCGTACCACACCATGTGCACCACGGAGGGAGCCCGGTGGTCTTCGACGACGATGAGTTCCATCCCGTTGTCTAGGCGAAAGATTTTGGTCTCGGCGTTCGCTGTCGTGGCGACGAGCACGGCAATGCAAACGAACAGCACGGAGAAGAACGACCACGACCAGGGGAACGTCCGGCGGGCGGAGGGATCGAATCGCATCTGCTAGAATCCTTTTCACCCATTGGGTGAGCAAACGCTGAAGAAACCATTGTACCCATAATTTTTTGGCGATGTCCGGGATGAATTCCCGGAGGGTCGCGCCAAGGTGGCAGACAACTTCTATGTTCGGTTTGTTCAAACGCAAGAAAACGGAGCCGGCACCTGCAGTGACGTCGCCGCAGGAGACGGCCGAAGACGGCACCTCGGCCGAGGCAACCCTCGACGTCCCGGCGGACGGGCTCGGGCACGAAACGGCGGCCATGCCGACGCCCGGGCGGGTCGAGGGCGGGGCGAATCGTGCGCTACCGCAATCTGAGCCTTCGCGTACCGAGGCCCAAACGGCGGCTTTGCCCGATGAAGCACCGACCGAATCCGCTCCGCGCAAGCGTTCCTGGGCCGAACGCCTCAAGGCGGGGCTCGCGCGCACGCGGCAGAATCTCTCGGGGCTTTTCGGGCGGCGGCGCATCGACGAAGAGCTCCTCGAAGAGATCGAGACCACTTTGCTCCTCGCCGACTGCGGGGTGGAGGCCACGCAATGGCTGATGGATGCCCTTCGTCGGCGCATCAAGAAAGATGGCCTGACCGACGCCGAACAGCTGCGCGACGTGATGGCTGAACTCCTTACCGAGCTGCTCCTGCCCTTGCAGCAGCCGCTGGAGGTCGAGGCGCACCAGCCCTTCATCATCATGGTGACGGGGGTCAATGGTGCAGGCAAGACCACGTCCATCGGCAAACTCGCCAAGTATTTCCAGTCGCAAGGGAAAACCGTGCTGCTGGGGGCGGGGGACACGTTCCGTGCCGCCGCGCGCGAGCAGCTGGTGGTATGGGGCGAGCGCAACGGCGTACCGGTGATCGCGCAGGAACACGGCGACCCGGCGGCGGTGGCCTTCGACGCGGTACAGGCGGCCAAGGCACGGGGTGTAGACGTGGCCATCATCGACACGGCCGGGCGGCTTCCCACCCAGCTGCATCTGATGGAGGAGATCGCTAAGGTGCGCCGTGTCATCGCCAAGGCCGAGCCGGGCGCGCCGCACGAAGTGCTGCTCGTGCTCGATGCCAACATCGGCCAGAACGCCATCACCCAGGTCGAAGCCTTCGACAAGGCCGTCGGGCTCACCGGCCTCGTGCTCACCAAGCTCGACGGCACGGCCAAGGGGGGCGTGATCGCGGCGATCGCTCGGCGTTGCCCCAAGCCGGTGCGTTTCATCGGCGTGGGCGAAGGCATCGACGATCTTCGTCCCTTCTCGGCCCGTGAATTCGTGGAGGCACTGCTCGGGATCGAGCGATGATCCGTTGCGAGAAACTCGCCAAGATCTATCCCGGTCCGGTGGCGGCGCTCGTCGATCTCGACCTCACCATTCCGGCGGGGCAGTTCCTACTCGTCTGCGGCCATTCGGGGGCGGGCAAGACCACGCTCTTTCGCCTCATCGCCGGGCTGGAGACCCCGACCCACGGTAGCGTCTCGGTCAATGAGCACGACGTGGCGCGCCTGGGGCGAGGCGGTTTGCCCTATTATCGGCGCCGCTTCGGCCTGGTGCTCTCCGATGCGCCGCTCTTGCCCCAGCGCACGGTGGCCGAGAACGTGGCGCTGCCGCTTTTGATCGCCGGGGTTCCGCGCCGCCAGGCGTTCGAACGCGTGGCGCTGGCGCTGGAACGCGTCGGCCTTGCCGGCCGGGCGCACGAATTGCCGCCCACGCTCTCGGGCGGAGAACAGCAGCGGGCGGCGATCGCCCGCGCCGTGGTGCACCGTCCTTCGGTGGTCATCGCCGACGAACCCACCGCCCAGCTCGACCGCGACAACGCCGAGGAAGTGGTGCGGTTGTTGCGTGCCTTCCACGCGGCGGGGGTGACGATGATCATCGCCACGCACGACGAAGCGCTCTTTGCCAGCGTGGCGCAACGGCGCATCGTGCTCGCGAACGGCCGCCTGGTGGAGGATACGTGGTGAAACGGGGTTGGTGGGAAGGACAAACAGAAGCGCTGGGACGCGCCTTCACCCTCTTGGGCAGGGCGCCCCTGGTGACGGTAGTCGTCACGCTGGTGCTCGCCACGGCGCTCGCGTTGCCGGCGACGATGGCCTGGATCGGGGCTGGCGTGACCCAGTGGTTCGGGGGGCAGGGAACGGAGCCGCAGATCACGGTTTTTTTCCAACAGACGATCGATCGGGAGGAGGCGCTCGCGATAGTGCAGCGCTGGCGCGAGGACGAGGCGGTGGCGCGCGTCGTTTTCGTGCCGCGCGAGGCGGCACTCGCGCGGCTGCTGCAGACCGATCTGGGCGAAGCGATCGAGACCCTGCCCGACAATCCCTTGCCCGATGCCATGACGGTGGTGCCTCGACGCTTTGCTCCGCAGGACGTGGCCCAGCTGCAGCAGCGGCTCACCGCCGAGGCAGGCATCGAGACGGTTCAGGTGGATACGGCTTGGGTCGAGCGGGTGCATGGACTGGCGCGCGCCGGTACTATGGTGGCGGCAGCGCTCGCGGCGTGGTTCGCCCTGGGAATGCTGGCGCAGACCTACCTGGCGATCCGGCTGCAGCTCGTCGCTGCGGCGCAGGAGATCTACGTGCTGCGCGCCCTGGGTGCCACCGACGGCTACATCGGTCGGCCGTTCCGCTGGTTTGGCTGGTTGCAGGGCTTACTCGCCGGCTGTGTCGGTGCCGCGCTCTGGGGCGGGCTCGTCGCCTGGCTCACACCGCCGTTCGACGAGCTCGCCCGGCTCTACGGCTTGGGAGGATTCTTGCCGTTTCCGGCATGGATGGCTGTGTTGGTGCTCGTCACTGCCGGCGCAGTACTGGGGGTGCTCGGCGCCGAGATCTCGTTACGACAGTTCTTCCGGGCGTCGACCTAGGAGGTGCGCTGGCGCCTGCATTTACCTTGAAACAAGGAGCATGTCATGAGCCGTCTGTTTTCTTCGTTCCGTTTGGGCGCGCTGGAGCTGCCCAACCGCATCGTGATCGCGCCCATGTGTCAGTATTCAGCCGAAGAAGGGCATGCCACCGATTGGCATGTCATTCACTGGGGGGATTTGTCGCTCTCCGGCGCAGGCTTGCTGATCATCGAAGCGACGGCAGTGTCGCCGGAAGGGCGTATTTCCTCAGCCGATCTCGGTTTGTGGTCCGATGCGCAAGCCGAGACCTTGGCTCGGTGCTTGGCCCCAGTGAGACGTTGGAGCGCCATGCCGCTCGCGATCCAGCTGGCGCATGCCGGACGCAAAGCGTCGAGTAAGGTACCTTGGGAAGGAGGCGCTCAACTCCGGCCAGAAGAAGGGGGGTGGGTGGCGGTGGCGCCTTCGCCCTTGCCGCACGCTCCGGGTGAGCTGCCGCCGCAGGAACTCGATGCAGCCGGTCTTGCCCGCATCCGTGAAGCCTTCGTGGCCGCCGCCCGCCGTGCCGTCGACTGCGGCCTGCAGGCGATCGAGCTGCACATGGCGCACGGCTATCTGCTGCACGAGTTTCTCTCGCCGTTATCGAACCAGCGTACCGACGCGTATGGCGGCTCGCTGGAGAACCGCATGCGTTTCCCGCTGGAGGTGTTCCGCGCCGTGCGTGAAGCGCTGCCGGAACGCATCCCGGTGGGCGTGCGCATCTCGGCCACCGACTGGGTCGAAGGCGGTTGGGATCTGGAGCAGAGCATCGCCTTTGCACAGGCGCTCGAACCCTTGGGCTGCGCTTATATCCACGTCTCGAGCGGCGGTCTCTCGCCCCTGCAGAAAATTCCGGTGGCTCCGGGCTATCAGGTGCCATTCGCCGAAGCGGTACGGCGCGCCGTGAAGCACATGCCCGTGATCGCCGTGGGGCTCATCACCGAGCCCCAGCAAGCCGAGGCCATTCTTGCCGAAGAAAAGGCCGATCTGGTGGCGCTCGCGCGCATGATGGTGTGGGATCCTCGCTGGCCGTGGCACGCCGCCGCCGCGCTCGGTGCCACCGTCAAAGCCCCGCCGCAATACTGGCGTTGCCAGCCGCAGCAGCATCGCGGCGTGTTCGGCGACGTGAAGATCGGCCAGCGCTGAGAGGGGGTGCGCTGTGGCACCATGCGCTGTATGATGAGGGGGCCGCCAAATGAGGGGCGGATCCTTGACAGCGCCCTTACTGGATGGAATCTTTGGCGGATTTACCGCGTCCCGCAGAGCAGACGCGAGGGAGACGCCGTCGCTACAAGACAGCGAAGAGGAGATGGTGGTGAAGGGCGGAGTCGAACCGCCGACCTACGGGTTATGAATCCGTCGCTCTAACCATCTGAGCTACTTCACCATCGAGTCTGGTAATATACCGGTTTTCCCTTTCGGGTGTCAAGGGTCCATAGGCAAATGAAGAAAGTCTACATCCGCACGTTCGGATGCCAGATGAACGAGTACGACACGACCAAGATGTTCGACGTGCTCTCGGCGCGCTACGGCACCGAACCCACCGACGATCCGCTCGAAGCCGACGTCATCCTCTTCAACACCTGCTCCGTGCGCGAGAAAGCGCAGGAGAAGGTCTTCCACGACCTGGGGCGGGTCAAGGAGCTCAAGCGACGCAACCCCGATCTCGTGATCGGCGTGGGGGGCTGTGTGGCGAGCCAGGAAGGTGAGGCCATCGTGCGCCGCGCCCCTTACGTCGATGTCGTCTTCGGGCCGCAGACCTTGCACCGGCTGCCGGAGCTGATCGAAGCGCGGCGGCGGCAGGATCGGCCGCAAGTCGATATCTCCTTTCCCGAGATCGAGAAGTTCGATGCGCTGCCCGAGCCGCGCGTCGAAGGGGCGAGCGCCTTCGTTTCCATCATGGAAGGCTGCTCCAAGTACTGCTCTTTCTGCATCGTTCCCTATACGCGGGGCGAAGAGATTTCCCGTCCGCTCGAAGACGTGCTCGTCGAGGTGGCCCAGCTCGCCGAACAGGGAGTCAAAGAAGTGACGCTGCTGGGGCAGAACGTCAACGCTTGGCGCGGGCGGCTGTCGCGCGACGGGGAGGAAGTAGGCGACTTCGCCTTTCTGCTGGAGTGCGTGGCCGAGATCCCCGGCATCGAGCGCATCCGCTACACGACCTCGCACCCGCGTGAGATGACGTCGCGCCTGATCGCCGCCTACGAGAAAATTCCCAAGCTCGTCAGCCACCTGCACCTGCCGGTGCAGTCCGGTTCCGACCGGGTGCTCGCAGCGATGAAACGCGGCTATACCGTGCTCGAATACAAGTCCATCGTGCGGCGGCTGCGGGCGGTGCGCCCCGACCTGTCGCTGTCGTCCGATTTCATCGTCGGTTTTCCCGGCGAGACCGAAGCCGACTTCGAAAAGACGCTGCGCCTCGTCGAGGAGCTGCAGTTCGACCATTCCTTCAGTTTCGTCTATAGCGCCCGCCCCGGCACGCCGGCGGCCGAACTTCCCGACCCGCTGCCGCAGGACACCAAGCTCGCCTGGCTCGCCCGGCTGCAGGCCCAGATCGAAGCGCAGGCGCGCGCTTTCAGCGAAGCCATGGTGGGGCGCATCGAGCGGGTGCTGGTCACGGGGCCTTCGAAGAAAGACCCGGCCTGGCTCGCCGGCCGTACCGAGAACAACCGCGTGGTCAATTTCCGCGGCGAACCCCGCCTGGTGGGGCACTTCGTCGACGTGAAGATCACCGAGGCGCTGCCGCACAGCCTGCGGGGGGAGGTGCTCGTCCGTGCGTCCTGAGATGCAGTACCTGGAGTGGGACATCGAGCCGCTCGACAACGCGCGGCTCGCGAATCTGTGCGGAGTGCTCGACGAGAACCTGCGCCAGATCGAATCGGCATTCGACGTGACGATCGCACGGCGTAGCGGCCATTTCACCCTCGCGGGGGCGCCGGCGCAGACGAGGCTCGCGCTCGACGTCCTGCAGCGCTTGTGGGCTCGCGCCGGACAGGAACTCTCGCTCGACGACGTCCAGCTCGGCGTGATCGAGCGCCTGAGCGATGCCAACGAGGCGATGGCCGAGGAAGGCGCAGTGCCGCGGCTGCGCACGCGCAAGGGGGCGATCGGCGGGCGCACGCCGCGCCAGGTGGCCTATCTGCGCGCGATCCAGTCGCACGACATCACCTTCGGCATCGGCCCGGCCGGCACCGGCAAGACCTATCTCGCGGTGGCGGCGGCCGTCGACGCTTTCGAGCGCGAACAGATCGAGCGCATCGTGCTCACGCGCCCGGCGGTGGAGGCCGGCGAGCGGCTCGGTTTCCTGCCCGGCGATCTGGCCCAGAAGGTAGATCCGTACCTTCGCCCGCTCTACGACGCGCTCTACGACCTCTTCGGTTTCGAGCGCGTAGGCAAGCTCTTCGAACGCGGCGCGATCGAAATTGCACCGCTCGCCTTCATGCGCGGGCGTACGCTCAATCACGCCTTCATCATTCTGGACGAGGCGCAGAACACCACGCCCGAGCAGATGAAGATGTTCCTGACGCGCATCGGCATCGGCTCCAAGGCGGTCATCACGGGCGATCTCACCCAGATCGACCTGCCTCGTGGCACGAAGAGCGGTCTTGCGCAGGCGCGTGAGGTACTCGCCGAGGTACGCGGCATCGCGTTTACCCAGTTTCTCAAGGAAGACGTGGTGCGTCACCCCTTGGTGGCGCGCATCGTCGAGGCCTATGACCGTCACGGCAGCGAAGGAGGGGAGCGGTGAAGCGTCTGCGCCTGAGCTATCAGCGGGTCTGCTCCGCCGAAGTCCCGCCGCGCGCCGCAGTGCTGCGCTGGGCGCGTGCCGCCCTGCAGAAGGGCGAGGCGCAGGTGGCGGTGCGTTTCGTCGATGCCGAGGAAGGGCGCGAGTTGAACCAGCGTTTCCGCGGCAAGGATTACGCCACCAACGTGCTTTCTTTCGTCTATGATGTGCCGGAAGAAGCGGGATTGATGGGAGATCTGGTGCTGTGTGCGCCTGTGGTAGAGCGTGAGGCCGCGGAGCAGGGCAAGCCGCTGGCGGCGCACTACGCGCACCTGATCGTGCATGGTATGCTGCACCTGCAAGGATATGATCACGAGGACGAGGCGCAGGCGGCCGAGATGGAGGCACTCGAGCGCGACGTGCTCGGACGGCTCGGTTTCCCCGACCCCTATGCCGACGAGGAGCGATGAAAGACGACGACGAACCTTCCCATCGTAGTTGGTGGGATCGACTGACGGCGTTCTGGTCGCGCGAACCGGAGACGCGCGAGGAATTGCTGGAAGTGTTGCGCTCGGCCTGCGAGCGCAACCTTTTCGATGCCGAGGCCCTCTCCATCATCGAAGGCGCCTTGGCCATCTCGGAGCTGCGCGTGCGCGACGTGATGGTGCCGCGCAGCCAGATGGACGTGATTCGCATCGACGATCCGATCGAAGAGATCGCCCGTTTCGTGGCCGAGACCAATCATTCGCGTTTCCCGGCGATCGGCGAGAGCAAGGACGACGTCGTTGGCATTTTTCTCGCCAAGGATCTGATCCGTTATTTCGCCGGTTTCCCCTTCGATCTGCGCGACAGCCTGCGTCCGGCCGTGTTCGTGCCCGAATCCAAACGATTGGATCTCTTGCTGCGCGAGTTCCGCCGCCGCCGCAACCACATGGCCATCGTCGCCGACGAATACGGCGGAGTGAGCGGCCTGGTGACGATCGAGGACGTACTCGAGCAGATCGTCGGTGACATCGAGGACGAATACGACTTCGACGAGCCGGAAGACGCCATCCGGCTGGAAGCGGACGGCAGCTATCGCGTCAAGGCGACGATGGAACTCATCGACTTCAACGAGGCGTTCGGTACCTCGTTCTCCGACGAGGAGAGCGACACCATCGGCGGACTCGTGATCCATCGGCTCGGGCGCCTACCGCAGCGCGGTGAATGCGTCGACATCGACGGTTGGACCTTCGAGGTGCTGCGCGCCGATAGCCGCCGGTTGCACTGGCTGCGGGTGCGGCCACCGACCAGGGCAGGCGGAGCGACGGAATCGGAGTGAGGGTGAGCGTGACCGCCTGGTTGCCGCGCCTCATCCTGCGTGGCCGCGCATTGCCGTCTTGGGCGGTGGCGTGTCTGATCGCTGCTGCCGGCGCGAGCGCCCCGTGGGCTTTTGCCCCAACCGGGGCGTACTGGTGGCTACCCCTTGCGCTCCTTCCCCTCTTGTTCGCGTTGAAACAAGCGAATCCACGGCAGGCCATGGTCGCAGCCCTTCTCTGGGCTTGGCCCTATTTCTTTGTAGGAGTGGGGTGGTTGTCGGTGGCGCTCGCACGCTACGGAGGACTTCCCTGGCCGGCGGCTTGGGCGGCGGTGGCGCTCTTCGCCGTCTATCTCGCCGCCTGGTGGGCGCTGGCTGCAGGGCTTGCCGTGCTCTGGTCTCCGGCAGGAAGCGCTTTTCGCCGGTCGGTCTTCACGGCGGCGGTTTTCACGGCAGCCGAATGGGTTCGCGGCTGGGCCTTCACGGGCTTTCCCTGGCTCAGCCCCGGTCTGAGTCAGACGCCGCCCAGCCCTCTGGCGGGATTCTATCCGCTCGTCGGATCGCTGGGGGTGGGGTTTCTTCTCTTCGTCATGGTTGCGCTCCTCGCGTTTGGCATGCCTTGGCGACGCTGGTTGCCAGTCGTGCTGCTCGTGGCCGCGCTCGGCGGGGTATTGCGCAGCGTGGAATGGACCCGACCGGTAGGTGCCCCACTCGCGGTGAGTTTGGTACAGCCGGCGATTCCCCAGGATCAGAAATGGGACGGGGCGCTGCTGGGGCGTCACCTCTGGCGCCAGGCCGAGCTGATCGCGCAGACGCGCGGCACATTGGTGGTATTGCCGGAGACTTCCTTGCCGCTGCTCGACGTGCAGATCCCAGATGAATGGCACGGCCTCGTGGCGCAGGCCTTGGGCGAGGATCGCACCGTGCTCTATGGCACCTTCACGCGCGACGAGGCAGGAGTCATCCGCAATTCGGCGGTGGCACAGGGCAAGGCTGCGCCTTTTTCCTATCACAAGCGTCACCTCGTTCCATTCGGTGAGTATTCACCGCCGCTCTTCGGCTGGTTTTTCCGCGCCTTGTCGATTCCAATGTCGAACCAAGGACCGGGGGCTCCCCTTCAGCCTTTCTTGCACGTGGGCGAGACGGCTGCCGCCGTCGACATCTGCTACGAGAGCGCGTTTGCCGATCTCATCGCCGGCGACGTGCGCGCCGGTGCCACGTGGCTCCTCAATCTCTCCAACCTCGCGTGGTACGACCGCAGCGCGGCACAGGCTCAACATGCGCAGATCGGCAGGGTGCGCGCGCTGGAAACCGCTCGCCCGTGGGTACAAGCGACCAACACCGGCGTGAGCGGGGGGTTCGACGCCGACGGGCGAGTGCTGGCGGTTTTGCCCGAATGGCGTGAGTCGATCCTGGAATTGACGGTGCAAGGAAGGCACGGCGAGACGCCCTTCGTGCGTTTCTACGGTGAGATGGGGACGATGGCGCTGCTGGTGCTTCTCACCGTTGCACTTCGCGGGAAGAACCTCCTCGGCTCGAGGAGGTAACCGAGGCAGGGACCGCGCAGCAGCTCGATACATGGCTCGGTGTTCTGCAGGCATGAAAAAACCGGCTGCGAGAGCCGGTTTTTGGCGATGGTTGCGGGGGCAGGATTTGAACCTGCGACCTCCGGGTTATGAGCCCGACGAGCTACCGGACTGCTCTACCCCGCGATCGATGAAGTAAATTATACCCGGTCCATGATGGAAGTCAAGCGATCGTTGCATTGCAAAGCGGCTAGTCCGTCATTCTGGTCGGTCCGTTCCAGCCAGGAGCACGGCCCATCGTATAATGCGCTGCCATGGTTGCTCGTTTCTTCGTTCCCAATCTCACGCCCGAGGCTGGTGCGCTGGTGTCGCTACCTGCGGAGGTGGCTCATCATGCCCTGCGCGTGCGGAGGTTACGCGCAGGAGCGCCCGTGGTGGTGTTCGATGGTCGGGGAGGGGAGTGGCGTGGGGTGCTGGAACCCATGGGGCGGGATGCAGCGCGGGTACGACTGGAAGCCTTCGAGCCCGTTTCGCGCGAGTTGCCTTTCTCCGTGACGCTTGGTCAGGCACTGCTACCGGCCGAGCGCATGGACTGGGCGATCCAGAAAGCGGTCGAACTCGGTGCTGCGCGCATCGTGCCGCTCGTGACGGCGCGCACTCAGACCGGTGGCGCGCTGGAGCGGGGAGCGCGCAAGCTGATGCATTGGCAGCGTGTCGCCGTGGCCGCGGTGCAGCAATGCGCCCGCACCGTGGTGCCGGAAGTGGCGCGGCCATGTCACTGGCGGGAATGGATCGAGGACGTGCGAACGAACCATCCCGAGGCGCACCGGTGGCTGCTCGCGCCGCAAGGGGTTCCCCTGTCCCGCCTTCCCCCACCCTCGAGGCCGGTGATCGTGCTCGTTGGCCCCGAGGGTGGCTGGAGCGCGGAGGAACTGAGCGAGGCGGAACGGATCGGCGTTGAGCGCATCGGCTTGGGGCCGCGGATCCTGCGCAGCGAAACCGCCGCGGCTGCGGTGCTGGCGATGATGCAAGCCCTGTGGGGAGAGCGTTGATGTTCGAGAATGTGGAATTGGGCCATCGCCTCGACAAGGAGACCTATCGCCAGCGCTCGGAAGCCGTGCGTCTGCAGTTGCTCGATCTGGAATACCGCCTGGTGCAGGAGCGCGCTTTCGCCACGCTGATTCTCATCAACGGGGTCGACAAAGCGGGCAAGGGCGAGACGATGAATCTGCTCAATTCCTGGCTCGATCCGCGCCATCTCGACAGCCACGCGATCGACCGCCCGAGCTCCGAAGAGGAAGAGCGGCCCTATATGTGGCGTTTCTGGCGCCGTTTGCCGCCACGCGGGCGCATCGGGGTCTTCTTCGACAACTGGTACGCCGAAATCATCGAGGATCGGGCTACGGGCCGAAGCAAGCGCGCCGTCTTCGAAGCAGCGCTCGAGCGGGTGCGCCGTTTCGAGGAAATGCTGGTAGCCGAGGGCGTATTGTTGCTGAAGCTGTGGTTTCACATTTCGGCCAAGGAGTTGAAACGTCGTTTGGAGAAACTCTCCAAGGACGAGCGCACCAGCTGGCGCGTGAGGGAGTCCGATTGGCGTTATCTCGAACACTACGACGACTATGCCCAGACGGCGGCCGCGGCCATTCGGCATACGAGCACCGGCGTGGTGCCTTGGGTATTGGTCGATGGGGCCGACGATCGTTATCGGGCGGTGTTCGTGGGTGAAACGCTCGCCGGTGCCTGGCAGCGCAAGTTCGAAGCGATCGAGCGCGGGGAGGTGGGCGTGCCGCCCCTCGTCCTCGTGCCGGATCTCGAAGAACGCCCCAACGCCGTGAGTGCGCTCATCCTCGATCAGCCGATGAAGAAGAAAGCGTACAAACGTCAGCTGGAGCATCTACGGGGGCGCTTCGATGCGCTCGTGCGCGACGCGCGTTTCGCCAAGCGCAGCCTGGTGGTGGTCTTCGAGGGGATGGACGCAGCCGGCAAGGGCGGGGTAATCCGGCGCGTAACCGCGGCGCTCGACGTGCGGCGCTACCAGGTGGTGCCGATCGCCGCGCCCACCGACGAAGAACTGGCCCAGCCCTATCTCTGGCGTTTCTGGCGCCGCATGCCAGGGTACGGCCGGGTGGTGATCTTCGATCGCTCTTGGTATGGGCGCGTGCTCGTCGAACGGGTCGAAGGTTTATGCGCGCCGGCCGACTGGATGCGGGCCTATGCCGAGATCAACGATTTCGAGGAAGAGCTGATCGAGAATGGGGCGGTGGTGGTGAAGTTCTGGCTGGCGATCGATTTGGAGGAGCAGTTGCGACGGTTTCGTGAGCGCGAATCCGATCCTTTGAAACGGCACAAGATTACGCCGGAAGATTGGCGCAACCGGGAGAAATGGCCGCAGTACGAACTGGCGGTGAGCGATATGATCGAGCGCACGAGCACCGAGATCGCACCTTGGACGTTGGTCGAGGCGAACAACAAGTACTATGCCCGGGTGAAGGTGCTACGAACTTTGTGTGATCGACTCGAGGCGTCGTTGTGAATGGAGGCAGACAGATGAGTAAAGCGGCGGGCTCGGGATCGCAGTATGACCAACCGGGCGAACGCATCCCCGAAGCGCCTCATCCCGTGTCGCTGCAAGACGGCTCGGCCGCGGCCTTCGTCGGCTGGATGCGCCACTCCGCGCCTTACATCCACGCATTTGGCGGCAAGACTTTCGTGATCGCCTTCGACGGCGAAGTGGCCCAGGGCGAGCGCATGCAGCGGCTCGCCTATGATTGCAACCTGCTCGCAGCGCTGGGGATACGCCTGGTGCTGGTGCATGGCGCTCGACCCCAGATCGACGCCGAGATGGCGCGCCGTGGCTTGACGCCGGTGTTCCACAAGGACCTGCGGGTGACCGACGCGGCCGCGCTCGAATGCGTCAAAGCGGCGATGATGGTCACGCGCGTCGAGATCGAGGCCAAGCTCTCGCAAGGACTACCCAACACGCCCATGGCGGGTAGTTACATGCGGGTGACGGGAGGGAATTTCATCACTGCCCGGCCGCTGGGGGTGATCGACGGGGTGGATTTTCAATATACCGGGGCGGTGCGCCGGGTGATCGGCAAGGAGATCGTCGCCGACCTGGAGCAGGAAAACGTCGTCCTCATCACGCCGCTCGCGCCTTCACCTTCGGGCGAGATCTTCAACATCACGATGGAGGAAGTCGCCACCGAGGTGGCGGTGGCGATCGGCGCGGAGAAACTCGTCTTTTTGTGCGACGCGCCGGGTCTGCTGGATGCACAGGGCAAACTCGTCTCGTCGGTGACGGCGGATGCGGCCGCCCGGGCGCTCGCCGAGGGCACGGGACTTACCGAGGACCTGCACCTCTATCTGCCGCGGGCGATCGAAGCGGTACGCCGCGGCGTGGGCCGGGCGCATCTCATCGACCGTGACCTCGATGGCGGCCTCCTGCTCGAATTCTTCACCCATTCCGGCGTGGGGACGCTCATCACCCGCGATCCAATTTTTCGTTTCCGTGACGCGCGCCCCGAGGACGTCGCGGCGCTCGTTGCGCTCATCGCGCCGATGGAGGCCGACGGCACCTTGGTGCGCCGCAGCCGTGAGTTGCTGGAAAAGGAAATCGAGCGTTTCGTGCTCGTGGAGTACGACGGCGTGGTCGTGGGTTCTGCCGCCATCTATCCTTTCAGCGAGGAGAACGCGGCAGAATTGGCCTGCCTGGCGGTGGCCCCGGAATTTCGCCGCGCCGGCATCGGGGAGGAGCTGCTCCGGCGCATCGAGGCACGTGCCCGCGCCATGGGGCTAGAGCGGCTCTATGTGCTCACCACGCGCACGGCGCATTGGTTCCTCGAGCGGGGTTTTCGCGAGGTGGGACCCGAGGCGCTCCCTCGGCGCAAACGCGAGCTCTACAATTATCAGCGCCGCTCGAAGGTGTTCGTCAAAGAGTTACAGTAAACGGGAAAGGAGAGCCGATGACAAGGACGGTCTTTTGCGTCAAGCTGGGTCGGGAAGCCGAGGGGCTGGAACGGCCGCCGCTGCCGGGTGTGCTCGGCAAGCGCATCTTCGAGAACGTCTCCAAGGAGGCGTGGCAGGAATGGCAGCGTTATCAAACGATGCTCATCAACGAAAATCGTCTGAACCTGATGGAACCGGCTGCGCGCAAGTATCTGCAGGAGCAGATGGAACGCTATTTCTTCGGCGATGGAGCCGACGAGATCGCCGGCTATGTGCCGCCGAATCGTGGAGGGTGACCCGTAATCCGCGTGCGGCTGCACGGCGGCGTTTCTCGGCGCCCGGGCACTTGCGATCCAGGCGGTAGGTTTCGCGCCCCATCGGACGATGGGTGCCTTGCCCTGCAAGCGCTCGCGATGCGGTGGGTTTTCGGTGCGGCCGGTGCGGCTTACTCGGGTTCGGGTTTGGCCTCGGGGGTGTAGCGGATGTCGCGCCCCTCGACGAGATAGACCACTTGCTCGATCACGTTCTTCGCGTGATCGCCCACGCGCTCGAGCGATTTGGCGATGAAGACGAGCTCCAGCGAATGCGAGATCGTGCGCGGGTCTTCCATCATGTAGGTGACGAGCTCGCGCAGGATGGCCTTGAACATCGCATCCACCGTTCGATCATCGGCGAGGATCTCGGACGCATGGCTGTCGTCGAGGCGGGCATAGGCATCGAGCGAGGCGTGTAGCATGGCCAGCGTCGTGCGCGTGATGAGCTCGAGCTCGACCGTGGGCGTAAAGGCGGGGTAGGATTGATAGAGGCGGATGCCGCTCTTGGCGATCTTCTTCGCCTCGTCGCCGATGCGCTCGAGATCTTTGCTGATCTGCAGCGAGGAGATGACCAGACGCAGATCATTGGCTGCCGGTGCATTGCGCACGATCAGCTGTACGCTCTGCTCGAAGACGCGCCGGTCTTCGGCATTGATCGAGCGCTCGGTTTGCAGCACTTCGTCGAAGAGGGCCTGATCGCCTTTGCGTATGCCCTCGATGGCTTTGGCGACCTGTTGTTCGACGGTTCGGCCCATCTCGAGCACGGTCTGGCGCAGCTGGTTGAGCTCGCGGTCGTAAGGCCGGAAGGTGTGTTCTTCCATCGTCTTCTTCATGGCGTCCTTGCGGTGGTGATCGTCATTATCAAGGGAGAACGTTACCGTTTCGTGACGTTGGCGCGTTCACGGCGTTGTACGCCCTCGCCGGTGGCGAGCAGCAGAACGTCGGCACGCCGGTGGGCAAAAATGCCGTTGGTGACGACGCCGGGGATGTCGTTGAGCGCCGTCTCGAGCGCATCCGGGTCGTCGATGACGAGGCCGTGCACGTCGAGGATGGCATTTCCGTTGTCGGTGACGAAGCCGACGCGTCGGCGCGGCTCACCGCCGAGTTCGCGCAGTCGGCGTGCGACGAGCCGTTCGGCCATGGGAATGACTTCGATGGGCAGGGGAAAGCGGCCCAGCCGCTCGACGAGCTTGCGTTCGTCGCAGATGCACACGAATCGCTCGGCCATGGCGGCGACGATCTTCTCGCGGGTGAGTGCGCCGCCGCCGCCCTTGATCATGGCAAAGGCGGGGTCGATCTCGTCGGCGCCGTCGACGTAGAGCGGCACCGTATCGAGTTCGGTAGCATCGAGCACGGGAATGCCGTAGCGGCGCAGCCGCTCGGTGGTGGCCTCCGAGCTGGAGACGGCCCCGCGTATGCGTTTGCCGCTGCGCACGAGCGCATCGATGAAGCAATTGACGGTAGAGCCGGTGCCCACCCCGAGGAAGATTCCTTCGGGGACTTCGGCCACGGCGGCCTCACCGGCCAGGCGCTTCAATTCGTCGGCGTGCGTCATTGGCATCAGCGCAGGCTCGCGGCGTAGTCGGCCAGCGCCTCGATCTCGGTATCGGTGAGCTTGTTGGCGATCTGGCGCATCATTTGCTCGGGATCGTTGGCGCGTTGCTGCTCGCGGAAGGCTTTGAGCTGCAAGACGACGTAATCAGGGGTTTGACCGGAGAGCCTGGGGTAGAGGCTGGGGATGCCGGCTCCATTGTTACCGTGGCAACCCGAACAGGCGGGTACGGCCTTGTCGGGAAGGCCATGGTGCCAGATTCGCTGACCGAGGGCGAGCGTTTCCTGCGCCTTGGGTTCGGCGGGCTGCAGGGGTTGCTGGGCGAAATACTGGGCCAGACCCAGCATTTCTTCCTTGGAATATGCCATGACCATCGCGTTCATCGTGGCGTTTTCCCGAGCGGGGGGTTTGTCGTCCCACGCTTTGAAATCGAGGAGCTGCTTGTAGAGATACTCGGGATGTTGGCCCGCGAGTTTGGGATATTCCGGCATCAGCGGCGTATTGCCGTCTGGTCCGTGGCAGGAAGCGCACAAGGTGGTGACGATTTCCTGCACCTGTTCCGGAGCCACGGGTTCGGCGGCATGGAGTAGGCTGGAGGCTGCGAGCGCGGTGAGCACGATGGAACGCTTGAGCATAGGGATCCTCGGCACGATGGATGGGAATTCGGAAATTTTGCTATTCTATCGCATCTCTCCATTTTGCGCAGGCTTGCCTGCCTCTCTTTCCATGCCCCTTTTTCGCCATGCCGAGTTCGTCACCTCGATCGCCAAGCCTGCAGGGTTGCCGGTAGCCAAAGGGCCGGAGATCGCCTTCGTTGGTCGCTCCAATGCCGGAAAATCCAGTGCGATCAATGCCTTGGTCGGGCATACGCGACTGGCCTACGTTTCGAAAACGCCTGGGCGCACTCAGTTACTCAACCTTTTTCGCACTCCTGCCGGCCTCTACCTGGTGGATTTGCCGGGATTCGGATTCGCCAAAGTACCCGAGGCGGTGCGTCGCGGCTGGGCGGATTTGATCGAACGTTACCTGCACGAGCGCGAGGCGCTCGTGGGCCTGATCCACATCATGGACGTGCGCCATCCGCTCACGGCCCTCGATCGGCAATTGCTCGACTGGTTCTTGCCCAGCGGCAAACCGGTGCATGTCCTCCTCACCAAAGCGGACAAGCTCTCGCACGGGGCAAGAACGGCGACGCTCGCCCAGGTGCGCCGTGCCTTGGCGCCATGGTCGGGCCAGGTCACGGTGCAGCTCTTTTCGGCGCTTCGCAAGCAGGGCGTGGAAGAGGTGGAAACCGTAGTAGGAGGCTGGCTCACGGGTATTTTGCTCGAGCCGGACGGAGCACATATCTAATTTGGATAAAAAGAGGCCCGAACGCAGGGGGCGTGTTCGGGCCATCAACCCGGCGAGAACCGCCGGGGTCCCGCTCAACTGGGAGAGTTCATGCAGGGCGGCGTCGAGCCAATGAAGTAGAAAGTTTTCACGAGCGGAAGTTCCCGCCGCTGCGGGAATGCTGACGAGGAGCGAATGATGCAGTTTTTCGGTAGGTTTCCCACGACGCGCATGCGGCGCATGCGGCGCGACGAGTTTTCCCGACGCTTGATGCGCGAACACGTGCTCACGGCAGACGATCTGATCCTGCCGGTGTTCGTGCTCGAGGGGGAAAACCGCGAGGAGGCGGTGCCTTCCATGCCGGGGGTGAAGCGCCTGTCGATCGACCGTTTGCTTGCGCTCGCCGAAGAATCGGTCGGGCTGGGCATCCCGGCGCTCGCCCTCTTTCCCGTGATCCCGCCGGAGCTCAAAACCCCGGGAGCGGAGGAGGCGTGGAATCCGGCGGGTCTGGTGCCGCGGGCAGTGCGGGCGCTGAAACAGCGCTTTCCCCAGCTCGGGGTGATCACCGACGTGGCGCTCGACCCCTACACGAGCCATGGACAGGATGGACTGATCGCGCCGGACGATCCGCGCGGCTACGTGATGAACGACGAGACGGTGGCCGCCCTCGTGCGCCAGGCGCTGTGTCATGCGCACGCCGGCGCCGACATGGTGGCGCCCTCCGACATGATGGACGGGCGCATCGGCGCGATCCGCCACGCGCTCGACGAACAGGGGCTCATCCACGTGCGCATCCTCGCCTATTCGGCGAAATACGCTTCGTCCTTCTACGGGCCGTTTCGCGATGCCGTGGGCTCGGCGGCCAATCTCGGGAAGGGCAGCAAGGCGACCTACCAGATGGATCCGGCCAACAGCGACGAGGCACTGCGCGAGGTGGCGCTCGATCTCGACGAGGGAGCCGACATCGTGATGGTCAAGCCGGGCATGCCGTACCTCGACGTGATCCGCCGGGTCAAGGAGACCTTCGGCGTGCCGACCTTCGCCTATCAGGTGAGCGGCGAGTACGCCATGCTCAAGGCCGCTTTCGCCCACGGCTGGCTCGACGAGCAGGCGGCGATGATGGAGTCGCTCCTTGCCTTCAAGCGCGCCGGAGCCGATGCCATCCTCACCTATTTCGCGCTAGAGGCGGCGCGGCTGCTCGCGCGACGCTGAGGCGACGCTCAGGGGCGGCGGTGCACGCGAATCACCGCGCGCCCGTCGGGCAGCGTCTTGGGCGCGGCTTTCCATGCGTGGCCAAAGACGAGCTCGACGGTGATGGGAATCGTGCCGTCGGCCTCGCGCCGCATCTCCAGCGCGGCGAGCGCCCGCTGCCATTGCACCTTGCCGGTGAGGGTGCGGCGGCGGTCGCGGCGCGCGTTCGTCGCGCCACTCGCGCGCAGATCCTGCCACAGGCGTGCCGGGTCACGGTAGCGCAGGGTGAGCATCTGCATGTCCATCACCGGATCGGCGAAACCCGCGGCCATGAGCAGATCGCCCACGTCGTGCATGTCGAGGAAAGGATGCACCGCGGTGGGGCCGAGCACCTCGCGCAGTTCGCGCAGCGTGTCGGGGCCGACGGTGGCGAAAAACACCGTGCCGCCCACGGCGAGCACGCGCTGCCATTCTGCGAGCGCGGCGAGCGGTTCGGCAAGCCAGTGTAGCAACAGGTTCGACCAGAGAAAATCGACGCTGCCGGTGGCGAGCGGCAGCGCGTGCGCGTCGGCCACGATGCCCTTGGTCGGTTCGCGCCGCACCAGCCGGCTGAGCCAGGAGGGGCGGGGAGCAAGGTGCGCGAGCCGCGCCGGGGCGAAGTCGACGGCGATCGCCTCGGCCTGGGGATAGCGTGCACGCAGCGCCGGCAAATCGTTTCCGCCGCCGAGATCGAGCACGCGCCGCGGAGTGATGCGCAGGTAGTCGAGCCGCTCGAGCAGGCGCTGGGCCGTTTCTTCGGCCAGAAAACGATGTTGAGGGTAAGCCGGGGCCGTGCGCTCGGCGCGGCGGCGAATCAGGGCGGAATCGAGGTCGGGGCCCAGCGGGGTCGAGGTATCGGGCATGGTGCAGGGGGAGGAAATGAATCTGCCGGATTTTACGCTGCTCGTCGATTTTTTCCTGCCGTCGCACTGCGGCGTGTGCGGTCTGGGGACGACGGTGCGGGGCGTGTGCGCATCCTGCCGAGCCGAATTCGATCCCTGGACGCAGGAGGCGGCCTGCGGACGTTGCGGCGATCGTCTGACGGAGGACGAGCGTGAAGGAATCTGCGCCGAATGTGCGCTGGATCCGCCATTCTTTGACGCCGTGCGTGCGGGGTTCTGGTACGCGCCGCCGCTCGATGCCCTGATCCAGCGCTTCAAGTATGGTGGAGATCTGCGCCTGGGGCACGCCCTGGCGCGGGCCTTGGCGCAGGAGCGGTCCTCTCCGCCGGTGGTCGACGTCCTCGTGCCCGTGCCGCTCGCACGCCAGCGGCTGCGCTCGCGCGGTTTCAATCAGGCGGCGGTGCTCGCCCGTGATCTGGGTGCCGCATGGCACGTGCCGGTTCTGCTCGAAACAGTGCAGCGTCGGCGCGAGACGCTGCATCAGGCCCGTCTGCACGCCGCGGCGAGGCGCGAGAACTTGCGCAGTGCCTTTGCCGTGGATCGGGTGCAGGGGATCGCCGGCAGACGGGTGGGCGTGGTCGATGACGTGCTCACCACGGGGGCGACGCTGAACGCTCTGGCCGCGGTCTTGCGGGAATGCGGCGCGGCTGTGGTCCAGGGAATCGTGCTGGCACGGGCGCTTTCGCCGGCCCGTCGGAGTCGATGACGAACATGTTCGAGATCGTTCTTTTCCGGCCGGAGATCGCGCCCAATACCGGCAACGTGATCCGGCTTGCCGCAAATACGGGGGCGCGACTGCATCTGGTGCGGCCGCTGGGCTTCGTGCTCGAAGACAAGGGGCTGCGACGGGCGGGGCTCGATTATCACGACCTCGCGCGGGTGGTGGTGCACGAGGATTGGGCGGCGTGCCGCGCTTGGTTGGGCGCGCGTCGCCGTTTCCTGCTGACGACCAAAGGCGCACGGTGCTATGCGGACGTGGCGTTCGCGCCAGGGGACGTCTTCGTCTTCGGTTCCGAGACGCGTGGCGTGCCCGACGAGGTGGCGGCGGAATTCGCCGAGGAGGCGCGCCTGCGCATTCCCATGTTGCCGGGCAACCGCAGTCTCAATCTGTCGAACGCCGTCGCGCTCGTCGTCTACGAGGCCTGGCGGCAGCAGGGATTTTCGGGCGGAGGGTGAGGAGGGTCAAACGCGCTCGAACTTCGGATCGCGCGCGAGCAAGGTCTCGAGGACATCCTCGGCGCTGATCTCCGGTTCGAAGAGCAGACGATGGACGGCCTCGGCGATGGGCAGTTCGATACCGTGGCGGTGGGCGAGCGCTACTGCGGCGCGGGTGGTGGGCACGCCTTCGGCGACGTGCCCCAGTTCGGCGAGGATTTCCGCTAGCGGTTTGCCGGTGGCGAGCATGAGCCCGACGCGGCGATTGCGCGAGAGCTGCCCGGTGGTGGTGAGGATCAGATCGCCCATGCCCGCCAGACCCATCAAGGTTTCGTCACGTCCGCCGAGCGCGCGGGCGAGGCGGGTAATTTCGGCCAAGCCGCGTGTAATCAAGGCGGCACGGGCATTGAGCCCGCAGCCCAGACCATCGGCTACGCCCGCGGCGATGGCGATGACGTTTTTGAGCGCTCCGCCCACCTCGGCCCCGACCACGTCGTCGTGGGCGTAGAGGCGCAAGCGCGGCTGGTGCAGCTGTTCGACCCAATGTTTGGCCCAGTGGGCGTCGGCGGCGGCAAGCACCATGGCGGTGGGCAAGTTGCGCGCCACTTCCAGGGCGAAACTGGGGCCAGTGAGCACGCCCGCCCGTGGCGGAGGCAGGCTCGCGGGCCAAGATTCGGCGACGATGCGGTGCGGCAGTGCCAGGCGCTCGGGGTCGATGCCCTTGCAGGCCCAGAGAAAGGGCAGATTCGGGCGCTCGCGGGCGAGCGCTGCCACGGTGGCCCCGAGCCCCGCGAGCGGCGTGACGATCAGAGCGAGATCCGCCCCTGCGAGTGCCTCGGAAAAATTTGCCGTGACGCGCACTTCTTCAGGGAGCGTCACATCGGGCAGATAACGGTGATTGTGGCGTTCGCGCGCCATCAGCTCAGCCTGGACGGGATCGCGGCACCACAGGCGGACGTGGTGACGTTGCGCCATGGCGACGGCGAGTGCCGTGCCCCAGGCGCCGGCGCCGAGTACGGCCAAGCGCATCACGGCCCCCATACGGCGCTGCGGGAGATGAATCCGCGCAGGGAGCCATGAGCGACTTCGACCCAGCCGTCGTGCGTGGCTAAGAGTGAGAGCACGACGTTACGCTCGACTTCGAAGACGATTGCCGCCTCAGGGTCGGGCGCAGAGCGGACTTCGGCCCGATCGACGGTGACGATCACGGTACGACGAGGGTCGAGATTGGCCGAGGGTACCCAGTAGAGTCCCCCGTCGGCGTCTCGGATCTGGGCCCATTCGCCCTGGTCTCGGATCAATTCGACGGGGGTTCCGGGCAATAAGTAAAACACGGGCACCGGTTCCTCGGGGGCGAGGTAGGCCGGGGTGTGGGTGGTGACGCTCCGGTACGGGATACCCTGGGCCAACGCGACGGGCAGCCATAAGGCCAGGGCGACGAGCAAGCCCCAATGGACGAGCTCGTCGAGGAAAGAATGGTTTCTGGGACCGGGCATCGATGCGTTCATGCCGAATTCACTGCAGTGGCGTTTGGCTTTCGCCTGCACGAGCGAGTTCGGCTTGTTGTTTCTGTTGGGCGTAGAGCGCTTCGAAATTGACCGGTGCAAGGATCACCGGTTGGAATCCGGCGCGTAGCGACGCGGAGGTAACGACCTCGCGTGCGTAGGGATAGAGCAGGCTGGGGCAGGCGACGAAGAGCAGCGGTTCGAGGTTTTCTTCCGGCACGTTGCGGATCTGGAAGATGCCGGCTTGTGCCACTTCGATGAGGAAGAGCGTTTTGTCCTGGCCGATCTTGGCGGTGACGGTGACGGTGAGCCTGACGTCGAAGAATCCTTCGTCGAGGCGCGTGGCGGCAGTGGCCAGTTGCACGTCGATGTTGGGCGTCTCGCGCTCGAGGAAACATTGCGGCGCATTGGGAACCTCGATCGAGAGGTCGCGCACGTAGAGTTTTTCGACGCTGAAGACGGGCTGGTCGGAGGTTTGCGTTGCGTTGGTGTCGCTCATGGCTGGGATCCGAAAAGAAAAAATCAGGAGGAGGGAATGCCTTGCAGCAGGGCATCGAGTTTGCCCTGGCGCTCGAGTTCGTAGAGATCGTCGCAGCCGCCGACGTGCGTCTCGCCGATGAAGATCTGCGGGACGGTGCGCCGACCGGTGAGGCGGATCATCTCGTCGCGTTGCTCGGGATCGCGGTCGATCAGGATCTTTTCGATTTCGCTCACCCCTTTACGGCGCAGCAGCTGCTCGGCCCGGACGCAGTAGGGGCAGACCTGGCTCGCATACATGCGTACTCTGGGGGACCCGCTCATTTCTTCTTCCTTTGAGTCTCGCTTTCTAGAGGCAGCCCGGCTTTCTGCCAGGCAGCGATGCCGCCTTCGAGATTATAGACGTGCGGAAAACCGGCGGCGCGCAGTTTCTTGCAGGCGGTGGCCGAGCGCAGGCCGCTATCACAATAAAGGATGAGGTGGCGTGAGCGCAAGGCTTCGAGTTTGCGATCTTCAGGGATGCGATCGGCGGGGATCGAGATCGCATTGGGCAAATGCCCTTTGCGATAATCGGCTTCGGGACGGATGTCGATCAGGACGGCATCTTGACGGTTCACCATGATGACGGCCTGAGCGGGAGTGACGCGGCTGGTGTCGGTGGCACTGCGTATCGTCTCGATGAGCCACCACAGGCCGCTTGCCAACGCGAGCAAGGCCCAATGCCAGTTTTGCACGAGAAATTCCTGCAACATTGCCTCCTTTCACGACGGGATAGGACGACGCACGGGCGACGGCTGCGATAAAATGCTCGGCTCGATCGTGATGTGCATCTGCCGTCGCCAGAGCGTCGATCGAGGTGTCCAATCATATCAGAGGATGATCATGTACAAGATCGTGCTGTTGCGTCATGGCGAGTCCGTGTGGAACAAGGAGAATCGTTTCACGGGCTGGACCGACGTCGATCTCACCGAGAAAGGCGTCGAAGAGGCGCGCGCGGCCGGGCGTCTGCTGCGCGAGCAGGGATTCGCCTTCGATCGGGCGTTTACCTCGGTGCTGAAACGGGCGAACAAGACGCTCAACATCGTGCTCGAAGAACTCGATCAGCTATGGTTGCCGGTGGAGCATTCCTGGCGGCTCAACGAGCGTCACTACGGTGCGCTGCAGGGGCTGGACAAGGCCGAGACGGCGGCCAAATACGGCGACGAGCAGGTGCTGCTGTGGCGCCGCTCCTACGATGTTCCGCCGCCGCCGTTGCCCGAGGGTGATCCGCGCATTACCGCCGACGATCCGCGCTACCGCGATCTGCCCAAGGCCGAGTTTCCCCGCACCGAATGCCTCAAGGATACGGTGGCGCGCTTCGTGCCCTACTGGCAGACGGTGATCGTGCCGCGCATTCTCGCCGGGGAACGTATCCTCATCGCGGCGCATGGCAACAGCCTGCGTGCGCTCATCAAGTATCTCGACGAGGTGTCGGACCAGGACATCGTCGGGCTCAACATTCCCACGGCTCAGCCCCTCGTCTATGAGCTGGACGAGAGCTGCCGGCCGCTCAAGAGCTATTACCTCGCCGACGAGGAGACGATCAAGGCGCAGCAGGCGGCCGTGGCGGCGCAAGGGCGCGCGAAAAAGTGAAGGGCACCGGGCGGACGACGCGTCGATGAACGTCCGGAGGGTTGCGGCAAGGCTGATCGGGTTCGCGTGGTTCGTCCCTTTCGGCTGGCTCGCGCATCCGGTCGGGACGTGGGCGGATGAGGGGTTGGGGGAGAAACGCTCCGAGCTCCAGAGTCTGCAGCAGGAGATGCAGCGTATCGATCGTGAGGTGCGTCAGACCGAGGACAAAAGACGGCAGATCGAAGCGAAGCTGAAAGAATCGGAGCGTGCGGCCAACGCCTCGGCGCGCAAACTGGAGCGCTTGCGCACCGAAGAGGCGACCCTGTCGGCGCGGATCGCCGAAAACGAGGCGACATTGGCGGAGCTGGAGCGCTCGATTGCGCAGCATCAACAGGAAATGGCCGCCTGGGCAAGGGCGTATTACCGCCAGCAGCGCCCACTCGATCCGCTCCTTTCGAGCGAAGATCCCGCCGAAGTGGGGCGGCGCGTGCATTACCTGCAGATCCTGGCCGCCGACCGGGCCCGGCGTATCGCCGCCTTGCGTGAGCAGCAATCCCGTGCAGTGGTGCTGAGCAGAGAACTCGAACGCCGTCGGGAGCGTTTGGCACGAGTCCAGGAAGAAACGGCCCGAGAGGCCGAGCGCTGGCAGGTGCTGGCGCAGGAGCGGCGGCAGTTGCGTGAGGCGTTGGCGCAACAGGTTCAGGCGGCCAAGGATCGCAAGCGCGAGATCGAGGCGGATGCTGCCGCACTCACCCGCCTGGTGCGTCAGCTGGAAGCTCAGGAACGCGCTCGGCGCGAGGAAGCCCAGCGCCGGGAAAGGTTGCGACGTGAGGAGGAAGCTCGGCAGGCACGCGAGCGGCTTGCGTCCAAACCGATGGCGCGGGATGCAGAAAGCGGACCAGCCGCCGAAGGGACGCGGGGGCGTACGGCCCAAACCACGGCCCGGGTCCTCGCCGATGAGTCTGCTGCGGGGCAACCGCTCTCGGGCTTGCGCGGGCGCTTGGGCTGGCCGACCGAAGGTGGGGTGCAGGGGCGATTCGGCGCGGCCCGCCCCGAAGGTGGAACCTGGCGAGGACTGTTCATCGCCACCGATGCCGGGCAGCCCGTGCGGGCCGTGGCCGATGGGGTGGTCGCCCACGCCGATTGGATGCGCGGTTATGGTAATCTGATCATCCTCGACCATGGGGGTGGCTATCTCACCGTCTATGCCAACGTCGACTCGATGTTGTACGAACCGCAACAGCGGGTAAAAGCCGGAGAGACGATCGCCACCACGGGATCGAGCGGTAACATGGGACGCTCGGGGTTATACTTCGAAATCAGGCATAATGGCGAACCGCAGGATCCACTGCGTTGGATCCGGCGGTGATACACTCGGGTGCCTCGAAAAACCGTCACGAGCGGTTGCAGAGCAAGGAGCCCGGCGCACGGAATGCAAGACCCATCGAATGGAAGGGCGAGCAACCGAGCATCGGAGCACCGTGCCATGCAGCCAGGCAGTAGGTCATTCGAGGCTCCCACTCGATCGAGGTGAGTCGAATGCGACGCTGGATTAGTCGGATTTCCCTGTTGGTGGTTGGAATCGTGGGCGGGGCGTTGCTCACGTTCAATTTCTCGGCTTTGGCGGAGCGTAACGCCACTTCCGCTTTGCCCCTGGAGGACCTGAGGGCGTTTGCCGAGGTCTATGATGCAGTCAAGAAGGCATACGTCGAGCCGGTAGAGGATCAAAAGCTCATCAGCGAAGCGATCCGGGGCATGGTGAGCGGCCTGGATCCCCATTCGGCCTATCTCGATCCGGAAGAATACCAGGAGCTGCAGGTCGGCACCCAAGGCGAGTTCGGTGGCCTGGGAATCGAAGTCGGCATGGAAGATGGCTTCGTCAAAGTGGTCTCGCCGATCGAGGATACTCCGGCGTTTCGTGCCGGGATCAAGTCGGGTGACCTGATCGTGAAAATCGACGAGACGCCAGTCAAGGGGATGAGCTTGCGCGATGCGGTCAAACGCATGCGGGGCAAACCCGGTACCAAGGTGACGCTCACGATCGTACGCGAGCAGGTCGACAAGCCCATCGTGCTCACGATCACGCGCGAGGTGATCACCGTGCGCAGCGTCAGGAGTACGCGTGACGATACCATTGCCTACGTGCGCATCACCCAATTCCAAGAAAACACGGGCCCCATGCTCGTCGAGCACCTGAGCAAGCTGCGCCAGGAAGGGGCGGTCGATGGGTTGATCCTCGATCTGCGTAACGATCCGGGTGGGTTGCTCAACGCGGCGATCGGGGTGTCCGGTGCCTTCCTGCCCGAGGATGCCGTAGTGGTCAGGACCGAGGGGCGTTTGCCGGATTCACGGCGCGAATACCGCGTGCGTCCCTCGGACTATCTGCGTGGGCCGCGGGAGCGCGATTATCTTGCCAATTTGCCAATGGAATATAGAACCTTGCCGATGGTGGTCTTGATCAATGCAGGCTCCGCCTCGGCCTCCGAGATCGTGGCCGGAGCGCTGCAGGACCATGGTCGGGCGAAGATCTTCGGAACGCGCTCGTTCGGCAAGGGTTCGGTGCAAACCATTCTCCCGCTCAACAACGGCGCAGCGCTCAAGCTGACCACCGCGCTTTACTATACGCCGAACGGCCGTTCCATCCAGGCCAAAGGCATCGAGCCGGATTTCGTCGTCGAGGAAACCGAGAATGGATCGGTTCGTGCGCTGCGTGAGGCCGATCTGCAGCAGCATCTCGAGCTCGATCGCGATGGGGTCAGACGTGCTCCCGCGGGACGCTCGGAGGGTGTGGGTACTGGTGCCGACGAAGGATCGACTTCGCCCGAAGCATCGAGTCTGCCTCCCCGATTCGAGTTTGGTTCGAGCGAAGATCGTCAATATCAGGCAGCGCTGAAGTGGTTGCGCGAAGGGGTCGTACCCGCTTCGGTGAGCGCCGAACCATCTGGCGCCGTGAGCAAGCAGGGCGAAAAAGCGCCCCTGAAGTGAGAACGATGGATGACGCGGCGCTGCTGCGCTACAGCCGACATCTGCTCCTGCCCGAGATCGGCATCGAAGGGCAGGAGCGCATCGGACAGGGCAAGGTATTGATCGTCGGAGCGGGCGGTCTGGGTTGCCCGGCGGCATGGTATCTCGTCTCGGCCGGCATCGGCCGGCTGTTTATCGCCGATGATGATGTGGTCGACGAGACCAATCTGCAGCGCCAGATGCTCTACGACGCGACCTCGGTCGGTCAGCCCAAGGTGCTGGCGGCGCGGGCGGCGCTCGCACGGGTCAATCCACTGGTCGAGGTCGTCCCGTTGCAGGCGCGGCTCGAAGGGGATCGCCTGGCGCAGGCGGTGGCAGAGGTCGATCTGGTGCTCGATTGCAGCGACAACTTTTCCACGCGCCACGCCGTCAACCGCGCATGTGTAGCGGCGGGAAAACCGCTTTTTTCCGGCTCGGCGATTCGTTTCTCGGGACAGATCGCCGTGTTCGACCGGATAGGGCAGGGTGGGGCGTGCTACCGCTGCCTTTTCCCCGAAGAGGCCGAGGACGAGGAGCTGCGCTGTGCCGTGATGGGCGTGTTCGCGCCGCTCACCGGTCTCATCGGCACGGCGCTTGCCGCCGAGGCGATCAAGTGGCTCGCGGGCCTGGGGGCGGCGCTTTCCGACCGGCTCGTGCTCTTCGATGCCTTGACGATGCAGTGGCGCACCTTGAACGTGGCGCGCGACCCTTCATGTCCGGTCTGCGGGGCGCAGGCGCAGGCGTAGGTCTTCACCGAGGCGTTTCGTTTCTTGCAGGCGAAAGCGGGGCGCTAGAGCGAGCGTGGCCGGTTCGGGCAGCGCAAAGAGACCGCGCGCGCCATTACCCAACACGCAAGGGGCGGCGTAGTGCAGCCATTCGTCGACGAGACCGGTGGCAAGGAACGCGGCGTTCGCCGTCGCACCGGCTTCGATCAAAACTTCGTTGATGTCGTGCGCTCCTAGCCACTGCGCGAGCGCTTCGAGTGCGACACGCCCGTCGGCGTCGGCCGGCAGCCGGATGATGCGATGCCCCAGGGCTTCGAGGCGGGCGCGTTTCTCCACGTCTTCCCGCACCGTGAAAATCCACACCGGTTCGCCTTGCAGCAGGCGGGCGGATTCGAGCAGGCGCAGGCGGCTGTCGAGCACGGCGCGGCGCGGCGTGCGTCGGCAGGGGACGTGGCGCACTGTGAGCTCGGGATCGTCGGCGAGCACGGTGGCGATCGTCGTGAGCACGAGGCAGGAGCGGGCGCGCCAGCGGTGGACATCGCGCCGGGCGGCTTCGCCCGTGATCCAGCGGCTGCGCCCGTCGGCGAGTGCCGTGCGCCCGTCGAGCGTGGCGGCGGTCTTCAGGCGAAACCAGGGGCGGCCCTGGGTCATACGGGTGAGAAAACCCCGGTTGAGCTCGGCGGATTCCGCGGCGCACAGCCCGACGTCGACGGGGATGCCGGCCTCGCGCAGTCGTTCGATCCCTTTGCCGGCCACGCGGGGATTGGGGTCTTGCAGGGCGATGACGACACGCCCTACGCCGGCGGCGATGAGGGCGTCGGCACAGGGCGGAGTGCGGCCGTGATGGCTGCAGGGTTCGAGCGTGACGTAGCACGTGGCGCCGCGTGCGGCCGCTCCGGCCTGGCGCAGGGCGTGGATCTCGGCGTGCGGCTCGCCGGCGCGCTCGTGCCATCCTTCGCCGAGCAGCCGTCCGTCGGGGGAGACGATGACGCAACCGACGCGCGGATTGGGCGTGGTGGTCTCCAGCCCCTTGCGCGCGAGCCGTAGCGCCCGGCGCATCCAGTACGGGTCGTCAGGAACGGACGAGGTCGGCGGCATCGTCGTCGGTGTTCTTCTCGCTGCGCTTGCGTCGGGCGCTCGCCTGCACGTCGCGGATGAGCTCGGCGAACTTGCCGACGTCCTCGAAGTTGAGGTAGACCGAAGCGAAGCGCACGTAGGCGACTTTGTCGAGGCGCTTCAAGGCTTCCATCACCATTTCGCCGATCATGGTACTGGGGACTTCGCTCGCGCCGCTCGACAAGAGCTCCGCTTCGATGCGCTCGATCGTGTGTTCGATCGTCTCGGCGGGCACGGGGCGCTTGCGCAAGGCCAGCCGCAGACTGGCGGCGAGCTTTTCCCGATCGAAGTCCTCGCGCGAGCCGTCGCGCTTGACGACGACCGGGGGCTTGAGGTCGACCCGCTCATAGGTGGTGAAACGGCGCTGGCAGTTGGCGCAGCGGCGACGGCGGCGCACGACGCTGCCGTCTTCGCCCTCACGCGTGTCGAGCACCTGGGTGTCCGTGTCACCACAAAAAGGGCATTTCATCGCGGAGGAAAATCAAGGCTCGTAGACGGGGAAACGGCGGCAGAGATCGGCCACTTGTTCCCGTACTCGGGCGAGCACGGTTTCGTCGTTGGGCGCTTCGAGCACGTCGGCGATGAGGTGCGCCACCCGTTCGGCTTCGAGTTCGCTGAACCCGCGGGTGGTCATGGCCGGGGTGCCGATGCGGATGCCCGAGGTGACCATGGGTTTTTCCGGGTCGTTGGGAATGGCGTTCTTGTTGACCGTGATGTGGGCCCGCCCCAGCGCCGCTTCGGCGTCCTTGCCGGTGACGCCCTTGGGACGCAGGTCGACGAGGAAGAGGTGCGACTCGGTGCGCCCGGAGACGATGCGCAGCCCCCGCTCTTCCCCCAGCACGCGCGCCATGACCTGGGCGTTGAGCACGACCTGTTCCTGATAGCGCTTGAATTCGGGACTCATGGCCTCCTTGAAGGCCACGGCCTTCGCAGCGATGACGTGCACGAGCGGGCCGCCCTGCAGACCGGGGAAGATGGCGGAGTTGATCGCCTTTTCGTGCTCGGCTTTCATGAGGATGACGCCGCCGCGCGGCCCGCGCAGCGTTTTGTGCGTGGTGGAGGTGACGACGTCGGCGTGCGGTACGGGATTGGGATAGAAACCGGCGGCGATGAGACCGGCGTAGTGGGCCATGTCGACCCAGAAGATCGCTCCCACATCGCGGGCGACCTTGGCGAAACGCTCCCAGTCGATGCGCAGAGAATAGGCCGAGGCCCCGGCGACGATGATCTTGGGTTTGTGTTCGTGGGCCAGCCGCTCCATGCGGTCGTAGTCGATCTCCTCGCGTTCGTCGAGCCCGTAGGCGACGACGTTGAACCATTTGCCCGAGAGGTTGAGCGGCATGCCGTGCGTGAGGTGCCCTCCTTCGGCCAGGCTCATGCCCATGATGGTGTCGCCGGGCTTGGCGAAGGCCATGAGCACCGCCTGATTGGCCTGTGAGCCCGAGTGGGGCTGCACGTTGGCCGCTTCCGCGCCGAAGAGTTTCTTCAGCCGCTCGATGGCCAGCCGCTCGATGACGTCGACGTGTTCGCAACCGCCGTAGTAGCGCTTGCCGGGATAACCCTCGGCGTACTTGTTGGTGAGCTGCGAGCCCTGCGCCTGCATGACGGCATAGGAGACGTAGTTTTCGGAGGCGATGAGTTCGATGTGCTCTTCCTGCCGGCGGTTTTCGGCTTCGATCGCGGCGAAGAGCTCCGGGTCGACCTGGGCGAGGCCATCGGCTTTGCGGAACATGGGGGGACTCCGTCGGGGTTCGGAAACGGGAAATTCTAGCATGGGGCGCCACGATCACATGGCGGCGATCTCGTCGCGCGCCGGCGCTTCGAGGTGAGAGGTCTCGGCCCAGGCGAGGAGCTCGCGCGTTCGCCCCCAACGTACCCACGACAGGCCGCAGTTGGGGATGGGGAAGTCGCGCTTGCGCTCGAGCGGCAGTCCCTCGACGTGCCGACGCACGGCATCGAGCACGCCGCCGTGGGTGACGATGAGCACGGCTTCGCCGCGATGGGCGCGGGCGAGTTCGTCGAGCGTGCGGCCGATGCGGGCGAACGTTTCGCTGAGCGCTTCGCCGCCGACCGGTCGATAGTGAGGGTCTCGGCTCGCGTAGCGGGCATAACCATGAGGATCGAGCCGTTCGGCTTCTTCGGGCAAGAGCCCCTGGAAGTGGCCGCAGTGTCGCTCGCGCAGGCCCGGATGGGGCTGAAGGGGCGCATCTGCGCCGAGGATGAGGCGGGCGGTTTCGAGGGTACGCGCGAGGTCGCTCGCGTAGTGCGCGGCAAAGGGGATTCCGACAAGGGCACGGCGCACGGCCAGCGCCTGGCGGCGACCGGTGTCGTTGAGCGGCACGTCGAGATGCCCCTGGATGCGCTTCTCGCGGTTCCAGTCGGTTTCGCCGTGGCGAACCAAACAAAAGAGCGCGTCGTCGCCATCGGGCAACGGAAAAGGGAGTGTTCGTTTCATTTTATACGAGGGTTTCGATCACGTCGGGATGGGAGAGGAAGGCGCGAGGACTTGCGCTCGCGCCGTAAGCACCAGATTGATAGACCACGAAGAGATCACCAGGTTCGGCCGGCGGTAACGGCACCTCTTGGGCGAGGATGTCGAGGGGGGTGCACAGCGGCCCAACCACGGTGACCCGTTCGCTCGCCGGCAGGTGCATCTTGTTGCCGATCGCCACGGGGTAGTTTTTGCGGATCACTTGACCGAAGTTGCCGCTCGCGGCCAGATGCTGGTGCAGGCCGCCGTCGACCACGAGAAACGTCGTGTCGCGCGAGCGTTTCTTGTCGAGCACGCGGCAGACGTAGAGACCCGCTTCGCCTACGAGGTAGCGCCCCAGTTCGATGACGAGTTCGGTCGCGGGCAGGAGACGGTGCAGCTCGGCGGCGAGCGCGCGCAGGTTTTCGCCCACCGGTTCAAGCGCGAGGGGCTGCTCGCCGGGAAAATAAGGGATGCCGAAGCCGCCGCCGAGGTTGAGCCAGCGCGGCGGTGCAGGCAGCTGCTCGGCAAGCCGGACGAGGCGCTCGAAGGCGGCGCGCTGCACGGCCACGAGCGCTGCGGCATCCAGGATCTGCGAGCCGGCGTAGAGGTGCAACCCCTCGAGGGCAAGGCCGGCGGCATGCAGAGATTCGAGTATGACCGGGGCGCGCTCGAGGTCGATGCCGAAGGGTTTGGCCCCGCCACCCATCTTCATGCCGGCGCGCTTGAGCTCGAAATCGGGATTGAGCCGCAGCGCGAGGTGCGGTGCGATGCCGAGCGACTCGGCGTGGGCGAGCACGCGCGACAGTTCGCGTTCGGATTCGAGGGTGATCGTGATCCCTGCGGCCAGCGCTTGGCGCAGCTCTTCGTCGCGCTTGCCTGGACCGGCGAAGGCGATGCGCTCCGGCGCCATGCCGCAGTCGAGCGCAAGCGCCATCTCGCCGGCGGAAGCTACGTCGAAACCGTCGGTCTCGCGGGCGAGCAGCGCCACGAGCGGCGGGAAGGGGTTGGCCTTGAGGGCGTAGTGCAGGCGCACCTCGGGGCCGATCGCCGCGCGCACGCGGGCCACGCGCGCGCGCACCCGGGCGCGGTCGTAGGCGTAGAAAGGCGTGCGGCCGACGCGCTCGGCGAGCCGGCTGAGCGGCAGGCCGCCCACGGTGAGCTCGCCGCGCGCGTCGACGGGAAACTCGCTCATCGGGGCGTGTTCCGGGGTCATGCGGGCACCTGGGTCTTGGCATGCCGGGCGAGCCGCTCGCGGATCGCCACCCGGTCGAGCTTGCCGTTGGGATTGCGCGGCAAGGGCTGCTCGGACACGAGGAAGACCTGCGGCATCTGGTAGGGCGGCAGGTGCTGGCGGCAATGGCGGCGTAGGGCCTCCAGATCGAGGGGGCCGCCCGCTGGCTGCAGCGCCACGGCGATGATCTGGCCGAGCCGCTCGTCTTCCAGCCCGCAGGCGCAGCACTCGCGCACGAGCCCGGAGGCGAGTAGCGCTTCTTCGATCTCGGTGGGACTGACGCGATAGCCGGAGGTTTTGATCATCTCGTCGCGCCGCCCCGCGAAATAGAGGTACCCTTCTTCGTCGAGCCAGCCGTAGTCGCCGGAGTAGACCGCCCACTGGCGCGCTGGCACCGGCGCCGGACGCGGATCGACGGCCGCAGGCAGCGGCCGGAAGCGCTCGGCGGTGCGCTCGGGGTCGTTCCAGTAGCCCTGCGCCACCAGGGGGCCGCGCTGCACGATTTCGCCGATTTCGCGCGGCGCGCACGGGGTCCCGTCCTCACGCAGCACGAAGATCTCGGTGTTGGGAATGGCGCGTCCGATCGAGTCGGGACGGCGGTCGATCTCTTCCGGCGGCAGGTAGGTGGCGCGGAAGGCTTCGGTGAGGCCGTACATCAAAAAGGGTTTGGCTTGGGGCGCAAGTGCACGCAGGCGCTCGAGCACGCGGCGGGGAAGTTTGCCGCCGGTATTGGCGAAGTAGCGCAGGTGGGCGGCGACAGGAGCCGGCCAGTCGAGCTCGGCGAGCGCCACCCACAGCGGCGGCACGGCGGTGAGCCCGGTGACGCGCTCGCGCTCCATGGTGCGCAGCACGTCCACGGGCAGCAGGTAGTTGAGCAGCACCACCCGCGCCCCGCTGCAGAAGGCCGTGGTGAGCTGGGAAAAACCCGCATCGAACGAGAGCGGCAGCGCCGCGAGCAGTACGTCGTCGGGAGAATTTTCCAGATAGCTCGCCACCGATTGGGCGCCGGCGACGAGATTGCGATGCGACAGCACCACCCCTTTTGGGCGTCCCGTGCTGCCGGAAGTGTAGAGGATGGCGGCGACGTCGTGCTCCGTGGCGGGCGGTGCGGCGAAGGTGCCGGCCTGCGCCAGGCACTCATGATAGGAACGGGCCTCGGGCGGCGTACTTTGTCCCGCTTCCTCCACGGCGAGCACGAGGGGTGCGATGTCTTCGGGCCAGGGCAAGAGAGTGCGCAGCCGCGTCGGGGCGGTGACGAGGCAGCGTGCGCCGCTGTCGCGCAGCAGATAGTGCACCTGCTCGGCCTTGAGGAGCGGATTGATCGGCACGAAGATGGCGCCGGCGGCGGCTGCGCCGAAACAGGCGATGACCGTCTCGGGTCGTTTGTCGAGCCAGACGGCGACACGATCGCCGCGCCGAATACCCAGCGATTGCAGCGCCGCGGCGCAGCGTTCGATCTCCCGCGCGAGTCGGGCGTACGTGAGATGTTCGTTGCCGGAAGTGAGCGCCCGCGCTTCGGGGCGACGTTCGGCGTGGTACCGTGGCAGATGCCACAGCAGGAGCGGTGGATGCATCGCGGTGCGACCTCCCGTTATAATCATCGTTTCGCCACATCCGGGCGAGGATGCATGAAGGGGATGGGTTTGGACGTCGAACGCAGAGTGCGTGAAATCTTGGGCGAGGCGCTCGAATTGCCGCCGGAGCGCTTACAGACCCTGGGGCGCGAGAGCGCGCTTTTGGGGGCCGTGCCCGAGCTCGACTCGATGGGGGTGTTGGCCGTGATCCATCTCCTCGAAGAGCGTTTCGACTTCATCATAGGCGACGACGAGATCGACGGCACCACGTTCGCCACGCTGGGTTCGCTCATCGACTTCGTGGCTGAGAAACTCGGCGACTGAACCCTGGCACATCGATCCGCCGGGCGGTTTGATCGTGGCGTTGCGCCTCGTGCGCCTCGCGGTTTCTCCCGGCTGTGGCAATCCCTTCACGGGCTCTGTGTCGCCGGTTTCTCTTCATTCGGCACGAATCATGGTGCCGACCCCTTGGTCGGTGAGGATCTCGACGAGCAGCGCATGCGCGACGCGTCCGTCGATGATGTGCACCGAGCGCACGCCGTTCCTGGCCGCCTCGAGCGCGGAGGCGATCTTGGGCAGCATTCCGCCCGAGAGCGTGCCGTCGGCCACCAGTTCGTCGATCCGGCTCGGCGTGAGCCCCGTGAGGAGATTGCCGTTCTTATCGAGCACGCCGGGCGTGTTGGTCATGAGGATGAGCTTTTCGGCGCGTAGCACTTCGGCGAGTTTTCCGGCCACCAGGTCGGCATTGATGTTGTAGGTTTGCCCTTCCTCGTCGACGCCGATCGGAGCGATCACCGGGATGAAGTCACCGCGATCGAGGAATTGGATGATCGCAGGGTCGATGGCGCTCACTTCGCCCACCTGGCCAATGTCGATGAGCGATTCGCCGTCGTCTCGCTGGCGCAGGCGCATACGGCGCGCGCGGATGAAGCCGCCGGCGTCCTTGCCGGTGAGCCCGACCGCCTTGCCGCCGTGCCGGTTGATGAGGTTGACGATCTCCTTGTTCACCTGACCGCCCAGCACCATCTCGACGACGCTCATGGTCTCGGCGTCGGTGACGCGCATCCCCTGGATGAATTCCCCTTTCTTGCCGATGCGGGCGAGCAGCTGCTCGATCTGCGGTCCGCCGCCATGCACCACCACCGGGTTCATGCCGACGAGCTTGAGCAGAACGACGTCGCGCGCGAAGCTATCTTTGAGGCGTTCGTCGGTCATGGCGTTGCCGCCATACTTGATGACGAGCGTCTTGTCGAAGAACTGGCGGATGTAGGGTAAGGCCTCGGAGAGCACGTCGGCTTTCTGCGCGGCGGTGAGCGGGGCGTCGGAGGTTTCCCGGGTCATGGCATCGTCCTTGGCATCAAGCGTTCTTGGCTGGTTTTTCCGGTTCGACACGCAGGCGGATGTGCAGCTCGCGCAGCTGTTTCTCATCGACTGGGCTGGGAGCCTGGGTGAGCAGGCACTGGGCGCGCTGCGTTTTGGGGAAGGCGATCACGTCGCGGATCGATTCGGCGCGCGCCATCATCGCCACGATGCGATCCAGGCCGAAGGCGAGGCCGCCGTGGGGGGGCGCGCCGTACTTGAGCGCGTCGAGCAGGAAGCCGAACTTGGCGCGCGCCTCTTCCTCGCCGATGCCGAGTACGGCGAAGACGCGCCGCTGCACCTCCTCACGGTGGATGCGCACCGAGCCACCGCCGATCTCCCAACCGTTGAGGGCGAGGTCATAGGCCTTGGCGCGCACGCTGCCCGGGTCGGATTCCAGTCGCTCGAGGTCTTCGTCCTTGGGCGAGGTGAAGGGATGGTGCAGCGCCACCCAGCGTTTCTCTTCCTCGTCGTATTCGAACATCGGGAAATCGGTGATCCACACCGGCGCCCAGTCGGCTCCCGTGAGAAAGCCTTTTTCATGCCCGATCTTGGTGCGCAGCGCCCCCAGGGCATCGTAGACCACCTTGGGTTTGTCGGCGCCGAAGAAGATGAGATCGCCGCTTTGCGCGCCGGTGCGCTCGAGGATGGTCCGCAGCGCCTGCTCGTGCAGGTTCTTGACGATGGGAGATTGCAGGCCGGTTTCGTCGGGGCGGCTCGCGTCGTTCACCTTGATGTAGGCGAGCCCCTTGGCGCCGTAGATGCCGACGAATTTGGTGTACTCGTCGATCTCACCGCGGGTGAGCTGCGCCCCGCCGGGGATGCGCAGCGCCATCACCAGCCCGCCCGAGTTGGCCGGGCCGGAGAAAACCTTGAAGGCGACGTCGCGCACCGCGTCGGTGACGTCGGTGAGCTCCAGCGTCACGCGCAAGTCGGGTTTGTCCGAACCGAACCGCGCCATCGCCTCGGCGTAGCTCAGGCGAGGGAAGGGATCGGGCAGCTGTACGCCGAGCGCTTCGCCGAAGACCTCGCGGATCATG
Source organism: Tepidiphilus sp. J10 (assembly GCF_006980785.1). Taxonomy (NCBI): domain Bacteria; kingdom Pseudomonadati; phylum Pseudomonadota; class Hydrogenophilia; order Hydrogenophilales; family Hydrogenophilaceae; genus Tepidiphilus; species Tepidiphilus sp. J10. The sequence goes on from NZ_SBHP01000003.1 coordinate 103,045, forward strand.
GCTTCGGCGAGCGCCGTGATCTGCGCTTCCGTCATGAAGGAAGTCTCGATATCGACCTGGGTGAATTCGGGCTGACGGTCGGCGCGCAGGTCTTCGTCGCGGAAGCACTTGGTGATCTGGTAGTAGCGATCGAACCCCGAGACCATCAGCATCTGTTTGAAGAGCTGGGGGGACTGGGGCAGCGCGAAGAAGTGCCCTGGATGCACGCGCGAAGGTACGAGGTAGTCTCGCGCGCCCTCGGGGGTGCTGCGCGTGAGCATGGGCGTTTCGATGTCGATGAACCCCTGTGCGTCGAGAAAGCGGCGAAAGGCCCGGGCGGCGCGGTAACGCAGCATGAGGTTGGTTTGCATCACGGGGCGACGCAGATCGATGACGCGGTGCGTCAGGCGAACGGTCTCGGAGAGATGGGATTCGTCGAGCTGGAAGGGCAGGGGTGCGGCGGCGTTGAGCACTTCCAAATCACGGCACAGCACCTCGATCTCGCCGGTGGGCAGATTCGGATTCTCGGTACCCGCGGGGCGGCGGCGCACCGTACCGGTGATGCGCACGACGTATTCGTTGCGCAGGGATTCGGCGGTGTGGAAGGTTTCGGGGGAGTCGGGATCGCAGACGATCTGCACCAGACCTTCGCGGTCGCGCAGATCGAGGAAGATGACGCCGCCGTGGTCGCGTCGGCGATGGACCCAGCCGCACAGGGTGACGGTCTGATCGAGGTGTTCGGTAGTAACCTGGCCGCAATAGTGGGTACGCATGGAGTTCCGTTTTCTTTTTTCGTCAGACAGAAGGGGGAAGATCCGCCGGAGGGGGGACGGGTGAGCGGGTTTTCGGATTGAGCGTGCCGAGAGAGATCACGTATTTCAAAGCCTCGTCGATCGACAAATCGAGGGGAATGACGTCGCGTGCCGGCACGATCAGGAGGAAGCCCGAAGTCGGGTTGGGCGTCGTGGGAACCATCACGGTGAGAAAGCGACCGTGTTCATTCAGATTGCCTACCGTCTCGGGGGCGGGTTCGCCAGTGACGAAGGCGATGGTCCAAGTGCCGTGCCGGGGGTATTGCACGAGGACGGCAGTGCGAAAGGCCTGTCCCGTATCGGAAAAGAGCGTCTCGGAGACTTGCTTCACGCTCGCGTAGATGCTCTTGACGATAGGGATGCGATGGATGAGGGCTTCCCACAGCCGGATCAGGCGCTGCCCCAAGACGTTGGCCGCCACTAGCCCGGTGAGAAAGACGATGGCCACGGCCATCACCACCCCCATGCCGGGAATGCGCCGTCCTAGCAAGGCTTCGGGTCGCCAGGCATGGGGTAGCCAGTCGACGATGGCATCGATCGTGCCCACGATCCAGCTGAGCACCACGAAAGTGACCACGATGGGCAGCCACACCAGCAACCCGGCGATGAAATAGCGTCTCAGATGCATGGGGGTGGAGGATCCAGGCTACCGGAATCAATGGCACGCGCAGGATGCACCGCAGCCGCCTTCAGTCGCCGTGGCCGGTGCCTTCGATGCTTCGCTGGAGGGGTTACTGGACGCTCCTCCTCCCTTGAAATCGGTGGCGTACCAGCCGCTGCCTTTCAGCTGGAAACCAGCGGCAGAGACGAGTTTGGCGTACTGCATGCTGCCGCAATCGGGGCAGCGTTCGAGCGGCGCCTCGCCGAGTTTCTGCAGATGCTCGTGCCGGGTGCCACAATCGTTGCAACGGTATTCGTAGATAGGCATCGCAGATCTCCTGGAAAGGAAAGAACACCTGTCGGGACGAATCGGCAAGTCTACCGCAAAATGGGGGCGCCGATCCACCATTGCAAGAGGTCAGCCCCCCACAGCAGTGTTACTGCTCCGCCGGCAGCAAGGAAAGGGCCGAAAGGCAGGGGTTGCCCTTGTCCCAGATGTCCGAGCGTCTTGAGCGCGATTCCAACCACGGCGCCCGTGAGCGAGGCGAGCAGGAGAACGAGGGGAAGGGCCGTCCAGCCGAGCCAGGCGCCGATCGCGGCGAGCAGCTTGAAGTCGCCATAACCCATGCCCTCTTTGCCCGTGAGGAGCTTGAAGAGCCAATAAATGCTCCACAAGATCAGATAACCGGCGACGGCGCCCAGCACGGCCTCGGGCAAGGAAGCGAAATGCTCCTGCAGGTTGACCAGCAGCCCCGCCCACAAGAGAGGCAGAGTCAGATCGTCCGGCAGCAGGCGCGTGTCGAGATCGATGAAGGCGAGCGCGATCACACACCAGAGAAAACCAGCGCCAGCGAGCGCCTGCCAGCCCATGCCGAAGCGCCACAGTGCGGCGAGCGCCGCGAGCGCCGCGAGGAGCTCCACGAGGGGGTAGCGCCAGCCGATGGGGGCTCGACAATGGCGGCATCGCCCACGCAACACGAGCCAGCTCACCAGGGGAACGTTCTCCCAGGCGGAAATGGCATGGCCGCAGTGCGGGCAGTGCGAAGCCGGTCGCGCGAGGTCGTAGCGCGCTCGAGGCTCGAGCGGTAGCCCCAGGATTTCGCGCGCCTGCGCCTGCCATTGTTGCTCCAGCATACGAGGCAAGCGATGGATCACGACATTGAGGAAACTCCCCACCATCGCGCCGACGACGAGCGCGGCGAGCAGCTGCACGCTCCAAGGCAGGGCAGTCGCTGCGCTCATATGGTCTGGGCCATTTTGAAGATGGGAAGGTACATGGCCACGACGATGCCGCCGATGACGACCCCGAGGAAGACCATGATCACCGGTTCGAGCAGCTGGGAGAGCGAAGCGACCGCCTCATCGACTTCGCGTTCGTAATATTCCGCCACCTTGCTGAGCATGGAATCGAGTTGCCCCGACTCTTCCCCGATCGAAATCATTTGCGTGACCATGGCCGGAAAGACGCCGGTTTCGGCCATCGCCACGGTGAGCGAGATACCCGAAGTGACCGCCTGGGTGATTTTTTCGGTGGCTTCACGGTAGACGATGTTGCCGGCGGCGTCTCCCACCGAGACGAGCGCCTCGTTGAGCGGCACGCCGGCGGCGAACATGGTGGCGAGCGTCCGGGTCCAGCGTGCGATGGTGGCCTTGCGGACGATCTCGCCTACGATGGGGAGGCGTAAGATGAATCGATCGACGAGGGCGCGGAACGCCGGAGATCGCCGATGCAACAGGGTGAGACCGACCATGATCAGGATTACCGCGCCCAGCATGACGTACCAGTTGGCGACGAAGAATTCCGACATGTCGATCACGATCTGGGTCGGAGCGGGGAGATCGGCGCCGAAGCTGGTAAAGATGTCCTTGAACTGCGGGATGACGAAGATCATCATGACCGCGATGACGATCATGGCCACGACCACGACGGCGGCAGGATAGAAGAGTGCCGATTTGATCTTGCCTTTGATCGCCAGGATTTTTTCCTGGTAGGTTGCCAGGCGCTCGAGCAGGTCGTCGAGGATACCGGCCTGCTCGCCGGCAGCCACCAGCGAGACGAAGAGCCGATCGAAGTACAAGGGGTGTTTGGCAAAAGCTGCCGCCAGGCTGGAGCCGGCCGCGATGTCTTCGCGGATGAGATTGAGTAATCGCGTCAGGGCTGGATTGGTCGAGCCCTTGATGGCGATGTCGAAGGATTGCAGCAGCGGCACGCCCGCCTTCATCATGGTGGAGAGCTGCCGGGTGAAGAGGACAAGATCCTTTTCACCGACACGGCCGCGGCGTTGCTTGATCTTGGTGATCCTGGTGACGATCACGCCTTGCCGGCGCAGGGCCGTTCGCGCCGAGGCTTCGCTCATGGCGCGGATCTCCCCGCGGGCGGGTTTGTTCTGGGCGTCCTTACCTTCCCAGCTGAACAGCAGTTCTTTGGGTTTGGAAGTCGCGGTTGCCATGGCACACCTCTCGCAACGGGATCAATCGTTGGTGGCGGCAAGCACTTCGGTGAGCGAAGTGATGCCGTGTTTGACTTTCAGAAGCCCGGATTGCCTCAAACTGCGGACGCCTTCGCTCCGTGCCTGGGCCTCGATCTCCATGGCCGAAGCATTGGCCATGACGAGGCGTTGGATGGCTTCACTGATCGGCATCACTTCGTAGATGCCGGTACGGCCTTTGTAACCAGAACCGCGGCACTTCTCGCAGCCGACCGGACCGTAGGGCTGCCAGCTACCGTCGAGCTCCTCTTCACTGAAACCTGCCGAAATCAGGGCTTCCACCGGAATGTCGATTGGCTTTTTGCAGGTGCACAGGCGCCGCACCAGCCGTTGCGCCGTGATGAGGATCACCGAGGAGGCGATGTTGAAGGGGGCGATGCCTATATTGCGCAGCCGCTCTACGGTGCTGGGCGCGTCGTTGGTGTGCAGGGTGGAGAGGAGCAAGTGGCCGGTCTGGGCTGCCTTGACGCCGATGTCGGCGGTTTCCAGATCCCGGATCTCACCCACCATGATGATGTCCGGGTCTTGACGTAAGAAAGCGCGCAGCGCTGCGGCGAAGGTCAGCCCCACTTTGTCGTTGATGTTGACCTGATTGATTCCGGGCAGGTTGATCTCTACCGGGTCCTCGGCAGTGGAGATGTTGACTTCCGGTTTGTTGAGCAGATTGAGGCAGGTATAGAGCGAGACGGTCTTGCCCGAGCCGGTGGGGCCCGTGACGAGAATCATGCCGTAGGGGCGCTCGATCGCCTCTAAAAGTGCTGCTTTTTGCTCTGGCTCGTAACCGAGGGCGTCGATGCCGAGCATCGCCTGGCTCGCATCGAGGATGCGCAGCACGATCTTCTCACCCCACAGAGTGGGTAGGGTGGAGACGCGGAAATCGATCGATTTGTTCTTGCTGAGGGTGAGCTTGGTACGTCCATCTTGGGGAATGCGTTTTTCCGAGATGTCGAGCCGGGAAATGATCTTGAGGCGGGCGGAAATCTTTTCTTTGAGCGCCAGCGGCGGGCGAGCGATCTCGCGCAACACGCCGTCTTGGCGCACCCGGACGCGGAAGAATTTCTCGTAGGGCTCGAAGTGGATGTCGGAGGCGCCTTCATTGATCGCGTCGATCAGGATCTTCTGTATGAAGCGTACCACCGGGGCGTCTTCGACGTCGACTTCGGATTCCTCCGTGGCCGTACTCTCCGTGCTGAGGGAGACCTCCTCATACAGCTCGTCGGTTTGAATGAGGGCAGAAAGCGCATTGGTGGTCGATTCGTAGAATTTTTCGCAAAAACGGGCGAGGGATTGGGCCGGGGCAACGACGAGCTCGATCGACATGCCGGTCTGAAATCGGATTTCGTCGTAGACACGCACCTGGGTGGGATCGGCCACGGCGATCACCGTTTTCCCTTTGCGCTGCGACAAGGCGACGATCTGGTAGCGACTGGCGATCTGCGGATCGATCAGTTTGCGTGGCAAGACGTCGGGATTGACGGCCTCGATGTCCAATACGGGCAAACCAAACGTCTCGGCCGCGAACTGGGCGACCTTGCGCTCGTCGAGTGCATCCGACTTGATGAGGGCGAGCAGCAGGGCGTTGGGTCCATCATCCGCTTTGGCTTGAGCCTGTTCGACCGTTTTCTCGTCGATCCAGCCTTTCTGGATCAGGGCCCGTACCAAACCCGTCTTTTCCGTCATCGTCCTTCCTCACTGGATTCAGTGGCATCGCGCTCATCCGCATCGGTTCTGCCGGACGAGGGGGCGTAAATGCGGACCGATCTTATTCGGCGATCATGGCATTGTAAAACCTCCAGGCGTACGTCGCCAATACGCAGGGATACTTCCGATTCGGGGATCTCCTGGAGATATTCGAGAATTAGCCCATTGAGGGTCCTGGGGCCAGCGGTGGGCAGGTTCAGTCCGAGCATCTGGTTGAGGTCCCGTACGGGGGTGGCCCCGTCGACGATGACCGTGCCGTCTTCCTGCCACTGCAGCAAGGCGTCGCTACCGGGGCGACTGGTGGTGAATTTTCCCACCATCTCCTCGATGATGTCGTCGAGCGTCACCAGCCCCTGGAGCTCGCCATATTCGTCGACCACCAGCGCCAGCCGTTGGTGATGTTCCTGGAAGAACTGCAATTGCGTCATGGCATTGGTGTCTTCCGGCACGAAGTAGGGCGGCGAGAGGCTGCGGCGGATGGATTCGCGGGAGAATCCCGCGGTGAGCGTCTCGGCGAGGAGCTGGCGCACGTGCAAAATGCCGAGTACTTCGTCGGGATTGCCTTCGATCACCGGCAGCCGCGTATGGTAGGCGGTGGCCAGTTGCGCCCGTAGGGTCTCTTCGTCGTCGGTGAGATCGAGAAATTCGATCGCCTGTCGAGGGATCATGACATCGGCTACCGTGATGCGCTCGAGATCGAAGAGTTTGAGCAGCACGTCGCGGTGTTTCTCCGAGCGCAGCACGCGCGACTCGAGCACGAGGCTGCGCAGTTCCTCCAGGCTTGGGTCCTGAGGTGCGGCTCGGTGCGGCAAGCGCAGCAGCCACAGCAGTGCCTTGACGAAGAGATTGACGAAATTCACTACGGGCCCGAGCAGGCGCAGCAAGGCCGTGAGCGGATAAGCGACGTAGGGCGCGAGGAGGTCGGCATAGCGGGCACCGATCACTTTCGGCGTGATCTCGGAGAAGACGAGGATGAGGAAGGTCAGCGAGAAGCTGCCCACGGCGAGCATCGCCTCGTTCTGGCCGAAGAGCTCGATGGTGATGACGGAAGCGAGCGTGGCCGCACCGACGTTGACGGCATTGTTGACGAGCAGGATCACGCTCAGCATCCGCTCGGGGTGGGCGGTGAGCGCCGCGGCGAGCTGAGCGCCGCGCTCGCCGTTGTCCGCGCGGGCCTTGAGACGATAGCGGTTGGCCGCCATCATCACGGTTTCGCTCATGGAGGACAGACCCGAGGACAAGAGCAACAAGGCCAGCCCGAGCCATTGCCAGAGCAGATCGGCGGGAAGCGGGGCATCCATCGGAGGCGTCATCGGTGCTGCAGGAGGTATTCGAGGACGAAATGGGTGCCGAGGTAGGCGAGCACCAGGGTGACGAAACCGGCCCAGGTCCAGCGCAGGGCGACGCGCCCGCGCCAACCCCAGGCGTGTCGCCCCAAGAGTAGCACGCCGAAGATCGCCCAGGCGAGCAGGGTGAAGATGGTTTTATGGTCGGGGCGCAGCGGCTGGCCGAAGAGCGCTTCGGAAAAAACGACGCCGGTGAGCACCGTGACCGTGAGCAGGGCGAAGGCTACGCCGATCACGCGAAAGAGCAGCGTCTCCATCACGAGCAGCGGCGGCATCCGTCCGAGCCAGGCCGCGGGTTCGCGCCGGTGCAGGGCACGCTCGAGCACCGACATCAGCACCGCGTGCAGCGCGGCGAGCGTGAACAGCGCATAGGAGAGCAGCGCCACGACCAGGTGCAGGCGCAGCCACGGGTTGTCGGTGGCGACAGGCGCGGCAGGCAAGGGCAGCCAGGGCACGAGCAGGCACACCAGGGCGGCGATCGGCGTGAGCACGGTGTAGAGCCAGCCGATGGGGGCGTAGAAGGATTCTATCCAGAAGAAGAGGGCGGCGAGCCACACCGTGAGCGAGAGTGCCGGCGCGAACCCGAGCCGCAATCCTTGGTCCGACAGCAGCAGGGCGGCCGCGCCCCAGCCGTGCGCGAGGATGGCGGCGGTGAGCAGCGCCCGGTCGAGTGGGCGCGGGCAGCGGCCTCCTTCTTCCGGTTGGCGGCGGCAGCGCCGCCCTACGGCGATCGCCCCGAGGCCGTACAGGAGGAAGGCCAGCAGATGGGGTAGAATCGAATCCATGATCCTAGTTTACTCGAAGAATGCCGAGGTTTTGTGCCCATGCTCGACAACCTGACGCAAAGACTATCCAAAGTCGTCAAGACGCTGCGCGGCCAGGCGCGGCTCACGGAAGACAACATCCAGGAGGCGCTGCGCGAAGTGCGCATGGCGCTGTTGGAAGCCGACGTGGCCCTGCCGGTGGTCAAGGACTTCATCGCCCGCGTCAAGGAAAAGGCCGTCGGCCAGGAGGTGATCGGTTCGCTCACGCCGGGCCAGGCCCTCATCGGGGTGGTGCACGACGAACTCGTGGCGCTGATGGGCGGCCAAAGCGAGGGGCTCAAGCTCGAGGCGCGCCCGCCCGTCGTCATCCTCATGGCGGGTCTGCAGGGGGCGGGCAAGACGACTACCGTGGGCAAGCTCGCCAAGTGGCTCAAGGAAGAAAAACGCAAGAAAGTGCTGGTGGTCTCCACCGACGTCTACCGCCCGGCGGCGATCGAGCAGCTGCGTACGGTGGCCGAACGGGCCGGGGTCGACTTCTTTCCTTCCTCGCCCGAGCAGCAGCCCGAGGCGATCGCACGGGCGGCCAAGGACTGGGCCGAGCGGCATTTCCACGACGTACTGTTGGTGGACACCGCCGGCCGGCTGGCGATCGATCAGCCGATGATGGACGAGATCAAGGCGTTACACGCGGCCTTGAACCCGACCGAGACGCTCTTCGTGGTCGATGCCATGCTGGGGCAGGACGCGGTCAATACGGCGCGTGCCTTCAACGAGACCCTGCCGCTCACCGGCGTGGTGCTCACCAAGCTCGACGGGGACGCGCGCGGCGGGGCGGCGCTGTCGGTGCGCGCCGTCACCGGCAAGCCGATCAAGTTCGCCGGGGTGGGAGAGAAACTCGCGGGGCTGGAACCGTTCCATCCCGACCGGATGGCGAACCGCATCCTCGGCATGGGCGACATCCTCGGTCTGGTGGAAGAGGCGCGGCGCACCGTCGACGAGCACAAAGCCAAGGAGCTCGCGCAGAAACTGCGCACCGGCAAGGGGTTCGATCTCAACGATTTCCGCGAGCAGATCGTGCAGATGCGCAAGATGGGTGGCATCGGGGCCTTGCTCGACAAGCTGCCGGCCCAATTCGCCCAGGCGGCCGGGCAGCTGCAGGGGGGCATGGAGGAAAAAGCGATCTCGCGCATCCAGGGCATCATCGATGCCATGACGCCGCAGGAGCGCGCCAATCCCGACATCATCAAGGCGAGCCGCAAGCGGCGCATCGCCGCCGGCGCGGGGGTGACGGTGCAAGAGGTCAATCGCTTGCTCAAGCAGTTCGACCAGACGCAGCGCGTGATGAAGCAGTTCTCCAAGGGCGGGATGGGCAAGGTGATGCGCGGGCTGCGCGGCGTGATGCCGCGGCTGCACTGAGGGATGATGGATCTCATCCGCATCGCGCTCTGGCGCTCGCTCGCCACCCTGGGGCGGGGCAAGATCCTGTGGGAGATGTTCTGGCCGCTGCTCGCGGCGGGCTTGGTCTGGATCGTGGCGCTCGTACTCGCCTGGGAGCCGCTCACGGCCTGGCTTGCGGGTTGGTTCGACGCCTCGCCGGAAGGTGCGCAAGCAGGGATGCTGGCGATGGCCGGGTTCTTCGCGCTCAAGGTGTTGCTGGTGTTGAGCGTGTTGCCGCTCATGTACGTCACCATGCTGGTGATCGTGGGCATCTGGGTGATGCCGCGTGTCGTCGCCTTGGTGGGCCGCGAGGAATACGCCGACCTCGAATTGCGCCATGGCGGGAATTTTGCCCGCAGCCTGTGGAACACCCTCAGCGCCTCGGGCCTCTTCCTGATCGGTTTTCTCGTGAGCATGATTTTCTGGTGGATTCCCGGCGCTGCGCTGGTGCTACCCTGGATCTTGACGGCCTGGCTCAACAGGCGCACTTTCACTTATGATTGCCTGATGGAACACGCCGACGCCGAGGAGCTGCGGGCGCTGGAGGCACGGGAAGGAGGAACCTTCTTCTGGCTCGGAGCGATCGGTGCGGCGCTCGCCTACGTGCCGCTGCTCAACCTCTTCGCCCCGGCGATCACGGGCTTGCTCTTCGTGCATGCCGGGCTGGAGGCGTTGCGGCGCTTGCGCGCCGAGCGCGGGGAATGGATCGTGGAGGCGGACGTTCCTTCCGGCGAAGCGACCTCGTACCCTCATCTGCCCAAGGGGAAGCCATGAGCGCGTTCGGAGCCTACATCATCGGTGACGAAATCCTCTCGGGCCGTCGAGAGGACAAACACTTCGCCAAGCTGCGCGCGCTATTGCATGCGCGCGGCTTGCGCCTTGCCTGGGTGCACTACCTGGGAGACGATCCGCGGCGGCTCACCGAGGCGTTTCGCCACAGTTTCGCGAGCGAAGACATCGTCTTCAGTTTCGGCGGCATCGGGGCCACGCCCGACGATCATACGCGGCAGTGCGTGGCGCAGGCCTTGGGCGTGCCGCTCGAGCTGCATCCCGAGGCCGAGGCCCTGATCCGCGCGCGTTTCGGCGAGCGTACCACGGCGCAGCGTCTGGAAATGGGGCGTTTTCCCCGGGGCGCACGCATCATCCCCAATCCCTACAACCAGATCCCGGGCTTTTCCGTCGGCAATCACCATTTCGTGCCGGGTTTTCCCGTGATGGCCTGGCCCATGATCGAATGGGTGCTCGACACCCAATACGCGCACCTCTTCCATCGCGAGGACTACGTCGAGGATTCCGTCTACGTGTGGGACGCGCACGAGGGTGACCTGGTCGATCTGATGCAGGCACTCACCGTGCGCTATCCTGAAGGGACGCTCTTTTCGTTGCCGTCGGTGCCCGAAGAGACGGGCGGCCGGCGTCGGCTCGAGCTGGGTTTCAAGGGCCCCAGGGCGATCGTGGAGGCGGCGATGCGCGACATCGTCGCCGCGCTCGAGGAGCGAGGTTTGCCCTGGGAACGCCCTCGCAGTTGATTCCCCAACCAGAAGAAGGAGAGACGTCATGCCCCGTATTTTGCATACCATGATCCGTGTCGGCAATCTCGACCGTTCGATCGAGTTCTATACCAAAGTGCTCGGCATGCGGCTGCTGAGGCGCGAAGATTATCCCGACGGGAAATTCACGCTGGCGTTCGTCGGCTATCAGGACGAGAGCGAAGGGGCGGTGATCGAGCTCACCTACAACTGGGGGGTCGATCATTACGAAATGGGCAACGCGTTTGGGCACATCGCCATCGCCGTTCCCGACGCCAAAGCCGCCTGCGACGAGATCCGTGCTCGCGGCGGGAAAGTGATCCGCGAGGCCGGGCCGATGAAGCACGGTACCACCGTGATCGCTTTCGTCGAGGATCCGGACGGCTACAAGATCGAGCTCATCGAGCGGCCCTGAGTCGGCAGCCAAAAGCCGGGATCGTCAGGGTTGTCGGAGATGGCTCTGGACCCAACGCACGATCTCGGCCGTGCCGACGGCGCCGGAATGCCGCGCCACTTCCCGCCCCTGCTGAAAGAGGATCATCGTCGGGATGCTGCGGATGCCGTAACGGGCGGCCGTTTGTTGGGCTTCGTCCGTGTTGAGCTTGGCGAAGAGAACCCGCGGGACGAGCTGGCTGGCAGCATGGGCAAAGGCGGGCGCCATCATGCGACAGGGGCCGCACCAGGGAGCCCAGAAATCGACCAGCACGGGCAGATCGTTCTTCGTCAGATACGTGTCGAAGTGCGCCTCACTGAGTTCGACGGGGTGATCGGGAAAGAGCGGTTGGTGACATTTGCCGCAGTTGGGCCTTTCGTGCACGCGCTCGGCGGGGACGCGATTGACGGCGAAGCAGGCCGGGCAGACGATATGCAGGGTATCGCTCATGGGGATGGCTCCACGAAGAAGTTCGATCGAACTATGGGGGCAAAGCCGGTGAGGGTCAAGAGGGTTTGACCCCATCTTGCTCGAGGAGGAAAGATGTCGTTGAAGTCCTGCTTGTGGGCCATGCTTTTCGGGCTCGTGCTGATGCCATTGAGCGTCTTGGCTCAGCCGCGCGCGCAGCTGACGGTTGGCATGTACCGAGTGGTGGCCGAAGTGGCGGCCGACGAGCCCTCTCGGGCGCGCGGCCTGATGTTTCGCGAGCACCTGGGGGCGAACGAGGGGATGGTGTTCGTCTTTCCCGTGGCGGGGCGTCAGTGCATGTGGATGAAGAATACGCTCATCCCCTTGTCGGTGGCTTTCATCGACGAGGCGGGGCGCATCCTCAACATAGAGGAGATGGCGCCGCGTACCCTGGATTCGCACTGTGCCGTGGCGCCGGCGCGCTATGCGCTGGAGATGCCGGGCGGGTGGTTCCGCGAGCGCGGCATCGCGCCGGGCATGCGCGTCGAAGGGCTCGAGCGCTTGCCCGCGGGGCGTTGAGCGGGCGCGGAAGGAGGCGGACGAACATCCGGACATATAAGGAATTTGTCATATATCCACGAGGCTGGTTGGCCGCAGGGCGCGTGGATCATTCGTAGCGCACCTCGACGCGCTCCACTCCCGGGAGCGTCCGCAGGGTGGCGAGCAAAGTCTCTTGCGGATGCAGGGTCCACGGGGAGGAGCATCGCAGCGTTCCCTCGGTGCCGTCGAGGCGCAGGGTGAGTGCGAGCGGCAGCCGACCACCGAGGTAGGGACGCAGCGCGGATTCCAATTCGGCGGTGAATTCCAGCGTGGTCTGTTCGAGCGCTACGGTGAGCGCGATCGCCCGGGCGCGTTCTTCGCGCAACTGCGCGAGCGTGGTGAATCGCTCGGCCACCACCCTCAAGCCCCCGGAATAGTCGTCGGGGCTCACCTTGACTTCGGCAAAGAGCGGCTCGTCGAGCACGATCGCGCTGCGATGGGCTTCGAAGACTTCGCTATAGGCGAGTACCTCGACCTGGGCCGTGCCGTCGTCGAACTCGACGAAGGCCATTTTGCCGCGATTGCCCATCTTGGTGCGCAGGTTGGTGACCACCCCGGCGATCCACACCGGCTCCCAGCCGGGTTCGAGGCTGGCGAGCGGTCTCGAGACCAGACGGCGTACTTCCTCGGCCCAGGCATGGAAGGGGTGCCCCGAGAGGAAGAAACCGATGGCGATCTTCTCTTCCTTGAGCCGTTCGCGCTCGGTCCAGGGGCGGACGGCGGCGAAGGCCGGCTGCATCGCCTCGGCCTGGGGCAGGTCGTCGAAAAGCCCCCCTTGCAGGACGTTCGCCTGCGCCTGCTCGGCCGCTTCCATCGCAAGCCCGACGGTGGCGAGCAACTGCGCCCGGTCGCGTCCGATGTGACCAGGTAAGGTGTCCAGCGCCCCGGCGCGTACCAGCGCCTCGAGCACACGGCGATTGACCGCCCGCCGGTCGATGCGCGCGCACAGTTCGAAGAGGTCGCGGAATGGACCGTTGCGTTCACGCTCGGCGACGATGGCCTCGGCCGCGGGGCGACCCACCCCCTTGATCGCCCCCAGGCCGTAGCGGAGGGTGCGGGTGTCGACCGGTTCGAAGCGATAGGCGGAGGCGTTGACGTCCGGCGGCAGGATCTCGAGGCCGTTGGCGCGCGCGTCCTCGACGAAGATCTTGACGCTGTCGGTATCGTCCATGTCGGAAGACAGCGTCGCGGCCATGAACGCAGCGCAGTGATGTGCCTTCAGCCAGGCGGTCTGGTAGGTGACCACGGCGTAGGCGGCAGTGTGGGACTTGTTGAAACCGTATTCGGCGAATTTCTCCATCAGGTCGAAGAGGCGCATGGCAAGGGACTCGTCGTAGCCTTTCTTGCGCGCCCCTTCGCGGAAGATCTCGCGGTGCTTGGCCATCTCCTCGGGTTTTTTCTTGCCCATCGCCCGGCGCAGCAGGTCGGCGCCGCCCAGCGTATAGCCGCCGATGATCTGCGAGATCTGCATCACCTGTTCTTGATAGACGATGACGCCATAGGTGGGTTCGAGGCAGGGCTTGAGATCCTCGTGGAAGTAATCGATGGCCTGCTCGCCTTTCTTGCGCAGGATGAAGTCGTCGACCATGCCCGACCCGAGGGGGCCTGGGCGGTAGAGGGCGAGCACGGCGATGATGTCTTCGAAACGGTCGGGCTGCAGCTTCTTGAGCAGCTTCTTCATCCCTTCCGATTCGAGCTGGAAGATGGCGGTGGTGTTCGCGTCTTTCAGGATCTGGTAGGTGGCCGGATCCTCGTAGCCCAGGGTTTCGAGTTTGGGACGGCTGCCGGTGAGCCGCTCGACGTACTCGAGGGCGAGGTCGATGATAGTGAGGTTGCGCAGCCCCAGGAAGTCGAACTTGACGAGCCCGATCGCCTCGACGTCGTCCTTGTCGAACTGCGACACGGGCACGGCGTCCTCGCCGTCGGCCAAATACAGGGGGCAATAGTCGGTGAGCTTGCCCGGGGCGATGAGCACACCGCCGGCGTGCATGCCCACGTTGCGCGTCAGCCCCTCGAGCGGGCGGGCGAGCTGCCACAGTTGCTGGATCGCCTCGCCATCGTTGGCATCTTCCATCAGCTCGCGCAGCTGCGGTTCGAGCTCGAGTGCCTTGTCGAGCGAGACGGGTTTGACGCCCTCGAGCGGGATGAGCTTGGAGAGGCGGTCGCACAGGCCATAGGGTAGGTCGAGCACGCGCCCCACGTCGCGTACCACCGCCTTGGAAGCCATGGTGCCGAACGTGGCGATCTGGCTCACCGCGTCGTGCCCATAGCGCTCGCGTACGTACTCGATCACCCGGTAGCGCCGATCCTGGCAGAAGTCGATGTCGAAGTCGGGCATGGATACCCGTTCGGGGTTGAGGAAGCGCTCGAAGAGGAGCGCATAGCGCAAGGGGTCGAGGTCGGTGATGCGCAGGCTGTAGGCCACGAGCGAGCCCGCGCCCGAGCCGCGTCCCGGGCCGACGGGCACGCCGTTTTCCTTGGCCCAGTTGATGAAGTCGGCCACGATGAGGAAGTAGCCGGAAAAACCCATCTGGACGATGGTTTCGGTTTCGAAGGCAAGCCGTTCCTCGTAGCGCGGACGTTGGCGTTCGCGCTCGGCATCGATGGGGTAGAGCTCGCGCAGGCGCACTTCCAGCCCCTCCTTGGCGCGCGCGACGAGGTAGTCGTCCAGCGTCATGCCCGGTGGCGTGGGGAAGGGCGGCAGGAAGTTCTTGCCCAGCGTGATGGAGAGCGAGGCGCGGCGCGCGATCTCACCGGCGTTCTCCAGCGCCTCGGGCAGATCGGCAAACCGCTCGGCCATCTCGGCGCGGCTGAGGAAGTACTGCTCCGGGGTGAAGGGCTTGGGGCGACGGGGGTCGGCGAGCACCGTGCCTTGGGCGATGCACACGCGCGCCTCGTGCGCCTCGAAATCCTCGGGGCGCATGAACTGGATGGGGTGCGTCGCCACCACCGGCAGCCCCAGACGGGCGGCGAGCTCGACGGCGGCGTCGATGTAGACCTCCGTGTCCGGCTGTCCGGCGCGTTGCAGCTCGAGGTAGAACGCGTCGGGGAAAACCTCGGCCCAGCGTCGGGCCGCGGCCTCGGCTTCGGTTTCTTTCTGGGCGAGCAGCAAGCGTCCCACTTCGCCCTCCATCGCCCCGGAGAGGGCGATGAGGCCGCGGCAGGATTCCCGCTCGAGCCAGGCCGGATGGATCTCGGCGCGGCCGCGGTATTGGTTTTCCAGATAGGCGCGGGTGAGCAGTTCGCACAGCTGGCGGTATCCCTCGCGGTGGCGGGCAATCAGCAGCATCCGCCACGGATGGGCGCGGTCCTCTTCGTTGCTGATCCAGGCGTCCACGCCGATCACGGGCTTGATGCCCTTGGCGCGCGCGGCCTTGTAGAACTTCACCATGCCGAAGAGGTTCATGGCGTCCGAGATGCCCAGGGCGGGCATTCCGTCGTCGGCGGCCGCGGCGACGGCCTCCGGCAGGGTGCAGATACCGTCGGTGAGCGAGTATTCCGAGTGCAGGCGTAGATGGACGTAAGGCGTCATCAGGGCAACAGCAAGGTGGCGCCGGTGGTGCGACGGGATTCGAGCGCGCGGTGGGCTTCGGCCGCTTGGCTGAGGGGAAAACGCTGGCCAATCTTGACCTCCAGCCAGCCGTCGCGCAGCGCCGTGAAGAGTTCTTCGGCCATGGCGAGCAAATCCTCGCGCTTGGCGATATAGGTGAAGAGCGTCGGGCGGGTGAGGAAGAGCGACCCCTTCTGGGCCAACAAGCCGATGTCGAAAGGCTCGACCTTGCCCGAGGCATTGCCGAAGGAAACCATCAGCCCCAGGGGGCGGAGGGAATCGAGCGAGCCGAGGAAGGTGGCGCGGCCCACCGAATCATAGACCACGTCGACGCCGCGCCCGTTAGTGAGCGCCCGGGTGCGTTCGGTGAAATTCTCCCGCGTATAGACGATGACGTGATCGGCACCGTGCGCGCGCACGAGTTCGGCTTTTTCATCGTTGCCTGCGGTGGCGATCACCGTCGCGCCGAGCCGTTTGGCCCACTGCACGAGAAGCAGTCCCACGCCGCCGGCAGCGGCGTGGATGAGGACCGTGTCGCCCGGCTGCACGCGGTGGGTACGGCGCACGAGGAATTGCGCCGTCAGACCTTTGAGCATTACCGCGGCGGCGGTTTCGAAGGAAATGTCGTCGGGCAGGCGCACGGTCCGCTCGGCCGGGAAGTTGCGCACTTCGCTATAGGCACCTACGGGCGACAGAGACCCGCCGCAGTAGACGACGCGATCGCCCGGGCGAAATTCGGTCACGCCGGGGCCGACGGCCTCGACCACGCCGGCCCCTTCTTGTCCGAGTCCGGAGGGAAGAGAAACCGGATAAAGCCCGGTACGGTGGTAGGTGTCGATGAAGTTGACCCCGATGGCGTGGTGGCGGATGCGGATTTCTCCCGGACCGGGATCAGGGAGTTCCAACGCCTCCCAGCGCAGCACTTCGGGACCGCCATGAGCGGAGAAACGGATCGCGTGCGTCAACATGGCCTGCTTTCTCCAATCATTCTGTTTCGAGTTTGTTGCGCAGTTCGAGTGCATCGACCACCGACACGGCCGTCATGTTCACCAAGCGGCGCACGGTGGCCGAAGGGGTGAGGATCTGGACCGGCATGGCCGCACCGAGCAGCATGGGGCCGACGGTGACGCCGTCGCCGTTGGCGACTTTCATCAGGTTGAAGGCGATGTTGGCGGCGTCCAAATTGGGCATCACCAGCAGATTCGCTTCGCCCTCGAGGGTGCACGTCGGAATCAGCCGCTGGCGGATCTCGGGAGAAAGGGCCGAATCGCCATGCATCTCGCCGTCCATGTTGAGCTGTGGGCACAGGGTGCGCAGCAGGTCTCGGGCCTGGCGCATCTTGCGCGCGGATGGGGTGTCGGCCGAACCGAAGTTGGAGTGCGACAGCAGCGCCACGGCCGGCTCGTAGCCGAATCGGGTGAGCTCGACCGCGGCCATGCGGGCGATTTCGGCCACGTCCTCGACGCTGGGGTCGTAGTTGACGTAGGTATCGGTGATGGCGACGGTGCGTTTGGGCAGCATGAGGATGTTCATCGCGGCGAAGAGACGCGCGTCCGGGGCGAGGCCGATGACGTCGCGCACGTGCTGCAGGTGGGCGTGGTAAGTGCCGAACGTGCCGCATACCAGCGCATCGGCATAGCCGTTCTTGAGCAGCATGCAGCCGATCAAAGTGGTGTCGCTCATCATGCGCACCTTGGCGATTTCGGGCGTCACTCCCTTGCGGCACATCAGTTCGAGGTATTGCTGCCACAGCTCCTTGTAGCGCGGGTCGGATTCGGGATTGACGACGTCGAAGTCGCGCTCGGGCACGAGGTTGAGCCCCAGGCGCTTGATGCGCATCTCGATCACCGCCGGGCGGCCGATGAGGATGGGGCGGGCGAGTTTCTCGTCGATCACGGCGCGCGCCGCGTGCAGTACCCGTTCGTCCTCGCCTTCGGCGTAGAGCACGCGTTTTTGTTCGAGCGGGATGCGCTTGGCCACCGAGAACATGGTTTTCATCACCACGCCGGAGTGGTAGACGAAGTTCTGCAGGGTGGCGCGATAGGCGTCGAAATCCTCGATCGGCCGGGTGGCCACGCCCGAGTCCATGGCCGCCTTGGCCACCGCCGGAGCGATGCGTACGATGAGGCGCGGGTCGAAGGGTTTGGGAATGAGGTAGTCCGGCCCGAAAGTGAGCGCAGCTTCTCCATAGGCCCCAACGAGCATGTCGCTCTGTTCGGCGCGCGCGAGATCGGCGATGGCGTGCACGCAGGCGAGCTTCATCTCTTCCGTGATGGTGGTGGCGCCCACGTCGAGCGCCCCGCGGAAGATGAAGGGGAAACACAGGACGTTGTTGACCTGGTTGGGATAATCGGAGCGCCCCGTGGCGATGATCGCATCTGGCCGCACGGCCTTGGCCACTTCCGGCATGATCTCGGGGATGGGGTTGGCGAGGGCGAAGATGAGCGGGTCGCGCGCCATCTTGGCGACCATCTCGGGCTTGAGCACCCCGGCCGAAGAGAGGCCGAGGAAGACGTCGGCGCCGTCGATCACTTCGGCGAGGGTGCGCGCGTCGGTCACCTGGGCGTAGCGCGCCTTGTTCGGTTCCATGTCCGGTTCGCGCCCGACGCGGATCACGCCACGGGAATCACACACATAAACATTTTCGCGTTTCAGCCCCAGGCGCACCATCAGATCGAGACAGGCGATGGCCGCGGCTCCGGCGCCCGAGCACACGAGCTTGACTTCTTCTATCTTCTTGCCGACGACCATGAGGCCGTTGAGGAGCGCCGCGGCCGAGATGATGGCCGTTCCGTGCTGGTCGTCGTGGAAGACCGGAATCTTCATGCGCTCGCGCAGTTTCTTCTCGATGTAGAAGCACTCGGGCGCCTTGATGTCCTCGAGGTTGATGCCGCCCAGGGTCGGCTCCATGGCGGCGATGATGTCGATGATGCGATCCGGGTCTTTCTCGTCGAGCTCGATGTCGAAGACGTCGATGCCGGCGAATTTCTTGAAGAGACACCCTTTCCCTTCCATGACCGGTTTGGCGGCGAGGGGCCCGATGTTGCCCAGCCCCAGGACGGCGGTGCCGTTGGTGATCACGGCCACGAGATTGCCGCGCGAGGTGTATTCCCGCGCGGTGAGCGGATCGCGCACGATCTCCTCACAGGCGGCCGCGACGCCGGGGGAATAGGCCAGCGACAGGTCGCGCTGGTTGCTCAGGCTCTTGGTGGGGACCACCGAGATCTTGCCCGGCGTAGGGTGGCGGTGATAGTAGAGCGCGGCGTCGCGGAAGTTCTTGTCCATTGAATGCTCTCCAGAACGGTTGGATGCGTGCGCCTGCCCTCGGTCGCACGTCGAAACGGGGGTCCATCTATCGGAAGAGAAGTATACCGCGGGTGGGCTTCAGGTGTCGGCGACGAAGACGCGGTTCTTGCCGGCGCGCTTGGCGCGGTACATCGCTTGATCGGCACGCTCGAAGGCGCTCTCCCAACCGTCGTCGGGGTAGACTTCGGTGACGCCGGCGCTGAAGGTGACCACCCGATGGCGCTCGTCGTGGAAGAAAATCTCGCGCGTGAGGATGCGCTGCAGCCGACGCAGGATTTCGGCGGCATTCTCGGCGGTCGTGCCCGGTAGGATGACGACGAATTCTTCTCCACCGTAGCGACCAATGACATCGTGCTCGCGCAGGTGCCTGCGGGCGATCTCGGCGAGGAATTTGAGGGAATCGTCGCCGGCTTGATGACCGAAGAGATCGTTGATGCGTTTGAAGTCGTCGAGATCGATCACTCCCAGCGCGAGCGCAGGGATGGATCCTTGGCGCAGGGTCTCGATCGTGCGGGAAAAAGCGGCCTCCAAGCCGTTGCGGTTATAGAGACCGGTGAGGGAGTCTCGCACGAGTCGTTCATTGAGCGACTGTAGCTGCGCTTCCAATTCACGTACCTTGGCATCGGCATCCTCGGCTTCACGGCGGGTGCGTTCGAGCGCTTCGTGCGCCTGGCGTGTGGTCTCGCTCATGTGGCGCGTCGCCTGAAGCAAGGTGCGGAGCTCGCCCGCGACGGAGGCGAGATCGTCGGCCTGTTCGATGGCCGTTGCCGCCTGCTGGAGCTGGCTCTGGTACTGCTCGGTCTCTCGGCTCATACGCCCCAGGTGCGAGAGAAAATCCGCCAGCAGGCGTTTGAGTTCGGCTTCGGCCTGGCGCTTGCGCTCGAGGGCGCGTTGCAAAGGGTCGAGCAGGGCGTCGAGCCGTTCTTGCAGCAGGCGCACCAACTGCGGGGTGAAGATGGTGGCCGGCTCAAGAAGTTCAGCGCGCAGGTGGGCCAACTCGACCCGGATGCCGTCGTTGTCGCTGCCGACGAGTTCGAGCGCTTGCAGGGAGCGACCGAGCAGCTCGAGGAGCGCCCCGATGAGGGCAACGGTATCGACCTCTTGATTCGCAGTAATCGGAGTTGGAGCAGTCTCCCCGGGCGATTGGCGCAGCCCAGAGATGAAACGCTCGAGCCGTCGGGGAAACCAACGGCTTTGTCCTTCCGCGAGGATCGATTCCAAGGCGTGAAGTTTGCGCTCCGGCGTCCAACCGGGAGCAGCATGCTCCCAGGCGTCGATCAGTTGTCGAATCAGGGCAACCCACGAGATTTCCGTTTCGTGGGCCGGCGGCAGGGCGAGCAGGGCTTCTTCGACGTCGGCCAGCGCTTGGGCCGTTTCGTTGCGCTTGAGGTGATCCCGTGCTCGCCCGAGTGCCGCGCAGGCCTTCTCTCCCGCGCGGGGAAGTTTGGCTACGAGCTGTTCGAGCATGCGAACGAACCTCGGCGGCAGCGGCTCCGGTTCTCCGGCCAGTTCGCAGTAGACACGGGTGTAGTTCTCCGGAGTCGGGGGTTGTCGCAGTTGCGACAGACGCAAGAGGGTTTCTTTGGCGAGATCGACGGGCGAGGTGGGCATCGTTCGAGGCACGCGAGAGGCGGCAAGGGAATCAGTGTATCACTGCGGCCGTTCAGCGGCGGCATCGGCGAGCAGCAGCTCGACCAGATCACGGCCGAAGGCTGGCAGCAGGTCGAGGCTGCGCACGCAGATCTGCAGATCGCGCTTGGCCCACTCGTCGTTGAGACGTATCAGACGAATGTTCATCGATTTGGCATGGCGCCGGGCAGCCGACTCCGGCAAGATGCCGATACCGATGTCGGCCTCGATCATGCGACAGACGGCGGTGAAATTGCCCACTTGGATGCGAATCTTGAGGCGTCGGTTCAGGCGGGTCGCCGCTTCGACGAGAAAACCGTGGATCGCGCTCGTCTCGGTCAGGCCGATGAAGCCGTAATCGAGCGTCTCGGCAAAGTCCGCCGCGGGTTTGGCGGCCAGTGGGTGGCTGGGGGCAACGGCAAGGACGAGCCGGTCGCGCCGATAGGGCAAGGCTTCCAGTCCTTCGGTGCGCACGTTGCCGGCGACGATCCCGATGTCGGCCATTCCCTCGGTGACGGCGCGCACGATTTCCTGGCTGAGGCGCTCGCGCAGCTCCACGTTTACATTGGGGTGCCGTGCCAGATAGGTGCGCAAGACCTCGGGTAGGAACTCGGTGGACGTGGTGTTGGCAAAAATGCGCACCTGTCCTTTTACACCGTTAGCATATTCCAGGAGATCGCCGCACAAGTTCTCGAGCTGGCCGAGTACTTGCCGGGCGTGGTTGAGGAACACCTGCCCGGCGGGGGTGAGACAGACGCCGCGGTTGGTGCGCGTAAACAGCTTCAAGCCGAGGCTTTCTTCGAGGTTCTTGATGCGCATGCTCGCGGCCGGCAGGGAAAGATGGGCGCGCTCGGCTCCGCCGGTGAGGCTATTGGCTTCGGCGATATGCACGAGCAGCCGAAAATCCGCGAGATCGAAATGCATGCTCGGTGTTTGGCCATCTTGAGGATCGGAGAACATTGTACCGTATGCCTTCGGACGAGGTTCAAGCCGGGTGAAAGGGGGGTTTGGCAGATACGAATTGTCTCGGGCGCCAAGCTGAGGCAAACTGCGATGGCTTTCCTTGGGATGAGAGCTGGGATCATGGACGTGAATTTCGATGAATTGCGGCGATGGATCGGCCGCAGTCAGACCCAGGACGATACGGTGACTCCGGTGCCGGTGGCAGCGTTGGCCGCTACCCTCGATCGCGACGATCCCCTACCGCAACCCGGAGACGAACTGCCCCCGCTGTGGCACTGGATTTATTTCCTGCCGCTCGTGCGGCATTCCGAACTCGGGTCCGACGGGCATCCGCGGCGAGGCGGTTTTTTGCCGCCGGTACCTTTGCCGCGGCGCATGTGGGCGGGCGGGCGATTCGAGTTCTTCCACCCGCTGCGTGTGGGGGAAGCCATCCGGCGCACCTCGCGCATCGCCGACGTGAGCCTGAAAGAAGGGCGCAGCGGCACCCTGGTGTTCGTGCGCGTGCGCCACGAAGTGAGCAACGACGCCGGGGTGGCGCTGGCGGAGGAGCAGGACATCGTCTATCGCGAGGCACCACGCCCGGGTGAGACCCCGCCCGCGCCCAAAGCGGCGCCGCTCGATGCTGCGTGGCACAGCGAGATCGTGCCCGATCCGGTGTTGCTCTTTCGCTATTCGGCGCTGACGTTCAACGGGCACCGCATCCACTACGATCATCCTTACACGACTCATATCGAGGGCTACCCGGGTTTGGTGGTGCACGGGCCACTCACGGCAACGCTTCTCGTCGATCTGCTGCGCCGCCATTTGCCGCGCATGCGGCTGGAGCGCTTTTCGTTCCGCGCGGTGCGGCCGCTCTACGCGCCACGGCCTTTTACCGTGTGCGGCAAACTGGAGGCCGACGGCAAGACGGCCACCTTGTGGACGAGGGATGCCGATGGCTGGGTGACGATGGAAGCCAGTGCCACCCTCGCCTGAGTGCCCGTGAGGAGAAGGAACAAGATGAACGAACTCGATCGACCCGATGATCCTTACCGTGACATTCGCGACGGCGTGCGGGCCGTATGTGCCCAGTTTTCCCCTGAATACTTCCGCGCGCACGACGAGGCGCGCACCTATCCGGAAGAATTCGTCGACGCCCTCACCCGGGCAGGCTGGCTCGCCGCACTCATCCCTCAGGAATATGGCGGAGCCGGGTTGGGACTGGCCGAGGCCTCGGTGATCATGGAAGAAATCAACCGCTGCGGCGGCAATGCCGGGCACTGCCACGGACAGATGTACAACATGGGCACGCTGGTGCGCCATGGCTCGGAGGAGCAGAAACGGCGCTATCTTCCCAAGATCGCTTCCGGCGAACTGCGCCTGCAGTCGATGGCGGTGACCGAACCCACCACCGGCAGCGACACCACCAAGATCAAGACGACCGCCGTAAAAAAAGGCGACCGCTACGTGGTCAATGGCCAGAAAGTGTGGATCTCGCGTGTGCAGCACTCCGATCTGATGATCCTGCTCGCGCGTACCACACCCGTCACCGAAGTGAAGAAGAAGTCCGAGGGTATGTCGATCTTCCTCGTCGATCTGCACCAGGCGATCGGGCACGGCCTCACCGTGCGGCCGATCCGCAATATGGTCAATCACGAGACGAACGAGCTCTTCTTCGACAATCTGGAGATCCCGGCCGAGAACCTCATCGGCGAGGAAGGCAAGGGCTTCAAATACATCCTCGACGGCTTGAACGCCGAACGCACCCTGATTGCGGCCGAGTGCATCGGCGACGGCTACTGGTTCATCGACAAGGCACGGCGCTATGCGGCCGAACGTGTGGTCTTCGACCGGCCCATCGGCAAGAACCAAGGGGTGCAATTTCCCATCGCCGAGTGCTACATCGAGATCGAGGCGGCGAACCTCATGCGCTTTCGCGCCTGTGCCTTGTTCGACGCGCACGAGCCTTGCGGCGCCGAAGCCAATATGGCGAAGTATCTGGCGGCCAAAGCCTCGTGGGAGGCGGCCAACGTCTGCCTGCAGACGCACGGCGGGTTCGGTTTTGCCGCCGAATACGACGTCGAACGCAAGTTCCGCGAGACGCGTCTCTATCAAGTGGCGCCGATCTCGACCAATCTGATCCTCTCTTACGTGGCCGAGCACGTGCTCGGACTACCGCGTTCTTTCTGAAGGGGGTCGTGATGCGGCCGCTCGAAGGCATTACCGTCGTCACGTTGGAGCACGCCATCGCCGCCCCGTTTTGCACCCGGCAACTCGCCGACCTCGGTGCGCGGGTCATCAAGATCGAACGCCCCGGCGTGGGCGACTTCGCCCGGGCTTACGACGAGCGGGTGCGGGGGATGTCCTCGCACTTCGTGTGGACCAACCGTTCCAAGGAAAGTCTCACCCTCGATCTCAAGCATCCCGAGGCGAAACCGGTACTCGATCGGCTGCTTGAGCGCGCCGACGTGCTGGTACAAAATCTCGCCCCCGGAGCGGCGGCGCGTCTGGGATTGTCCTTTGCCGCGCTGCAGCCGCGCTTTCCTCGCCTCATCGTGTGCGACATCTCCGGCTATGGCGCCGAGGGTCCTTACCGCGACAAGAAAGCCTACGATTTGCTCATTCAGAGCGAATCGGGGTTCCTGTCCGTGACCGGCACTGCGGAGCAACCGGCGAAAGCGGGCTGTTCGATCGCCGACATCTCCGCCGGCATGTACGCCTACAGCGCCATCCTGGCCGCCCTCTACGAGCGCGAACGCACGGGCAAGGGAAAGGCGATCGAGATCTCGATGTTCGAGACCATGGTCGAGTGGATGGGGTTTCCCCTCTACTATGCTTTCGACGGCGCCCCACCGCCGCCGCGCACCGGCGCTTTCCATGCCTCGATTTTCCCTTATGGCCCTTTCCGTGCCGGCGACGGGCGTACGGTGATGTTGGGCATCCAAAACGAGCGGGAATGGGTGAAGTTTTGCGAGCTCGTCCTTGGTCAGCCGGAGCTCGCGAGCGATTCGCGCTTTTCCTCGAATTCCAAACGCAGCGCGGCCCGCGCCGAGCTCACTGCCATCATCGAGAACGTTTTCGCCGGTTTGAGCGCCGAAGAGGTGGTCGACAGACTCGAAGCCGCGCAGATCGCCAACGCCCAGATGAACACCATGCACGACGTCTGGCGCCATCCCCAGCTCGAGGCGCGCCGCCGCTGGGTGGAGATCGATTCTCCCGTTGGGACCTTGCCGGCGCTCTTGCCGCCCACGGCGCGCACGCCGCAGGAAGTGCGCATGGATCCGGTGCCGGCGCTGGGGGAGCATACGGAAGCCTTGTTGGGTGAATTGGGGTTCGATGCACCGGCGATCGCCCGGCTGCGCGAACACGAGGTGATTTGACGCGGGGAAATGACGATGGATGCGCATCCGAGCAAGACTCTGGCCGAGTTCGCGGCCACCCTTGAACCCAAGGCGATCCCGGAAACGGTGCTGCGCCGGGCCGAAGAGCTCTTCGTCGACTGGTTCGGCTCGGCGCTCGCCGGCAAGGGCGCCCGCCCGGTCGAGGCGATCGAATCCTTGGCACGAGAGATGGGGCCCGGGGCAGGGGAGGCCGAAGTGCTGATCTCGCGCCGCCGTACCAGCCCCTATTTCGCTGCCATGGTCAATGCCGCGGCGTCGCACTATGCCGAACAGGATGACGTGCACAATGGCTCGGTGTTCCATCCGGCAGCGGTGGTGTTTCCGCCGGCGCTCGCCTTGGCCCAAAGCTTGGGGCGCAGCGGCGAGGAATTTCTCACGGCGGTGGTGGCAGGCTATGAAGTGGGGATCCGCGTCGGCGAGTTCCTCGGCCGATCGCACTACAAGATTTTTCATACGACCGGAACGGCCGGTACGCTCGCCGCGGCGGCCGCGGCCGGCAGGCTTCTGCGCCTCACCCCTACTCAGATGCTGGATGCCTTCGGCTCGGCCGGTACGCAGGCCGCCGGCTTGTGGGAATTCCTGCGCGATGCCGCCGACTCCAAGCAACTGCATACGGCGCATGCGGCCTCGGCCGGCTTGGCCGCTGCCCTGCTCGCGGCCAAGGGGTTTACCGGCGCGAAACACGTTCTCGAAGGACCACAGGGAATGGGCGCCGGCATGTCGCGCGATGCCGACCCCGCTCGCCTCACCGATCGGCTCGGCAGCCGTTGGGCTTTGGCCGAGACCTCGTTCAAATACCACGCTTCCTGCCGCCACACGCACCCGGCGGCCGATGCGCTGCTGCACGTGATGCGACAACATGGCCTCGAGGCCGAGGACATTGCGCGGGTGCGCGCCTACGTACATCAGGCGGCGATCGACGTCCTGGGGCCAGTGGTCGAGCCGCAGACGGTGCATCAGGCGAAATTCTCCATGGGGACGGTCCTCGGACTCATCGCGGTGTTCGGTCGCGCCGGGCTGCAGGAGTTCGAAACCGCTTTCCGCGATCCGCGCGTCGTCGCCTTCCGTGGCAAGGTGAACATGGTGCTCGACCCGGAGGTCGACTCGGCCTACCCGCAGCGCTGGATCGGCAAAGTCGTCGTCGAGACCGTCGATGGACGAACTTTGAGCGGTCGCGTCGATGAACCCAAGGGCGATCCTGGCAATACCTTGTCGCGGACCGAGATCGAGGAAAAATTCCGCCAGCTGACCGAGTATGGCAAGGCCGCCACGGGCGAGGAGGTCGATCGCCTGTTGCCGCGGCTGTGGGCCATCGCCCAGGCGCCACGCGTGGCCCGATTCTGGGAGTGAGGTCGATGAAGCTCGCCCGTACCTACCTCTTCGTTCCCGGCAATCGGCCCGAGCGTTTCTCCAAGGCGCTGTCGGCGGGTGCCGACGTCGTGATCCTGGACATCGAGCCTACTCTCGCAGCCCGCGGTGAGCGCCGTGATCTTGCCAAGGCGGAGCGGAGCCATCGAATGGTCGATCGGCCTACGGATGATCATCGCCACCCAAACATCATCTGCCGCGCGAAGCGCGCCTTGAGCGGCAGGCAGGCATCGAGTGCGAGCAGGGCGGCGCCGCGCGTAAGCGGCAGCAGGCCTTCCTGGGGCAGGAATCCGCGCACGAAGCCGTCGGTGAGGCCGATGGTGAGCCGTCGATCGAGGGCGCGGCGCCGGGCGTAGCGCTCGAGCGTCCAGGCGCTGCCGGGATCATCGGCCTCGCGCAGCAGCTCCACTAGGGTGGCGAGGTCGCGCGCGGCGAGGTTGAAGCCTTGGCCGGCCACCGGATGCAGGGTCTGCGCTGCGTTGCCCAACCAGACCGTACGCTCGGCCACCGGTCGGCGGCGCCAGCGCAGCACCAAAGGATAGGCGGCGCGGCCGTGGATTTCGCTCAGGCGCCAGCGGTTGCCGAAGGTATGTTCCAAGCGGTTCAGGTAATCGGCGTCGGGCTGCGCCAGGGCGCGTTCGGCTTCGCCATGCGGCATCACGTGGACGAAGGTCCATTGGCCGTGATCGGGCAGGAGCGCCGCGGGTCCTTGGGAAGTGAAGCGCTCGACGGCGGTCTCCGGCGCGAGCCCCTCGGCGTGCACCCAGCCGATGAGGGCGCTCTGGCCATAGTCGTGGGACACGACCCCTTCGGCCTCGGCGGGAAGCCGTCCCTCGGCGCGGGCGCAGAGCCGGGCATGGAAGGCTCCTTTGGGCGTGCGCAGGGCGATGCGCTCGCCCTGCGCGTCTGCCGACTCGACCGGAGTCTCGTCGAGCACGGCGATGCCGCGGGTTTGTGCCGCGTCGAGCAGGGCGGTGATGAGATCCGAGGCGCGCACGACTGCACCGAAGAAGGGAACTCCCAGTACGTGCGCCTCCAAGCGCACGCGGCCGAAACCTCGCTGCGAGACGTGAATTGTGCGGATCGGCGTGGCCGGGAGCCGCTCGGCGATCTGCAACCGTTCGAACTGACGCCAGGTGCCGAGCGAGAGCGCCAGCACCCGGGCATCATCGGTGAGCCTCGCGAGTGGCCGGGCATCGAAAACGAGGGTATCGCGCCCGAGCTCGTGTAGCCACAGGGCGAGGGTCAGCCCTACGGGGCCGGCACCGACGATGGCGACTTCCGGGGCAGAGGAGGAATGGGGCATGGCGATCGTCCTCGGGTCAAGCCGTTTCGTGCTGCATCAGCGCTTCGATCGCCTCGGGCGCAACCGGCACGTCGCGTGTGAGTAGCCGACAGCCTTCTTCGGTCACGAGGGCGTCGTCCTCGATGCGGATGCCGAGGTTCCAGAAGTCGCGCGGTACGTCGTCGGCCTCTGGCACGTAGAGCCCCGGTTCGACGGTGAGCACCATGCCGGGCACGAGCGTGACCGGCTGGCCGTGCTCGTGCGTGGGCCCGGCGTCGTGTACGTCCAGACCCAGCCAGTGACCGGTGCGGTGCATGTAGAAGCGCTTGTAGGTCTGCCGTTCGAGCGCTTCGTCGAGCGTACCGGAAAGGAGCCCCAGGTCGAGTAGCCCTTGAGTGAGCACGCGCACCGCCGCCTGGTGGGGTTCGTCGAAGGTGGCGCCGGGGCGGATCGCGGCGATCGCCGCCTCCTGCGCCGCGAGCACGAGGTCGTAGAGTAGGCGCTGCGGCGGGCGGAATCGCCCATCCACGGGGAAAGTGCGGGTGATGTCCGATGCGTAACCGTCGTATTCGCAGCCCGCGTCGATGAGTACGAGCTCGCCCGCTTTCAGCCGCGAGCGGTTGTCGGTGTAGTGCAGGATGCAGGCATTGGCGCCGCCGGCGACGATGGAGGGGTAGGAGGGGCCTTGGGCGCCGTGGCGGCGGAATTCGGCGATCAGTTCCGCTTCCAGCGTGTATTCATGCACGCCGGGGCGGCAGACGCGCATGGCGCGGCGGTGGGCATGGGCGGCGATGCTCGCACTGCGCTGCATCAGGTCGAGCTCGAAGGCATCCTTGACGCGGCGCATGCGTCCGATGAGCGCGCGGGCGTCGTGCAGCGTGGCCGGTGCCGGTGGGCCGAGGCGGGCCTTGGTGCGCAGATTCGGTAGCAGCCGCCGCAGGCGGGCGTCGATCTCCTCGCTCTCCGCCAGCGGCAACCACAGCGCCGGCGTGCCGGCGAGAAGTTCCGGCAGCTTCGTGTCGAGCTCGGCGAGCGGGAAAGCCGCTTCCAACCCCAATGCCTGGGGGGCGGCGGCCACGCCCAGACGACGCCCTTCCCACAACTCTTTTTCCGGGTCGCGGTCGCGGCAAAAAAGCGCGCTGCGCGGTTCTTCGTAGGTACGCAGCAACAGCCAGGCGTCTGGTTCGATGTAGCCGGTGAGGTAGTAGAAATCGCTGTCGAAGCGGTAAGGATAGGTGGTACCGCCGTTGCGGATGCGCTCGGGGGCCGTGGGCAAGAGCAACGCACCGCCGCCAGCGCCTTCGAGTTGATGCAAGAGGCTCGCACGGCGCTTGGCGAAGGCACTCAGGTCTTCGTGGTAACGGCCGACGGGAAAATCGGGGTTCATTCGCTCTCCTCGGGTGCTGCCGACAACTGGCGGCGCAGGGCGTGCAATCGTTCGGGGGTGCCGACGTCGACCCACAGGCCATCGTAGCGCTCCCCGCTCACCTT
Source organism: Tepidiphilus sp. J10 (assembly GCF_006980785.1). Taxonomy (NCBI): domain Bacteria; kingdom Pseudomonadati; phylum Pseudomonadota; class Hydrogenophilia; order Hydrogenophilales; family Hydrogenophilaceae; genus Tepidiphilus; species Tepidiphilus sp. J10. The sequence continues at coordinate 132,115 of NZ_SBHP01000003.1, forward strand.
GCTCTCTTGCATCGCTGCGCGCAAGAGAGGCGCGAGCGGTGCGCGCACTCCGGCAGGCAGCGGCCGGAAGAAATCCGCGCGGTAAAAGCCGATACCGGCAAACGTGAGCGGTTCGCCGCGAGCCTCCTTGGCATCAGGATACACCAAGGCATTTGCTCCCAGGGCAAAGTCTCCTTGGGGGTGGTGTACCGGATTGGGGACGAGCAGAAGATGTGCGAGGAACCCGGCTTCGAGCCGGCGCCGGGCGCGGCGTACGAAAGCGGCCACGTCGAGCGGGCAGTAGACGTCGGCATTGACGACGAGAAACGACTCGGCATCGAGCAGCGCCAACGCCTGGCGCACCCCTCCGGCCGTCTCCAGGCCCGGCGCCGGCTCGGGGCTGAAGCGCAATGGCGGGGGTCCTTCGCGCCGCGCGAGGTGCGCAACGATCCGCTCGCCGAGCCAGCAGGGATTGACCACGGCGCGGCGGCAGCCCGCGGCGGCGAGCCGGTCGAGCCAGTGGTCGATGAGCGCCTTGCCGCCTACTTCCACCAGCGGCTTGGGGCAGGTGTCGGTGAGTGGGCGCAGGCGCTCCCCGCGTCCGGCGGCGAGCACCATCGCCACGAATCCCTCAGAAAGTGTACCCAACGGCCAGATCCTCGGGATGCAAGCGCTCCAGCAATCGGCGCAAGGGGGCGAGTTCCCCGTAGCGGCGGCTCGCCAGCAGCAAATGACGGCGCACGCGCGGCAGGTCTTCGAGATAGCGCGTCTTGCCGTCGCGATGTGCGAGCCGGGCGAAGATGCCCAGCACCTTGAGGTGACGCTGTACGCCCATCCATTCGTAGTCGGTATAAAAGGACTCGAACTCGGCGTGGATCGGCAGCCCCAGGCGCTTGGCCACCTGCCAGTAGCGTACCAGCAGGTCGAGCGCGAATTCTTCGGTCAGATCGACGTAGGCATCCTTGAAGAGGGAGACCGCGTCGTACGTGATCGGGCCCCAGACCGCATCCTGAAAATCGAGTACGCCCGGACCGCGCCCCTCGTCGAGCAGCATCAGGTTGCGGCCGTGGTAGTCGCGATGCACGAAGACCCGCGGTTGCGCGAGCGCCCGTTCCACCAGTACCGCGAAGAGGCGATCGAGCATTGCTTCTTCGCTCGGCGTGAGGGTCACACCCAGGTGGCGACGCACGTACCATTCGGGAAAGAGGCTCAGCTCGGTGAGCAGTTTTTCCCGATCATATTCCGGCAGCCAATCGGGGCGCGGCAGGGCCTGCAGGGTGGCGAGCGTTCCCATGGCCTGGGCGTAGCGCTCGTGGGCGGATTCTGGGGAAACGTTGCCGGCGTAGGGTCGATCGCCGAAATCTTCCATGAGAACGAAGCCCTCGCTCGCATCGACCGCCTCCACGCGCGGCACGGCGATGCCGGAATCATGCAGCAGCCTCTGCACGGCGAGCCACTGGCCGATAGGCTCCTTGTCGGGCGGGGCATCCATGACGATGCGCGTGCCGCCTTCCGGCAGGGCAACGCGCCAGTAGCGGCGAAAGCTGGCATCGGCGCTCGCCGGACGAGGTTCGGCGGCAATGCCGAGATCGGCCAACCAATGGCGCAGGCGCGCGAAGCGATCCATGAGGGCGGGCTCCTTGCGGTACAATGGCGGACGATTTTATCAAAGCCGAGGCTGTGTGCCCGTGACTTCGGGGGAGTCGAATTTTGCGTGACGGGGAAAATTTTGGTTTGCTTGCCTGGGCGGCGGTGTTCCTGGCCTGGAGCCTGCCGTGCGCTCGAGCGATCGCCCAACCCTTGTCGCCTTTACCGGTGAAACCGGAGCTCCTTGGCCTGCCACCGGCGCCCAAGCCCGTCCTCGTCGCACCAACTTCGCCTACGGCGACGCCCTCTGGAGCCTCGGTCACCGTCGTTCCTTCGCCAACGGAAGGAACCGCTCAGCCTTTACCGCCGGCAAGCGCGCCGCGACCCTCGGCGTCGCAGCAAGATTCGCCGACACCGCCGCCCCCTGTTCCCCTTTCCGCCACGGTCGAGCCCGAACCCGCATCGGAGGACGCTGCGCCGCGCACCCCGACTCCTCCTTCCGCCTCGCCCGGAACGTCATCGAGCCCCGCGCCGGCTTCTTTGCCCGCGGCGCAGCCCGGTGCGACGTCCAGCACACAGCAAGCGTCTCGTATCCGCCTTTCTGCCGATGCGGTGAGTGGCACCGAAACCTCCCTCCTACCTCAGGGGACGATCGTCGAAGCCGACGAGATCCGCGGCGAGCGAGGGGTTGCCGTCGAAGCCATAGGTAATGCTGAAATCATACGAGACAGCCTTCGCATCCGAGGGGATCGCTTGCGCTTCGACGAGCTCACCGATGAGGCGAGCGGCGAGGGACGAGTCGTCATCCAGGACACGGCCAAGGGCTTCCAGGTCGAGGGACCGCGGGGGCGTCTCTATGTCACGGCCAAAGAGGGCGAGATCGAGCAGCCGGTCTATCGCTACGATCCACCGGAGCACGTCAAGGATCAGAGCCGCGCGGGTCACGGTCAAGGGCAGAAGCTCTTCTTCGAAGGGGAAAACCAGTATCGCCTGCTCAGGGGCACCTGGACGAGCTGTCCTGCCCCGGATCCGGCCTGGTACGTCAAAGCCGATGAGCTAAAGCTCGACTATGACCGAAACCAGGGGCAGGCAAGGAACATGTCGCTCGTTCTGCACGGAGTGCCGATCCTGGCTGCGCCTTACGCCGAATTTCCGCTGAGCAAAGAGCGAAAGTCTGGTTTCCTTACGCCAACCGCGGGGATGTCCACCCAGTCCGGATTCGACGTGGCGGTTCCGTATTACTTCAACTTGGCCCCGAATTACGACGCCACCCTGACGACGCGCCTGATGGCCAAGCGTGGGGTACAACTGGGGGGGGAATACCGCTACCTCACCCCGAGCTATCAGGGGCAGCTGCGTGGGGAATTCCTGCCCAGCGACCGCCAGGCCGATCGTAACCGTGCGTTGGGCTCCCTGCAGCATCAACAATCGATTTCCCCCAGCTGGTCGTATTCACTAGACCTCAACGCCGTCAGCGACAAAAACTATTTTCGTGATCTGAGTAGTCGCATCGAACTGTCTTCGATCTCGCACCTGGTTCGCCAAGGACAGCTCAATTACTACAATCCGGCAGGTTGGGGTGGATCGCTGTTGATGCAGGAATACCAGACGGTAGACCGAGACGTCACCGAGCCTTACCGCCGTTTGCCTCAGCTGACTTTGTGGCACGATCCGCTCGATCTTCCCGGCGGCCTTCAGCTCGATTTGGGCGGGCACTATACTGAATTCCGGCATGATCAGGCCGGTTCTCCCGGTCTCTATGGCATGAACTGGGTCGACGGAAGCCGGTTCGTGCTCGCTCCGAGTCTTTCCCTGCCGATCTACCGCAGCTGGTGGCATTTCGAGCCCAGGGTTCAATGGCATTACAGCCGCTACGACCTGGATCAGGCAGCCATCGAACAGGGAAGGACCCAGATCACCCGCAGCATCCCCATCACCTCGCTCGACATGGGGCTCGCTTTCGAGCGTGACGCGGCCTTCTTCGGCCGGGATTGGTTACAGACCCTCGAGCCGCGTCTTTTTTACGTGAACACTCCTTATCGGCGGCAGTCGGACATCCCCTTGTTCGATTCGAGCCGTTTCGGCTACGGATTTGCCCAGATTTTCTACCCCAACCGCTACGTCGGGGACGATCGGATTTCCGATGCCGACCAGATCACTTTTGCCGTCACGTCGCGTTTGCTCGAATCCCAAACCGGTTGGGAACGCCTGCGCGTCACTTTGGGTCAACGCTACTACTTCGAAACGCCTCGAGTGCTGATGCCCTATGAGAGCCCCATTCTCGATCGACGGACCGACGTGCTCGGTGAAGCCGATGTACACCTGACCCGACAGATGCAGTTCAAAACCTTCTGGCAATACAACCCCAACGAAAACCAGACGCAGCGCCTGAATACGGGCGTGCGCTATCAACCAGGTTTTGCCCGGGTGCTCAATCTCGACTACCGTTATACTCGAGATCTCCTCGAAGACGTGGGCATAGGCGTGCAGTGGCCGCTGGCCAAACGATGGGTCGGGGTGGCGCGCATGAGCCGCTCTTTGCTCGAAGAGCGCCTCACCGAGGCCATCGTGGGGTTGGAGTATGACGGCGGCTGCTGGGTGCTGCGCACCGCCTTCCACCGTTATGCCTTGTCTGCTGATGACGAGAACACGGCATTTTTCGTGCAACTCGAACTCAATGGATTGGGTAGCCTCGGCTCCAGCCCAGAAACGCTATTGCGCCGCTCGGTTCCCGGGTACGGCAAGATTCAACCAACCGCCACCAGCACGATGCTCGGAACCGAAGGGGGGATGTGATGGGTACCTCGATTGGCCAACTGCGTAGCCACATGGCCTGGTTGCGCAGTGCTTGCATGATTGCACAACGACGCCCAAGAGGGCTGCGTGGGCTATTGCCCTTTCTTCTGGTGCTCTGGATGTGGCCGGCCTCCGCGCTCGAGCTGACCCGGGTCGTGGCCGTGGTCAACAACGAGCCCATCACGTCTACCGAATTGAACCAATACCTCGTCCGCGCTCAGAATCAAGTGGCCAAACAGGGGCTGCAGATCTCCGAATCCGACTTGCGCCAGCAAGTGCTCGAACAGATGATTTTGGAGAAACTGCAACTGCAGGTAGCCAAACGCATGGGGATCTCCGTCGATGATGCGGCCGTTTCCCGGGCAATCGAGGACATCGCCCAGCGCAATGCCCTCACTTTGGATGCCTTGGAACAGGCACTCGCCGCCGACGGGATCAGTTTCGATCAGTTTCGCGAGCAGATTCGCCGCGAAATGACCATCGCTCGGCTGCGTGAGCGAGAGATGGAGGGGCGGGTGACGGTGTCGGATACCGAGGTCGACCACTTTCTCGCCAACAACCCCGATCTGATGCGCCGCATCGAGGCGGAAGCAGGCAATGTGATCCAGACCCGCGTACGCCACATCCTGATCCGTACCAACCAGGCCACCAACGACGAATCGGCTCGAGCACGGCTCCTTGCGTTGCGAGAACGCATTCTCAATGGGGCAGACTTCGCCGAGCTTGCCCGGGCCAATTCCGACGACGGCTCCGCCTTCAAGGGAGGAGATCTCGGCTGGATCAACCCGGGCGATACCGTGCCTGCCTTCGAGGAAGCGATGAACCGACTCGAACCGGGCGAGATTTCCCAACCGGTGAAAACCCCCTTCGGCTGGCACCTGATCCAGGTTTTGGAGCGCCGTCCGCTCACTGCCTCCGAAGACTATCGCCGTAACTACGCCAGGCAGATCCTACGTCGCCAAAAACTCGAGCAGGCCTACAATGCTTGGTTGCAAACCATTCGCGCCGAGGCCTTCGTCGAAATCCGTCGCGACGCTCTGGAGGGAACATGAAACCGATCGCCCTCACCACGGGCGAACCTGCCGGGGTCGGCCCCGAGCTCTGCGCCCGGCTTGCCGACCGTCTGTGGCCCGCGCCGCTCGTGCTGATCGGCGATCGGGAATTGCTGCGCCAACGCGGTGCGCCGCCGCTGCCCGAATTCGATCCCGCCGATCCTGCGCCCTTGTCGGTACGCCATGTCCCGCTGCGCGCCCCTTCCAAGCCCGGTTGCCTCGAACCGGCCAACGCGCCTTACGTGCTCGAAGTGCTTGACACGGCGATCGACGGCGTGCTCGAAGGCACCTTCGCCGCGATCGTCACGGCGCCGATCCAAAAAAGCCTCATCGCCGATTCGGGGCGCATCTTCACCGGACATACCGAGTATCTTGCCGAGCGTAGCGGCACGCCGTTCGTGGTGATGATGCTTGTGGGTGCGGGGTTGCGCGTCGCGCTGGTCACCACTCATTTGCCCTTGACTGAAGTGCCTGCCGCCGTCACGCCGCAGCGGCTCGAAGCCGTGCTACGCATCCTCCATCGGGATCTGCAGCGCCGTTTCGGCATCCCCCGGCCGCGCATCCTCGTGACCGGCCTCAACCCGCACGCCGGCGAGAGCGGCCATATCGGACGGGAAGAAATCGAGGTCATCACTCCCGTGCTCGAGCGGTTGCGCGCCGAGGGGATGACCCTGGTCGGCCCTCTGCCGGCCGATACGCTCTTTACGCCCCGAGTGATTGCCGGCAGTGACGCCCAGCTCGTCATGTACCATGACCAGGGCTTGCCGGTGCTCAAGTACGCCAGTTTCGGCAACGGCGTCAATGTTACCCTCGGTTTGCCCTTCATCCGCACCTCGGTCGATCACGGTACGGCCCTCGATCTGGCCGGTACCGGGCGCGCGGATCCGGGTAGCCTCTTCGAGGCGGTCACGCTCGCCTGTCTGCTTGCTTCCGTCGAGGAGCGTCTTGCCGCTCAGGGAGAAAGCGGCACGTGATCGCCGAAGTACAAGGCCACCGGGCGCGCAAGCGCTTCGGGCAGAATTTCCTGCGTGATCCCAACGTGATCCGGCGCATCGTCGCCACGATCGACCCGAAACCAGGCGAGCACCTCGTCGAGATCGGCCCGGGGCTCGGCGCGCTCACCGAGCCGCTCATCGAAGCCGCCGGCCAGCTCACGGCCATCGAACTCGATCGCGATCTCGCCGCCCGCCTGCGGCAGCGCTTCCCCGCGGAGCGGCTGCGGCTCATCGAAGCCGACGCCTTGCGTTTCGATTTCGCCACTCTGCCGGCCCCTTTGCGGGTGGTAGGAAATCTGCCATACAACGTGTCGACGCCACTACTGTTTCACCTCGCGGACTACGCCGATCGCATCGCGGACATGACCTTCATGCTGCAAAAGGAAGTCGTGGAGCGCATGGCGGCCGCTCCGGACAGTGCTGCCTATGGGCGATTGTCGGTGATGCTGCAGCAGCGATTTGCCGTGCGCAAGTGTTTCGACGTGCCGCCGGGTGCATTCGTGCCCACGCCGAAAGTCACTTCCAGCATCGTGCGCCTCACTCCTTTGCCCGAGGGGACGCATACCCTCGAAGATCCCGAACGATTCTCCCGGCTGGTCGCCGCCGCCTTCAATCAGCGGCGCAAGACGTTACGCAACGCCTTGAAAGCGTCGATTCCGGATCCGGCTCTCTTCGTTCAGGCGGGGATCGATCCAAACGCCCGTGCGGAGACCCTCGCGGTCGAGGATTTCGTGCGGCTGGCAAACGTGCTCGCGCACGCGCCAGCCTCTGGGGCATGAGGCTCAGGAATTCTGGCCGGAGCCGGATTCCTTGGTCTTGCAGGTGTTCACCCCGATGAGGGTATAGAGCGGGCACCAGTTGAAAAGCCCGGTGGCAAGCGGCAGCACCCCGATCCACGTCCAGGGCGTACCGATACCCATCAAAGCGAGCACGATCAACAATACGCCCACGACGATACGAACGATCTTGTCGACGCCTCCGACATTTGGTTTCATGGCGCTATTCCTCCTGGTTGATGGGGGATTCCGCATTTCATCTTAGCACTTTCACTCGATGCGAGGGGGTCGATTCCATGGATTTTTTTCTTCTCATTCTCTTGGCGATGCTCATCGGCGTTGCGTCGTCCTTTTTCTGGGCGCGTTTATCGCTCTCGGCTCAGCGCTCCAGTTTCGAGCGTGAGCTCGCCCAACGGCAAGAAGCGGAACTGCGCTTGCAGAGCGAATTGCGCCAGCGCATCGAGTCCCTGGAGAGCGAGCGCCGCCTGCTGCACGAAGAAGTGGCGCAACTGCGCGGCGAGCTGACTCATCGCGCCGGCTTGGCAGAGCGCCTGGCCGAAACCAACCAGCGCCTCGCGGAAGTGCAAACCCGCTGGCAGCAAACCTTGGAAGAAAACCGGCGCTTGGCCGAACGTCAAGCGGCTCTGACCCAGGAACTCGAAGCCGAACGCCGGGCAGCGGCGGCCAAATTGCGCTTGCTCGAAGACGCCCGTCAGCAGCTCACCGAGCAATTCAAGAACCTGGCCAACGAGATCCTCGAAGAGAAGTCTCGCCGCTTCACCGATCAAAATCAGGCGCAACTCGCCGGCTTGCTCGAACCGCTCAAGATGCGCCTGACCGAGTTTCAGCGCAAGGTCGAGGAAGCCTACGTCAATGAAGGCAAGGATCGCACGGCACTGGCCGAGCAGGTGCGTCAGCTCATGGCGCTCAACCAGACCTTGAGCCGGGAGGCGCGTCAGCTCACCGAGGCGCTCAAAGGCTCGAGCAAGACCCAGGGCACCTGGGGAGAGCTCGTGCTCGAACGTGTGCTGGAGGCCTCGGGCCTGCGCCGCGGCGAGGAGTACGAGGTGCAGGTGTCGCACACCGATGGCGAAGGACGCCGCCTGCAACCCGACGTCGTGATCCGCCTCCCCGAGGGGCGGCACCTCGTCATCGACGCCAAAGTCTCGCTCAATGCCTATGAAGACTACACGGCCGCTACGGACGAGAATGCCCGCCAGGCGGCGCTCAAACGGCACCTCGATTCGGTGCGTACGCACATGAAAGGACTGTCGCAACGACGCTATGAAGAACTCTACGGCGTGGGGTCGCTCGACTTCGTGCTGCTCTTCGTGCCGATCGAACCCGCATTCATGCTCGCCGTCACGCACGACCGGGACCTCTTCATGGACGCCTGGCAACGCAACGTGCTGCTGGTGAGCCCCTCGACGCTGCTCTTCGTCGTGCGCACCGTGGCCCATCTGTGGCGCCAGGAACAGCAGAACCAGAACGCCCAAGAAATCGCCCGACGGGGTGCCGAGCTCTACGACAAGTTCGCTGGATTCGTTGCCGACTTGCAGGCGCTCGGGCAGCGCCTGGAGCAGGCGCGCAGCGAGTACGACAAAGCGATGGGCAAGCTCGCCACCGGCAAGGGAAATCTGCTGCGCCGTGCCGAGTCGCTAAGGGAACTGGGGGTGAAACCGGGAAAGAATTTGCCGCTCGGTCTGCTTGCTGACGATCCCACGGGAGAGGATCCGTTGGCAGAGTCGGCAGGGAAATCCGAAACATGAAAAACCCCCGGCCGGAGCCGGGGGTGTAGGGGTTTTCTGATTGAACGATCAGTGGTCCGAAGCGGCCGCAGCGCCCAGGCCGGTTTCGGAGCGTACCCGTTGGGCAGCATAGGCCGCCCGCTCTTTCTTCGCCTGCTCGCTCTGGTCGAGCACCGAGAAGAGCCAGGTGCCGATGAAGCCGACCAGCATGGAGAAGAGCGCCGGCGAGGTATAGGGGAACCAAGCCGAACCCTTCGCATTGCCGAGCACGTCTTCCCACACCGCGGGTGAGACGACGGTGAGCCCCACCGAGGCGATCAGGCCGAGGAAGCCGCCGGTCACCGCCCCGCGCGTGGTGCAGTCTTTCCACAGCACCGAGAGCAGCAGTACCGGGAAGTTGGCCGAAGCCGCGACCGCGAAGGCGAGCGACACCATGAAGGCGACGTTCTGTTTCTCGAAGGCGATGCCGAGCAACACGGCCACGACGCCCAGGCACAGCGTGGCGATGCGCGAGACGCGCAGCTCGGAGGCCGAATCCGCCTTGCCTTCCTTGAAGAGCGTCGCATAGAGGTCGTGCGACACGGCCGAGGCGCCCGACAGGGTGAGTCCCGCCACCACTGCGAGGATGGTAGCAAACGCCACTGCCGACATGAAGCCGAGGAAAATGTTGCCGCCCAGGGCGTTGGCGAGGTGGATCGCCGCCATGTTGCTACCGCCCTTGAGCGCGCCCTTGGCGTCGAGGAAGCTTGGATCGGTGAGCACGAAGATGATCGCGCCAAAGCCGATGATGAAGGTGAGGATGTAGAAGTAGCCGATCCAGGTGGTGGCCCAGAGCACGGATTTGCGCGCCTGCTTGGCATCCGGCACCGTGAAGAAACGCATGAGGATGTGCGGCAGGCCGGCCGTGCCGAACATCAGCGCCATGCCAAAGGAGATCGCCGAGATCGGATCCTTGATGAAGTTGCCCGGCCCCATGATCGAGTGCCCGACGTTCTTCGCCACCTCCATCACGTCCTTGCCCTGTTCGGCCGCCGTGGCGACCACCTTGGGATCATTGAGGGCGAGGTTGGTCTTGATCTCCACCGCTTTGGCGAACATCGCCTCCAGGTTGAAGCCGAAGTGGAAGAGCACGGCGAAGGCCATGAAAGAAGCACCCGCGAGCAGGAGACACGCCTTGATGATCTGCACCCAGGTGGTGGCGGTCATCCCGCCGAAGAGCACGTAGACCATCATCAGCACGCCGACGATCACCACCGCCATCCAGTAGTCCAGACCGAAGAGCAGCTTGATGAGCTGACCGGCACCGACCATCTGCGCGATGAGATAGAAGGCGACGACCACCAACGTACCGGCAGCGGCGAAGGTGCGGATCGGTCCTTGCTGGAAGCGGTAGCCGGCCACGTCGGCGAAGGTGAAACGACCGAGGTTGCGCAGCCGCTCGGCGAGCAGGAAGGTGATGATGGGCCAGCCGACCAGGAATCCGATCGAGTAGATCAGCCCGTCGTAGCCGTTGGCCATGATCGCCGCCGAGATGCCGAGGAAGGAGGCCGCGGACATGTAGTCGCCGGCGATCGCCAGGCCGTTCTGGAAGCCGGTGACTCCGCCGCCGGCAGTGTAGAAGGCCGCTGCCGTTTTCGTGCGTCCCGCTGCCCATTTCGTGATCCACAGCGTCAGGCCGACGAAGGCCACGAACATGAGGATCGCGGTCCAGTTCGTTTCCTGCTTGACGGTTTGCCCCAGGTCGCCGCCGGCCGCGAAGGCGACCCCCGTGATCGCGAGTAGCGCCAGTGGGCCGCCGAGTTTCGTTGCCATTCTCATTTGCGCACCTCTTTGAGAATTTCTTCGGTCAGCGCATCGAACTCGGTATTGGCCCGATGCACGTAGATGCCCGTGATGATGATGGCGAAGAGAATGACACCGACGCCGATGGGGATACCAAGGGTGGTGACGCCGGTGCCGATGGGCTTGGCGAGGAACTCCTTGTCGAAGGCGATCAGCGCGATGTAGCCGTAGTAGACGATCAGCATGAGGATCGTCAGGATCCAGCCGAAACGCCCGCGCTCCTGCACCAGGCGCTGGTACTTTGGATTCGCGCGAATCCGCTCGTAGATGTCGTTTTGCATGCTGCTCTCTTCCTTAAGCGTTTGCGGGAGTCTGCAGGCCATAGACTAGGATGAAAGTCTTACAAAATGCTTACGTGTCACGCCCTTGAAAATGACAAAATATTATTTTAATGAAGATTTCCGGTGTTTGACTTTGTCGAAACTCGCTTCGCTCGTTTTTCGCGTACCATCTTTTCATGGCTTCGATGGGTGTGACATGTCCCTGGGCTTTCTGGGGGATGCGGTGATTGACGGCCAGAAGTCTCGCTGAGTCGTCGCTTCGAGCGCTTCGATCGACTCGCGCATCGTCTCACGACCCAAAAATGATGCACGATGTCGCGGATCGATGTAATCGTCCGGGACCTGACAATCATTTAACGACGAAGTCCTCAAAACGAAAGTGCTTTCCGCGTTATGCTTTGCAGCACTCGGTCGTTTTTCCAGAGGAGACAAAACCATGAACATGGCAGCTCGGATCGAACGAACCCCTTCGGCCTATCCCTATCCCTTGCTGATACGGCACATGCTCGAACGGGCGGTATCCGATCATCCTAACGCCCAGATCGTCTATGGCCAGACGTGCCGTACCTATCGTCAATTGCACGAACGGGTCGGGAGGTTGGCCAATGCGCTTGCCGGGCTGGGCGTGGAAGCGGGGAGCACCGTCGGCGTGATGGACTGGGATACGAACCGCTATCTCGAATGCTTTTACGCCGTACCGATGATGGGTGCGGTGTTGCACATGGTGAACGTGCGCCTCTCGCCGGAGCAGATCGTCTATACGATCAACCACGCCGCCGACGACATCTTGCTCGTCAATGTCGAGTTCTTGCCGCTGCTGCAGCGCATCGCCGGGCAATTGCGCACCGTTAGGGCGGTCGTGCTGCTCGACGACGAAGGAAGGGCTCGCGAGGCAGATTTGCAGGGCTTGCGCTGCGCGGGGGAGTATGAATCCTTGCTCGAAGAATCCGCGCCGGATTACCTCTTCCCCGAGCTCGACGAAGACACCCGTGCCACCACTTTCTATACTACGGGCACCACGGGCCTACCCAAAGGGGTGTTTTTCAGCCACCGCCAGCTGGTGCTGCACACGCTCGCTTGTCAGCTCGCACTGAGCAGCGCAGCGCACTGCCGTCTCGACAAACGGGACGTCTATATGCCGATCACCCCCATGTTTCACGTCCATGCCTGGGGCATGCCTTACGTGGCGACGAACCTCGGCCTGAAGCAGATCTATCCCGGCCGCTACGTGCCGGAGCGTCTCTTGAAATTGCGCGCCGAGCATGGCGTGACGTTCTCGCATTGTGTGCCTACCATCTTGCAGATGCTGCTTATGAGTCCGGCGTCGGCGTCGGCCGATCTCTCCGGCTGGAAGGTGATCATCGGTGGTTCGGCGTTGCCGGCTGCGTTGGCCAAGTCCGCCTTGGAACGTGGTATCGACGTCGTCACTGGCTATGGTATGTCGGAGACCTGCCCCATTCTCACCGTGGCGTTCCTCGATGAAGAGATGCTGTCGTGGGATCTGGAAGCTCAGGCCAGGCAACGATCCAAAACAGGGCGGCCGATTCCTTTGGTACAGCTGCGCATCGTCGACGGGGCGATGAACGAACTGCCGCACGACGGTAAGAGCGCCGGGGAAGTGGTGGTGCGCGCGCCTTGGCTCACCCAAGGCTACTTGCACGATCCCGAGGGTTCCGAGCGTCTGTGGCGCGGCGGATGGCTGCACACGGGGGACATCGGTGTGATCGACCCCGACGGTTTCCTGCGCATCACCGATCGCCTCAAGGACGTGATCAAATCGGGCGGCGAATGGATCAGCTCGCTCGAAATCGAAGGGCACATCCTCCGGGTACCGGGGGTGGCCGAAGTGGCGGTGATCGGTGTGCCGGATGAGCGCTGGGGTGAGCGTCCTCTGGCCTTCGTCGTACCGTCCCGGCCTGGCGCGGTGAGTTCCGAGGACATCCTCGAGGCACTACGGCGCGCTGCCGAGGCAGGGGAAATTTCGCGCTATGCCGTGCCCGATCGCATCGTCTTCCTCGAGGAAATTCCTAAAACCAGCGTAGGCAAGATCAACAAGCGGGCACTGCGCGAGCGCTATGGTGCTGCGTGAGGAGGGCGGGCCGAGACCGCAGCCGCGGACGGCTGGAGAAGGCGCTCGGAAACCGAGCTCCACGCTCCGATCTCCCGGCAGGCGACCTCCAGTGCACCGGGATCCAATCCCGTGAGCCGTACCCGGGGCGCTCGGCCAAGCTCCGGGTGGCGGGCGAGCGAGCGGCGGTAGAGTGGGTCGTAATGCCGGGCGATGAGCTCGGCAAAGAGCGTCGCCAGATCACGGCGAAAGGCGAGTTCCTGCCAGCGGCGCAAGGTCTCGTTCGGGACGAAGCCTTTGAATCGCTCGAGCCGTCGTGCGAGCGATCCGGGCTCGTCGCCCATCCAGGCATAGTCTTCGAGCAGGAGCTGCATGCGGCACTCGCGGGGCGTGTCGAGCACGATCATCGGGGCGAGCCGGATCGCCTCGTGGAGCGCATCGGGGAGCTGCAGTAGGCCGATGCGCTTGCTCTCGGCTTCGACGAAGACGGGTTTTTGCGGGTTGAACCGACGCAGCGCCGCCACGAGCGCCGTATCGAAGGCTTTCTGCGAGGGCTGTGATTCTCCTCCGGGCCAGGCGCCGAGAATGGAGCCGCGATGGCGCGCGAGCGTCTCCAGATCGAGTACCTGGTGACCGCGTTGGGCGAGCGCCTGCAGTACGCGCGTCTTGCCCGAACCGGTGGGCCCGGCGAGCACCCGCCAGGCAAAACGCCCCGGCAGATCGACGAGCCGCTCCAACACCCACCGGCGATAGGTCTTGTAGCCGCCCGCCAGTTGCGCCGCCGGCCAGCCGATCAGGCGCAACCAGGTGACGAAGGCGCCGCTGCGTTGCCCGCCGCGCCAGCAGTAGACGAGGGGGCGCCATGAAGGGGGGTACTGCTGCAGGCGCTCCTGCAGGTGGCGCGCCAAGTTCTTGGCTACCCAGGCAGCTCCGAGCCGGCGCGCCTCGAAAGCCGAGCGCTGCTTGTAAATGGTGCCGACGATGCGCCGTTCGGTGTCGTCGAGCACCGGTAGGTTGATCGCACCAGGGAGGTGGTCTTCGAGGAATTCGGACGGGGAGCGCGCGTCGATGATCGTGTCGAATTCCTCGATTCGTTCGAGCGGTACAATTCTATCTTTGTCTTTGGCGGCCATGGATAGCGAGGAGGTCGATATGGAAGGAGCGGAAGGAACGAAGGCGGCGGTGCACGGCATCCGGCTCACCGAATGGGCCCACGGCGGCGGCTGCGGTTGCAAGATCGCGCCGGCGGTGCTGCAGCGCCTGCTCGGTTCGCTGCCACCGGGGCTGTGTCCGCCGGAACTCCTCGTGGGCACCGAGGCGAGCGACGATGCGGCAGTCTACCGCGTGCGCGAGGATTTGGCGATCGTCGCGACCACCGATTTCTTCACGCCCGTGGTCGACGATCCCTACGATTTCGGCCGCATCGCTGCGACCAATGCGCTCTCCGACGTCTATGCCATGGGCGGGCGGCCGATTTTGGCGCTGGCGATCGTCGGCATGCCCGTCGGCAAGCTGCCCGAGGAGGCGATCACGCGCATTCTGGAAGGCGGGGCGAGCGTGTGCCGCGAGGCGGGCATCCCGCTCGCCGGCGGGCATTCGATCGACACGATCGAGCCGATCTACGGCTTGGTGGCATTGGGCGTGGTCCATCCCGAGCAGGTGAAGACCAACGGCGGGGCGCGGCCGGGCGACGTGCTGATCCTGAGCAAACCCTTGGGCATCGGCATCCTCTCGGCGGCGCTCAAGCAGGGCCGGCTCTCCGGCAGCGAATACGCCGAAATGCGGCTGTGGACGATGACGCTCAACCGCGCCGGGCAGGCGCTCGCCAGTCGCGAGGCGGTGCACGCCATGACCGACGTCACCGGCTTCGGCTTGGCGGGACATCTCTTGGAAATCTGCCGTGCGAGCGGCGTGTCGGCGGTGCTCGACCGCGAAGCGATCCCCGTGCTCGCCAGCGCCCGGCGATATGCCGCAGAGGGCGTGGCCACGGGGGCTTCCAAGCGCAACTGGGCGAGTTACGGCGAGGAGGTCGATCTGTCGGCGCTCGCCGACGAAGAAAACGAGGCGGCGCTGTGGCGTACCTGGCTCACCGATCCGCAGACGAGCGGGGGGCTGCTGATCGCCTGTGCGCCGGAGGCAGCCGAAGGGGTGATCGCCGAGATTCGCGCCCATCAGGCGCTGGGCGGCTGGAAGATCGGTGAGATCGTCGAGGCGCCCGTGCCGCGCGTCGTGCTGCGCTGAAATGCACCGTGTTTCAACGCCCGGAGGTGGCGCTGCGTTTGCGCACCGCCTCCAGCGCCGTGGCGATCGCCGGCCACACCGTCTCGAGCAACTTGGGCACGGCCTCCAGCACGGGATGCAGTCCGTCTTCCTGGAACGCGTCAGGGTCGAGCGCGATCGCCTCGAGCAAGAAAGGGACGAAATGCACAGGATGGCGGGCCGCGAGGCGCGAATAGACCGCTTCGAATTCGTCCGTGTAATCCGGCCCGAGGTTGGGAGGTAGCCTCATACCTACGAGCACGACTTCGCAGCCGGCTTGGCGCGCCATGAGGATCATGCGCTCTAAGTTCGCCTCCATGGCTGCAGGGGGAAGTCCCCTCAGGCCATCATTGGCGCCCAGTGCGAGGACGAGCACATCGGGTCGGTGTCGCTCAAGGAGCGCCGGCAAGCGGGCAGCCCCTCCGGCGCTCGTTTCTCCGGAGACACTCGCGTCGATGACCCGGTGCATCCCGGGTTCGAGGGTATCGAGCTTGGCCTGCAGCAAATGTGGCCAGCCGCTCTTTGGGGGTAGACCATAACCGGCCGAGAGACTGTCGCCGAACACGAGGAGGGTGGCCGCGGCAACGGGGGAAGTGACGCAGACGAGTGCCAGGAAAACCGTGTGGGCAACAAGACGTCCAATTCGAGACGAGGAAGGAAAGGAAGGCATGGGTGAACAAACTCCGCAAACGAAGAACGTGATCTTGAGCGCCGAAAAACTCCGTAAAGTCGTGTCCCGTCGGGACGACCCCCCTCTCGTCATTCTCGACGACGTCGATCTCAGCGTCTCGCAGGGCGAGGCAGTGGCGATCGTCGGCTCCTCCGGTTCGGGGAAGTCTACCTTACTCGGCTTGCTCGCGGGACTGGATTCGCCGACCAGCGGCGAGGTTCGACTCGCTGGAGCGTCGATCTTCGCACTGGACGAAGACGAACGCGCGGCTCTGCGGGGGCGTACGATCGGCTTCGTTTTTCAGGATTTTCAGCTCCTGCCGACCCTCAGCGCCCTGGAAAACGTCGCGTTGCCGCTGGAACTCGGTGGTGTTGCGGCTGCGCAGGAGAAAGCCCGGGAATGGCTGGAACGCGTCGGCTTGGCGCACCGGTTGCATCACGACCCACGCACGCTCTCGGGCGGCGAGCAGCAGCGTGTGGCTCTGGCGCGCGCGTTCGCCACTTCGCCCAAGGTGATTCTCGCCGATGAGCCGACGGGCAACCTCGACACGGCCACGGGAGAGGCGGTGATCGAACTGATGTTCTCCTTGCGGGCGCGGGAAGGCACCACGCTCGTGCTCGTCACGCATGATCCCAGCTTGGCAGCACGATGCGATCGTGTCCTGAAAATGCACGCGGGACGACTCGTTCAATGAGGTATGCGCGTCTCGGCACGCTTCAGAGCTTCCTCGCGGGACGTTTCGTGCCATTGAGCCAAAAAAATACCCATCAGCAAAATGGCGGCCCCCAGCCATTGGCGTGCGCTCAACGTCTCGCCGAGCCAGAGCGCACCGGCTAGTGCCGCAAATACGCTCTCGAGCGAGAGGATCAGCACCGCGTGTGTCGGGCGTACGGTGCGCAGAGCGACCACCTGTAAGGTAAAGGCCAGAGCACTGGAGAGGATCCCCGCCCAAAGGATGGGGCCTAGGGTTGCCGTCACGTCCTCGATGGTTGGACGCTCCCAAAAAAGGGCCACCGGCGCGGACAGCAGCGTCGCCACGAGGAATTGTCCCGCCGTCAGGCCAATGGGGGACAAGTGTCGGCCGTAGCGGCTGAGGGCAATGACGTGAGCTGCCCAGAAAAAGGAACCGGCCAATTCGAACGCATCCCCACGGTGAATTTTCAATCCTCCTTGGGTCGAGAGTAAATAGAGCCCGAGGATGCATGCGGATAGGGCATACCAGAATGGTTTTGGCGGGCGGATCCCTTGCAGCAAACCGAACAAGGGGACGAAGACGATGTAGCTCGCGGTGATGAAGGCTGCATTCGAGGCGGTCGTTTCGAGCAAACCGATCTGTTGTAAGGCAAATCCACCAAAGAGTAGGGTTCCCGTGATCGTCGAGGCCCGAATCCAGCGTCGCAAGGGTACGCGGCCCCAAGGGCGTTCATACCACCACCACATGGGCAGGAGAAAGGATGCCGCCAGCGCAAAACGGGCCATGTTGAAGGAAAATGGCTCCATGGTAGTCATAGCCTGGCGCTGGGCAACGAAGGTACTGCCCCAGATGGCGGCAACGAGCAGGAGCAGGAAATGGTCGCGGGAAAATCGCATCATGGGGTAGGAGGAACCGACATCCGCTTGCTATCCTGCCACCGTTTCCGCGTTCAGGATCGCACCGGCGGTATGCCAGCCGCTCGCGGCCGACGCTTCCGGCCCCGCAAAGGTCGGCGCTGGCGCCAGCCATCCACCAGCGAGCCAGAGACCTGGAGCGATGTCCGGGGTCAGGGAAGAGGACTCTGGTAGAGGCAGGAGGCAATCATGCCAGGGTTCCTCGATCGCTGCCGTACCCAGGGGTGCGAGACGTTCCGCAGAGGGCTGAGCAAGGCTAGCCCATCCCGTGCGGGCGCCTCCGGCTGGCGCACACCAGGCATCGGCTGCCGGGGTGAAACGCCATTCGCCGGAAGGGCGTGACCGGATCGCGCTCCAGAGCGAGGTTTTCGGCCAATTCGAGAGCCGGTGGCGCAGTGCACCGAGCCCCTGGATTTCTCGGAGCAGAACTGCCGCATCCCAAGGAGCGACGGCGAGGACGACGTGATCGAATCGTCGGCCGTCGGTCTGAGGCAGGCGCCATCCGCCGTCACAGGGCTCCAGGGTGTGCACCGGCGCGGCGATCGCCACCTCGCTGCCGCAACGCCCCAAAGTACGAGTGAGCGGTACGGAAAACCATTCGACGAAGGAATCGGGTAACTGGACCCATTGGCGTTGGAGCCTCGTACCCAGCGCAGCGGCGAGAAGGCGGGCGAGGCGGGGCAGGGGGGTTTCTTCGGCCGCCGTGAGACACAGAAGACGACACAATGGGCGCCACAGCAGACGGAGTCCTTCCTCGCCGCCCCAAGGCAGCGCCGCCTGGGCGAGCGGCACGTCGGGCAGGGTGCTTGCGCCGTGCCGGCCGGCGCGCAGCAGCCGCCTCAGGGCTCGGCCGGCCGCGCGCCGTGCCGTGCCAGAGAGCATCCCCTCTGGCTCGACCCGTACTTCCAGTCCGCTCCAGCGCGTGCGCAGGATGACCGTCCCGGCACCGGCCACCGACCATGTCGGCGCGATCGTCCTCAAGCGGCGTGGCGACAGGCCTAGTCGGCGGGCACAGGCAAAGAGATGGAGGCTCGCCCCCCACAGGGGCAGAATCTCCGCGCTCAGGCAGGACGTTCCCGCGTCCAACCGCGGCGCGCGCTCGAAGACCGCCACCTTGGCTCCGGCTTCTGCCAGGCGCAGTGCACATACCAGCCCTGCCACCCCTGCGCCGACGACCGCCACCTGCAGAGCCTGTGAATCACTCCGTCGCGCAGCCCGATTGCTTCGTTGCGCGGTGCGTGTTCCTTGCGGATCTGCCCGATAGGTCTCGTCGCCTCGCTCGGGGTACCGTCCGCGCGAACCGCTCGCGACGATTTCTTCACCAGCGCTCATCGGCCGGGCTTTCGCCGCCAGCCCCGCCAGGTCAGCCACAGCTGCCGCAGCGGCGGCAGCTCGAGGCGACGATCGAGCAGCCGATAGTCGAGAGCCTCGGCTTCGGCGAGCAGGGCTTCGGTCACCGTGCGGCGTGCCATCAGGGGGCGCAGCGCCTCGCGCATTCCCGGCGAGGCCATTTCGTCGACGGCACGGAAGTGGTGCCGTACCCGCTCGGCTTGGGCTCGCATCAGCGCCGCAAAGGATTCGCTCCAGCGCCCCTCGAGGATCTGCTCCGCGGGCACGTCGTGGCGCTGCAGTTGTTCCACGGGTACCAGAATGCGGCCGGCGCGCGCGTCCGCGCCGACGCCGAGCAAGAGTTCGGCAAGCGCCAGTCCCATGCCCAATTCCTGGGCCGCCTGTTGCGCCTCGCGCTCCATGCAGCCCAAGGCGCGCACCGTGAGCAAGGCGGGCACCGCGCCCAGGCGATAGGTCAGTTGCTGCAGCTCGGCGCTGGAGGCGCAGCGCATCGTCGTCGCCCTCAGCCGCGCGGCGAGCACCAGCTCGTCGAAGAAAGCCCGTTCCCAGGGCATGTCCGCCAGCACGAGGCGCAACGCTCGCGTGATGGGGTGGGTCGGTGTTCCGGCAAAGGCGGCTTCGACTTCGTTCGCCCACCAGGCAAGGGTCGTAAGGGTCACCTGAGTTTCACGGCAGGAATGCACGACCTCTTCGAGCGCGTCGATGAGGGCGTAGAGTACGAAAAGCGCCTCCCGCCGGGGGCCCTTCAGAAGCAGCAGGCTGTAGTAGCGGGCGTTGGGACGGCGGGCGAGACGTTCTCGGCAATGCTCGATGTCTGGAATCATCCTTGGACCTGGAAACCCTGAAGGGCGGCGGGTTTGCCGTATCGGGTTTTGCAGTAAGATCGGCGAAAAGTGTCTGCTTCGATGCACACCTCGAAAAACGCACACCTCGAAAAACCGTCACGAGCAGTCGCCGGGCGAGACGCCCGTGGGCCCATCCGTGTAGCGGAGAGCGCTGCCATGCGGCCACGCTGTAGATCATTCGAGGTGTCCCCTATGATACCCGAACCTCTGTCGGAGTTCTTGCAATGAGCTTTTCAGCCGATACCCTTCGCGACACGTTGGCCGCGATCCCCGATCCCAACCTCGGCACTCCTTTGGGTAAAAGGGCGATCGTCGGGTTCGAGGTCGAAGGCGGCACGGTGCGCGTGCGCCTCGCCCTGGATTATCCGGTGGCGACGCTGGGGGAGGTAGTGCGTGAGGCGGTGACGCAAGCGCTCGCCGGGCAGCCCGGCGTGGCGTCGGTGCAGGTCGAGCTTCTCTCCCGCATCGAGATCCACAAGATTCCGCCCGGCACGCAACCCCTGCCCGGGGTGGCCAACGTGATCGCGGTGGCCTCCGGCAAGGGCGGGGTGGGCAAGAGCACTACGGCGGTGAACCTCGCCTTGGCGCTCGCCTCCGAAGGCGCGCGCGTGGGCGTGCTCGATGCCGACATCTACGGCCCGTCGATTCCCCAGATGCTGGGGTTGGGGCATCAGCCACCCGAATCGACCGACGGCAAGAGCATGGAGCCGCTGCGCGCGCACGGCCTGCAGGTCAATTCCATCGGTTTTCTCGTCGATCCCGAGACGCCCATGATCTGGCGCGGGCCCATGGCCTCCCAGGCGTTGCTGCAGCTCCTCACCCAGACGAATTGGCACGAACTCGATTATCTCGTCGTCGACCTGCCGCCGGGCACGGGCGACATCCAGCTCACTCTGTCGCAGAAGGCGCCGCTCACCGGTGCGCTCATCGTCACCACGCCACAGGACATCGCGCTGCTCGATGCGCGCAAGGCGGTGAAGATGTTCCAGAAAGTGAATGTCCCGGTCCTCGGGCTCGTTGAGAACATGAGCATCCACGTCTGCTCGAACTGCGGTCATGCCGAGCCCATCTTCGGCAGCGGCGGGGGAGAGCGCATGGCCCAGGAGTATGGTCTGCCGTTCTTGGGGGCGCTACCGCTCGACATCCGTATCCGCGAGGAGACCGACTCGGGAACGCCCACCGTCGTGGCCGAACCCGAGGGCCCCCTCGCTGCGCGCTATCGTGACATCGCCCGGCGCGTGGCACTTGCGCTTGCGCGCTCGCCGCGCGACCTCAGCCACAAATTCCCTACCGTCGTGGTGCAAAATCGCTGAGTTTTGGCGTACACTTCGCGGCAATCGCGGGCGTGCAGGGTTGCCGGCCGCGCCGTTTTCGACCAAGGCCACGAACGGGAGTACGATGAGCATCAAATCGGATCGCTGGATACGGCGCATGGCGCAAGAGCACGGCATGATCGAACCTTTCGCGCCCGAGCTCGTGCGCCAGACCGAGCGCGGCAAGATCGTCTCCTACGGCACCTCGAGCTACGGCTACGACGTGCGCTGTGCCGACGAATTCAAGATCTTCACCAACATCAACTCCACCATCGTCGATCCCAAGGCCTTCGACGAGCGCAGTTTCGTCGATTTCAAGGGCGAAGTCTGCATCATCCCGCCCAATTCCTTCGCGCTCGCCCGCACGGTGGAATACTTCCGCATCCCGCGCAACGTCCTCACCGTCTGCCTGGGCAAGAGCACCTATGCGCGCTGCGGCATCATCGTCAACGTCACGCCGCTCGAGCCCGAATGGGAAGGATACGTGACGCTGGAATTTTCCAATACCACGCCGCTGCCGGCCAAGATCTACGCCAACGAAGGCGTGGCGCAGATGATCTTCTTCGAGTCCGACGAAGTCTGCGAGACCTCCTATCGCGACCGCGGCGGCAAGTACCTCGGTCAGCGCGGCGTGACCTTGCCGCGACTCTGATCGCCATACGTAGCCGTTTTTCATCCTTTGCCGAATCTTGCTGCGAGGGCGAGTTCCATGCGCTTCCATTTCCCCATCGTCATCATCGACGAAGATTTCCGTTCCGAGAATGCGAGCGGCCTGGGCATCCGGGTGCTCGCCAAGGCGATCGAGGCCGAAGGCATGGAAGTGCTGGGCGTGACCAGCATCACCGATTTCTCCTCTTTTGCCCAGCAGCAGAGCCGTGCCTCGGCTTTCCTCCTCTCGATCGACGACGAGGAATTCCAGGCGCCGGAAGATGCCGCGCGTGCCATTGCTCGGTTGCGCGGCTTCGTGCGCGCCATCCGCTTCCGCAACCGTGACATCCCCCTCTTTCTCTACGGCGAGACCAGGACCAGCCGCCACATCCCGAACGACGTGTTGCGCGAGATGCACGGGTTCATCCACATGTTCGAGGACACGCCCGAATTCATCGCGCGCTACGTGGTGCGCGAGGCGCGCAACTACCTCGACAGCCTGCCGCCGCCGTTCTTTCGTGCGCTCACGCATTATGCCGCCGACGGCTCCTACTCCTGGCACTGTCCGGGGCATTCGGGGGGTGTGGCCTTCTTGAAGAGCCCCGTCGGGCAGATGTTCCACCAGTTCTTCGGCGAGAATCTCCTGCGCGCCGACGTGTGCAACGCCGTCGAGGAACTGGGGCAGTTGCTCGACCACACCGGGCCGGTGGCCGCTTCCGAACGCAATGCCGCGCGTATCTTCCACTGCGACCACCTCTATTTCGTCACCAACGGCACTTCCACCTCCAACAAGATGGTGTGGCATTCCACCGTTGCACCCAACGACATCGTGGTGGTGGATCGTAACTGCCACAAGTCGATTCTCCATGCCATCATCATGACTGGGGCCATTCCCGTCTTCCTGACGCCCACACGCAACCATTACGGCATCATCGGTCCGATTCCGCTCGAGGAGTTCGAGCCTGCGTCGATCCAAGCCAAGATTGACGCGCACCCCCTCATCGACCAGGCCAACAGCCGCACGCCGCGCATTCTGACGATCACGCAATCGACCTACGACGGCATCGCCTACAACGTCGAGACCATCAAGCAAAAGCTCGACGGCGTCATCGACACGCTGCACTTTGACGAGGCCTGGCTGCCGCACGCCGCTTTCCACGATTTCTACGGCGACTACCACGCCATCGGCGAAGATCGGCCCCGCTGCGAGCACTCGCTCATCTTCTCGACGCAATCGACGCACAAGCTGCTCGCGGGCCTGTCCCAAGCCTCGCAGATCCTGGTGCAGGAGTCGCGCACGCGCACGCTCGACCGCGATGTGTTCAACGAATCTTATCTCATGCACACCTCCACCTCGCCCCAGTACGCCATCATCGCCTCGTGCGACATCGCCGCGGCCATGATGGAACCGCCCGGCGGCACGGCGCTCGTCGAGGAATCCCTCATGGAGGCGGCGGAATTCCGCCGTGCCATGCGCGATGTGGAAGCCGAGATCGGCGGCTGGTGGTTCAAAGTATGGGGACCCGAGTATCTCGCTGCGGAAGGAATCGGCCAGCGCGAAGACTGGTTGCTGCGCCCCAACGAGCGCTGGCACGGCTTCGGCGCCGTGGCCGAAGGATTCAACATCCTCGATCCGATCAAGGCGACCATCATCACGCCGGGGTTGGACGTGGGGGGCGAATTCGACGAATGGGGTATCCCGGCCGGAGTCGTCACGCGCTACCTCGCCGAGCACGGCATCGTGGTCGAGAAAACGGGTCTTTATTCATTTTTCATTATGTTCACCATCGGCATCACCAAGGGCCGGTGGAATACCATGGTCACCGAACTGCAGCAGTTCAAGGACGACTACGACGAGAACCGCAAGCTGTGGCGCGTGATGCCCGAATTCGTCGCCAAGCACCCGCAGTACGAGGACTGGGGGCTGCGCGACCTGTGCCAGCGCATCCACGCTTTCTACAAGGTGCACGACGTCGCGCGGCTCACCACCGAGATGTACACCTCCGAAATGGTGCCGGCGATGCGTCCGTCCGATGCCTTCGCCATGATGGCGCACCGCAAGATCGACCGCGTCCCGATCGACGAGCTCGAAGGCCGGATCACCGCCATGCTCGTCACGCCTTATCCTCCAGGCATTCCGTTGCTGATCCCCGGCGAGCGCTTCAACGCTACCATCGTGCGCTACCTGCAGTTCGCCCGCGACTTCAACCGGCGCTTTCCCGGATTCGAGACCGATATCCATGGTCTGGTCAAGGACTCTGAAGGGGACTATCATGTCGACTGCGTGCGCTCGTAGTCCAAGGGCGCATCCTTCCTCGGCTGGCCGGAGTGTGCGACATGCAGCAGAAAACGCTTTCCCTGATGCGGTCCGTCGTGGCCAAGGCGCGCTGCTTCGCTGCGGGACTTTTCCCCACCGGCGCCTCGCCGTGGCGTAGCTTCCTGTCGTTCCTCGGTCTGATGCTGCTCGGCGGCGGGGTCTTTGCCCAACAGCCGCCGCTGCTCATCGCGCACGTGATGCCCACCACCGGGCGCTTTGCCCTGCACGCCGAGGCCGACCGGCGCGGCGTGGAGATGGCGCTCGAGGATTTCGGCGGAAAGGTGCTGGGGCGCGAGCTCGTGCTGGTGGTGCGCAATTCCACCACCGATCCGGCGCAGGCGGCGAAGGTGGCTGAAGAGCTGATCACGCGCAGCCGCATCGCCTTCATGGTGGGAGCGATCGACTCGGGCGTGGCCGCCGCCATGTCGGCGGTATGCCAGAAATACGGCGTGATCTTCATCAATACCAACTCCTCGGCGCCCTCGGAGGCGGTGGAAAACGCGCATCGCACCAAGTTCGTGTTCGACGCCAACGGGGCCAACTTCAACAAGGCGCTCCTGAAATACGCCCTCGATCGACATCCGCGTAAATGGGCCATCCTGCTCACCGAGGACAACGTCTGGGGGCACAGCAACGCCGCGGCCTCGCGCGGTTACATCGAGCGCTACGGCGGCAGCGTGGTCGAGGAGATCGTCGTGCCCGTCTCACTGCCCGATCCGGCGGGGCTTGCCGCGCGCATCGCCGCCATGGACATCGACGTCGTCGCCGTCAATCTGAGCGGCAACAACCAGATCCGGCTCTTCGCCCAGATCGACCCCGCCCTCTTCGAGCGGCAGTCGTGGGTAGTGGGGGAGGTCGATTGGGAGGAACTCTATCCGGCCCCCGGCACGCCGCGGCCGCTCTTCGGCACCACCTGGGCGTGGAATCTCGACACGCCCGGCACGGCCGAGTTCGTGGCACGCTATCGCCAGCGCTACGGCAACACGGTGCTCGATTATCCCGGTGACGTGACGCACGCCGCCTATCTGGCCATGCGCGCCCTGCTGCAGGCGATCGAGGCCGCGGGCACCACGCAGAACCACGCCGTGATCCGTACGCTCGAGACGATGCGCTGGAGTGCGCGCGAGCGTATGCAACACGACGACGCCTGGATGGATCCGGTGAGCCATCACCTGCAGCAGTCCGTCTATACCGCCACCTGGCGCCATGATCCCGCCAACCCCGCCGCCGGCATCGAAATCCTTGGGCACCTGAGCCCCGAGGAGGCGCGCTACGAGGGGGAAGATCACACTCGCCTCGAATCTTTCGATGAGACCCCGCTCTATACCCCCTGAGGGGAAGCCCATGACCCGCCCGCGCTTCGGCCTGATCGCCCGCATCGCCTGGCTGGTCCTCGCGATCGAGGCGCTCGCCTTCGGTGCGCTCACGGCGGTGTATCTCGATCGCTCGCGCACCATCATGGAGCGGCGCATCGAAGCTCAACTGCAGCGCGTCGGCCGCATGCTGCAGGAAGAAAACCTGCCGCTCAACGCGGTGGCCACCCCTTGCCTCATGTCCGACCTGATCGGCCTCGAATACCAGGGCGGATTCGTCTTGGGCGGCAACGGCCGGGTGATCGTCGCGAGCGACCCGTTTCTCCTGGGGAAGAAAGCCGAAGAAGTGCCGGGATTCGATCCTTCCTGGTTGAACGATGCCGCTCGCCCTCCGATCGAAGCGTCCTTCACGTCCGAGCGGCTGACTGCCGTCCTACGTCTGCGAGGGCCGCAAACCCCCATTCCTCTCTATACGGTGGTGCTCGATTTCGACACCGCCGAGTTGCGTGCCGCCAAACGCGAGGTGATCGCCTGGGGGACGGCCTTGTCTCTGGCCTTCCTCCTCTTCACGTCGCTTGCCATCGTCTTCGTCGCGCACCGTCTCATCACGCGCCGGGTACAGCGCACCCTCAGTGCGCTCGCACAGATCGAGGAAGGGGCGCTGGAGACGCGCATCCCGATCACCTACGCCGACGAATTGGGCGACTTGCAGCAGGGCATCAATTCGATGACGGAAAAACTCGCCGCTTACATCGCCGAACAGAAGCGGGCGCAGGCGCGCATCCGCCAGCTCGCTTTCTATGATCAGCTCACCGGCCTGCCCAATCGTATCGCCGCGCTCGAGCACCTACGGGAGATTTTACTGTCACGCCCGCAAGAGTACGGCGCATTGCTGCTCGTCGATCTGGACGACTTCAAAACGCTCAACGATACCTTGGGGCACGAAGCAGGGGACGAGTTGCTGCGCCAGATCGCCGAGCGTTTGCGCGTCGAATTCGAAAGCCAAGGGTTGATCGCCCGGGCCGGGGGTGACGAATTCCTGGTGATCCTGTCGCGGCTCGGAGCGACCGAAAACCAAGCCAAGCAGCGCGTCGAGGCCGTTTTTTCCCGCCTGCGCGAGTCCCTTGCCCTTCCTTGTCGGATCGACCATGCCTCGGTGCGCACCACCGCCAGCGCGGGGGGCGCGCTGTTCCACGATGGCGAGCCTGGGCTGGAAGAACTGCTCAAACGCGCCGACGTGGCGATGTATCACGCCAAGGCGAGCGGCCGTGACCGTCTCTGTTTCTTCGACGAAGAGATGGCGCGCGCCGTCCGCCGGAGAGCGGAACTCGAGCGGGATCTCGTCAAGGCGGTGGAGACGGGGCAATTCGTCCTTTACTATCAGCTGCAGGTGCGCGGTCCCAGTTGGCCGGTCGGCGCCGAAGCGCTGATCCGATGGCCGCATCCCGAACGTGGTTTGATTTCTCCGGCCGAATTCATCCCCTTGGCCGAGGAGACGGGACTCATCGTACCGCTTGGTTGGTGGATTCTCGAAAACGCCTGTCGGCAATTGGTGGCATGGGAACGCAAGGCGGAGACGGCAGGGCTTACGCTCTCGGTCAATGTGAGCGCGCGTCAGTTCTATCAGCCCGATTTCGTCGAGCGGGTGCTCGAAATCCTCGAGAAGACGGGGGCCGATCCTCGCCGCCTCAAGCTCGAACTCACCGAGAGCACGCTCGCCTCCGATCTCGGCGGCATCATCGACAAAATGCGCGTCCTGAAACAACGGGGCATCGGTTTTGCCTTGGATGATTTCGGTACGGGATATTCCTCGTTGGGATACCTCAAACGCCTGCCGCTCGATGAGCTCAAGATCGACCAGTCCTTCGTGCGCGACGTGCTCACCGATCCCAATGATGCCGCCATCGCCCGTACCATCGTCGCCTTGGCCGAAAGCCTCGGATTGCAAGTGATCGCCGAAGGGGTGGAAACGCCCGAGCAGTGGAAATTCCTCGCCGAACTCGGGTGCCCCGCCTATCAAGGGTACTATTTCGCTCGACCGTTGCCGATCGAGCAATTCGAAGAAACCCTGCAACAAATGCTGACCACTGCCTCCAGCGACGGGCAGGGAACGGTCAAATTCGAGGCCGGCGGTGGTACGTGACCACCACGGCCGGATACTCGTCGCTTTCTTCAGGAGGTAACGCCTGACGGCCGACTTCGACGAAGTGTGCTCGATCCCACTGGGGGAAAAAGGCATCTCCCGGTGGCTCGGCGTCCACTTCCGTGAGCACCAGGCGATCGGCAAACGGCAGGGTCTGGCGATAGAGCTGCGCGCCGCCGATCACGAAGACGACCGGCTCATCGGCGAGCGCAGCCCGCGCGGCATCCAGCGACGGATAGACCTCGGCGCCCGGGGCCGTGAAAGAGGGATCGCGGCTCACCACCACGTTTCGCCGATCGGGCAGGGGGCGGCCGAGCGATTCCCACGTCTTTCGCCCCATGAGCACCGCGTGCCCGGTGGTGAGCCGGCGGAAGTGCCGCAAGTCGGATCTCAGCCGCCACGGCAGCGCCCCGCCACGGCCGATCACCCCGTTTCGCGCCACGGCGGCGACGATCACCCACTCGCTCATACGGCCACCGGAGCGGGGATGTGGGGGTGCGGATCGTAGCCTTCCAGCGTGAAATCCTCGTAGCGGAAAGCGAAGAGATTGGTCACCTCCGGGTTGAGCTTCATCTTGGGCAATGGCCTTGGTTCGCGACCGAGCTGCAGCCGAGCTTGTTCCAGGTGGTTGAGATAGAGGTGGCAATCGCCGCCCGTCCAGATGAACTCGTGCGCCTCATAGCCGCAGACCTGGGCCACCATCAGGGTGAGCAGCGCATAGGAGGCGATGTTGAACGGCACGCCGAGAAAGACGTCGGCGCTGCGCTGATAGAGTTGGCAGGAGAGCCTGCCCTCGGCAACGTAGAATTGAAAGAGCGCATGGCACGGCGGCAGCGCCATCTGGTCTACCTCGGCCGGATTCCAGGCCACGACCAGATGCCGGCGTGAATCCGGATTGGTCTTCAACCCTTCGACGAGGAGAGCGATCTGGTCGATGGTGCGACCGTCCGGGGCCTCCCAGCGGCGCCACTGTTTGCCGTAGACCGGGCCGAGTTCGCCGTGCTCGTCGGCCCACTCGTCCCAGATCGTCACACCGTGCTCGCGCAGGTAAGCGACGTTGGTGTCGCCGCGCAAGAACCACAGCAATTCGTAAATGATCGATTTGACGTGCAGTTTCTTGGTGGTGAGCAGCGGAAAGCCTTCACGCAGGTCGAAGCGCATCTGCCAGCCGAAGACCGACAAGGTCCCCGTACCGGTACGGTCCGCCTTGCGGGTGCCGTGTTCGAGGATGTGGTGCAAAAGGTCGAGATAGGGGCGCATCGCCGTGCCGCAACGAATTTTGACCGTCCATTTTAACGCAGCAAGGGCGCGGAAACGGCACCCGGCAGCGTCGTGCGGCCTCCCCTCGCCAGCAGAGCATGTTCCCCGTGACTGCACTCGTTCCATGTCTCCACACCCTCTGATGGGGTTTTATCCCTGGGCTAGTCGGTGTTATTCTTATCGAACTCGAAGCAGAGCCCTTTTTCTCACGAGGTGAGACGAAATCGATGCACAACATAGAGCTCTATCGGGACGATGCTCACCTGTGCGTGCTCCTCAACGAAAGCGAAGAGCTCGACGAAGGCGGCATTCACTCCAACCAGTACCTCATCCTGCATCAGGAGTTCGGCGTCCTGCTCGATCCCGGCGGTTTCGGCGTGATGGCCGACGTGCTCGAGGCGATGCTCGCTTACTGCGAGCCCGAGCAGATCCGCTACATCGTGCTTTCCCATCAGGATCCGGACATCGTCGGCGGCCTGGCTTCCTGGCTCGAGCTCACCCGCGCCACCGTCCTCATCTCGCGCCTGTGGACGCGCTTCATCCCCCATTATGGTCTTCCGAGTACCGATCGCATCGTCGCCATTCCCGACACCGGCGCCCAGATCGACCTCGGAACCTCCGCCGTCCTCGAGCTGATCCCGGCGCATTTCCTCCATTCGGAAGGCAACTTCCAGGTCTACGACCCGCGGGCGAAGATCCTCTTCTCCGGCGACGTGGGGGCTTCCGAACTGAGCGGCGCCGAGACGCAGACTTTCATCGAGGATCTGGCGCCGCATCTGCCCCGCATCGAGGGGTTCCATCGCCGCTACATGGCGAGCAACCGCGCCATCAAAGCGTGGAGGGAAACCTTGGGCGAGCGGCCGGTCGAGCTGCTGGCGCCACAGCACGGGCCGGTCTATCGCGGCGCTGCCGTTGGCCAGTTCCTCGGCTGGCTTGAGGGGCTCGAATGCGGCGTCGATCTCCTGCAGCCCGGGGGAGTGTTTCGGCGATGAACCGTTTCATTCCCCCCGATCTCTTGCGTCTGCGGCGCGATAGCCTGCGAGCGATCACCGGTATCCTCGAGCATGAGACCCGTTTCCGTCTCGGGTTTTCGGCCATGGCGGCTGCACTCGAGCGCGCCCATCGCCGTCTGGCGGCGACGCTCGAGCATCCGCCGGCCGAAGGAACGGCCGAGGCGGAATCTCCCCGCTCCCAGCTTGCCCGCCTCGACCGTATGGTCGGTCTGCTCCACGAGCTCCTCGACCAGGATGGGCGGGCCCAGACCGAGGCCATCGTCTCCTTGCTGCACCACTTTGAAGCAGCCAGCGCCGAACTCACCCAGACCCTGGTGGAGAAGGAGCTCATCGACCGGCAGCGCGCCGTGCTCGAACGCATCATCTTTTCCTATGAGCGCATCTCCCAATGGATGGAGTTCCTCAAGAAGATCCTCACCGATTTTTACCAGATCTTTCCGTTCGATGCGTTCTTCGTCGCTTTTGCCGAGAAGCACGGGCTGACGCTCAAGGTCTTCCACCCTGCGGCGCTGGAATCGGCCATGCGAGAGCAGCTCTTGCATCGCGTCTCGCAGCACGTCCTCGCTTCCCTGGGTCAGCCTCCCGATGCGGCGTTTGACATCGAAGAGCATTTCCTCACGACCCAACCCGCCGAGGCGAAGCCGGTCGAATCGATGATGTTGATCACCGAGCGGGTGCCGGAGCGGCACACCAAGCTCGCCGGCATCCTCGGGGCGGCCTTCGGCGTGCATGAGAAGCTCTCGCCGCAGGAAGAGGCGGTGATCCGCTCGCTTCTGGCGATCGTCGTCATCGTGGTCGGCTCCAGCCGCGCGTTGGGGCAGTCGCTCGCCGAGCTCGAATACTATTCGCTGCACGACCCCCTCACCAACCTCTACAACCGGCGGCATTTTCTCTCCATGCTGCAGTACGAGATCACGCGCAGCGAGCGCCACCAGCACGAATTCTCTCTGCTGATGGTCGATCTCGACGATTTCAAGGACGTCAACGACACCTTCGGCCATCCCGTGGGCGACGAAGCCTTGTGTCAGGTAGCCAATCACCTCAAGGGCAGCGTGCGCCCGGGCGATCTCGTCTGCCGCATCGGAGGCGACGAATTCGTCATCCTCTTGCCGGAGACGGGCAAAGAGGAAGCCAAACGCCTTGCCCGTACCATCCGTGACCGTCTGCGCGAGCATCCCGTCCACGCTTCCCAGCTCGAATTCCATCTCACCGCCTCGATCGGCATCGTCACCTATCCCGCCGACGGAGCCAATCAAAACGATCTGATGACCCGGCTCGACTTCGCCGCCTATGAAGCGAAGAAACGGGGCAAGAATGGCATCTTCCTCTACAGCGACATCGATCGTGGAGAGGAGGCGCAGCGCATCGCCCAGCACCGCCGCCAAGAAGCGGAGATCGTGCGGGCCGCTTTGCGCAAAGGGCGCATCGTCCCTTATTTCCAGCCCATCATCGAAACGGCGAGCGGCAGGGTCGTCGCCTATGAGGTGCTCGCCCGCCTCATTGCCGACGATGGGGAGATCGTCTCCGCCGCCCGCTTCATCGATGCAATCGAGAAGTATGGCATGGGGCGAGAACTCGATCGTCGCATGATTGCCGCTTCCCTCGATACTTTGCGCCGTCTTCCCGCCGAGTCGAAGGAAACTGCGCCGATGCTTTTCCTCAATCTCTCGGTGCAGGAGATCCAGAACCGCAACGTACTGACCTTTGCCTCCCGCCTTTGTTATCAGTGGGAGATCGACCCTCATCGCATCGTCTTCGAACTGCTGGAGCGCGATGCCATCTCCGACATGGAGAAGATCCGCCTTTTCCTCTCCACCTTGCGCAAGAAAGGGTTTCGTTTCGCCCTCGACGATTTCGGCAGCGGCTACAACTCCTTCCACTACCTGCGCGAGCTGGAATTCGACTTCGTCAAGATCGATGGCGCCTTCATCCGCGGCATCGAGCACTCGAAGACCGACGAAGCGCTGGTGCGCAACCTCGCCCGCCTGTGCCACGATCTCGGCATCCAGACGGTGGCCGAATTCGTCGAGAGCCAGAGCCTGCTTGAGCACCTGCGTGCCCTTGGAGTGACGCACGCCCAGGGGTATTACATCGGTTTGCCTAGACCCGACATTCTGCTTTTCGCGGACAAGACCGTCGGGCGCTGAGCGCTCGTGAAGAAATCAGCTGCGCTTCAGGCCGAGACCTCGGAGGCGCCGTCCCGGGCGTGACGCTTGCGCTCGCGCCAGATGAGATGCAGGTTGCGGGCGTAGATGAAAAGGCCCGTGAGCTGGCCGATGATGAAGACGGGATCGGCGCGATAGATGGCGTAGGCAAGCAGCGTCGCCCCGCCAGCGAGGCTGAAGTACCAAAATGCTATTGGCATAACGCTTCGCCGCTGGCGTTCGCTCGCGAGCCACTGGACGAGAAAACGCATCGAGAAAAGCGCCTGACCGGTCAGGCCGATGCCGAGCCAGATGAGGTCGGGGTTCATCTTTGTTCTCCGTGCCGTGAAGGGTAGGGCAAGCGGCGACGGTGCAGCAGCCACCACACACCGAAAAGATCGACCAGACCGACCCAGAGGCGATTACCGATGCCGTATTTCGACGTGCCGTGCCGCCGCGGTCGATGGTGCACCGGCACTGAGACCACGCGCCCGCCCTCGCGTCGCACCAGAGCGGGAAGGAAACGATGTAGGTGATCGAAGTAGGGCAGGCGCAGGAAGCGCTCGCGCCGGATGAGTTTCACGCCGCAGCCGCTGTCGGGCACGCCATCGTGCAGCAGGGCCGAGCGAACCGCATTAGCGATGCGCGAGGATAGCCGCCGAATCCACGTGTCGTGGCGATCGACGCGGTGGCCGATGACCATGTCCGGTGGGTTTGGCTCCTGCTGCACCAGGGTCCAGAAACGCCACAGATCGGCCGGATCGTTCTGTCCGTCGCCGTCGAGCGTCCCGAGCCATTCTCCCTGTGCGGCGAGCGCCCCGGTGAGCAGCGCCGCGCTCTGACCGGCATTGCGCTCATGGCGCACCACGTGCCAGTTCGGCCCCTTCTGGGCGCAGAGGTCTTGCAGCACGGCAAACGTGTCATCGGTGCTCGCGTCGTCGACGAAGATCACCTCGAAATCGAGCTTGTCGCCGAGTGCCGTGGCGATCTCCTCGGCGAGGGTGGCGACGTTGTCGCGTTCGTTGTGTACGGGGATGACGATGGAGAGGTCCATGAAGTTCACTCCGACGCGTCGTCGGCCTCGTCGTTGGAAGGGTGGGTGGATGCGTCGCCGGAAACCGACATGACGTCGGAGGCGGCGACCACGAGTAGAATCCGGCCGCGGTAGGGTTGCTGAAAAACCGGCGCAGCGAATTCAGAGGGCGGGGTG
Source organism: Tepidiphilus sp. J10 (assembly GCF_006980785.1). Lineage (NCBI taxonomy): Bacteria > Pseudomonadati > Pseudomonadota > Hydrogenophilia > Hydrogenophilales > Hydrogenophilaceae > Tepidiphilus > Tepidiphilus sp. J10. The sequence goes on from NZ_SBHP01000003.1 coordinate 165,332, forward strand.
TTGGCGAAAGTCTCGATGATCAACCCATGAGGATGGTCTTTGGCCCAGGCGTGCAGACTCGACCAGGAAATCTCTTCGATCGGTTGCGTCAGACGACCGTAGAAATGAAATTGGTCGTAGTATTTACCGACGAAACCCACCGGGCGCCCCTCGGCCTGAGCTTGGGCGATGAAGCGGCTCGTAGGACGTACGTCGTAATAAGGAGCTGCGGCACGACCCAGCCCCAGAGCGAGGATCACGAGCGACAGGACGGTGGCGCCCGCGAGCGACGATACCCTCGAATACAGCGTGCGCCTGGGAGCCAGCCAGCCGAAAAAGGCTACGGCGGCGAGCGCAGGGATCGGCCACCAAGCGCTTTCGGCAATGACAGGGGGAAGATGAGCCGGGGGCCGCAGACGAAGGAAGAGGAGCGCCGTTGCCGCGAGGAACGGCAGAAGCAAGGGGAAATGGTCGAAACGGGTGGCAAGTATCCCCCGCGTCGCGAGGGTGCGCGCGAGCAGGAGCGATACGGCAGGGAAGAGCGGCAGGAGGTAATGGGCTTGTTTGCCGCTGATGGCGCAGAACGCGACGAACGGGACCACTGCCCAAGCCAAGAGAAAGCGCTGCGCCGGGTCGGTTCGCCATTCGAGCCGCGCGAGCGCCCGCCAGGCGCTCGGCCACAGCAGCCAGGGGTAGAGGAGCAGCGGCAAGAGGGGGAAATACCACCACCAGGGGCGCTGGTGGGCAAAGGATTTGACGATGCGCCCGGCGCTCTGCCCCCAGAAGATCATGTGCGCGTACTCGGGGCCGCCGCGGATCGCCGCCGGCACCGCCCAGGCGAGCGCGATCGCCGCGCCCCCCAGGACGGCGAGCGCCAGGCGTCGGTACCAGCGCCCCAAGGGCTGTGCCAGAGGCCGCCACCACGGCCACAGCAGCGCCGCGGGCAGCACGTGCAATAGTACGACCGGCCCCTTGGCGAGTACCCCCGAGCCGATACCGACCACCACCCATAGCCAGGCGCGTGGCTTGCCCTGAGCGGCATCCCACAGTCCGTTCATCGCCAACAGAACGCAGGTGGCGAGCAGCATGTCGAACATCACGGCCGGCGTATAAGCCGCCCACAGCCCCATTCCCAGCAGGATCGTGCCGGCCCAGCCGCCGAGAGAGAGCGCATCCGGCCACATGCGGCGGGCGAGACGGGCGGTGAGGAGCACTCCGGCAAAGGAGAGGCTGGCGCTCGCCACCCGCGGCCACCAGTCGTTCACCCCGAAAATGGCCCAGCCTGCGTGGAGTATCCAGAAGAGCAGCGGCGGCTTGTGGTGATAGGGGTGTCCGTTCAAATAGGGTACGAGGAAGTCGCCGCGGGCGAACATCTCCCAGGCCACGCCGAGGTAGCGCGTCTCGTCGATGGGAATGAATGGCAAGGCGTAGAGAAAGGCGAAGGTGAGCAAACCGATGCCGGCGAGCCAGGTCAAAACATAAAAAGGGATCGAATGGCCTGCTGCAGCCGCTGGCGATGGTTTTTCGAGAGGACCGCGGGGAAAGATCGTCGGGGAAGCGGGCATGCTGCGTAGGGAGGCGTTCGTGGAGGCGCCATGATAGGCGCAGCCACGTCAACGCGGTGTGAAGGTGTCGAGGGAACGGAGCCCTCCTGTGCCCTCGATCGACAACTCTCCTATAATGAGTCGCCATGGACGTTTTGCTCATCGAAGACAATCCCGATCTGGCGGGTAATATCGTAGATTATCTCGAATCGCGAGGACACCGCGTCGATCTGGCGCGCGATGGCCTCAGCGGCCTGCATTTTGCCGCCAGCAAGGCGTTCGACGCCATCGTGCTCGATCTGGGCTTGCCCGGCATCGACGGCGTCGAGCTGTGCCGGCGCCTGCGAGAGGAAGGCCTTGCCACCCCCATCCTCATGCTCACCGCCCGTGGTGAGCTCGATGACAAGGTGCTCGGCCTCGAAGCCGGGGCCGACGATTACCTCGTCAAGCCGCTGTCGCTGCGCGAGCTCGAAGCGCGCTTGCGTGCGCAAGTGCGCCGCGCCGCCGGAGGGTTGGAGCAGCAACGCTTGCAAGTGGGAGATCTGCTGCTCGACGAGCGCACCCGGCAGGTATCGCGACAGGGGCGCCGGATCGCGCTGGCACCTTTGGATTATCAATTGCTGCGCCTGCTGATGCGTGCCTCACCCGCCGTGCTGCCGCGCGAGCGCCTGGAAGCCCTGCTGTGGGGGGATGATCCGCCCGACAGTGACGCCTTGCGCGCCCACATCCACCGCCTGCGGCTGGCGATCGACCGTCCCTTCGACGTCCCCTTGCTGCACACGGTGCCGCACGTGGGCTACCGGCTGGCCGTGCCCGATGAAGCAGAAACGTCCTCCTAGCCTGCGCCTGCGGCTCATCGCCGCCTTCGTCTTTCTTGGCGTAGCCTTGGGGCCCCTGGTGTCGGGCGCCATGCTCTGGGTGAGCTATACCCTGGAAGAGGAAGCGGTAAAGGCGACGGTGCAGGAGCGGTTGCAGCACCTCTTGAGCACCCCGGAGCATTACGTCCTGCGCGAGCATCCCCGCCATCCCAAGGTCTATGTTTTGTCCTCGTTCGAACTCGAGGGCGTGCCGGATCGCATTTTTTCCCGCGCCGACGGAATCCATGAATTCGAACTGGGGCACCGGGCCTGGATCGTCGGGCTGGCGAGCCTCGGCGACGGGCGGCGTTACGCCGTGCTCGAGGACATCTCCAGCATCGAACGGCGCGAATGGGTGAGCGTGTTCATCGTGCTCGGCGGCGCGGCTTTTTCCGGCTATGTCGCGCTGTGGTTCGGTTTCTACTTTTCACGCCGGCTGCTCGCGCCGCTCACCCGGCTCGCCGGGCGCCTGGGCGAGGCGAACGATCTCGCCGCCGAGGTGCGGCTCGCCGAAGAAGGGCTGGACGAAGAGGTGCTGGTGCTGGCGCGAGCGCTCGACGAGTATCGCTGGCGCATGTCCGAGCTGCTGGCCCGAGAGCGGGAATTTTCCGCCGACGCAAGCCACGAGCTGCGCACGCCGCTGACCGTGATCCGCCATGCAGCAGAGCTGCTCGCGTCAGATCCCTCTCTCTCGGAGCGTTCCCGGAGGGCTCTGGCGCGTATCGATCACGCGAGCGCACGGATGGCCGAGACCATCGAGACCCTCCTGCTGCTCGCGCGCGAACCGGAAGCGACGCGGGAGGAATTCGACGTGAGCGAAATCGTTCGCAATTGCCTTGCTCAGGTCGAATTCACTCCACGAGACGGAGGTCCTGTCCTGCATTTCAGCGTCGAGGCGAGCCCGACGCTGCATGGATCGCCCCAGACGCTCGCGGTGATCGTGACCAATCTGGTGCGTAATGCCCTGCAGCACGCCCGCTGCCACCGGGTCGAGGTAAGCATCGATGCGCAGGGGGTGAATATCGAAGACGACGGGATCGGCCTTCCTGATCAGGACGCGGCTCGAGCCCAGGCTCGTGGCCGTGGGTTGACGATCGTACGCCGGCTGTGCGAACGGGAGGGGTGGGTCCTGCACTTCGAACGACCCGCTACGGGGGGCACCCGAGTCCGGGTCGCGTTTTCCCGGCCGGAGGAAGAAGATTCCGGCCGGGAATGATCAGGCGCGCGCGAGCGGCTTGTAACGGACGCGCCGCGGGCGGGCGGCGTCTTCGCCGAGGCGTTTTTTCTTGTCCTCTTCGTATTCGCGGTAGTTGCCCTCGAAGAAGGTCCACTGCGAGTCGCCTTCGGCCGCGAGGATGTGGGTGCAGATGCGGTCGAGGAACCAGCGGTCGTGGCTGATCACCAGCGCACAGCCGGGGAATTCGAGGAGCGCTTCTTCGAGCGCTCGCAGCGTTTCCACGTCGAGGTCGTTGGAGGGTTCGTCGAGTAGCAGCACGTTGCCCCCCTGGATCAGGGTCTTGGCGAGGTGCAGCCGTCCACGCTCACCGCCCGAGAGTTTGCCCACGGGTTTTTGCTGATCCGCTCCCTTGAAGTTGAAGCGGCCGAGGTAAGCCCGGCTGGGCATCTCGAAAGCGCCGACCTTGAGGATGTCGAGCCCACCGGAGACTTCTTCCCACACCGTCTTGTTGGGATCGAGCCCTTCGCGGGATTGATCCACGGCGGCGATCTTTACCGTCGGGCCGATCTCGATCGTGCCGGAATCGGGCTGTTCCTTGCCGAGGATCATGCGGAAAAGGGTGGATTTACCCGCGCCGTTGGGGCCGATGATGCCGACGATCGCCCCCTTGGGTACGGAGAAGGAGAGGTCGTCGATGAGCAGCCGATCGCCGAAGCCTTTGCTCACGTGGTGGAATTCGATCACCTTGTCGCCGAGCCGCTCACCGGGCGGAATGAAGATCTCTTGGGTCTCGTTGCGGCGCTGGTATTCGATCGAGGCGAGCTCCTCGTAGCGCGCCAGACGCGCCTTGGATTTCGCCTGCCGCCCTTTGGGGTTTTGGCGCACCCATTCGAGCTCTTGTTTCATGGCTTTGAGGCGAGCAGCTTCGGCCTTGGCTTCTTGCTCCAGGCGCTTTTCCTTCTGCTCCAGCCAGGAAGTGTAATTGCCCTTCCAGGGGATGCCCTCGCCGCGGTCGAGTTCCAGGATCCATTCCGCGGCGTTGTCGAGGAAGTAGCGGTCGTGCGTGACGGCCACCACCGTGCCGGGAAAACGCACGAGGTATTGCTCGAGCCATTCGACCGATTCGGCGTCGAGGTGGTTGGTGGGTTCGTCGAGCAGCAGCATGTCGGGCTTGGAGAGCAGGAGCTTGCACAGCGCCACGCGCCGCTTCTCGCCGCCGGAGAGGTGCGCGATCTTGGCGTCCCACGGGGGCAGGCGCAGCGCGTCGGCAGCGATCTCCATCTGGTTTTCGAGGTCTGTGCCGGCGCTGGCGAGGATGGCCTCGTATTTGGCCTGCTCTTCGGCGAGTTTCTCGAAGTCGGCGTCGGGCTCGGCATAGGCGGCGTAGATTTCCTCGAGCTTGCGCCGCGCCTCGACGAGTTCGCCCAGCCCCTCTTCGACTTCTTCGCGCACGGTCTTTTCCGGGTCGAGCTGGGGTTCTTGCGGCAGGTAGCCGATGCGGATACCGGGCTGCCATTGCACCTCGCCGTCGTACTCCTTGTCGACGCCGGCCATGATGCGCAGCACGGTGGATTTGCCCGCGCCGTTCAGGCCCAATAGCCCGATCTTGGCGCCGGGAAAGAAGGAAAGCGAGATGTCCTTGATGATCTGACGCTTGGGGGGAACGATTTTGTTCACCCGAAGCATGGACATGACATACTGAGCCATGGTACTCCTGAAGAATTACGGTTCAATGGGTCATTGTACCCGAAACGCCGGCCGGAGTTCCCGGGACTGGTTCATGGCTCCCCAGAGGCGGCGAGGACGTTTGGGGAAGTCTCTCTTGCGCTGGGCCATTGTCGGGCAAATAGGCGATGATCTGGCACAGCACGGCGGCCAGATAGGGGATCGCCTGCAGCATGAGGATGGAGACCCAGAGTTTGATTTCCAGGTCGAGCAACCCTCGTTCGGCCACGAGAACCCCTGCACCCAATACGATCGTCGCGAGCAGGCCGAGTTCCTCGCGGATGGGGCCAAAGAAGGCAAACGTTCCTTTGGCGCGCCAACCTTTGGGGGTGCGCACGAAGGTGCCTTTCTTCTGGAAGAGCCCGGCGAAGACGCCGCGCGCGATGGTGTGCGCCAAGCCGACCGAGAGAATCGAGGCGCCGAGGATGTCACTCCAGCGCGTGTGCATGGTGCGCCGGTAGAGGACGGGCCCGAGTGCGGTCTTGAAGGCCATGAAACCGAGCACGGGCATGGCGAGCGAGGCGACCGGCAGGGCGAAGGTTTTGGGGAAGTGGATCATGCCCAGCGTCCAGTAGATGGAGGCGAGCGCGAAGACGAGGTGCAGGGCATCACCGAACCAGGCGAACCAGCCGGTGAGGAAGTGGTAGCGCTGAGCGAAGTTCAGCTTCGAGGGTCGCAGCCCCAGGAGCTTGGGCAAGTGGGCCTTGAGGATCTGCATCGCACCGAACGCCCAGCGGAAGCGCTGCGACTTGATGGCGGCGAAGTCCGAAGGGGTGAGGCCACGGCCGAAGATGTGATCCACGTAGCGGGTTTCGTAGCCGAGCTCGATCAGGCGCAGGCCGAGTTCGGTATCCTCGCAGATGCACCATTCCGACCAGCCGCCGACTTCCTCCAGGGCCCGGCGGCGGATGAGCGTCATCGTACCGTGCTGGATCAGGGCGTTGCGTTCGTTGCGGTGGTGCATGCCGATGCGGAAGAACCCTTCGAACTCCCAGTTGCACATGCGCTGGAAGAAACTGTGTTCGAAGTCGCGGTGCGCCTGCGGCGCCTGGACCACCGCCACCTGAGGGCTGTCGAGGAAGTGCGGCACGAGTCGGGCGAGCCAATCGGGTTCGACGACGTAGTCGGCATCGACCACACCGACGATCTCGGCGCGCGGATCCGTCTGCTCGAGGGCGAAATTGAGCGCCCCGGCCTTGAAGCCGGGCCACTTCGGCAGGTGGAAGAAGCGGAAACGCGGCCCGAGCGTGGCGCAGTGCGCCTCCACCGGCTTCCACAGGGCCTCGTCGGTGGTGTTGTTGTCGACGACGATCACCTCGAAGTTAGCGTAATCGAGCCGGGCGAGGGAGTCGATGGTGGCGATCACCATCTCGGGCGGCTCGTTGTAGCAGGCGAGGTGAATGGAGACGAAGGGCTGCTGCTCGGGCGGCAGGGGTTCTCGGGGGATGAAGCGCCGGCGCCATTGGCGCTTGAAGAGCACCTCGCCGAACTCGAAGCCGTGCGACAGCAGTACGGCGATGGTCATGAGGGTGGCAAAGATGAGGAAGACGAGACCGACGAGATCGCCCCGCGAGAGGTAATAATCCTTGGGTAGATAGACGCCGACCACGAGTACGGCCGCGGAGAGTTGAACCAGCCCCATGAGCCACAGGCGTCCGAGCACGTTCCAGCTACCCAGAGCGAAGGCGATGAGGAACATGGGCACGGCTGCGACCGCTACCGCCAGGCGCGCTTTTTCTTGCCAGCGTACGTCGCTCACGATGAGACCGTCGAGGGAATACTTGAGCTGACGATCGGCGTCGAACATGCCCCAGTAGGAACCCGCCCAGCCTTCCACGGCGACTTTCCAGGGCTGATCGAACGCCTCCATGATGAAGTAATCGAGGAAGGCGGAACGTGGATCGGCGAGGAATCCGCGCACGAAGCGCACGGCGTCTTCGAGGGTGGCGCGGGCGTATTCGTCCCCGCCCATGAGGTTGGGCATCACTTCACCCTTGGTGGGCCAGCCGATCTCGCCAATGACGATGGGCTTCTTGGGAAATCGCTGCCTCAGCTCTTCGTATCGGCTGAAAGCGTATTCGAGCGCCCGTGCAGAGGAGATGCCCTCGTGATAGGGCAACAGGTGCACCATGAGGTAATCGACGTGGTCGACGAGCTCGGGGTTGGCGAGCCAGACGTGCCAAGGTTCGGCGGTGGAGACCGGAGGACGTTGTCCTTTGCGGAACTGGCGGCGGATGTCGGCGCGCACGCGGTCGAGATGGGACGCCATCTCGGCCACCGTCATCTCCTTGCGCAGCAGCGCTTCATTGCCCACCACGATGCGTTCGATGTTCTTGTGTCGCTTCAGGAGCGCCAAGCCTTCGGTAATCTCCCGCTCGGAGAGTTCCTTGTCGGCCGAGACCCACAAACCCATGGTGACGGTAAAGCCTTTTTCTTCGGCCAAGGGATAGATCGAGGGGACATCGGAGACGCCGTAAGTACGGATGCGGCGAGTGTACTTGCTCAGGATGTCGAGGTCTTCGGCGACCTGTTCGGGGGTTGGATACTTCTTCTCGAAGGGAGACTGGTCACGACGGAAAGGGGTGTAGGCGAAGCCGCCGATCTCGCCCGAGACGCCGGGCATGGTGTCGACCCGCACCTGCCATTGCCACAGCTTGAAGGTGCCGAACATCACGAGCAGGGTGAGGAAGAGGGCGACGAGCACCCGCCAGAAGAGATGGAGTTTTGCGCTCACTGCATCGATCCGTGGTACGGGAGGATAACGGACGATTTTACGGCTTCCCGTGCGGAATTGGCCGGGGCGATGAGAAAATGTTTGTTTCCTGGTGGATGTAGACGGCGAACCGGATGACGAAGAAGAGCGGATGGCGCGCCTTGGTGCGCGGCTGGTTCTTGGGTGCGATCCTGGTGGGGCTCGCCTGCCTATGGGTGCGCTTCGGATGGCTGGAGGCGCAACTCGCGCCGGCGGCCTGCGGCGGCAAGTGGGTGCCCGGAGGAGGCGTTGCCTGTGCAGCCAAGTTCCTGTTGGTTCAGGCGTTTCTCGAGGAACGCATCGGTTGGGTGGCCGTGTTGTGCGCGGCCCTCTCCCAGCTTCGTGGATCGCGCCGCTGGGCGGTGGCGGCGCTGTGGCTCGGCGTGGCGGCCACGGTGTTCTATGCCGCCACGCCGGGAGTCATTGCTGTGCTATGGGCTTTGCCGCGGCTGTGGTTCTGCGATGCGCCGCGTGGATGGCTCGCGCGAACGTCATCGCCGTGAGTCCCCACAGCAGTGCCTGGCCGTTGCCCGGTTCTTCCAGCCAGCGGTAGAGGCCAAAGGCGAAGAGAATCCAGGCCCAGAGCCGCTCTTCGGCGCTCACCTCCCATGCGCGACGCCAGGCAAAGAGCGCGAGCGGCAGATAGAGCGCAGTGGGAAAGTCGCGGTAGCGGCCGTCGACCACGAGCCAGACGGAGGCCACGGCGGCGCAAAAGAGCAAGAGCCGCAGCGCGAGCGCGACGGAGCGGGCCGGCAGGCGCGGCGCCACGGCAAGCCGCGCGGCGACGAGAATCGAGGCGAGTCCGATCGCTCCCAACACGCTCCATTCCACGGCGTCGCGGTAGGCCAGCCGGGCGTGTTCCCACTGCCACATCGCGATGAGTCCGAGCACGGCGCCAGCGAGCGCATGCCACGCGTGGTCGCGTCCGCTCGCGGTTCTTGGCGCGGCCATGAGGAGCAGCAGCGCCGCGCCAGCCCCCGCCCAAAGGAGTACCGGCCAGAACGATTCACGCTCGGCGATCGGCCCCGTAAGGGGGAATTTGGGCACGAGCGAAGTGTCGAGCATGCCCCAGTGGCCACCGACGGTGCCCTCCAACCAGCGCTTCCAGGGCTGGTCCACCGCTTCGATGAAGTTGTACTGCCAGCCATGACGCTCCGCCAAGGCCAGGAACTCGCGCACGTAGCGCGCCTGGTTCACGCGCGAAGGGATCGCTCCTTCGCGCTGGCGTCCGGCACTGGGCCAGCCGGTCTCACCGATCACCACCGGTTTGGTCAGCAAGGTGCGGGCAAGCGTCCTGATGCGTACGAGATGATCGATCGCCGCCTCGATCGGCTGAGGGCGGTCTTCCCAGTAGGGCAGGATGTGGATGGTGGCACGATCGACGTGCGGCTCGAGCGCGCTGCGATGGCGCAGCCAGAATTCCCAGACGTCGGCGTAGGTCACCGGCACGCGGCTGCGCGCGCGGGCTTCTTCCAGCCAGCGGCCCATCGCCTCCGGGCTTTGCTCGCGGCGCAGCAGCACTTCGTTGCCGACGATGAGCATCGTCACGACGTCGGCGTTGGCATTGGCCACCTCCAGTGCGCGCTCGAGCTCATGGCGGTTCTTATCGTCGTCGCGCCCGATCCATGCCCCCAAGAGCACGGTGAGCCCGAGTTCGCGTGCCACTTCGGGGACCCGATCCAGCCCTTGGTCGACCGAGTAGGTGCGCACGCAGCGGGTGACGGCGGCGAGCGAGCGCAGATCGGTGGCGATTTCTTCGCGAGTGAGTTTCAGGTCTTTCTTGAACGGGGTGTAGCCGTCGCGATAGTAGGGAGCGTAAGAGACGCACTGCAGACGCGGGTCGGCGAGCGGCGAGGAGGGCAGATCGATGGGGCGACTCTCGTGCCAGTACCACCCCAGGAGGGCGGCGAGCACGAGCGCCGTGAGAGCGAAATACCGCCGTAAAGGCGCCTGCGCGGCAGAGAGCATGGTTCAGACTGAGAGGAGTGCATCATAGGCGCGCGCCGTGAGCAGCTCGGGAAGAGGCGCGTCTTCGTCGGGCAGCAATTGCAGGAGCCAGACCTCGTAGGGCGCTTCGTTGAGTCGCTCGGGTCGTTCGCGGGGCTCTTCGTTTACCGCGACGACGGTGGCGGGGAAAGGGCAGAGAATCTCGGAAGCGACCTTGACCGATTCGACGACGGCGAGCACGTCTCCGGCTTCGAGATGCTGACCAGGCTCGGGCAATTGCACATAGACGATGTCGCCGAGCTCACGTTGGGCATGATCGGTGATGCCTAGAGTGTAAATTCCATCGTCTTCGCGGCGCAACCACTGGTGGCTGGGAAGGTACAGACGGTCGTCGGGAGAGGGATTCATCACGGGCTCCGGGGCAAGCTGCAGGGGCGCCAAATTAGCATCAAGTGCCCAAAGGGGCAAGGAATTTTTCCGCAAACGTCTAGCCAAAGCAAGAGAAAGCAGGTAAGGTCTTGGATACGTCGGTCGATACCGGCGTGCTCTACACGACAGCGGAAAGGAAAGATCATGAATCAAGCAGCAAAAGCGGGCGATACCGTCCAGGTCCATTACACCGGCAAGTTCGACGACGGCTCGGTGTTCGATAGCTCGGCCGGGCGCGACCCGCTCGAATTCACCGTCGGCTCCGGTCAGGTGATTCCCGGTTTCGAACAAGCCGTGGAGGGCATGGCCGTGGGGCAGACGAAAACCGTCACCATCCCGGCGGCCGAGGCCTACGGGGATCGCGTGGCAGAGGCGGTGTTGCAGGTGCCGCGCGAGCAGCTGCCGCCGGATCTCGAGCCGGAAGTGGGACAGCAGCTGGTGATGCAATCGCGTGACGGTCGGCAGATCCCCATCGTCGTCGTCGAAGTGACCGAAGATTCGATCACCATCGACGCGAACCACCCGCTCGCCGGGCGCGACCTCACGTTCGAGATCGAGCTCGTCGCCGTTCAGTAAGGGCTTTACGGCGGGCGAAGGGTGGATGCGATGAAAGTGGATCTCCATTGCCATTCGCTCGTCTCGGACGGGGTTCTCACCCCGGCCGAGGTAGTTCGTCGCGCCGCCGCGAACGGCGTGGCGTTGCTCGCACTCACCGACCACGACGAGACCGCCGGCTGCGCCTCGGCTGAGGCAGAGGCGCGCCTGTGGGGCATCTCTTTCGTGCCGGGGGTAGAGATCTCGGTGTCGTTCGCCGACGAGACGATCCACGTGCTCGGCCTGGGCATCGATCCCGACGATCCTGCCCTCAGTGAAGGCTTGCAGCGGGTGCGATCGGGGCGCGACGCGCGGGCGAAGCGCATCGCCGAGGAGCTCGAGCGCCATGGCATCCATGGTGCATGGGAAGGCGCCCTTCGCTTCGCCAAGAATCCGGCCTTGGTGAGCCGCGCGCATTTCGCCCGCTATATCGTCTCCCTCGGTCTGATGCGCTCTGTCTCGGAAGTTTTTGAGTACTACCTCGCCAAGGGCAAGCCCGGCTACGTCCAACACGAGTGGGCCGTGCTCGAAGAGGCGCTCGCCTGGATCCACAGGGCGGGCGGGGTGGCGGTGCTGGCCCATCCGGCGCGCTACCGCCTCTCGACCTCGCAGTTCGCAGAGCTGCTACGGCGCTTCGATGAAGCAGGGGGCACGGCCATCGAGGTGAGTTCCGGTTCCCACGGCCCCGACGACATGCGCCGCTGGGCGCACGTGGCGCGCCAATGGGGCTTTGCCGCCTCGCTGGGGTCCGATTTTCATTCTCCAGGAGAATCGCCCGTCGAACTGGGCGCGGCGCCCCCCTTGCCGCCCGACCTCACGCCGGTGTGGCAGCTGCTCGAATACGCGCTATAATGTTTGGTTATGGCGCAAATCCTCTCCATTCATCCCGTCGATCCTCAACGCCGACTCGTCGACCTCGTCGCGCGTCAATTGCGGCAAGGCGCGGTCGTGGCCATGCCCACCGACTCGAGCTATGCCCTCACCTGTCATCTGGGGGACGTCGAGGCGATCCGGCGCATTCGCCGTATTCGCGACATGGACGAGTCGCAGCCGTTTACCTTGCTGTGCCGCGACCTCTCCGAGCTGGGCAACTATGCCCGGGTGGATAACCGCGTCTTTCGCCTGCTGAAGGCCAACACCCCTGGTCCCTACGTCTTCATTCTCGAGGGAACGCACGATCTTCCCCGGCGCATCCTGCACCCCAAACGGCGCACGATCGGCTTGCGTGTGCCGCAGCACCGCGTGGTACAGGCGATCCTTGAGGCGCTGGGCGAGCCGCTCTTGAGCACCAGTCTGATCCTGCCCGGTGAGGAGGAGCCTTTGCCCGATGCCGAGGCGGTGGCCGAGCGCATCGGCAAGCTGGTCGACGTGATCGTCGACACGGGCGAAACCTGCCGCGAGCTCACCACCGTGGTCGATCTC
>NZ_SBHP01000004.1:0-107635 GCF_006980785.1 Tepidiphilus sp. J10
GCTGCTCGCCGAACTCGACGACGAGTGGATGACCGGCAAGGTCTATCTCAACCTCAACCCGTAACCCCGGCGTCATGACCAACACCACGGAAATTTACAGAAAAAAGGTTGCACAACCCAACTACGCTCGGTTGGGGTTTTTTCTTATCCGCTTCCCCCAGACCCCGCGAACACGCGCGGAACGCTGAGTAGGTGTCGCATACCCGGTCAAAGAGCACGACTGCCATGCGTGCGCAGGCGGCCTTGACGTTCTGCCAGTACGCATCGTTTTCCGGCGCATCGTAGGGTATAGCGTGGGCGAGTTGGACGAGCAATTGCTGGAGTGCGGACTCGCCGTTCTTCAGCGGATAGAGCCGATCGAACGGCTGCAGCGCGCGCACGGCAAGCGTGGCAAAGTCGAAGTAGTCGCGCAGGGCGTTGCGTTCGAGGATACGCACGGCGACGAGACGAAGCGATTCTTCTTCGCTCGGCTCGGGCGTCCCCTGGCGGACGAGACGGTGCACCACGCAGGTCTCGATTCCGTCGGGGCAGCCCTGCTCCCGTTCAGGACGCGCGGTGCGCTCGGACATAGTTCATCCAGAAACGATGGCGCTGCGAGTAGGGATCGGAAATATACGCACGGCAGACGCGATCGACTTTCTCTCCAAGAGCAGGATCGGCGAGCACGGCGCGGCGAAGCTCCGCCCAATCGTCTCTCTGCAAACAGGCTCTCCGCGAGATAGCAGACCATGAGATGTGCGCCACTTGAACGGCTTGCCGGGCTGTTCGGCTTCTTCTTCCTCAGCGATGCGCTGTAGGATTTGCATCTTGGCGAGATTGCGAGCAATGCGGTGTACATCACAGTTTGCCGATCGTGCCATACCAAGCGGAATCGGACTGAACCGAAGGGAGGCACGGTGAAAACGCTTGCCTGGAGCAGATCTGCGCAGATAGAAGGCGCTAGCCAATTGTCTGTCATCCGTCCAGCCGCTTGAGGTCGCGATAGAAGTTTTCGTGCGGCCCCACCATCAGCAGCTTGAGCGTATTTTCGTCGAGGACCCGGTAGGCCAGGAGGCAGAGCAAGCCGCCCATGCGGAACTTGTAGACCCTCACGCCTGCAAGGTCGCCGACTTTGGCTTCACCCGCTTCGGGTTGCCGGGCAATGGTACGTACCGCCTCGTCGAGCGCGGCTTTCTGCTGCTTGTGCAGTCTTTTGACGGTGCGCTCGAAAGTCGGGGTGACAAGGATACGCATCAGCCGAATCGATACTCACCCACCGGCTCTTCCTGGTCCGCGATCAGGATGTCACGGATGACGCTGAAGGGCAGATCGGGGTTTTCAGCGGCGATCTTGCCGATCTGTGACCAGTATTCGATTTGTTTGGGGACCGAGCGGTGCTCGATGGTGCCGTAGCGCTTGGCACTTTCGACCAAGCTTTCGGACAGTTTGACGTTGACGGCCATAGCGAACCTCCGACTAATGCGCTATTCTAGCCCATGATGGACCAAAATGGAACCTGTTTCATGTGATTGATCAGACCGCCAGGGATTCTTCGATGCTCAGTTCCGTGATTTCGCAGGGGATCACGAAAATGGAAATCGAACTGGCGACCTGCCCGATGTGCCTGAATGATGACCTCGACCAGACTCAACGGGTAGGATTGTGGGCAGATAGGACTGGACTCTGACACGTAGGAGTTCGCAGATGTTCTAAGAATTTGAGTTACATAGATTTGTTGCAGGATTCCACCAAACCACCAATGAAATCAAGCAATTACTGCGCAAATCTTTTCCTGCCCGATCCCTTCGTCTTCGGGTACGGTAAGCAATCTCGCTCGCTAGCCATCGAGCCGTCAATCTCTTCCGCGGTCAGGCGAGCCTTTTCGCAAATCGTTAGGACCGAGTCCTGCCGCGATCACCCCACCGCTCCGACCTGGACATGGCTGCCGCTTCTCCCCCGGATCACCTCGATGCCGACGTCGATCTGGCGTTTGAGCTCGTCGACGTGGGAGATGATGCCGATCATTCGTCCCTTCTGCCGCAGCTCGCCCAAGGCTTTCATGGCCATGTCGAGCGACTCGGGGTCGAGACTGCCGAAGCCTTCGTCGATGAAGAGAGTGTCGAGCTGGATGCCGCCCGCGTAGGCTTGCACCACGTCCGACAGCCCCAGCGCGAGCGAGAGGGCGGCCATGAAACTCTCGCCGCCCGAGAGCGTGCTGGCGGGTCGGGTTCGACCGGTGTATTCGTCGAAGACTTCGAGATCGAGGCCGGAAGCCCTGCGCGCATCGGCCACGTCCTCGCGCCGCTGCAGGCTGTAGCGGCCACGGCTCATGGTGCGCAAGCGCAGGGAGGCTTGACGCAGCACGTCGTCGAGCAGTGCCGCAAGCACGAATCGCTGGAAAGTGAGCTTCTTGCCATTGTCGCCGTTGGCGATGCCAGCGAGGTGCCCCATCACTTCATAGCGCGACTCGATCTCGCTCAGCTCCTGTCCGATGGCCGCGAGCACTTCACGCGTCTTGCGATCCTGCCCGATACGTTCTTCGAGTCCCTTCTGCTGGGCGACGAGGTCCTCGACGGCGCGCCGGGCCTCTTCCTGGGCGGCCTTGAGCGCGGCGAGATTCGGTGGCGTCTTGCCGTCGACCTGATGTTCGGCGCGCTGCAGGCGTTCCTTGGCCGCCGCCACGGATTCGTCGTAGGACTGGATCTCGGCGCGCAAAGCGGCAATGTCTTCGGGCGAACGCATGGCCTCGCGGAATGCGGCTTCATCCGCGAATCCTTGTTCCTGCAGGGCGCGCAGGAAGGCTGCGTAAGACTGATCGAAGCGCGACGAGGCGACGGCGAGCGCTTCGGCGAGCGTCTCCCGCTTCGAGCACGCGGCCGCATGCGCGGCGCTTGCCTGCTGGTACGCCTCCTCGGCCGCTTTGAGCCGGTCGGCGAGCGTGTCCACTTGCTTGCGGGCAGCGTCGATCGCCTGCTCGAGCGTGCGGAGGTCGCGCAGAGGTTCCGGGACCCGGTCGGAGCGTTCGCGGACTTGGGCCGCAGCCGTCGCGGCTTGGATCCTGAGGGTCTCGGTGCGGCTGCGCGCCTGTTCCAGCGCGGGACCAAGCGCGGCGAGACGCTCCTCGCAGCTTTGGAACTCGGCCTTGGCTGCATCGAGCCGTTTGGCCGCTTCGAGCGCTTTCACCAGGTCACGTTCGAGGTCAGCCAGGCGTGCATTGACCTGCTCGAGACTGGGGGGATCGGGCGGCAGGCTCGATTCCAGGGTCGAGACGGCGGATTCGGCCCCCACGATCCGATTCAGAACGGCCTGATGCTCGGCACGAGCGGATTCCAAGGCGGCTTCGGCCTGCTGCAGGGCCTTGGCGGCCGCATTCAGTTCTTCCTCGCTCGGCACGGCCTCGCCCGCCATCGCCGGGGCAGGATGCTGCAGGCTGCCGCAGACGGGACACGGGGCACCTTCGCTCAAGTGCCGGGCAAGTACGGCGGCTTGGCCACTGCGCCAGCGCGATTCCAAGTCCTCCTTGCGCGCCAGGACGGCGAGCCGCTCCGTCTGCGCGGCCTCCAAGGCTTGGCGGTACTTGGCTTCTTCGGCACGGTGAGCGGACAGGGCGGCTTTGGCCTGCGCGAGCTTGCGCAGCAACTGGAGCAACTGCTCCTGCTGGGCGAGATCGCGCCGCATCGCTTCGACCCGGTTAGCCAGCGGGGCGTAGTCTTCGATCTCCCGCTGCAGCCGGGCACGTTTTTCGGTGAGGGCGTTGGCTTCTCCTTGCAGGCGTGCGAGTTCGGTCGCAGCCGCTTCGGCCGAACGGGCGTGCTTCTCCGCTTCCCGCCGCGCCTCGTCGAGCGTGCGCACGGCCTCGCGCAAGCCTTCGAGCCGCTCGAGCTCGCGAATGGCCTGTTCCCGGTCGGGCGCTCGAGCGCGCTCTTCCTGCAGCCGAGATTCGGCCGCTGCGAGCTGGCGGACAGCAGCTTCGACCTCGCGCTCGGCCTGCGCCAACTGCTGGGCGAGCCGTTGCCGTTGCGCAGCAGCTTCCTCGAAGTTCGCATGGGCCGCACAGACGAACTGGGCCCGCGAGGCGGCATCCAGCTCACGGCGTCGGGTTGCGATCGCGGCGGCAGCTGCGCTCAGCTTGTCCAGGGCGGCGCGAGCGCCATCTCGTTCCTCGAATTGCCGCGCCAGAGCCTCAGCGGCCGCGAGCGCGGCGGTGGCGTTCGCCTCTTCGGTGCGGCGACGTCGTTCCTCCTCCGCCAGGAGCGAGCGCCGTGCCGTCGCTTCCTCGATCCGGGCACCGAGCGCTTCTTCCGACTCCACCCCGGCCTGTTCGAGCAGCGTCTTTTTCCGGGCCTTGGCTTCTTCGGCCTGCCGCTCCAGGGCGTTCGCCGCCGCTTTGAGCCGTTCCTGCAAGCGCTTGCAGGTTTCGGTGGCGAAGAGCGTCTCCAGAATCTGCTCCCGCTCCTTGGAGTCGGCCGTCAAGAGTTTGCGGAACTGCCCTTGCGGCAGCAAAATGACTTGGCGGAACTGGTCGGCTTTGAAACCGAGAATCGCCTCGATGTGATCCGTGACCTCCGTGGTCTTGCTGACGACGGGCATCCAACCCTCGTCGTCCCACACCTGGAGTTCGGCCCGTGCCGGAATCTTCACCCGCTGCTCCTTCTTGCCCCGCAGGGCGGCGCGTTCCTGCTCGGGCGAGCGCCTGACGCGATAGCGCTTGCGCCCCAGTGCGAACTCGAATTCGACTTCGGTGAGCGTGTCGTCCGCGGCATGGTGGCTACGCATCTCCTTGGCGCTGCGCTCACTGCCGGAGGTTTCGCCATAGAGGGCGTAGCAGATGCCGTCGAGGATCGAGGTCTTGCCTGCCCCCGTGGGGCCGTGGATCAGGAAGAGCGCATCCGGCGGCAAGCGCGTGAAGTCGATCTCCTCGCGCCGGGCGAAGGGGCCAAAGGCAGTCAAGACCAGACGTAGCGGTCTCATGGAGCCACCTCGCGTTCCTGTTGGGATAGGGCAGTCATCTCGGCGTGCAGCAGGCACTTGGCGTCCTCATTGAGTGCGCGGCCCGCCATCTCACGGTAGAAAGCCTCGAAGAGTTCGTCCAGCCCGACTTTGCGGTGATCGGTGCCTGCTTCGAGCCCCGCCCCCGCTCCCGTAAATCGCGGACGTTCGATGGCGAGCGCATTGGGATAGACCGTGCGCAGTTTCCCCATCGCATCGAGGATCGCCCCCGTATCCATGAGCCGGGCAAGGACGTAATCGTCCCGGGCGGAATCGGTCGCAGCGGCAGCCAGGATCTCATCGAGGGTGCCCGTGAGGAGGCGCAAGTCCCGCCGCGGGGTGAGCGGCAGGCGTTCGATGCGTACCCGGCCCTGAGCGTCGAGCTCGACCAGGGAAACGCTCTTGTCGTGACCAGCCTCAGCAAAGGAATATTTCAAGGGCGAACCGGCATAGTCGATACGACCGCCAGCCAAGCTCTGAGGGCGATGCAGGTGACCGAGCGCCACGAAGTGGAATCCCTCGAAGAGTTCCGCCCCGACGGCACCCGTCCCTCCGACCGACAGAGGGCGTTCCGATTCACTCTCCGTTCCACCCTGGACGAACGCATGAGCGATGAGCACCGAACGGCGGCTCGGATCGTGGAGCTGTCGAATGCGTTCGACCTGGGCCCTCATCGCCGCGTGATGATCCGCGATCGACTCGTCCTGCAGAGACTGGCGCACCACGGAAGGCTCGGCATAGGGCAGCGGATGGAATGCGACCTCCCCATGGCGGTCTCGCAGCACCACGGGAGATGCGTCGGCAGCCGCGAGCCCCCGGATCGTAAGCCCGGCGTCGGCCAGCAGGCGCGCGCCAAAGCCGAGCCGATCGGGGCTGTCGTGGTTGCCGGCGATGAGGATGACCGGCGTGTGCTCCCCCACCACGATCCGGGTCAGCGTCTCGTCGAGCAAGCGAACGGCCTCGGCCGGCGGGATCGAGCGGTCGTAGACGTCGCCGGCGATCAACACCACGTCCGGGCGCTCCGAACGCACGAGCCCGACCAACTGATCGAGCACGTACGCCTGATCTTCCAGGAGCGAGACACCGTGATAGACGCGGCCGAGATGCCAGTCGGCGGTGTGAAGGATCCTCATGTGCATCCATTCCATCGAAATTCGGTTCGTTCGCGCCCGATTATATAGGTGGAATCTCGAGCCAATGGCCCTCCCGACAAGCTTGCCATCGCCGCCGCCCTCGCGTCTCCGCGCCATACTGAGCGCATGAACGGATGGCACCTCTTCCTCATCGGCTACGACATCAGCGATCCGGCGCGGTTGGTCAAAGCGCTCAAGCTCGTACGCTGCCATGCGCTTGGTGGCCAGAAATCCTTCTACGAATGCTGGCTCACCACCCAGGAATTACAGCAGACGCGCGAAGCCTTGCGTCGCCTCATCGACCCCGAGACCGACCGCGTCGTTTTCATCTTGCTTCATGCCGGCACCGAATCCCTGCGCCTGGGCAGCGCCACGCCGATCGACCACGGTGACTACTTCCTCATCACATGAGCCTACGTCCATGACCACCCTCTACCTCGACCGCAGCGGCACGATTCTCGAAGCCTCGGGCGAAGTCCTCGAGCTGCGCGACGCCACGGGCCGACTCGAACGGCGCATCCCCATCAAATTCCTCGAACGGGTCGTCATGCGCGCCCGCTGCTATTTCGACAGCAGCACCCTGGCGAACCTCGTGGGCCACGAAGTCCCCGTCCTCATCCTCGACGGCCGCGCCGGACGACGGCTCGCCCACTGGGTCGGCGCCCCGCACAACGATGCCCGTCGCCGTTGGGGACAAATCCTCACCCTCGCCGAACCTGATGCTGCCGCCACCCTCGCGCGCGCTTTCGTGCATGCCAAGATTCGCCGTCAGCGCCGCACCTTGATGGTCATCGGCTCTGCCCGACCCGACCTGCGCAAACCCATCTGGGATGCCAGCCAAACACTGCAAGCGATCGAACGTCGCCTACACGACGACCCCGCCCTGCCCCTCGACACCCTGCGCGGCTGCGAAGGCGCCGCCGCCGCGGCCTACTTCCCCGCATTCTTCCAGGCTTTCCCTCCGCGCATCCGCCCCACGGCGCGCAACCGGCGCCCACCGCGCGATCCCGTGAACGCCGCCCTCTCGCTCGGCTACACCCTGCTCTACGGCTTGGCCGTCAACGCCTGCTGGAGCGCCGGGCTCGACCCCGGCCTCGGCGCCCTGCACGCCCCCGTCCACGGCCGCGCGGCTCTTGCCTGCGACCTCGTCGAACCCCTGCGCGGTCAGATCGACGAATGGATCTGGCAACTCTTCCGTCGTGAGCTCCTACGCCCCGAGCACTTCGGCGTCGAAGGCAGCGGCGCCTGCCTGCTCGGCAAAGCCGGCCGCAGCGTTTTCTGGCGTGAATGGGAATGGCGCAGCCGACGCTGGCAACGGCTGCTCGATCGTTACGCCCAACACCTCGCCCGTGAGTTCGCCCAACGCAGTCCCGCTTTCGATCTCCTCGACGACTGGGAATCCTCATGAACGACACCCCACATCCCGCCCCCGACGCGCTCGACGCCTTCGGCCGTCCGCTCCTCATCTTGCCCAACGACGAAGTCACCGTCGAACTCGACGGCACCGAGCGCCTCGTCCTCCGCGCCTACGATGGGAACACCCGTCACGCCGTACCCCTGCGCCACGTGCGCAGCATCACTGCCAACCCGCACGTCACCTTCTCCGGCGCCGCCCTCGACGCCTGTGCCCGCCGCGGCATCGCCATCACGTTCGTCGACGGGCGCCAAAAACGCCGCGCTTTCTTCTTCCCGCTTGCCACCAACCCACTTCAAATCGCCACGCTCCTCTCCTTCGCCCTCGACGACCCAGACTGGCCCGAACGCTACGGCGCCTGGTATGAGAACCACCGCCTCGGCGCCCTCTCGCGCGTCGCGCTCGCCTGCGGCCTGCTGCCCGATGCCGCCCTGCGCCGCGCGCCCGACATCGCCCTGGAAGCATCCCATCGCCGCAAACACGGCCAACCCGGGCACGAATGGATCGCCGCCCTGCGCGAAATCGTCCTCACCGAATTCATGGCCGACGGCTCGCGCTGGCTCGGTACCCAAGGCTCCGCCTGGCGGGCCGAAACCTGGATGCACCTGCTCGAAGAACTGGGAGAAATCGTCGCCCTACACGCCCATGCCGTCTTCCATCTCGCCCACAAACCGCTGCAACACCCTCCACAACGCTGGGCACTGGCCGCCTATCACGCCGAACGCACTCGCTGGCAAAACGAAACCGTGCGCCTCCTCTACGCCTTCGAACACTTCATACGGGAGAACTGGACATGAGCCGCAAGCCCAAACGCCACCTGCGTTTCCCCACACGGCCCAAGGATCCTCTGCCAGACAAACCCACGCGCTGGATCCTGTGCTATGACATCCGCGACCCCCGGCGCCTGCAGCGCGTACACCGCTATGTCAGCAAACACGGCCTACCTCTGCAATACAGCGCCTTCCTCCTCAAAGGGACCCGCGAAACGATTGAACGCACTCTCGCCGGACTTCGTCCCTATCTCGACGAACGCGTCGACGACGTACGCTGCTACCCCCTGGGGAAAGACACTCGAATCTGGGGCCTCGGACGACAATTCACCGACGGTCCCGCCGTCCTCACCGACGAAATCCTCGACCGACTGATCGTCGAAGACACGGCTCATGCACCTTGACCGATCGCCTCTGTCATTGCCCTGGCGGCTCGTCCTGCTTGCCAGTAGATCATCCATTCGCAGGTACTGCACGGATTGACACACCTCACATCCAGTGTCCATAATGCACACTAGACCTACATCCCAGACCAGCCCAGACCCTCAGCATGCGCATGGTCGAAAAAATTGCGAACCGCTTCATTAAGTCATTGTTTTTTAAAAATTAGTTTTAGGATGCAGCCTGAAAGATAGCCCCGAGATATAGGGGATTAAGACAAAGCGTAAAAAATATAACCTTCACGCGCGGGGACGCCTGAAAGATAGCCCCGAGATATAGGGGATTAAGACTTGCAGATTCCAGCCAGCTTTCCGAACACGCTTATGCCTGAAAGATAGCCCCGAGATATAGGGGATTAAGACGGCGGCAGCTCGATCAGGTCTTGCAGGTGGTCGTAGAGCCTGAAAGATAGCCCCGAGATATAGGGGATTAAGACAGCCACCGCCTCAGCCACCGCTTCGGCGTAGGCTTGCCTGAAAGATAGCCCCGAGATATAGGGGATTAAGACGACTGGTAGCGCTTGGCCTCGTCTGATCCGGTTAGGCCTGAAAGATAGCCCCGAGATATAGGGGATTAAGACGCCGTCGATGGAAATTTTTGTTGCTGGCGTGCTCGCCTGAAAGATAGCCCCGAGATATAGGGGATTAAGACCCTCGTCAGTGGTAAATTTGGCCTTCATGATGCCTGAAAGATAGCCCCGAGATATAGGGGATTAAGACATTACCAGGAAGATAAAAATCTACTCGAACAGAACTGCCTGAAAGATAGCCCCGAGATATAGGGGATTAAGACTTTGAACTCGACTTTCATGGTATCCCCACAGTTCAGGCCTGAAAGATAGCCCCGAGATATAGGGGATTAAGACGCGGGCTCATCGCCGCACCTCCGCCCATCCGATCGGGCCTGAAAGATAGCCCCGAGATATAGGGGATTAAGACGTTTCCGTGATTCCAAACATCATTGGCGGTCGCGTGCCTGAAAGATAGCCCCGAGATATAGGGGATTAAGACCGAGCCGCTCCTCTTTGCCTATCTTGGGCGGTCGCCTGAAAGATAGCCCCGAGATATAGGGGATTAAGACCGCTTGATGTCCTTTATCGCACTGGTGGGGATGAGCCTGAAAGATAGCCCCGAGATATAGGGGATTAAGACATCTTGGCCACCACCGAGGCCACCTTCCCGGTGGCGCCTGAAAGATAGCCCCGAGATATAGGGGATTAAGACTGTTCAATTGGGGCGAATAGGACGATCTCTACAGCCTGAAAGATAGCCCCGAGATATAGGGGATTAAGACGCTCGGCCCTTGCCCAGGGCCTCGACCGGGCGCAGCCTGAAAGATAGCCCCGAGATATAGGGGATTAAGACAGCGAGTCCAGGGCAATTATTCAAAGGCATAACGACGCCTGAAAGATAGCCCCGAGATATAGGGGATTAAGACTCTACCCATTCAGGTAGGGCGGCCGAAATGAACTGCGCCTGAAAGATAGCCCCGAGATATAGGGGATTAAGACGTTTTCTCAGTCATGATTGTTGCTCCTTAGTGAGCCTGAAAGATAGCCCCGAGATATAGGGGATTAAGACGACGCGCAGCTTCGCAACGCGACCTGCGCCAGAAGCCTGAAAGATAGCCCCGAGATATAGGGGATTAAGACAACTCGACGAAGATATAGCTCCCCGCCTCCTTGAGCCTGAAAGATAGCCCCGAGATATAGGGGATTAAGACTTCCCTTCTTCCGTCCACTCCGGCAGGGCGGCCGAGCCTGAAAGATAGCCCCGAGATATAGGGGATTAAGACGGCAGGGCGGCCGAAATGAACTCCTCGTGGGTGATGCCTGAAAGATAGCCCCGAGATATAGGGGATTAAGACAATGGCTTACGATTTTTTTTTGGTTTGTTTTACCCTGCCTGAAAGATAGCCCCGAGATATAGGGGATTAAGACTCTTATGTCAGCTTCAATGCCGCCCTAATGGCGGCGCCTGAAAGATAGCCCCGAGATATAGGGGATTAAGACGGCAGGGCGGCGGCAAGGAATTCCTCGTGGGTGATGCCTGAAAGATAGCCCCGAGATATAGGGGATTAAGACGAACTTGATTACCACTGCATCGCCATTCATCTTCGTGCCTGAAAGATAGCCCCGAGATATAGGGGATTAAGACAAGATCGCTCTTCCCGACGATGGTCAGGGGCGCGCGCCTGAAAGATAGCCCCGAGATATAGGGGATTAAGACAGCGTTTCCGACTCGATCTTGCTGGTGCCGGCGTGCGCCTGAAAGATAGCCCCGAGATATAGGGGATTAAGACGCCTCATTCAGGCGAGGATAGTCGAACATAATCGGCCTGAAAGATAGCCCCGAGATATAGGGGATTAAGACATGACAAAAATGTTTTTGTCTTTCATCGAATCAATGAGCCTGAAAGATAGCCCCGAGATATAGGGGATTAAGACAACTTGTCTTGCGGCAAGAACGCCGCAAGTTTTTCGCCTGAAAGATAGCCCCGAGATATAGGGGATTAAGACATTTCATTTTCCTCTTCCTCCCTATCCAAGGTTTGCCTGAAAGATAGCCCCGAGATATAGGGGATTAAGACTCGCCGCAGTTGTCGCAAACCTTCACCGGCGCTTCGCCTGAAAGATAGCCCCGAGATATAGGGGATTAAGACGCTGGTCAGCCAGGTGTAAGCCTCCCGGAGCGTGTCGCCTGAAAGATAGCCCCGAGATATAGGGGATTAAGACCTTTAGCCGCTGTTCGTGCATTGCTTGCACGTACTGCCTGAAAGATAGCCCCGAGATATAGGGGATTAAGACTCAGGAAGTCGTCATAGGTAACTTCCCTGCCCTCGCCTGAAAGATAGCCCCGAGATATAGGGGATTAAGACTCAGGAAGTCGTCATAGGTAACTTCCCTGCCCTCGCCTGAAAGATAGCCCCGAGATATAGGGGATTAAGACGGAATCCAGTCTGAATCTCGCCGTCTGCCTACGCCTGAAAGATAGCCCCGAGATATAGGGGATTAAGACTTTATCCGTTACGGGCTGTAACGCATCCCGAGGAGCCTGAAAGATAGCCCCGATATATAGGGGATCGCCCCAAAACCACCACAACCGAGTGCGATAGGATGCACCCGGAGCACAGGTGATGAGACCTTACTGGTTGAAGCTGGGCAGCTCTGTGCAATTTTTTCCGAACGACAAGCTTGTCGACCGGCGCAATTCTCCCGGACTATGCCAAAATTCGTTCGTCACTCATTACGGCCCATCTGTCATGCCCCAGGAACCAACCGATCCGCTGACCGAGTTCCCCCGCCGCATTCTGTTGGCGGTCACCGGTCTGTCGCCGCAGATCGTCACTGAAACGCTCTATGCGCTGGCGGTAAAATCCTCGCCGCGCTGGATACCGACCGAGATCCGCATCATCACGACCACACGCGGGGCCGACAACGCCCGCTTGCAGTTGCTTCATCCCAAGACCGGTTGGTTCCATCGCCTGCGCGCCGACTACCAACTGCCGGAAATCGCTTTCGACGAATCGCACATCCATCTGATCGAACGGCCCGACGGCACCCCGCTCGATGACATTCGCGACGACACGGACAATGCGCTCACGGCAGACACCATCGTCGAGCGCGTGCGCCTGCTCACGGCCGACCCGTCGAGCCAGATCCATGCGTCGATCGCCGGCGGGCGCAAGACGATGGGTTTCTTCCTCGGCTACGCGATGAGCCTTTTCGGACGCGACCAAGATCGGCTGAGCCACGTACTCGTCTCGGCGCCCTACGAGTCGAGCCCGCATTTCTTCTACCCCACGCCCTATTCCAACCCGATCCCGCGCCCCGGCAGCGCCAGCGAGATGATCGACGCCGCAGATGCGACGGTCTGGCTGGGGGACATCCCTTTCGTGCGCCTGCGCGACGAGCTGCCCGAAGAGCGCCTCTTCCGTCCCGGAACCCGGTTCAGCGACGCAGTGCGCAATGTCCAAGAACGGCTGGCGCCCACCCGCCTCGTGCTCGAACCGGAAACCCACACGATCGTGGCCGCCGGACAGCGCATTGCTCTGAAACCCGCCGATTTCGCCTTTTTGCTGTGGGCAGCGCGGCGTCGGCTCGCCGGACGGCCGATCCGCCGCAAGGCGGGCAGCGAAGCCGCCCTGCTCGATGCGCAGGAATACCTGCGCGAATACGAGCGCCTGCGCACCGACCCGGACGACCGCGACACGTCCACCCACCATCGCCTGAAAGAAGGCATGGAGCCCACCTTCATCGACGAGCGCAAGAGTGCCCTGAAGCACCGCCTACAGCGTGAGCTGGGGCTGCGCCGGGCCGAACCCTATCTCTTCGAAACCTTGGAGGGACGGCGGCGCAACGCCCAATTCCAGTTGCGGCTCGAGCCGCAGCAGATCGTCATCCTCGAAGAAGGGAAACGCCCATGACGAGCCTCGTCACCTTTCTCGGCAAATCTGCCCTCGACCCGCAAAAGGGCTACCGTCAGGCCACCTACCGTCTCCCCGATGGCAGCACCGCGCAAACCCCCTATCTCGGCTTGGCTCTGGCGCGCTGGCTCGAGGTCGAACGCCTGATTGTACTGGGTACGAGTTCGAGCATGTGGGACGTTTTGGTGGAGCATCACGCCGCCGAAGGGGAAGAAGAATCCTTGCGACTCGAACTGATCGAGCAGGTGCAGCGCGGCACGGTCGATGATGCATTGCTCGATCGGGTTCACCCGATGATCGAACGTGCGCTCGGCCGGCCGGTGCAGCTTTCGGTGATCCCAGCGGCGCGCGACCTCGACGAACAACAGGTCATCCTTCAGCGCCTCGCCCTGTGGGTATCACGCAAGGAAGTATTGCATTTCGACGTCACGCACGGTTATCGTCACCTGGGGATGCTGGCGCTTACCGCGGCCCAGTTTCTCGAATCCACGCGCGATGCCACGATCTCGGCCGTGTACTACGGCGCCTTCGACATGAGCGAAGGAGGTCTCACCCCGGTGCTGCGCCTGGACGGCTTGCTCGCCATTGCGCGCTGGGTAAAGGCGCTGGCGCATTTCGACGCGAGCGGCGATTATGGGGTTTTCGCTCCGCTCCTGGAGGCCGATGGTTTTCCTGCCGACAAGGCACGCTGTCTCGTCAGGGCAGCGTTCTTCGAACGCACCACCCAAATCCCCCCGGCCGCGCAGCAACTGCGAACCGTTCTGCAAGCCTTGGACACCCCGCTCAAGGGCGCCTCCGAGCTCTTCCGTGATCGCCTGCGCGAACGGCTGCAATGGGCACAAGGAAGAAGCCTCGCCGAGCAGCAGCGTCTGCTCGCCCTGCGGGCGCTCGCCCGGCGCGACTACCTGCGGGCGGCGATCCTGGGGCTGGAAGCCACCATCACCCTGCAATGCCTCGAACTGGGGCGCGATCCTTACAACTACCAGGATCGCACCGCGGCCGATGAACTCCTGCAAAACGAACTGCGCCAAGGCGAGCATCCCGAGTGGAAAAAACAAGCCTACTGGACCCTGAAAAATCTGCGCAACGCCATGGCGCACGGCGTTCCTCCCTCCTTTGACTGGGTCAAAAACTTTCTGGCCGACCCCGAACGGCTGGGGCAGCGTCTCCAGGCCGAAATCCAGCGCCTCACCCAAGCGAATCCCTGACAAGCTTGCCATCCTCCTTTCCCTCGACGCCGCCGTTTATGATTGCTTCGTCTTTCTGGAGCCCGACATGACGAAGATGACACAACACCGATTCACCGTGCGCCTGCTCACCCCGGCTTTCCTGGGTGATGCTGAGCAAAGTGCCCGCTGGCGCACGCCCCCTTTCAAACATCTGCTGCGGCAATGGTGGCGGGTGCAATGGGCGGCCGAGCATGGTTTTTCCAACGACATCAGAGCGATGCGACGTGAAGAAGGATTATTGTTCGGCCATGCCTGGTTGAAGGACGATAGGTTCATGCGCGACGGTCGATGGGTGACGACGACGGCGCGCAAGAGTCTGGTGCGCTTGCGGCTGGATCGGTGGGATGAAGGGAAATTGAAGAAAAACTCATGGCCGTCGGACGGCACGGTGTTTCACCCAGAGGTTCAAAATCCTCAAGGACGAGCGATACCAGTCGGCAGTGCGCTTTATCAAGGATTCGGGCCGCTTATCTACGATAAGGATCGCCGCGCAACGACGCTCAAAGCCAACGCCGCTCTCCAGGCGGGCGAATCGGCGGGCTTTGCGCTCGCCGTACCGCAGGATGCGGCGCCGGGCATTGAACGGGCGCTTGCGCTGATGCATCGATTCGGTACGGTTGGCGGGCGCAGCCGCAACGGTTGGGGCTCTTTCGTACTCATACCGGAGAGCGACACTAGCCTGCTGACAGTAAGTCTGCCTCTGCGGCCATGGAAAGATTGCTTGGACCGAGATTGGCCCCATGCCATTGGCACAGATGATAGAGGCCCCTTGATCTGGCAGACTCAACCGCATGAAAATTGGCAAGCGCTCATGCAGACCTTGGCACAGATCAAGATCGGACTGCGCACACAATTCGTTTTTACAACCGGCAGGAACGCCCCTGCCCCTGAAGATCGTCATTGGCTGAGCTATCCCGTAACGAATCACTCGGTTCAGTCGTGGGGTAAGAGCAGCCGTCTGCCCAACACCCTGCATTTCAAGATCCGTGCGCTGCCAAACGGCAAACTCGTCGGCACGATCTTCCACGTTCCCTGTTTGCCGCCGCCACAGTTTCAGCCCAGTCGCAAGGCCATCGAAGGCGTTTGGCAGCGCGTATATGAACTGCTGGACGAGTTATCGCGGGAACCAGGCAAGCGCACCTATGCCTCGATCCAGGACCAGCAGCGCCGCTCGGCGCTCAAGCCCACTCTCGAGCGCCTCCGCCTGCAGCGCGTGAAGGAGTAACCCATGAACGACGACAAGATCTGGGAAACCAAACTCGCGGCCCGTATCCACGACCCCGCCGAAAAAGCGCTCGTGCTGCTGCGCGACCCGGCCGGACACGAGAATGGCACTTCGCTGGCGCTTGCCCGCCTCACGGGGCTCGCCCCCTCGCCGCAGGATCTGGAAGACGCCGCCCTGACGCGCACGGTCCTGCGCCGTGCACTCGAGCCTTCCACCTACGAGCTGATCCGCCGTGCCGACTGGTGGGCTGCGGCCGCCGACCGGCCGCAGTGGCCCCTCGACGAAATCGAAGTACCAACGAAAGACGGAAAACGCAAAACCTTGGCCGTGGCTTCCTGGGCGCAGGTCCATTGGACCAAAAAGCCCATCCTGATCCACCCCTTGAGCGGCGCGCCCCTCGACTTGGGCAGTCTTGTGACGACCGAGATCGAGGCGTTCAAGCAACGTGCCTTCGATCACTTCTCGAGCCTGCTCGTCACGCTCGGCGCCAAGGAAGCGGACGCGCCCGATTGGAAGAAAATCCTGCTCGCTTTCTGGCGTTTCGGCCCGGAGCTCGACGTCACCAATTCGGATGCGGAGGACAATCACCGGGTGGGACCGTTGTGGGGCATGCTGCCGGCCGACACGCGCATACCCGATCACACCATCTGGGATCATCTCGATCTCACCAGCGCCTTTGCCGGCGCTTTTGCCAGCGACCCCGATGGAACGCCGGCGCTACTCTCCTTTTCCCTGGGACCGGTGCAGGAGTTCATTGCCGCCGCGCGCAAGATGGACGACCTGTGGGCCGGTTCGCACCTGCTCTCGCGCTTGTCCTGGGAAGCGATGCGTCCCCTCTGCGAGGCGCTCGGGCCCGATGCCATCCTCTTTCCTCGCTTGCGTGGCATCGCGCTGGTCGATCGCTGGCTGATCCAAAACGAAGGGCTGCCCGCTTCGCTCTTCGAGCATTGCGAATGGCGGCAAGGCGCTACCGACGCCAATCCTCTCTTCGCCGCGGCGCTGCCCAACCGATTCGTCGCCCTGGTGCCGGCTTCCAAGGCCCGGGAACTGGCCGAACGTTGCCGCGATGCGGCGCGCGCCTGGCTGCTCGAACAAGGCTTGGCGAGCGTAGACCGGCTGCTCGAAGCCATCGGTGAGAAAGCGACCGGCGCCGTCCGCCAGGAATTCCAAGCCCACGCCTACGCCCAGGTTCGCGATCAGCTCAAAGGCTTTCCCGAAGTGCACTGGTCGGCGGTCCCCTTTTCGCTCGTGCACTGCCGCGACCCCGAGCGTCAACGCGACCTCGACACTCGCGAGTTGCAGGAGGCCATGGCTCCTTTCTACGGGACGACGCCCGAAGAACCCGCCGGCTTTCTCGCTTCCGACGCCTGGCGGCTTTTGTCCGGCGGCATCGAGCTCACCAGTGACCGAGGAAAACTCACGTTCTTTGCGCCCAATCCCGGCGCGCTCTACCCCGCTTTCTATGAGCTCGGCGAACGGGCGTTGGCCGCGACCAAATCCCTGCGCGCATTCGATCAGCTGGAACAAAGAGGCTGGCGTGATTCGCTCACGGGCGAGTCCGAACCGCTGGCACTGCGCAAGGAAGAGCTCTCCGATCGGCAAAACGACACTTCCCTGTGGGCTCGAGTCGCACAGCGCAAACCCTCCTGGGCCAAAAGGAACGAACGGCTCGGAGCACTCGGGACCATCAAGCGCCTGTGGCCGACCCGCTTTGCCGAGGAAGTCGAGGACGTGCTGCATCATGTGCCGGCGCGCTTCGTCGTCACCACCCACACCATGGCGCTCGCGCATCAGCTCGAGCGCTGGCTCGAAGCCGGCGGCAAAATCGATCCAGCCCTGCGCACCGACATCGAACGGCGTCGCAATCTCGAAGCCGTGGCCTTGCCGCGCCGTCTCGCCCGTCGCTATGGCAAAAATGAAGCATTTCCTTTGGCCGGGTTGCTGCCCGCCCTGCTCGAAGGGCTCGAGGACGAGGCAAACGACGAGGCCGCGGCCAAGGAAGCGGCCGAACGCGAGCGCCTGCTGCGACGGGTGCTGGCTGAAGACGGAAACGAGGCCCCGCTCGAAACCTACTACGCCCTCCTGCTGATGGACGGGGATCGCATGGGCGCGATTCTCTCCGGCGAGGCCGAAGCCGGCACCGCCATCCCCTTTCGCGAGAGTTTCCATCCCCAAGTACGACAAGCCTTCGACGCACGCGCAAGCCAGCATCCCGCGCTCGAGCGCTACGGCAAGCAACGGCGGCCCGTCTCACCCGGCCGGCACCTCGCCATTTCCGCCGCGCTCGGCGATTTCGCCCAGACGGTGGCGCGCCACGTCGTCGAGGAAGAACACCTGGGCCGCATTCTTTATGCCGGCGGCGACGACGTGCTTGCCATGCTGCCAGTGGCCGATGTGCTTTCCTGCGCCCAGCGTTTGCGCCATGCCTATAGCGGCACTCTGCCGGAAGACGCCGACATGGACTGGGGCGACCTCGCCAAAGACCCGGCCGGGTTACACTGCAAGAACGGTTTCGCCTGGTTACGCGGTCGTCTCATGCGCATGATGGGCGAGCGCGCCACGGCCTCCTGTGGGGTGGTCATCGCCCATCACCAGGCCCCCCTGTCGGCGGTGCTGCGCGAGCTGAGGTCGGCCGAGCGGCGCGCCAAGACCGAGGGCGGCCGCAACGCGTTTTCTCTCTCCATTCTCAAGCGCTCGGGCGGCGCGCTGCGCTTCATCGCCCCTTGGGGCGAGCCCCTCGCCCTGCTCCTCGCCCTGCGCGATTTTCTCGCCCACGAAGACGTCTCACGGCGGGCGGTCTATCACACACTCACCTGGCTCGCCGATCTCCCCGACCCGCGCGCCGAACCGCACATGTTCCGCGCCCTGCTCGCCTACCAGTTCGTCCGTCAGTCCGGTCCGGCTTGGCGAGCCCGAGCGAACGAGTTGGCTGAAGGGATCACCCACCTCGCCACGATCTGCCCAGGCGAGGCAGGCAACTGGCTCGCCAACTACCTCGCAGTGGCCGAATTCCTCGCCCGTCAAGTACGGGCACGAACGCCCGCGGGCACTCCGATCCACGCCCATTCGCCTCAGGAGGTCGTATGAGCGCTTTTTTCCTTCGGGCCCTCGATGTCCTGCACTTTCGTGGCAACCAGAGCTTCGGCGACCCCGGCAGCTACGGCCAGACCCAACGTCTGCCCTGGCCCTCGGTGGCATCCGGGGCGCTGCGCTCGGCCCTGCTCGTGCGCAAGGATTTGAAGCCGACGCCGCGCGACGGGTGGACGGAACCCGACCCGGAACTCGGCACGCCCGATTGCCCCGGCCGCTTCACCCTACGCGGCTGGACCCCTGCCTGGCGCAAAGGAACGCACCTCGAACGACTCCTGCCCCTGCCTGCCGATCTCGTGGTGCAGCGCCACGGTCAGGAACTCGTCGTACGCAAGCTTCGCCCCGTGAGCCTGTACCCCAAGCTTGCCACCAGCACTCCCCTGCCGCGCGTGGCGGTACTGGCCGAGACCCGGCGCATCAAGCCCGAGAGCGGCTACTGGCTCGATGAAACCGGCTGGGCTGCCTACGTACGCGGCGAGTCGATCCCGCCGCAGCATCTGGTCTCCGACGAGGCGCTGTGGCGCCTGGACGAGCGCGTCGGCATCGGGCTCGACGAACGGCGCCGCGCCGCAGCCGATGGCAAGCTCTTCTCGCTGCAAGCGCTCGCTCCGCGCCACGACGGCCGCGAAGTCGGTTACCTCGCCGAAACCGAAGGGGCGGCATTCCCCGAGCGCCTGTCCCTGCGTCTGGGCGGAGATGGCCGCGCCGCCATTGCCGAAGCGGTTTCCGTCGATCCGCTGCCGCAACCCGATCCTGACCAGATGCAGCAAGCACGGCGCTGCCGTCTGGTACTCACCACCCCCGGGCTCTTTCCCCACGGCTGGCTTCCCACCGGAGCCGATCCTGCCGAACGCCGCAACGACGGCGCCGTGCGTTTTGCCCTGCATGGCCTGCAGGGCTGGATCGTCGCCGCGGCGCTGCCTCGCGGACAGGTCGTCTCCGGATGGGATCTTGCCCGCTGGCGCCCCAAGACCGCCCTGCGCAGCGTCCCCACGGGCAGCGTCTGGTGGCTCGAGCTCGACGCAGGCATCCCCCCTGAATCCTACGCCAAGCTTGTCGCGCAAGGACTATGGGATGAGGCGCAGTACGATGGAGATCCCCGCCGCGCCGAAGGTTACAACCGTATCGCCTTTGCCCTGTGGAACGATTGACCCGACCAAGGACCGCACCATGTTCGAACGCCATGCCGCCCTCTTCCTCTACGCCGTCAGCCCCGTCCATATGGGCGCCGGGCAAGCCGTCGGCGTCATCGACAACCCCATCCAGCGCGAACGCCACACCAACCACCCCTGCGTTGCCGGTTCCGGCCTCAAAGGGGCGGTACGCCATGCTTGGAAAGCGCTCGCCACCGAGACCTCGGCGATCGAGACGCACCTCACCGCCCTTTTTGGCCCCGAGGCCGGCAGCAATGCACTGCACGCCGGCGCGGTGAGCTTCGGCGATGCCCAACTGGTGGCATTCCCCGTGCGCTCGCACAAAAGCGGTTACGTCTACGCCACCTGTCCCACCGCCCTCGCCCGAGCCCGCCGTCTGCTGAGCCTGCTCGGTCTCACCCCCACCTGGCCCGAGCTGCCGGATCTCGCAGAAGGTCAATGCCTGCTCGCCGACCCGGCGCTGCTCTCCGGCGACAAACTACACCTCGAAGCCTTCGAGTACGACGCCCGGATCAATGAGAAACTCGCCGAACTGGGCACGGCGCTCGCGACCGATGCCTTGCCACCAGCCGGCGGCTCCCCGGATCCGTACACTTTTTTCCGCAACAAACTCGCCCGTCACCTCGTGGTCCTCGAAGACGGTGATTTCGCCTACTTCGCCGAGAATGCCACCCTGGTGGAGACCCACGTGCGCATCGACGATGACACCGGCACCGCGTCCGACGGCGGACTCTTCTACACCGAAAACCTCCCCCCCGAGAGCCTGCTGCTCGCGCCGGTGCTCGCGAGCCGCACCCGCACCGGCGGCGAAGAGCTCGGAGCCGACGACGTGATGGAACAACTGCGCACCGCGCTCGATGGCCGCCTGCTGCAAATCGGCGGAGATGCCACCACCGGCCGCGGCCTGGTGCTCGCCCGCGTGCTCGACCAACGGCAGGAGGGATCACGATGAAAGAGACGCTCGAACAACGGCGCGCGCGCCATGCCTGGCAAAAAGCCCAGGAAGGGATCCAGCAACATGGCAAGGACTACGTCAACGTCGCCAAGGGTCTGCCCGCCCTCATCATGAATTCCGGGCTGATGCAGACGCTCGCCTTCTTGCACCAGAAAGGAGGCGCGCACGAGCAGCTGGCCATGCATTTGCGCGACTGGCTCCATGACCATCTCCGTACTCCCCGCGATTTCGAAAACTGCATGCAAGCGTTCTTCGAAGCCTCGCCCCGCGACTTCCAACGAATCACCACCGAGTCCTTGGCCTGGCTGAAGTGGCTGCGCCAGATGGCAAGCGCCCAGCAAGGAGACTGATCATGCCTCTTGCCGCCGTCCCCCGTTATCTGGGGCAGGATTTCAGTCAGGCTTCTTCCGGCCTGCGCTTCGGCCTCTATCTCCCGATCTGGACCGACCGTTGGAACAAGAACGATGCCGCCGCGCGCGATGCTTGGCGGCAGGTCACACGGCTGAGCGCCGGCGAGGGCGAGGTGATGGAGGCCATCAACCAGCGATTCGATGCGCTAGCCTCCACCCTGCCCGACTCGTCCCGTCTGCGGCTCGAAGCCGTGTCCACCGCCCCCTTCACCACGGGGCTGGGCAACGAGCATCCGCTGGAGAACGGGTTCGCCTTCCTCTTCCCCTACGGCATTCCCTACCTGGCCGGCAGTGGCGTCAAAGGCGTGTTGCGCCGGGCAGCACAAGAGCTCGCCCGCGGCGACTGGGGCGAGGACACCCCCTGGTTTGGACTGGATCGGCCTTCCTTCACGCTGAAATCACGAAACCTCTCCCTGTCCGTGATCGACGTGCTCTTCGGCCGCGAACCCGCCGCAGGGGACGGTGAACACGTTCGCGGAGCACTCGACTTCTGGGACGTGGTTCCGCTCATCGAAGGGAATTCCCTCCTCGTCGAGATCATGACGCCGCACCAATCCCATTACTACCAAGATGGCGAACCCCCGCACGAATGCGCCGACCCCATTCCCATCCCCTTTCTCACGCTCGCCCCGGGCGCACGCTTCGTCTTTCGCCTACGCTGCCACACCGCACACCTCGCTCGGCTCACCCGCGAGCCCCGTCCTGACGCCCCCTCGCTGCTCGCCGTCGATGGCGAAGGCAAGGCGCGGTGGCAGGCACTCCTGGAAGTCGCCTTCGCGCACGCCTTCGACTGGCTCGGTTTCGGCGCCAAAACCTCCGTGGGCTACGGCGCGATGCAGCGGGACCCTGCCGCCGAAGCCAAACACTACGCCCAAGAGCAAGCCACCAGAGAAGCGGCGCGCAAGCAAGCCGAAATAGAATCCTTGTCACCCCAGCGCCAACGTATCCAAGCCTTCATCGACTACGCCGAGAAGGAACTGGCGCGTTCCCCTCGCCCCAAGAGCAAGATCGGGCAACCAGACTACCAAGAAGCCCAGAAACTCGCCAAGGACGCTCTGGCCCCCGAGTGGAGCCCCGAGGATCGCGCCGCTGCCCGGCAAGCAATCGAAACCTACCTTCCCCGCCTTGCGGATATCTCTCTCAAGGACATCCGCAAGAAGCTCGAACTCGACAAACTCGCTCCACCAACCCAACAATGAGCCCAATGCTCCACCTGCGCGTGCCCGTGCGGCTCGTCCAGCCCCCCCGCGGCCGATTTCTCGGCAATGAGCTGCGCGGTGCTTTCGGCCAAGCCTTGCGGCGGCTCTCCTGCCTCACGGCAGCGCCTTCCTGTGAAGGTTGCCCGGTGCGCCGGCGCTGTGCTTATGGCGTGGTCTTCGATCCCGAAGCTCCCCCCGCTCCCCTACACCCCTCCCTGCGCGACGGCATTCCAGCCTACGTGGTGGAGCCACCCCCCTATGCCCCCCGATCGGTGCAAGAACCGATCGTTTTTGCCCTCACCTTGCTGCCACCGGCGATTCCCCACGCCGACATCATCGAGCGGGCGCTGCGCCGGGCCTGGGGTAACCACCCCCGCCTGTGCAGCGGCTGCCAGGCGAACGGGCCGATCGAGCGAACACTCTTGCCTCCGGCAAGGGAACTGCCGGAGGAAACGATCGGCGAGCGCCTCGTACTCGAATTCGACACCCCCCTGCGTGTCGAGCAGCACGGCTCGGTGGTTGCCGATGCCAAACGGCTACGTCCGGCCGACCTCGCCCGCCTGCTCGTGCGCCGGCTGCAGCAATGGGATCAGCTCAGCGGCGAGCGCCTATCTACCCTCACCGCCGACCCTACCCTCTGGCAGGCGATCACGATCGACGCACGCGGCCTCTTCCCCGTCGACCTGCACCGCTACAGTCGCAGCCAAGGGCGCAGTCATCCGCTCGGCGGACTGCTCGGCCCCCTCGAAGTGCATGGCCCCCGCGAAAGCCTGCGCACCCTGCTGCCTCTGCTCAGGCACGCTGAACGCCTGCACCTGGGCAAGCGCACTGCGTTCGGGCTGGGGCGGTTCCGCCTGCGTTGGTCCGGATAAGTTTTCCGTGATGCTCATTCCCCGTTTTTCCACCCGATGATGGGGCAATCGCTTCCGCCTCGTCGCGCCGAAGCCGGGGAACAACGACGCCAAGGCGCGACCCTCCCGAGCAAGAGCATCCCCGGCACGGCCAGCGCCACGCAGCAGAAGAAGAAACTCACCCAACCCAGGTGCTCGGCGAGTACGCCGGCAAAGGCATTGACCACGGTGCGCGGCACGGCGGCAAGGCTCGTGAAGAGCGCGAACTGCGTGGCGGTGTAGGCCGGATGGGTGGCGCGTGCGATGAAGGCGGTAAAGGCCGCCGTGCCCAGGCCCACGCCCAGGTATTCGGCGGAGATCACGCCGGCGAGCGCGGCGCGCTCGAAGGTGCCGATGTGCGCAAAAGGGCCGAGCCAGGCGAGCCAGGCAAAACCGAGGATGGTGAGCATCTGCACCAGGCCGAAGAGCCACAGGGCGCGATCGATACCGATGCGTGCCATCCACAGCCCGCCCGCCAAGCCGCCGAGAATGGCTGGCCACAGACCGGCGTGCTTGGCGATCAGGCCGATGTCGGTCTTGCCGTAGCCCATGTCCAGGTAAAACGGCGTCGACAAGGCGGTGGCAAGCGAGTCGCCCAGCTTGTAGAAGAACAGGAAAGCCAGGATCCACAACGCATCGCGCCAGCCGCGTCGGCCGATGAATTCCTGCCAGGGTTCGATGCAGGCCGCCCGCAGGGTGTGCGGCCGGTCGACGATGGCCGGTTCGCGGATGAAGAGCGCCATCGCCATGCCCGGCAGCACGAACAGCGCCGTGATCCAGAAGACCACATTCCATGGCAGGTGGTCGGCGAGGATCAGCGACAGCGAACCGGGAACGAGGCCGGCGAGCCGGTAGGCATTGACATGCACGGCATTGCCCAAGCCCAATTCCGCCTCGGCGAGCAGTTCGCGGCGAAAGGCATCGAGCGCCACATCCTGAGTGGCGGAACAGAGCGCCACCAGCGCGGCGAGGCAGGAAATAGCGAAAATGTGCGTCCGCGGATCGAAACCGCCCAGGCCGCCGATGCAAAACAAGAGGCCGATCTGGGTGATCAGCATCCAGCCGCGCCGCCGGCCGAGCGGTGGTGCGAAACGGTCGAGCAGGGGCGACCAGAGGAATTTCCAGGTATAGGGAAACTGGATCAGGGCGAAGAAGCCGATGGTCGTGAGATCGACGCCTTCGCTGCGCAGCCAAGCGGGCAGCAGATTGACGAGCAGGTAGAGCGGCAGCCCCGAGGCAAAGCCGGTGAAGACGCAGACCAGCATCTTGCGGGTGAGGAGCGGGGCAAGCCAGGCGGGCGCGGTCATGGGGTAGTCAGCCGAACGGAACACACATTATGCCGCTGCAAAAGCGGTGTTGCGCAAACACGATTCTTGTTCAGCCTCGCCCCCGGCTGGGCATTGGTGCTGGGTGTCGATCCGAGGCTCTCCGGCGACACCGTAGCGGCGATTTTCGGATTTGGTCGACGCCCTGCGCACCCTCGTGTTGCCTGGCGGATTCCAAGGTTTTTGGACTATGATGGAGCTGGGCGTGCTCTGTGCTTTGCATTCGTTTTCATCCTTGTCGCAGCCAGGTTTCATCCTCATATGGGCATATCCGGCGCTCAATGAGCTCTCCCTGTCATCCTTTGTCGAACATCAGGAAAGGAAACGATGAGTCAATTTTCTTTCGACGTCGACGAACGTACTTTTCCCGCTCTCGTACTCGAACGCTCACACGAGGTTCCCGTCTTGGTCGACTTCTGGGCGCCATGGTGTGGCCCCTGTCGGGTACTCAAGCCCATCCTGGAAAAGCTGTCCGAGGAATACGGTGGCCGTTTCCTGCTCGCCAAGGTGAATTCAGACGAGAACCCGGCGCTCGCCGCTCGCTACGGCGTGCGCGGCATACCCAACGTCAAGGCGTTTCGCCATGGCGAACTGGTCGACGAATTCACCGGAGCGATGCCGGAGCGGGCGGTACGAGAATTCATCGAGCGACTGCTCCCCTCGCCAGCCGACGATCTACTGCGCGAGGCAGCGCAGCTACGCGGACGCGGCGACTTGGCTGCCGCCCTGCAGCGCCTGGAAGCCGCAGCGGCACTCGCACCAGAGGACGATGAAGTCAAACGCGCGTTGGCAGAGGTGCTGATCGAGCTCGGCCGACTCGAAGAGGCCCAAGCGCAGCTCGATGCCATCTCTACGCCTGGGCGACTCGACGAGGCGACCAAACGGCTCATCACGCGACTCGAATTCGCCCGCGCGGCGGCGGAAGACGAAATGGCGCTACGCGAGCGCCTCGCCCGCAACCCCTACGACATGGAAGCGCGACTGCGGCTTGCCAAACATCTGGTGGCAGCGGGGCACTATGCGCAAGGAATGGATGAATTGCTGGAGATGATTCGTCGCGACCGACGCTGGAACGACGAGGCAGCGCGCAAGACGCTGCTTTCCGTGTTCGAGCTGCTGGGAGATGACCCGCTCGTGGCCGAGTATCGGCGCAAGCTGGCAAGCGTGCTCTATTGAGGAAAAAAACCCGAAGCCGCGCCGGCGGCTCCGGGTTCCGATTCTTGGCGCGCCCGGCAGGATTCGAACCCACGACCCCCTGGTTCGTAGCCAGGTACTCTATCCAACTGAGCTACGGGCGCGCAACGGAGATTGAAATTATAGCCATTCTCCGATGCATGTCAAGCTTCCGGCAACGCTTCGTTTCGCGAACGAACACTCCCTCGTGAGTTGCCACCGGGTTATCATCGCCCTCATCGTCCGTTTGGAGCCGCATCATCGACGCGCCGTATCGTTTGCCGATTCTGGCCGCCTTGGTCGTGTTCTTCGCCGTGCTCTTTCCGCGCCATGCCGTGCCAGCCCAACCAGATGCCGCGCCTTCTCGCTTGCGCGTCGTCGGCCTAGAAGCACACCCAGAATTGGCTGCCAACGTGATGAAGCTGGCGCCCCCCTCGAGCCTTGCGTGCGATGCCCCCGAAGTGCGCTGGCGCGCCTATCTGCGCGAAGCGCGCGCCGCGGCTACGTCGGCGCTGCGCGCCTTGGGGCATTTCAACGCGACGATCGAGGCCGATTTGGAGCACACCGAGGACTGCAAACGGCCCGTGTTGCGAATCGAGCCGGGCCCGCCCACGCTCATCGATGTGCTGGAGGTGGAGATCGAAGGCGAATTCGCACGAGATCCGATGATACGGCGTTATCTCGACGAGCTTCCGCTGGCAAAGGGCTCGCGATTGCATCAGGGGCTCTATGAAGAGATCCGCGACACGCTGCTCAATCGCGCCCGTTCGGCAGGCTATCTCGACGCGCACTACCGGCGGCGCGAACTCTGGGTGGATCCCGCGACGAACACGGCCCGCATCGGCTTACACTTGGACTCGGGACCACGCTATTACTTTGGGACGATCCGCGTCGAGCAAGACATCTTGGACGAAGACTTCGTCGCGCGCTTGTTGCCGGTGACCCAAGGCGACCCATACTACGGCGAGGCGCTGGCCGAGATCTACCGCAATCTGAGCGCCAGTGGTTATTTCGCCGAGGTGCGCATCGACCCGCTCACCGAGCAACGCCAGGCGCAGACCGTGCCCGTCGACGTCGCACTCACGCCCAACAAGCGCACCGCCTACGGCCTGCGTGTCGGGTTCGCCACCGATACCGGACCGCGACTGGGAGCAGACGCGACGCGACGCTGGGTCAATCGCCGCGGGCATCAGTGGAAGGGCAACGTGGAGTTCTCTCCGCGGCTGCAGCACATCGAGAGCAACTACACCATTCCGGGGCGCTCGCCACTGACCGATTCGCTCGACTTATACACCCGCCTCGACCGGGAAGACGCCAACGACATCATCTCCGACTCGGCCCGGCTGGGGGCTCAGTACGCGCGTTTGCGTAATGGGTGGACGCAGGCGCTCTTTGGTGAGTATCGTTACGAGCGTACCGAGTATGGCCGGCAGCCACGACGAGGAGACGGTTTCGTGCTCGCCGGCGTCAAGCTCGGGCATCGCCGATTCGACGATCCACTCTTTCCCACTCGAGGGCATTCTCTGGACTTCACCCTGCAAGGCGCGAGCGAGGCACTCTTGAGTGCCACCGACTTCGTGCAGATCGTGACGCGTGGGGTAGGCGCGCATTCCGTGGGACGTTTCATCTTCAAAGGGCGGATGGATCTAGGGCTCACGTGGATGGATGAATTCGCACGGCTGCCGAAATCCTTGCGCTTCTTCGCTGGAGGAGACAATTCGGTGCGCGGCTACGGGTTCGAGAAAATCGGCCCCCGAGACGAGCGTGGTCAGGTGGTGGGAGGGCGCTACCTCTTTACGGTGAGCGCCGAAGTGATGCACCCGATTCACGCCAACAACTGGTACGGTGCCCTTTTCGTCGACAGCGGCGACGCCTTCGACGGGCGTAGCGACCTGAATCTGAAGACGGGCGTGGGAGTAGGCGTGCGCTGGCGCTCACCGCTGGGACTGGTGCGCCTGGACGTGGCCTACCCCCTCGACATGGATTCGCCTTCTCCTCGTTTGCACGTCGGTATCGGAGCCTCGTTCTGATGGCGGCACGGAAACACTGGATACGGCTGGCGCGCTCCTTTTCCTGGGCGCTGGGTTTGCTCGTACCGGGGATTTTCTTCGCCCTCGCCTGGGTGTTCTTCACCACCAGCGGCACCCAGATCGTAGTACGGATGGGGGTACGCCTGATTCCGGAGCTCAGGATCGAGGCGGTCGAAGGCTCCCTATGGCAAGGAATGCGCCTGAAGGGGGTGGCGTACGATGACGACGCCGGTCTGAGGGTGACGGCGCAGGAAATCGTCTTGGCCGTGGATTGGCCTGCACTGCGCGCGCCGCTCGCCCGCTTGCGTACGCTCGCCTTGACGGGAGTACGGGTCGATCTGCCCCAGGGCGAAGCGCAGACGAACGAAGACGAGCCCTTCGTCCTGCCTGTCTTCACCTTGCCCGCCCCACCGCTGCCCGTGTCGCTACCGGCCATCGACGTGGCATCGCTGCTCGTGCGCTTGCCTTCCGGAGAAACGCTCGAGTTCGCGTCGATCGGAGCCCGGTTACGCTGGGAGGCCGACGGGGCAATTTTCTATCATGCCCGCCTCGACGGCCTGGCAGGAGAAGTGAGCGGCGTGCATTTCGCCGAACTAGGGGCCACCGTCTCGGGCGACGGGCAGCGTTTCCGGATGGATGATCTCGCTGGCACCATCCTGGGTGCACGCATTTCGGCTCGCCTCGATGCCGAACCACGAGACGAGGGTATCGCCTGGGATGCCGCCATGGAACTCTCGGCTGTGGACCTGGCGGCCCTGCGACCCTGGTTGGCATCCCCACTGAACGGATCGATCGGCGCGAAATTGACGACTCGGGGTTACTGGGGCACAGCGCCGCTGGCGGTGCAGCTATCGGTTTCCGAGCTGAATGGTGCAATCGAAGGACGTCCCCTCGCCGGACGGATGGAACTCGACCTCGAAGGCGACCGCTTGCGTCTGCGGCCGGCCGAACTCACCTTGGGTGAGAACTCGGTTTGGCTGGAAGGCACCGCCAGCCCGCCTTTCGACCTTGCCTATCGGCTACGGCTGCCGCAACTGGCAGCCCTGCCGCTACCCGGCGGACTCATTCCCCCGATTCAGGGATCGCTTGCGGGCGAAGGGCGGATCGCAGGAACCTTGGATCGACCCGAGGTGAAGGGGCAGCTCGAAGGGCGTGCGCTGTCCTTGGCGGAGTGGACCCTGGCCGCTTTCTCGCTCCGAGCCGAGGTCCGGCAAGATCGCCTGGAGCTTGCTACCACACTCCGTGATTTGAAGGGAGCTGGCAGACATGTGCGCTCGGCGAGCCTCTCTGCTCGAGGGCGGATGGCGGGGCACGCCCTCACCCTCACACTCGATAGCGACGTGGGCCGAGTCGCCTTGGGCCTGCAGGGCGCCTTGCAGGAAAATCGCTGGAACGGCACGCTCGAGCGGCTGATCCTGAACGGCACCCCAGGCGGGGACTGGCACCTGAAAGCGCCCGCTTCGCTGCGCATGCACGCCTTGCGGGTCTCTCTGAGACCGGCTTGCTTCGCCCCGACCAACTTGCCTTTCGCGGCCTCGGCAGAGACGCTGCGCAAGAGCGAACTCTGTCTTATGGCGGAAACGAAGGCTGACGGCCAGCAGCGTGCCCTGCTCGAGGCCACGCTGCCCTTGGCGCTCCTCGACGCGCTCCTACCGCCCACCTTGAGCTTACCGTCGTCGTCGGCCTCGCTCCGGGCCGAGGCGGAACTGGGGCCGACCCCGGAGCTGAATGTGCAAGTGCACGTTCCCGACGATGAAGTGCACCTACACGCTCCCGCCTCCCAACCGCTCGCTCTACCCTATCGTGACGTCGCCGCCCACCTGACGGTACGAGACAAACGCTTGAAGCTCGAGTTTACTGGCACGCTCACCCAACGCCTCTTCCTGGAAGGGAACATTCAGGCGCAGCTGGAAGGGCGTCGGTCGCTGGAAGGGCTCTTGTCGGTGCGTGCGCCGCAGCTTTCCTGGCTGGGCGAATTCGCCCCCGAGCAAATCGCGCTCGACGGTTCGCTCGATGGCTCGGTGCGCATGAGCGGAACCGTGGACACGCCCCTTCCACAAGCGGAATTCGTGCTCGATCTATCCCGGCTGGAATTGCCCCCCACGGGCGTGCGCTACGTCGATGGCCGCTTGCACCTGAGGGTGGATCCCTCCCGCCGGGTTGCCCTCGAAGGCAGCCTCGCCGGGGCGAGCGGCGGGTCGTTGCATCTGAACGGCGTCGCGCTGCTCGCCGATCTGCCCCAGTGGCAGGCACGGCTCGATCTCCAAGGAGAAGCGCTGCCCGTGCTCCGTACGCCCGAACTCACGGTGGATGCCAGCCCGAACTTGCGTTTGACGGCCGACGAACGCATGGCGCTCCTTCGCGGCCATTTGTTGCTGCCCCGGGCCGAAGCCAAGATCCGTACCCTTCCCGAAGGCGCCGTGAAGGAGAGCGCGGATCTGCGAGTCGTCGGCCAAAGTCCGCCCCCTGCTCCCTACCCCCTCGGTGTCGATGTAGACGTGGTGCTGGGAGAGCGGGTCTCGTTGGAAGGGTTCGGTTTTTCTACCAAACTTTCCGGCAACCTTCGCCTTCGTGGGGATGGCCATTTGCCGCTTGCCGCCTTCGGCGAAGTCTCGCTGCGAGAGGGGCGCTACGAGGCCTATGGCCAAGCGCTGCAGATCGCCCGCGGACGGCTCCTCTTTACCGGCGCTCTCGACAACCCCATCCTCGAAGTACGCGCCGAACGCACGGTCGGTGCGTATCTTGCGGGATTGGAACTACTGGGCAGCCTGCAACAACCCCGCAGCCGAGTCTATGCCCAACCCGCGTTGCCCGAAGCCGAGGCCTTGAGCTTACTGCTCACGGGACATCGTCTGTCTCAGGTGCGTGGAGGTGAAGCACAGCTCCTGCTCGGCGCCCTCTCCAGCCTGGGCGTGAACCGTGGGGAACAGATCGCGCGCGAGATCGGACTGGCCTTGGGCTTGGATGAAGTGGGACTGTCGAACGGGTCGGGAAACGGCAGCAGCCAGCTCACCTTGGGCAAACGCCTGGGGCCCGACTTATTGGTGCGCTACGCCATCGGCGTGACCGACGGCGTAGGCAAAGTGATCACGGAGTATCGCTTGAGTCGCCACCTGCGCATCGAGCTCTTCTCGAGCCCGACGTCACAGGGAGGCGATTTGATCTATCGCATCGAGCGCTGATCGAGCGAGGCTCAGCGAGCCTCGGCGCCCTCTCGGCGTCGCGCACCGAGCTTGAACCAGGTGTCGATGACGGTGTCGGGATTGAGCGAGATCGTTTGGATACCGCGCTCCATCAGCCATTCAGCCAGATCTGGATGATCCGACGGCCCCTGACCACAGATGCCGACGTATTTGCCGAGCCGGTTGCAGGCATCGATCGCCATGCCGAGCAGGACTTGCACCGCCGGATCGCGTTCGTCGAAGGATTCGGCCACTAGCCCCGAGTCGCGATCCAGGCCCAGCGTGAGCTGGGTGAGGTCGTTCGAACCGATGGAGAACCCGTCGAAGTGCTCGAGAAACGCCTCTGCGAGCAGCGCGTTCGAGGGAATCTCGCACATCATGATGAGCTCGAGCCCGTTCTTGCCGCGCTCGAGCTCGTTGGCCGCCAGGAGCTTGACCACACGCTCCGCCTCGCCCACTGTGCGCACGAAGGGGATCATCACTTTGACGTTGGTGAGCCCCATCTCGTCGCGCACTTTCTTCACCGCCTCGCATTCCATCTCGAAGCATTCGCGGAAACTCGGCGCAATGTAGCGCGCCGCGCCGCGAAAGCCCAACATGGGGTTTTCTTCCTCGGGCTCGTAGATCTCGCCGCCCAGGAGCTTGCGGTACTCGTTCGATTTGAAATCCGACAGGCGCACGATCACCGGCTGCGGATAGAACGCGGCGGCGATGGTGGCGATGCCTTCGGCGAGCTTCTCGACGTAGAAGGCGCGCGGGCTGGCGTAACCGCGGGCACGGCGAGCGATCTCCTCACGCAGCTTGGCCGAAATTTGGTCGAATTCGAGGATGGCCCGCGGATGCACGCCGATGACGTTGTTGATGACGAACTCCACCCGGGCGAGACCCACGCCGGCGTTGGGGATCTGGGCGAACTCGAAGGCGAGTTCGGGATTACCCACGTTCATCATGATCTTGACCGGCAGCTCGGGCAGCGTTCCGAGGTCGGTGCGTTGTACTTCGAAGTCGAGCTTGCCACGATAGACGTAGCCGGTATCCCCTTCGGCGCAGGAGACCGTGACCACTTCCCCTTCCTGTAGCACTTCGGTGGCGTTGCCGCAGCCGACGATGGCGGGGATCCCCAATTCGCGGGCGATGATGGCGGCGTGGCAGGTACGCCCGCCGCGGTTGGTGACGATGGCGGCGGCGCGTTTCATCACCGGCTCCCAGTTGGGGTCGGTCATGTCGGTGACGAGCACGTCGCCTGGCTGCACGCGGTCCATCTGGCTGGGGTCGGTGACGATGCGCACCGGTCCCACGCCGACTTTCTGCCCGATGGCGCGCCCATGCACCAGCGCCTTGCCGTGCTGCTTGAG
Source organism: Tepidiphilus sp. J10 (assembly GCF_006980785.1). NCBI lineage: Bacteria > Pseudomonadati > Pseudomonadota > Hydrogenophilia > Hydrogenophilales > Hydrogenophilaceae > Tepidiphilus > Tepidiphilus sp. J10. The sequence continues at coordinate 32,369 of NZ_SBHP01000004.1, forward strand.
GCGGTATTTCTCCATGACGCGGCCGCTTTCCTGCGACTTCACCGTCTCGGGACGCGCCTGCAAGATGTAGATCTTGCCGTCGATGCCGTCCTTGCCCCATTCGATGTCCATGGGACGGCCATAGTGGCGTTCGATGACGACGGCGTAGCGAGCGAGCTCGAGGATGTCGGCGTCTTCGAGGCAGAAGCGGTTGCGATCGGATTCGGGCACGTCGACCACTTTCACGCGCACGCCCTCTCCCGGTTCGCCGAAGACCATCTTGATGAGCTTGGAGCCGAGATTGCGGCGAATGATGGAGGGCTTTCCCTGCATGAGGGTGGGTTTATGGACATAGAATTCGTCGGGGTTGACGGCCCCTTGCACTACCATCTCGCCCAAGCCATAAGAGGCGGTGATGAAGACGACGTCGCGAAAACCGGATTCGGTGTCGATGGTAAACATCACGCCGGAGGCACCCACGTCGGAGCGCACCATGCGCTGCACGCCGGCCGAAAGCGCGACTTCGGCGTGGCGGAATCCTTTGTGCACACGGTAGGCGATCGCCCGATCGTTGTAGAGCGAGGCGAAGACTTCCTTGATGGCATGCAGGATGTTCTCGATACCGGAGACGTTCAAGAGCGTTTCTTGCTGGCCGGCGAAGGAGGCATCGGGCAGATCCTCGGCGGTGGCCGACGAGCGCACGGCGAAACTCGCCCCTTCGCCCTCGCGCGCGACGAGTTCGGCGTACGCGGCGCGAATCTGGGCTTCGAACTCGGCAGGAAAAGGCGTCTCCATGATCCAGCGGCGGATCTCGGCGCCGGTCTTGGCCAGCGCCGTGACGTCGTCCACGTCGAGCGCATCGAGCGCATCGTGGATGCGCTGCGCGAGGCCATTTTGCGCGAGGAACAGGCGGTAGGCCTCGGCGGTGGTGGCGAAACCGCCCGGCACGCGCACGTCCGCAGGCAGCTGGCTGATCATCTCGCCGAGCGAAGCGTTCTTGCCGCCGACGATGCCGACGTCGGTCATGCGCAGCTCGTTGAAGGGGATCACGTATCGAGTCATCGTAGCCTTTCCTGAGTTCGTGAGGCACGGAAAGATGGTATTCTAAGCGTTTTCTTCCGTTTTGGTAAGCACGAGACGTCCGCCCGGCGCCTGCATCCCTTCTGCCCATGCTCGAATCCACCAAGCGTACCGTGTTTTACGTGTCCGATGGCACCGGCATCACCGCCGAGACGCTCGGTCACAGTCTGCTCGCGCAATTCCCCGATCTGGACTACGACGAAGTACGCGCCCCCTTCATCGATGCACCGGAGAAGGCGAGCGACCTCGTCGAGCGAATCCAGCGCGTGAAGCGGCGCACGGGAATACGTCCCATCGTCTTCAGCACCCTGGTGCAACCTGCCGTCGTGGCCGTACTGCACCGGGCCGAAGCGCACATCGTCGATCTGTTCGGCACCTTTCTCGGACCGCTCGAGCGCGAGCTGGGCATGCCGAGCACGCACGCGGTGGGGCGTTTCCACGGCATCCTCGACAATCGCAGCTACCAGCGCCGGATCGAGGCGATCAACTTCGCTCTCTCGCACGACGACGGAATCGTGCAGGACGGCACGCTCGACGACGCCGACATCATCCTCATCGGGGTATCCCGTTCGGGAAAGACGCCGACGAGCCTGTACCTGGCCATGCAGTATGCGGTGAAGGCGGCCAATTACCCCCTCATCCCCGAGGATTTCGAGCGCAAAGCCCTGCCGGCGCCGCTCAAGACCCATCGACGCAAGCTCTTCGGCCTGACGATCGCCCCGGAGCGTCTGGCGCAGATCCGCGAGGAGCGACGTCCCAACAGCGTCTATGCTTCATTGGAGAACTGCCGCAAGGAAGTGGAAGAAGCCTTGGCGCTGATGCGCCGCGAAGGGATTCCATGGATCGATTCGACGACCAAATCGATCGAGGAAATCGCTGCCGTGATCATGCAGCACCTGCAAAAAATGCAAAAATACGCCGATCTGTGAGACGGGTTTTTGGAGCGACACCATGAAGAAGAAAACCCGCATTCCCCGCCCGAGTGGCCTGCCGCGCGAAGCCGAGCGCCTGAGTTGGCTCGCCAAAGGGTTGGCCCATTCTGGCAGCCGCATCGAAGATCGCTACTGGGAACGACTGCTCGGCGAAGCGGTACGCGCCTTGCTCGAAGCCGGGAACGAAATCGCGATCGAACGCGCCCTCGACCACCTCTACCAAAGTGAGCTACAGGCTTACGAAGAGTTGAGCGACGTGCTCGACTCGGAGGCCGAAACGCTCACCGCCTTCGACAAGAACCACGACCTGGTGCTGGTAGCCGCTCCCGTGCTCGCCTGGTCACGTTTCCAGATCCCTGCCCGCCCCATTCCCCAGGCCGTTCGCGAGAACCTTCGGGTACACCTGGGAGCGCACGTCTTCGCCGCCGGGGTGAAATTCGCGATCTTCGACTATCTCTTCAGCCCGGACCAACTGCCCGAGGGATTCGTCGCCACACGGCGTTGGCTGCTGGCTGCTGGCAAGGATGCGCTCGCCGAGCGCGATCATGCCGTCGATCGCGATGCACTGCCCGAGTCGGCCGTCTTTCTTTCCGACATCCGCTACGTCTTGGTGGCCGCTGCGGTGCCCAAGGAAAACCCCATCTTCACCTGGCAGGAAGCAGAGGGAGACCGGGATTTCGCGTTTGCCCAATGGCGCAAACAGGCCGGGCCGGTGCTCGCCCAGCTCATGCCCGGCTGCGGCACCGAACCGGAATTGCCCGACGCGTACTTCACCGCATCGCGCAAGGCGAACCGCGACGCCCGCCCCTTCGCGATCCACGCCGCGATCGCTTTTCTTGCCGCCGAAGCCAATATTGCCGCGAGCCATCTGCGCGCCGTGGTCGCACCCTGCGAAAGCCAGGGTGAATTCGAATACCGCATCGGACTCGCGCTCAAGCATGGCGGCCAGGTGGTGCACGGCATTCCTTGGCCTCTGCTCGGCGCCGACGAAACCGAAGCCGAAGCGGAGCGGCAGATCCAGGAGACCCTCAAGGCGGTCGGCATCCACGACATCGTGACCTTGCGCCGTACCCTGCCGCTCGAATTCTGCGACGACTGCGGCGCTCCGCTCTTTCCCAATACCGAGGGCGAATTGGTACACGCCGAGCTGCCCGCCCAGGAGGCAAACGAGAGCGACGATCTCAATCACACGCCGTCGGGTCCACGCTACCTGCATTGACCGCCGGCGGGATGGTCAGCCGTGATCGCCACGCTCGCCCCCGGCTGGCTGCTCGGTTGCGTCGCGCTGCACCTGTTGCCGGCGCTGCCGGGCCGGGGGACGTTCTCGGCCCTGTTCCTTGCCGGCGCGCTCGCCTTCGTCCTGGGGTGGCGGCGCTGGCGCGAAGCACCCGACGCGCCGGATCTGCGCGCGCACGGGCTGATTCTGCTTGCCGCCTTCCTGCTCGCCTTCTCCTCGAGCGGCTGGCGCAGCGCGGTGCGCCTGGCCGACCGCCTGCCGGAAGCGCTCGCCGAGCGTGAGCTCGCAGTCGAGGGCTACGTGCGCGCTCTGGGGGCGGCCGATGAAACCGGTCGCCGTTTCGCCTTCGCCGTCGACGAGGCTCCGGCGGGCGTTCCGTCCACCCTGTGGTTACTCGCTCCTGCGGCGCGAAACGCCCCGCCTTTTCCCGATGCTTTCTGGCAGCCCGGTTCGCGCTGGCGGCTGCGGGTGACCCTGCGTCCGCCGCACGGACTCGCCGATGCCGGCGTTTTCGATCGCGAGTTTTTCTGGTTTTCCCGGGGTATCGGCGCCACCGGCCGGGTGACGGCACCGCCCACGGCCCTTCCCGGCACCGTCTGGACCCCGCGGGTGCTGCTCGAGCGCTGGCGCGAGGCGGCACGGCAACGGTTGGAACGCACGGGGGCGCGCCACGGCGATTGGCTGGGTGCGCTGGCGATCGGCGAGCGGGGCGGTTTCGACGATGATACCTGGCAGACGATCGCCGCCACCGGCACGGCGCACCTGGTCAGCATCTCGGGGCTCCACGTAACGCTGGTGGCGCTGCTCGCCGGCGGCATCGCGGCGGCGCTGTGGCGACGCGATCCCGCCCGTCTGCTGCGCTTGCCGGCACGGCAAGTAGGATTGATCGCCGGCGTGCTCGCGGCGCTCGCCTATGCGGCGCTCTCCGGCCTGGGAATACCCACGCAGCGCACGGTGACGATGCTGATGGCGGCGGCGCTGGCCTTCGCCAGCGGACGTTTCGTCTCTTCCTGGTCGGTGTTGATGCTGAGCCTGTGGGCGGTGCTCGTCTTCGATCCCTGGGCGGTGGGCGCGCCCGGTTTTTGGCTCTCTTTCCTCGCCATGGGCGCGATCATCGTCCAAGGCTCGCCCTCGACGCAGGACCTGCTCGCGCCCGAGTCGGCAAGCCTGGTAGGCTCCCCACCGTGGTACCGCTCCCTGCTCGCCTCGGGCCGCGACCTCGTCCTGCTGCAATGGCGCATGACCTTACTTTTGGCGCCCGTAGTGCTCGGCTGGTTCGGCAACGTCGCCGCACTCGGCACACTGGCCAATCTGGTCGCCATTCCCTGGGTGAGCTGGGTGGTCACCCCGCTCGCGCTGCTGGTGCTCGTCTTTCCCACCGGATTTTTCGTCGGCGTCTTCGATGCGAGCATTGCCGCGCTCGAAGCGGTGTTGCGTTTTTGTGCCTCGATACCCGGTGCGATGCTGAGCCTGCCACCTCCGCCGTGGCCCGTGGTGCTCGCCGCTACCGCCGCAATCGCTTGGGCGCTCCTGCCACGCGGCACGCCGGCGCGCGCGCTCGCCGTGCTCGCCGGATTTTCCCTGATTTTCCTCTGGCAGCCGCCGCGCCCGGGACCGGGAGAGGCACGCCTCACGGTGCTCGACGTCGGACAGGGGCTGGCGGTACACGTGCAGACCGCCGCGCACGACCTCGTCTTCGACACCGGCCCGCGGCAGGGCGGGTTCGACGCCGGCAGCCACGTGCTCGTCCCCTATCTTCGCACCCAAGGCGTGCGCCGGCTCGATCGGGTCATCCTCTCTCACCCGGACAACGACCACGTGGGCGGCTGGCCTGCGCTCGCGCGGGTAGTCCCCGTGGCCTCCGTGCTCGCCGGCGGCATGGATGAATCGGGCCTCGCGGCGCTCCATCCGCTGGCGCTACCCTGCAGCCGCGACGATCGCTGGGAATGGGACGGCGTGCGCTTTGCCATCCTCCATCCCGACCTTGCCGACCCCTGGAAAGGGCGCGGGGACAACGATGCCTCCTGCGTGCTGCGCGTAGAGACGAAAGCCGGTGCGGCGATCGTGTCGGGCGACCTGAGCCTGCGCGGCGAACGTCATCTGATCGCCACCTTGCCGGCGCAAGCGCTGCGCGCCGAGATCATCGTCGCCGGGCATCATGGCAGCAAGACGAGCTCTGCCCCCGAATGGATCGAGGCCACGGGTGCGCACCATGTCGTCTATGCCGTCGGCTACCGCAATCGCTTCCACCATCCAGCCTGTGAGGTCGCCACGGCCTGGCGTCAGGCCGGCGCACGAGCGTGGCGCAGCGACCGCGACGGTGCGATCACGGCCTTCTTCGGCAGGAACGAGCCGACGGTGCGTGCCTGGCGTGCGCAAACCCAGCGCTACTGGTATTCTCTCTGGCAAGAACCTTCCTGCGAAGAGGAGCATTCCCCATGAGTCTGGCCGACTGGCTCGAACGCGCCAAGCGCTGGCTCGCCGGCGCGCGCCCCGCCTCACGTACCCCCGACGGCGGATTTGCGCCGCGCCGCACCGACCACCCCACCGAAATGCGCACCGATCACATCATGTGCGTCGGCCCGCACGGCATCCACCGTATGGTCTACTACGAATGGGGCGACCCTACCAACCCCAGGGTGCTGCTGTGCGTGCATGGTCTCACGCGCACCGGACGCGACTTCGACGAACTCGCCCGCGCGCTCGCACCCTATTATCGGGTCATTTGCCCCGACGTAGTCGGCCGGGGGCTCTCCGACTGGCTCACCGTGAAGACCGACTACACGATCCCGCTCTATGTCTCGGACATGCTCACCCTGCTCGGCAAGATCCGCCCCAAGACCCTGCACTGGGTCGGTACCTCCATGGGGGGATTGATCGGCATGACGCTCGCCGCGCAGCCCATGAGCCCGATCGACAAGCTGGTGCTCAACGACGTGGGCCCCGTGCTCTCGGCCGCCTCGCTCGAACGCATCGGGCGCTACGTGGGCGAAATGCCCCGCTTCGCCAGCCTGGAAGAGGCCGAAGCCTACCTGCGGCGCATCCACGCTCCCTTCGGGCCGCTCACGGACGCGCAGTGGCGGCATCTCACTTTACATTCGGTGCGCCAGGACGTGGACGGCCGCTGGGTGCTGCGCTACGACCCGGGCATTGCCGTCCCCTTCCAGACGCAGCCGGCACTCGACGTCGACCTCTGGGCCTTGTGGGACGCCATCCGCTGCCCCACCCTGGTGCTGCGCGGCGCCGAATCGGACCTCCTCACACACGAGACCGCCGAGGCGATGACCCGCCGCGGCCCGCGCGCCAAGCTGGTCGAGATCCCCGGCGTCGGCCACGCCCCGGCGCTGATGGATCGGGAACAGATCGCCATCGTCGAGGAATTTTTGCTCGATCGCTCCTCGCCCTGAGGTTCCCATGCGCCGCTGGTTCAAACGCATTCTGCCGAATCACGAAGTCGTGCGCGACAACCGCTGGCTGCGTCCTTTCCGCAACACCCTGCTCCACCCGCGCCTGTGGCACATCAACCGCCGCTCCGTATCGGCGGGTGTGGCCATCGGCCTGTGGTGCGGTCTCATCCCCGGACCGTTCCAGATGCTCACGGCCGCGCTCCTGTGCGTCCTCTTTCGCGCCAATCTGCCGGTCGCCGTGTTCACCACCCTCTATACGAACCCCTTCACCATCCCCGTGATCTATTTCGCCGCCTTCCAGATCGGAAGCTTCCTGCTCGGACGAGAAAACGGCGGATTCCAGCCCGCGCCCGAATGGGGTGAGCAAAGCCTGGGTGAATGGATGGATCAGGCGTTCGCCTGGGTGGCCTCCTTGGGGACACCGCTTTTTCTCGGCCTCTTCGTGCTGGCAAGCACGCTTGCCATTGCAGGCTATTTCCTCGTGCGCGCCTGGTGGCGCTGGCATCTGATTCACCAGTGGCAACGACGCCAGAGCCGCCATCGCATGGCGACGACTTCCCTTGCACCTAAAAAGAAGCAGGAAGAAGCAGGGATGAGCTGACATCACTACATCATACTGCTACCAGCCGCCCCGCTTCCAGCACGAGCCGGCGGTCGAGCCGGGCGGCCAGGCGCTCGTCGTGGGTGACGACCACCAGCGCCATGCCGCGCGTGCGGGTGAGCGCGAGCAGCAATTCGAAGACGCGCTCGGCATTCGCCCGGTCGAGGTTGCCGGTGGGCTCATCGGCGAGCAGGCAGAGTGGCTCGGTGACCAGCGCCCGGGCGATCGCTACGCGCTGGCGCTCACCGCCCGAGAGCTGGGACGGGAAATGCGCGAGGCGCGCCTCCAGCCCGACTTCACACAGCAGCGCGCGGGCCCGCTCCAGTGCCTCGGCCTTCGGCCGGCGCCGGATCATCCACGGTAGCGCCACGTTCTCGAGCGCGGTGAATTCCGGCAGCAGATGATGGAATTGATAGACGAAACCGAGCATGGCATTGCGCAACCGCCCGCGTGCCGCCTCGTCGAGCGCGAACACCGCCCGCCCCGACCAGCGCACTTCTCCGCTGCTCGGTCGATCGAGCCCGCCGAGCAGGTGCAGCAAGGTGCTCTTGCCCGAGCCCGAGGCGCCGACGATGGCCACCCGCTCGCCAGCCTGAACCGACAAATCCACGCCCTCGAGGATGGTGAGCGGTGCGCCGGCGTCGAGGTACACCTTGCTCAGCCCCTGCGCCTGCAGCACCGGGGCGTCGGGCGTCATCGTCGTCTCACTCATGGCGCAACGCCTCGGCCGGTTGCAGGCGCGAAGCGCGCCAGCTGGGATAGAGGGTGGCGAGCAAGGTGAGCACGAAAGAACCGGTGAGCACGCGCAGCACGTCGGCAGCGAGCACCTTCGAGGGTAGCTCGCTCAGGAAGTAGATCTCCTTGTTCCACAAGGTTGCCCCGGTGAGATGTTCGAGCGCCGGCACCACCACGTCGAGGTGGTGCGCGATCGCCAGCCCCAGCGCGAGCCCCGCCGTCAGCCCCAGCACGCCGATGGTCGTGCCCTGCACGATGAAAATCGCCATGATGGAAGCCGGGCTGGCACCGAGGGTGCGCAGAATGGCAATGTCGGCGGTTTTGTCTTGTACTGCCATCACCAGGGTCGAGACGATGTTGAACGCGGCCACCGCCACGATGAGAAAGAGGATGAGGGTCATCATCGTTTTCTCCAGCTGCACGGCGCGGAAGAAATTGGCGTGCGTCTGCGTCCAGTCGCGCAGCCACAAGCCGGCGGGCAGCGTCGGAGCGAGTTGACGCACCACAGCCGGCGCAGCGAAGAGGTCGCGCACTTTCAGGCGCACCCCGGTAACCGCCTCGCCGTAGCGATAGAGCGCCTGGGCATCGCGCAGATGCACCAGCACCAGCCCCGAGTCGTATTCATACATGCCGGACTCGAAGAGTCCGACCACGTGAAAGGCGCGCACCCGTGGCATGACACCCGCAATCGTCGTCGTTGCCGTGGGCGCGATCAGCGTCACCTCGTCGCCCATCCCCACGGCCAGGCGTCGCGCCAGATCCGTGCCCAGAATGATCCCGTAGGAATGAGGCTGCAAGGCATCCAGGCTGCCCGCCCGCAGATAATCGTCGAACTGGGCGACGCCACGCTCGAGCGAGGGCTCGATGCCCCGCACGCCTACCCCTTGCACACGGCCATTGCCGCTCACCATCGCCTGTTCCTGGATGAAGGGTGCAGCCCCGAGCACCTCCGGATGACGCCGCACCCGATCGAGCACCGCCGGCCAGGCTTCGAGCATCCCCCTCTGGGACGACACCTCTATGTGCGAGGCAACCCCCAGGATGCGATGACGCAGTTCGTCCTGAAACCCGTTCATCACCGACAGCACCACGATGAGGGCGGCCACGCCCAGCATCAGGCCCAGCATGGAGACCAGCGAGATGAACGACACGAACGCGTTGCGCCCGCGCGTGCCGCGTTGCCGACGCGTATAGCGCCAGCCGATGAACCCTTCGTACATCGTTCCTTTTCCGTTTTCCGTGGGGCACGTCGTCGACGGTACAATCGCCCCATGATTCCGACCGTCGTCCTCCCCGGCTTGCTCTGGCCCAATGCCGGCGCGCACGGCCTGCTCGACGGCGTTGCGCACCCCACGCTCGAACGCTGGCTCGCCGTGGGCGCCTGCCGTCGCGAATCGCCGAGATCATACCGCGAAACGCTTGCCACCGTGCTGGGACCGGCACCGGCCCCGCTCGCCGAGCTGCGCTGGCGGGGTGACGCAGGGGCGCCCCCCGGCGGTTTCCTGCTGTGCGCCGACCCGGTGACGCTGACGCTCGCGCGCGATCGCATTGTCGTCACCGAGCCGAGCGAAGCGGGACTCGACTCTGAAGAAGCCGCTGCCCTGGCCTCCGATCTCTCTGCCTGGCTCACGCAGCTCGCTCCAGAGTGGATCCTGGGATTCGAGCTCGCCACGCCGCAGTGCGGCTACTTGCGGCTCGCCGCTCCTGCCGAGGGGGTGCGTTTCGTCCCGCTCGACGAAGCCTCCGGCCGCTCGCTCGACCTCCTTTTACCACAAGGGGAAGACGCCCGGCGCTGGCGACGCTTGATGAACGAAATCCAGGTCTGGCTGCACGCACATCCCGTCAATGCTGAACGCCGCCGCCGGGGATGGCCCACCCTCGATTCTCTGTGGTTGTGGGGCAACGAACAGCCCGCGGCGAACGCCGTCCCCTTCCGCCGCGTGCTCGGCATGGATACGCTCGATCCCCTCGCACGCGGCTGGGCGAGCGCCGCCGGACACGACCTCGTGCTCGCCGGGCACGACACGGGGCAGGAATTCGACGTGGCGCTCCTCGATGCCGCCGAAGCCCCTTGCCGCCGGCTCGACCTCACCGCCTGGCGCACGGCCCTCACCACCCTCGATCGCGACTGGCTCGCCGGGCTCGAAGCCCGCCTGCCGCGCCTCTCGCTCCTGCTGCCCGGCGACAAGGCGAGTGTGCGCCTGGAGATCACCCCATCGCGCCGCCGCCTCGCTCCTTTGCGCCGCCTGTTTCGCCGCCCGCACACACTCGCGCGGCTGCTGGAGGAAACCGCCCAATGACCCCCCGTCCCACCGTCCGCCCCACGCCGCGCCGCGCCCTGGAGCGACTGCTCGAAGCCGGCATCGACCCCCTGCTCGCCCGCCTCTACGCCGCCCGCGGCATCGAGCACCCCGCCGAGACCGACACGGCGCTCACACGCCTCGTGCCGCCCGAGGCGATGAAAGGCACGCGCGAGGCGGCCGAGCTGTTGGCCGATGCAATCGAAGCACAGGCGCGCATCGTGGTCGTCGGCGACTACGACTGCGACGGTGCCACCGCCACCGCCGTGGCCGTACGCGCGCTGCGCGCCCTAGGGGCCCGGGCCGATTTCCTCGTTCCCAACCGCTTCACCTACGGCTACGGGCTCTCGCCCGAGATCGTGGCGCTCGCCGCCGAACGTTTCGCACCGGACGTGCTCATCACGGTCGACAACGGCATCGCCAGCGTCGAAGGGGCTGCGGCCGCCCGGGCGCTCGGCATGAGCCTCGTGATCACCGACCACCACCTTCCCGGCGACGTCCTGCCCGAAGCCGACGCCATCGTCGATCCCAATCAGCCTGGCTGCGACTTCCCCAGCAAGGCGATCGCCGGCGTGGGAGTCGTCTTCTACGTGATGCTGGCCCTGCGCGCCGAGCTGCGCCACCGCGGCGCGTTCGCGGCCCGCCCCGAACCCAATCTTGCACACTTGCTCGACCTCGTCGCTCTGGGAACGGTCGCCGACGTCGTACGGCTCGATCACAACAACCGCATCCTCGTCACCCAGGGGCTGAGCCGCATCCGCGCCGGCCGGATGCAGGCGGGCATGCGCGCCCTCTTCCAGGTGGCCCGACGAGACCCCGCCCGCGCCACCGCCCAGGATCTGGGATTCTTTCTCGGCCCCCGCCTCAACGCCGCCGGACGGCTGGAAGACATGAGCCTGGGCATTGCCTGCCTGCTCGAGGACGACCCGAGCCGCGCGCTGGAACTCGCCCAGCGGCTCGAAGACATCAACCGGGAGCGGCGCGGCATCGAAGCGCAGATGCGCGAGCAGGCCGAGCTCGCGCTCGATGCCCTCGCGCTCGAGGGACGCGCCACCCTCACGCTCTTCCACCCCGAGTGGCATCAGGGCGTGATCGGCATCGTCGCCGGGCGCATCAAGGAGCGCTACCATCGCCCCGTCTTCGCCTTCGCTCCGGGCGATGAAGATCTGCTCAAGGGCTCCGGGCGCTCCGTCCCCGGACTGCACTTGCGCGATGCGCTGGACTGGATCAGCAAGAAACACCCCGGGCTGTTACTGCGCTTCGGCGGACACGCCATGGCCGCCGGGGTGACCCTGCGCGCCGCCGACCTCGCCCGCTTCGAGCAGGCGTTCGAAGAGGCGGCGCACACGATCGGCACCGAAGCGCTGGGCGTGGCGGAGCTGCCCACCGACGGGTCGCTTCCGCTCGAAGCGCTCACGCTCGCCACCGTCGGCCGGCTCGAGGGCGAAGTCTGGGGACAGGGTTTCCCCCCGCCGGTCTTTCTCGACGCCTTCACGGTCACCGAACAGCGCCTCCTCAAGGACGCGCACCTGCAGCTCAAGCTGCGCCGTGCCCGCCAATCGTGCGAGGCGATCTTCTTCGGCCATGCCGAACCGCTGCCCTCCGAGGTCGAGCTCGCCTACCGTCCCATACGCGATGCGTGGAACGGCGTCGAGCGGCTGCGATTACAGATCGAACTCGCCCGTCCGGCCGAGGTCGAAGCCGGCAGCGTATAATCCCCGAGCAAAATTTTTACTCATTTTCCAGGAGAAACGATGGACGCCCAAGCGATCAACGAACTCGAAGCCCGAATCCATGGCCTCGCCGAGCGCGGCGCCGACTTACGGAGGTATCTTTGACTACGCCGAGAAGAAAAGCCGGCTCGAAGAAGTCAACCGCGCCCTCGAAGACCCGGCGGTGTGGAACGACCCCGAGCAGGCCCAAAAACTCGGTAAGGAAAAGCGCGAACTCGAAGACGTCGTCCTGACGCTCGACGAAGTGGCCGACTCGGCCCAGGCGCTCGCCGAGCTCTTCGAACTCGCCAATGAAGAAAACGACGAGGCCTCGCTCGAGCAGCTCATCCCCGAGGTCGACGCGCTGGATGCGAAGCTGCACGAGCTCGAACTGCGCCGGATGTTCTCCGACCCGATGGATCCGGGCAACTGCTTCATCGAGATCCAGGCCGGCGCCGGCGGCACCGAAGCCCAGGACTGGGCGGCGATGCTCGAGCGCATGTACCTGCGCTACTGCGAACGAAAGGGTTTCCAGACCGAACTGCTCGAAGAGTCCGAAGGGGAAGTGGCCGGCATCAAAAGCGCGACCATCAAGGTCAACGGCCCTTATGCCTACGGGCATCTGCGCACCGAAACGGGTATACACCGGCTGGTGCGCAAGAGCCCGTTCGACTCCAACGCCCGGCGTCACACCAGCTTCGCCTCGGTCTTCGTCTACCCCGAAGTCGACGACTCCATCGAGATCGAAATCAACCCGGCGGATCTGCGCATCGACACCTACCGCGCCTCGGGCGCCGGCGGGCAGCACGTCAACCGGACCGACTCGGCCGTACGCATCACCCACCTGCCCACCGGCATCGTCGTCCAATGCCAGAACGACCGCTCCCAGCACAAGAACCGGGCCGCGGCCATGTCCATGCTGCGCGCCCGCCTCTATGAGCACGAACTGCGCAAGCGCCGCGAGGAGCAGCAAAAGCTCGAAGAGAGCAAAAGCGACATCGGCTGGGGGCACCAGATCCGCTCCTACGTGCTCGATCAGTCGCGCATCAAAGACCTACGCACCGGCTATGAGGTGGGCAACACCCAGGCCGTGCTCGACGGCGATCTCGATGGATTCATCGAAGCCTCGCTCAAACAGGGCGTCTGACCGGAAACGAACCAACGATGGCCATCTACACCAATCCCGAAGACCACGAAAAGATGCGACTCGCTTCGCGCCTGGCCGCCGAAGTGCTCGACTACATCGCCCCCTACGTGCAGCCGGGCGTCACCACGGAAGAGCTCGATCGGCTCTGCCACGACTACATGGTCAACGTCCAGGGCACCATCCCGGCGCCGCTCAACTACACCGGCGGCGGCAGCCGGCCCTACCCCAAGTCGATCTGCACCTCGGTCAACCACGTCGTCTGCCACGGCATCCCCGTGCCGAAGAAACTGAAAAAAGGCGACATCCTCAACATCGACATCACCGTCATCAAGGACGGCTGGCATGGTGACACCAGCCGCATGTTCGTCGTAGGCGGCGAGACGAGCATCCTCGCCAAGCGCCTGGTGGAAGTGACGTTCGAATGCATGTGGCTGGGCATCGCCCAGGTACGGCCCGGCGCGCGCCTGGGCGACATCGGCGCCGCCATCCAGCGCCACGCCGAGCGCCATGGGTTTTCCGTGGTGCGCGAATACTGCGGCCACGGCGTGGGGCGCAAGTTCCACGAAGACCCGCAGGTGTTGCACTACGGCAAACCCGGCACCGGCATCGAACTCGAGCCTGGCATGATCTTCACCATCGAGCCGATGATCAACGCCGGACGCGCGGCCACCTCGGTGCTGCCCGACGGCTGGACCGTCATCACCAAGGATCGCAGCCTCTCGGCGCAATGGGAACACGCGGTGCTGGTCACCGACACCGGCGTGGAAGTGCTCACCGTCTCGCCCGGCTGTCCGCCGCCACCAGAGATCGTGCGCGAGCGTTTTGGCCATGGTTTCATCGGCTGAAAACCTCGCCCCGCTCAAGGATGAACTCGCCAGCGGGCGCGAAGCGCTCGCACGCGCCTTTCTCGCATCCACCCTCTCCCCGGCGCGCTACCTCGCGCGCCATGCGCACCTGGTCGACGAAACCCTGCGTCGCCTACTCGAAACCCACCCCTTGCCGCGCGGCGCGGCGCTCCTGGCCGTGGGCGGCTACGGCCGCGGCGAACTCTATCCCCACTCCGACATCGACGTCCTCATCCTGCTGGCCCAAACGGCGGATGCCGAAGACGAGGCACGGGTGCACGCGCTCGTGGCGGCGCTGTGGGACGTGGGCTTGCAGGTCGGGGCGAGCGTGCGCACGATCGAGCAGTCGCTCGCGCTCGCCGACGAGGACATCACGGTCGCCACCACGCTCCTAGAAACGCGGCTGCTTGCCGGCTCGCGCACGCTCTACCACGCGTTCCGCGAACGCTACCGTACCTGGCTCGACCCACGATCCTTTTATGAAGCCAAGCGCCAGGAACAGGAACAGCGCCACGCCCGCATGCTCGGCTCACCCTTCGCGCTCGAGCCCAATTGCAAGGAACACCCCGGCGGATTGCGCGACCTGCAGCTCCTCATCTGGATCGCCCGGGCGCTCGGCTATCGGGGCGGCTGGGCGGCGCTCGCCACCAAAGGTCTGCTCACCTCCGCCGAAGCGCAGGCGCTGTCGCGCTGCCAGAGTTTCATCGCCCGTGTGCGCATCCATTTACACTTACTCGCACGCCGCGCCGAAGACCGCTTATTGTTCGATCATCAAGAAAAACTCGCACAGTGCCTGGACATTGCCGGACAGGATGGTCGTCGCCCGGCCGAAGTCTTCATGCAGCGGTACTACCTCACCGTGAAGCAGGTGTTACAGGTCAACGCCATCCTCATGGCTACTTTCGCCGAAGCGCTCTTTCCCGAACGCCAGCGCCTGCCCTTCCCCATCAACGAGCGGTTCCAGCAGCGGGGCGACCGGCTCGACGTGGTGAGCGAGGACACTTTCGTACGTCACCCGGAAGCGCTCCTCGAAGTCTTCCTGCTGCTCGCCCAAAGAAGCGAGCTCACCGACCTCACCGCCCGCACCCTGCGTCTGCTGTGGGCACACCGCGAGCTCATCGACGACGCCTATCACCTCGAACCCCGCCACCAGGCACTCTTCCTCGACCTGCTGCGCCAGCGCCGCGGCATCGTGCATGGCCTGCGGAGGATGAACCAATTCGGCATTCTCTCGCGCTACCTCCCACCCTGGCGGCGCATCATCTGCCAGATGCAGTACGACCTCTACCACGCCTACACCGTCGACACCCACACGCTGATGGTCGTGCGCAACCTGCGCTGCTTCACCATGGGCGAGCACGCGCACGAATACCCCGCGATGAACGCGCTCATGTTCGAGTTCGGGCAACCCTGGTTACTCTATCTCGCCGCACTCTTTCACGACATCGGCAAGGGACGGGGCGGGGATCACAGTCTCATCGGCGCGGAAGAGGCCGAACGATTCTGCCGCGAACACCGGCTCGATTCGTCAGACGCCGAACTCGTCGTCTGGCTCGTGCGCCATCATCTGGACATGTCGCGCACCGCGCAAAAAGAAGACATCAGCGATCCGGAGGTCGTGGCGCGCTTCGCCGCCCTGGTGGGGGACGAACGTCGCCTCATCGCCCTCTACCTCCTCACCCACGCCGACATCCGCGGCACCAGCCCCAAAGTGTGGACTCCGTGGAAAGAGCGCCTGCTGCACGATCTGTTCGAAGCGACGCGCCGCCATCTGCGCCAGCGCCGTCAGGGGCTCGCGCACGATCCGCTCACCGTCCGGCTCGAAGAAGCCCGCCGCCTGCTGCGCTTCCACGGCCTTCGGCCGGAAGCCGAGACCCCTTTCTGGCGCACGCTCGACACCGCCTACTTCCTACGTCATTCCGCCGAAGAGATCGCCTGGCACACCCGCATCCTCTACGGCCGTTTCCAACAGGAAGCACCGGTGGTGCGCGCCCGGCTGCTGCCCGACGGCGAGGGCAGCGGCATCCAGCTCATGGTCTATACGCGCGATGCCCCCGAGCTGCTCTTGCGGCTCATCGCCTACCTCGCTCAGCTCGGGCTCGAAGTCTGGGAAGCGAAAATCCACACCACCCATGCCGGCCACGCGCTCGACAGCTTCGTGCTACGGCCTCCGAACGATCTGCCGGCGCGCGAACTCTTGCCCTTACTCGAATACGAGCTCCCGCGTCGGCTGAGCCAGCCGGGCTCTCCCCCCGAGCCCGATCTCGGCAGCAGGCGCCTCCCACGGCTGGTACGCCACTTCCCCTTTACCCCGCAAATCCACCTCAATCCAGACGAACGGGGTCTACACTACGTCCTCAACGTCACCGCCATCGATCAGCCCGGGCTGCTCTATAAAATCGTGCGCACCCTGGCACGTCACGGGATCGCCATCGACATGGCACGCATCGACACGCTGGGCGAGCGTGCCGAAGACACCTTCCTCATTCGCGGCGAGGCGCTCGAATCTGCGCAACGACGCCACGCGCTGGTAAGCGAACTCACCCGTGCGATCGACTTGTCTCAAGCGGCAAAATAGACCCAAACCACGCAAGCCAACGCCAAGCGATACCACGCGAAACCGATGAACGAGTGACGCGCGATGAATCCGAGCAGGAAGCGCACCGCCGCCAAGGCCGAAACGAAGGCCACGGCAAAACCCACGGCGATCGCAGCGAGATCGTCTGCGTTGAGCATCGACCAGTTCTTCGCCACATCATAGATCACCGCCGCGAACATCGTCGGGATCGCCAGGAAGAACGAGAATTCCGTCGCTGCCCGGCGCGACAGACCGAACGCCATTCCGCCGATGATCGTCGCCCCCGAGCGCGAGGTGCCCGGGATCAAGGCCAAGCTCTGCGCAAACCCCACTTTCAAGGCATCGCGTATCCGCATGTCGTCGACGCTATGGATGCGCGGTGCGGGTCGCCATCGCTCCACCACGAAGATGATCACAGCCCCCAACGCCAGCGCGAGTGCCACCATCGGAGGGTTGAAGAGATGCGCCTTGATCGCCTTGTGCGCCAAGAGCCCGATCACTGCCGCAGGCAAAAAAGCGACACAAAGATTGACGAGGAAACGCCGTGCAGCGGGATCATGCCCCACGCCCCGGGCCACTCTGAAGAGCCGATCGCGGTAATACCAGCACACGGCCAGAATCGCCCCGAGCTGGATCGCCACGTTGAAAACTTTGCTCGCCTCGTCCGTGTGTCCCAGCAGATCCTGCACGATGATGAGGTGTCCCGTCGACGAGATCGGCAAGAATTCCGTCGCCCCTTCCACCAGTCCCAAGAGCGCCGCTTCCCACCAAGTCATCCCCGCCATCGATATCCCCTTCCGTCACCCACCCACGAACCTCAGCCACAGCACCCCACCCCATACGAGTGCGGCGCACGCAATCGACAGCAGCACGGCGGCACTTCCCAGATCCTTCGCCCGCGCCACCAGCGGATGGGCTTCGGGATGCACCAGATCACACACCGCTTCGATCGCCGAATTGAGCAACTCCACGACCAGCACCGCCAAGGTCACGGCAACCAGCAACGCCCGCTCGGACGAAGTGCGGCCCAAAAGCCAGGCCGCCGGCAAAGCGAGCACAAAGACGATCACCTCCTGGCGGAACGCCACCTCGTGGCACCAAGCCGCGCGCAAGCCTCGCCAGGAATAGACGAAGGCGACGAAGGCATGTCGCCATCCCCCCTCGTTCTTGCGCCGCGCCGCCTCCCGTTGCACCGCCTGCCCTCAGCCTTCCCGCTCGAAGCGC
Source organism: Tepidiphilus sp. J10 (assembly GCF_006980785.1). Lineage (NCBI taxonomy): Bacteria > Pseudomonadati > Pseudomonadota > Hydrogenophilia > Hydrogenophilales > Hydrogenophilaceae > Tepidiphilus > Tepidiphilus sp. J10. The sequence goes on from NZ_SBHP01000004.1 coordinate 50,146, forward strand.
GCGATCGACTCGACGTGCGCCGTGTGCGGGAACATGTTCGCCACCCCGGCCGATTCCAGCCGATAGCCTTTCTCATGCACCAGCACCGCCGCGTCGCGCGCGAGCGTGGCCGGATTGCACGAGACATAGACGATGCGCCGCGGCCCCCGGGCCGGATCGATCGCCTTGACGAGCTCGATCGCCCCGTCGCGCGGCGGATCGACCAGCCACTTGTCGAAGGCACCGAGCGCGGCGAGGCTGTCGGGCGTGACGGTGAAGAGGTTGGCGGCATCGAACCGGCAGCGTTCGGCCAGGCCGTTCGTATGCGCATTCTCCAGGGCGCGCGCCACCAGCGCCTCCGAACCCTCGATGCCCAGCACCTGCGCGCCCCGGCGGGCGATCGGCAGGCTGAAGTTGCCCAGCCCGCAGAAGAAATCGGCGATGCGCTCGCCCGGGCAGGGCTCCAGCAAGTCGATCGCGCGGCGCACCAGCAAGCGGTTGACGGCCACGTTCACCTGGGTGAAATCGGTGGGCGTGAACCGCAGCGTCAGGCCGAACTCGGGCAGCTGGTAGGCCAGAGGCCGCCCCTCGCCGAGGAAGAGCGGGACGATCGAATCCGGCCCCTTCGGCTGCAACCACACCTGCACCCCGTGCCGCGCCCCGAAGGCGCGGAGTGCCTCCAAATCGACCGGCAGCAACGGCACCAGATGGCGAAAGACGAGGACGGTGGTCCCGTCGTCCCCCACCGCCACTTCCAGCTGGGGGATGCGGTCGGGGCAAGAGAGCTCGCCGATGAGGGTGCGCAGCGTCGGCAGCAGCGCCGAGACGTGCGGCGGCAGGATCTCGCAGCGCGTCATGTCAGCAATGTAGCTACTCTTGCGCTCGCGAAACCCCACGAGCACGCCGCCTTTCTTCGGCACCAAGCGCACCCCGATGCGCGCGCGGCTACGGTAGCCCCAGTAAGGCCCGTGGATCGGCGCGAGCAGCCGGGCGGGACGCACGCGAGCGATGTGCCACAGCGCGTCTTCCAGCACCCGCTGCTTGGCCGCCACCTGCGCCGCCGGTTCGAAGTGCTGCAAGGCGCAGCCGCCGCACACGCCGAAGTGCGGGCAACGCGGCGCCACGCGCTGGCTGGAAGGGCGAACCACCCGCGTGAGCCGCCCCAGCTCGTAGCTCGGACGGCGCCGCACTATGGTGAACTCGACCAGCTCGCCGGGCAGCGCCCCTTCGATGAAGACGGCCTTGCCCTCGACGTGCGCCACGCCACGGCCCTCGAGGTCGAGCGATTCGATGCGGACCCGATCCATCGACCCTACTGCAGTTCTTCGTAGAGCAGTTCGAGGATCTGCTTGGCCGTCTTCGAGGTATCGGGCTGGCTGTCCAGAGTCAGTACCTGAACCACGGACTTGTCCCCCTGCCCGGAAACGCTCACCCGATACTGGGTATTCTGCTGCGGCTTGTCGCTGCCTCGCCAAAAGGCCAGACGCGATAGCCAGCCACCGCTCTGGCCGCTATCGAAGTCCGGATCGAGATAGCGCACGGTGTAGATACCCTCCGCCGGATCGCGATCCTCGACGGTAAAGCCGATCCGATCCAGCGCCAGCCCCGTGCGTCGCCATGCCCGGTCGAAGTTATCGTCGACGACGAGGCGGGCGACATTGCCATCGGTTTCGAGCCGCGCGCGCAGGTTGGGCCGAGCTTGCGCCAGCATCTGCTGCGCTTGCTCTTCCTTGACTCCGAGGTAGACCATGAGGCGGCGCAACATCTCGGCCTCCAGATCGGGATCGGGCGGACGCGGTTGCCAGATGGTACGGTCTTTGGCCTCGGTCGGGTAAATCTCCTGCATGCCGCGATGCGAGATGTAGATCTCGATCTCACCCGGCTTCTTGCCCGGTTCGATGCGCATGCGGAATTTGTCGCGCTCGGGCGTGGAGTAGAGGCTGTCGATGAGCTTGCCGAGCGTATTGCGGATGAAGTCTTGGGGGATTTTCGCGCGGTTCTCCGCCCAATCGGTTTCGAGCACGCCGATGTCGGGCCGGTCGACCGCCAGCGAAAAGCCCATCGTGAGCCAGAAATCCCGCAGTTTCGGCCAAAGTGCATCGGGCGTGCCCTCGACCACGAGCCAGCGCTGCGTGCCGGCGCGCTCGATGCGCATCCCCGCCTTCGGCTCGACCAGCACTTCGCGCTGCGAGGCGTCTTTGGGCGCGTTGCGCTCGGCGACGTAGGTCGAGAACGTGGCCCCCCCCTTTCCCGCCGTGGTCGGCACGACGAAACGGTCTTCCTTAGCCGGAGAGACGAGATCGGGCGGCACCTCGAGCGGTGCCACCTTCTGCTCACTGCGGTAATCGATTTTTTTGCCTTGGAGCAGCTCATTGCTGCTGCAACCGGAGAGCACGCCGACGGCCGCCAGCGCCGCGAGCGAGCCGGCCAGTTCGCGTGAGAAGAAAGGCTTCATGCAGTCGTTTCCAGAATTCAAAGCGAGAGAGTAATGCCAGCGCGCGCCAGGGCAGCGCGGACGCGGTCGTGGTAATCCGGCGAGAGCGTGGTGAGAGGCAAACGGATGCCATCGGCGATCCGACCCATGCGCGCCAGCGCCCATTTCACCGGAATGGGATTGGCCTCGCAGAAGAGGTCGCGGTGCAGGCCGACCAGGCGGCGGTTGCACTCGCGTGCCCGTATGGCATCGCCCGCCACCGCCGCCGTGCACATCTCGTGCATCAAGCGGGGGGCGACGTTGGCAGTGACCGAAATCGTGCCGTGGCCGCCGAGCAGCATGAAAGCCATCGCCGTCATGTCGTCGCCCGAGTAGAGGAGGAACCCCTCGGGCGCCCGGTCGATGAGATCGCACGCACGATCCAGGTTGGCGGTGGCATCCTTGATGCCGACGATGTTGGGAATCTGCGCCAGACGCAAAGTCGTGTCGTTGGCCAGATCGGCCACGGTGCGCCCCGGCACGTTGTAGAGGATCATCGGCAGATCCACCGCTTCCGCGATGGCACGAAAATGGCGGTAGAGCCCCTCCTGCGTCGGACGGTTGTAATACGGCACGACCGAGAGATGCGCCGTGGCTCCTGCCTCCTGCGCCGCCTGGGCGAGGTAAATCGCCTCGCTCGTGGAATTGGCCCCCGTACCGGCGATGATGGGAATACGCCCGGCGGCGTGCGCCACGGCCACACGAATGAGCTCGACGTGTTCCTCGAACGACACGGTGGGCGATTCGCCCGTAGTGCCGACCACGACGATGGCGTCGGTCCCTTCGGTGATGTGCCAATCGATCAGGGATTTGAATCGCTCCCAGTCGAGGCTGCCGTCTTCGTGCATGGGGGTGACGATCGCGACCAGTGAGCCGGTGATGCGGTTCATGCGAGCGGTTCCTGCAAAGAATTGCGCAAAGGTTGTATTGTACGTTGGAGACTCAGCTTTCCGCGAGCGCCTTGATATGGGCGACGGCCGCGCGTGCGAGCGAAGATAGATTGTACCCACCTTCGAGCGTCGAGACGATGCGCCGATGCCCACACTCCTTCGCGACATCGACGAGTTGTTGCGTCACCCATGCGTAATCGTTCTCGACGAACCCCAGACTGCCCATATCGTCTTCGTAATGAGAATCGAACCCGGCCGAGATGAAGATCATCTGCGGCTGGTGTTCGCGTAAAGCGGGTATCCAAAGGTCCCAAACGATTTGACGAAAGGCGTCGCCCCGGGTTCCCGCCGGTACCGGTACGTTGACCATGTGTTTGGGCGTGTCCTCGGTACCGCTATAGGGATAGAACGGATGCTGGAAGATGCTCACCATCACCACCCGAGGATCGTCGCGGAAGATGTCCTCGGTGCCATTGCCGTGGTGCACGTCGAAATCGACGATGGCCACGCGTTCGAGCCCGTGGGCTTCCAGCGCGTGCAGGGCTGCCACCGCCACGTTGTTGAAGAAACAAAACCCCATGGCCTTGGCGCGTTCGGCGTGATGACCAGGCGGACGCACGAGGCAAAAAGCGTTCTCCACTTCCCCCTTCATCACCAGATCGACGGCGAGTACACCGGCGCCGGCCGCGCGCAACGCCGCGCGCAGGGTGTGCGGATTCATGGCGGTGTCCGGGTCGAGGTGCACCAAGCCTTTTTCCGGGGCACTGGCAAAGAGCGCGTCGAGATATTCGGCGGTGTGCGCCCGCAGTAAGTGCTCACGCTCGGCCAGGGGGGCATCGTAATAGACGAGATACTGGTCGAGGCCGGTGGCGATCAGCCGATCCTGGATCGCCGCCAGCCGCTCGGGACATTCGGGGTGATAGGAGCCCATCTCGTGCAAGGCGCAATCGCGATGGGTGATCAGGGCGGTCATCGTCATCGTGGGGATCCCCTCCGTGAGCGGACGAGCTCCCGAGACCGTCTCCTCCCTCTGGCCCGTCCGTATCGGCTATTATCGGGTCTTTCCCCCCGGCTGGCAATCTCCCTCCGATGAGCCCCTCGACCACTCCGCTCCACGAACGTCTTCGTACGATCCGTCGCGCCCTGGAATCCGTGCTCCTGGGAAAAGAGAAAACGATTCGCCTGGCGCTCGCCGGGCTGCTCGCCGGCGGGCATCTCCTCCTCGAAGACCTGCCCGGCGTCGGCAAGACGACTCTGGCACAGGCGCTTGCCCGTGTCTTCGGACTCGACTTCGGACGCGTCCAGGGCACGAACGACCTCCTGCCTTCCGACTTGCTTGGTCTTTCGGTCTTCGACGAAGTCGGGCGCGAGCTGCGTTTCGTGCCGGGACCGATCTTTCATCAAGTACTGCTCGCCGACGAGCTCAACCGCGCCTCGCCCAAGACGCAGAGCGCCCTGCTCGAAGCGATGGCCGAGCGCCAGGTAACCATCGACGGAGTCACACACGCCCTGCCCGAACCTTTCTGCGTCATCGCCACGCAGAACCCCCTCGAACAGGTGGGCACTTACCCCTTGCCGGAGAGCGAGCTGGATCGCTTCCTGCTGCGCCTGGAAATCGGCTATCCGCCGCCGGAAGTAGAAAAACGCCTGCTGGCCGGCGAAGGCGGCGCCGCGGCCTTGGCCGCCCTGCGCCCGTTGGCGGACGCCACCGAGTTGCGTGCCTGGCAAGCCAACGTGCGTTCCCTGACGGTGCGCGAGGCGCTCCTCGACTACGTGCTCTCACTCGTACAGGAGACGCGCACGCATCCGGGCGTAAGGCTAGGCTTGAGCCCCCGCGGGGGGCTTGCCCTGCTCGCCGCGGCCCGTGCCCATGCTTTCCTCGCGGGCCGAGACTTCGTCTTGCCCGAAGACGTGCAAGCAGTGTTCGTCGCCGCCACAGCCCATCGCCTGGTGCTGCGCAGTGGCGAACGCGAAGCCTGCACGAACACGGCCCTGCGAATTCTCTCCACGGTGCCGGTGCCATGAGCCTGCGTGCCGTTTCGATCTGGCGCAACTGGCTGGAGCGCTGGCAGCGCCGCCGCGCTTCCGCCTCCGAAGGCACGCTCACCGTCACCCACCGCACCCTCTACATCCTCCCTACCGCGGCCGGGATGGGATTCGCCCTTGCGCTAGTCGTGCTCTGGCTGCTCTCCATCAACTACCTCCTTTCCCTGGGTCACGCCCTCGTCTTCTGGCTTGCGGCCGTTGCGGTCGTGGCGATTCCTTCCACCGCCGCCACGCTGCGTGGCATGACGATCGAGGTGAGCGAACCCGAAGCCGTTTTCGCCGGCGAACACGTGCGCTGGCCGGTCACGCTACGCGCCCACACGGCGCGTTTGCGTCCTTTGGCGCTCAGTGCACCCGATGCGCACGCCTTCGCCGTGCTCACGCCTACCGCGGGATCCGTACGGGTTTTTCTCGAGCAGGAAGCCGGGCAGCGCGGCCTGCGTCGCCTTGGACGCCTCACCGTCGCCACGCGTCACCCTTTCGGCTGGTTCCGCGCCTGGACGGTGCTCTGGCCTACGGTCACCGCCTGGGTCTATCCCCGGCCCGAGCCCGAGGCTCCACCGTGGAGCGTCGCTGCGGCCACGACCGACGGAGCGAGCGCACACGCTCGACGCCTTCGCTCCGGGGAAGAAGACTTCGACGACCTCCGACCTTGGAGGATGGGCGAGCCGTTGCAGCGGATCGTGTGGAAGATCGTCGCCCGCGGCGGTCCGCGCATGCTGGCCCGCAGAGAATCCCCCGCCAGTGGCTCCGTGTTGCTGCGCTGGAGCGACACGCTCAGCGCAGGCGAGACGGAATCGCGCCTCTCACGTCTGTGCGCCTGGGTGCTCGCCGCCCATCGCCAAGGACTGGCTTTCGGCGTGGAATTACCAGGCATCATCGTACCCCCCAACCGGGGCGAATCCCATCTTCACGCCGTGCTCCGCCGTCTGGCACTTTTTCCATCGGAAACCTCATGAGCGAGTCCGCTCCGATCGCCCGACTGTTGCGCAGACTGAACCGGCTCACAGGCCGCCTTGCCGGTACCGCCGCCGCACCGCTCGCGCTGGCGCTCGTGCTCGCCTTGGGGAGCCAATTCGTCGAATTTCCTCTCGGCATCCAAGCCGGAGTCGCCCTGCTTGCCTTCGTCTGGTTCCTGCGCCGGCGCCGAGAGCTGGGAGCACTCGGCGGTTGGCGTCTGTGGCTGACGGGTTTGGCCTGCGCACTCGTCGTGCGTTGGCAATATGGCTACTGGTTCGGCCAAGAGCCCGGAGTCGCCCTCGTCGCCTTGCTGGTGTGGGTCAAGTGGCTCGAGGCGCGCACCGAGCGAGACGAACGCACCGTCGCCGTACTCACTCTCTTTTTGCTCACGGCCGTATTTTTGCGCGGGCAAACGCCGCTGCACGCGCTGGTGGCATTCAGCGGGGCGGGTCTCGTCCTGCTCGCCTGCGCCCGACTGACGGTTTCCCCCATCCTTCCGGCCCCTCTCGCTCTGGCGGATCGGGACGCCGGCCGTGCGATGCTCTGGGCGCTACCGCTCGCCATGCTTCTGTTCGTGCTGGTGCCGCGCGTTCCCGGGCCACTGTGGGGACTGCCCGCCGACGCTCGTGCCGGACGCACCGGAATGTCCGAGACGATGGAAGCGGGCAGCATCGCAAGCCTTGCCCGATCCGACGAGATCGCCTTCGTCGTCGAAGTCCTGGAAGGACGGCTACCCACCCCTCGCTACTGGCGAGGTCCGGTGCTCGAAGTCTACGACGGTCGCAGCTGGAAACCCTCTTCGTGGCGGGCAGCGAACCCCATGCTCGACGCCTCGCCCCAGCCAGCTCAAGTACGCTACCGCAGTCTCCAGGAACCCTCCGACCTCACGTGGGTATTCACCCTGGAGCGCACCCATGCGCTGCGCGGCGCGGCGGACGTGGAACGCATGCCGACCGGTTCCTGGCGTACTCGCCGGCCTCTATTGCAGCGTACCCTTTTCGAGGGCGAAGCCCGCTCGGGCGAACCTCTCCCGGAGCCCCTCTCCCCGCTTTCGATCCGCGCTTTGACGTCCCTGCCGCCGGGGGTCAATCCCCGCACCCGAGAAATCGGTGAAGCCCTCTCCAACCGATACCCCCGACCCGAAGACCGGCTAGCGGCCATCATCGATTTTTTCCGTGAACGAGGATTACGCTACACCCTGACCCCCCCGCCCATGGAGCGCGATAGCGCCGACCAGGTGCTCTTCGAGGTCCGTGCCGGGTTCTGCGAGCACTTCGCCGATGCCTTCGCCGTGATGGCCCGCGCCGCCGGGATCCCCACCCGCATCGTTCTTGGCTACCTCGGCGGCGAACGCAATCCCGCCAATGGCAATTGGACCATTCGTCAGGCGGACGCCCACTCGTGGGTGGAAGTTTGGCTCGCCCGGAGGGGCTGGGTTCGCGTCGATCCCACCACCTTCGCCCAGCCCGAGCGCGCCGAACGTCCACTGGGAGAAGTACTCGGCGAACGCGAGGGCTTGCCCCTGTTGCTGCGCCCTGAGTGGCGCTGGGCCTGGCGCCTGCGCGCCCAGCTCGAAGCCTGGGAATACGGCTGGAACGTGTGGGTGGCGGGGTTCGACGCCGAACGCCAGCGGCGACTGTGGCAGAACCTGGGCTGGAGGCCGGACCGCGCCCTGGGCTGGGCGCTCGCCGCCACGGGAATGGCGCTCGCGCTCGCGGCCCTGCTCGCCTGGTGGCTGCAACGGCCACCGACATCGCGCGACCCCCTGGAGCGGCAGTGGCACCGCTTCTGTCGCCTGATGGCGCGCCGCGGCCTGGCGCGCGCCCCGGCCGAGGGACCGCTCGATTACGGCAGGCGGCTGATGCGGCACTTTCCCCAGGCGAGCGGAGAAATCGAGGCCCTGCTTCGCCCCTATCTCCAAGCGCGCTACGGCGGCGGTCTGGCAACGGAGGAAGCCGCCGCGGCGATGCGGCGCGCCCTACGCCAGCTGCGCCGCCGCCTGCGTCAGGAAAAAAGCGCCTGACCGTCGAGCCCCGATTCGCGCGCCATGTGGCGCAGCCGGCGCAGCGATTCGAGCTGGATCTGGCGCACCCGCTCGCGGGTGAGCCCCATCTCGTCGGAGAGATCTTCTAGCGTCTGCGGCAGGATGCCGCGCAAGCCGTAGCGATGCACGACGACGAAACGATGTTTCGGCGGCAAGGCGTCGAGCCAGCGCTGCACCAGCGCTTCGAGCTCGGCGTTGTAGATCTGATCTTCCGGGCTGAGGCTGGATTCGTCGGCCACCAGCTCGACGAGCGAGCGCGCCGTATCGCGGTCGATCTGCGCATCGAGCGAAGCCGTGGGTTCCAGCAACGCGAGCAGTTCGTGCACTTCCTCGACGGGACGTCCGAGGCGCTCGGCAAGCGACTGGGGCGTCTCGCCGCCGTTTTCCGTGGCCTCCGCCCGGCGCGCGTGATAGAGCCGGTTGATGCGCTTCATCACGTGGATCGGCAAGCGGATCGTGCGCCCCTGGTTCATGATGGCTCGCTCGATGTTCTGCCGTATCCACCACGTGGCATAGGTAGAAAAGCGAAACCCTCGAGAAGGATCGAATTTCTCCAGCGCGTGGATCAAGCCCAAGTTTCCTTCCTCGATGAGATCGAGAAAGGGAAGCCCGCGGTGTTGGTAATGCTTGGCGATGCTCACCACCAGGCGCAGGTTGCGTTCGATCATCGTCCGGCGCGCCGCCTCGTCCCCCTCCTTGGCGAGCTGCGCCAACCGCCGCTCCTCTTCGGGCGTGAGCAAGGGGTAGGTGCCGATCTCGTTGAGATAGCGTTGCGTGACATCGGAAAAGAGCTCGTCATCGACGACCTTGTCTTCGTCGAACGCCAAAATCTCGGGAGGAACTTCCTCGGCCGCCTCGCCCAAGTCACGCCACCAAGCCACCTCACCGTCGGCATGGATATCCTGGATGCCTGTGACGTCGTCCTCCTCCATGATGAGTGCCTCCTCAGCGTGACGGTAAGAGTCTGAGCGGGTCGACCGCTTGACCGGCCTTGCGGATCTGGAAATGCAGTTTCGGCTGCTTCACGTCCTTCCCGGTCTGGCCGATGGCCGCGATCACCTCACCACGCTTGACCTGCTGGCCCTCCTTGACGAGGACTTTGCTGTTGTGGGCATACACCGAGACGTAGTCGTTGGGATGCTGGACGATCACGATGAGTCCATAGCCCTCGATCCCCTCGCCGGTGTAAGAGACCGTACCATCGAGCGCTGCGCGCACCGGATCACCCATCTTGCCGCCGATGTCGATGCCCTTGACGCTCGTGCCGTTGAAACGGGTCAGGAGCGGCCCGTCTGCCGGCCATTGCCAGCCCTCGCCTGCCGCCGGCGCCTTGTCTTCGGCCTTCGGGGCGACGGGCGCGGACGTTGCCTCTGCACCGGTTCGCCCGCCCTTGGGCGAAGTCACCACCGGCGCAGCGCTCACCGCCTGAGGCGCACCATCGAGCGGCACCGGAACCACTTGCACTCCACTCGCCTCGGCCGGCGACGAAGACGGACCTTCGCGAACCCTGAGGGTCTGTCCAACGACGATGCGATTCGGATCGGAGAGCTGGTTGAGCGTTACCAGCTCATCGACCGAGACCCCGTATTGCCGCGCGATGCCGCGCAATGTCTCACCGGGTTGAACGACGTGATGGACCGGGCCAGGGGCCGCGGGTGTCGCTTGCGTTGCCGTCGCTGACGCAGCCATTGGAGCGCCCGTCGATCGATCGGCCACCGGCGCTTTGACCGCGCTCGAACAACCCGCCAAAATCCCTGCCAAGCCCAAGAGGAAGGCCACTCGGCGACCCCACCCTTTCGTCATCTCAAGGCTCCTTCCAAGCATTTAACCCACTCCTCCCAGGAGGGGCACGAAACGTACCGGTTCATGCTCTGAGAGCACGATGCCGGAAGAAGTTCGGTCGACCACCCGCAACGACTGGACCGCATCGCCCACCGGCATGACCAGCCTTCCGCCCAAAGAGAGCTGCTCCACGAGCGCGGGCGGAACGACGGGCGCCGCCGCAGCGACGATGATCGAATCGAACGGCGCCACCTCAGGCAGCCCCAACATACCATCGCCGTGTTTCAGGCGAACGTGCGCGAAACGAAACGGCCGAAGATTCTCTCGCGCCAGATCGAAGAGCGCCCGGATGCGCTCGATACCGTAGACTTCCGGCGCGAGTTGCGCCAGCAAGGCCGTTTGATACCCGCAACCCACACCCACTTCCAGCGTACGCCCCGGCTCGCGGCCGGCGAGCAGCAACTCCAGCATCCGCGCCACCACATAGGGCTGGGAAATCGTCTGCTGAAACCCGATCGGCAGGGCGATGTCGTCATAGGCCCGAAGCTGCAGCCCTTCCTCGACGAAATGGTGGCGCGGGACACGCTGCATCGCTTCGAGCACCCGTTCATCGCGAATACCTTCGTGACGCAACTTGTCGAGCAAACGATCGAGCGCACGCGAAGAAATGGCATCGAAGCGTACTGCAGCATGGTTCATGGAGCGCCCGTCTCCTGCAACCAACCCTCTACCTCGGGCAGCAACTCATAGTGCGTCAGGTCCATTTGCAAAGGGGTGATGGACACGTAACCTTCGGCGACGGCATGGAAATCGGTCCCCTCGCCCGCCTCGGCCGCCTTCCCCGCCGGGCCGATCCAATAAACGGTCTCTCCCCGCGGATTTTTGGCTGGGATCACAGGCTCGGCCTTGTGTCGCCTTCCCAGACGCGTGACCCGATACCCTTTCAATTGTGGCAAGGGTAGATCGGGGATATTGACGTTCAACAGCACCGCCTGGCGCGACAAGGGCTTGGACAGGAGCCGCTCGACCAACCGACGAGTGACGTAGGCCGCGGCGGAAAAATCCTGTGGCGACTTGCTCACCAACGACACGGCGAGCGACGGCACCCCCAGCAGATACCCCTCGGTCGCGGCCGCCACCGTACCCGAATAAACGGTGTCGTCGCCCATGTTCGCCCCGATGTTGATGCCCGATATGACCATGTCGGGCTGCACGTCGAGCATGCCGGTCACCGCCAAATGGACGCAGTCGCTCGGCGTGCCATTGACGAAATAGAACCCGTTGGGCGCCCGTCGCACGATGAGCGGACGATCGAGCGTGAGCGAATTGCTCGCCCCGCTGCGGTCACGCTCCGGCGCGACCACCGTCACGTCACCCAAGGTACGCAGCGCGTGTGCGAGCGCCTCCAGGCCAGGAGAGAAATAACCATCGTCGTTGCTGAGCAGGAAACGCATGGATCATTCGCGAGCTATCGTTCGTGCATCGATATTACCACAGTGATCCCGAGCGTTTCATTCGCCCGCCCCGATCCATTCCAAAACGGTCGCAGCCATCGCCTCCCGAACCCTCTCGGACTCACCCAAGGCTGGCAGCACCTCGAATGAGACGTCTGGATACGCTGCGCGCAAAGGCGCCAACAAACGCGGTAGATCCTCGCGCAAATGGCCGCCGACGGCAATGAACACCGGAACCAGCGTCACTCGCCGATGGCCACGCGCGAGCGCTGCCTCTACCGCTTCGGACAGGCTGGGTGCGAGAAATTCCAGGAACGCCGGCTGCACGAACGCCTCGGGCAGCGCCTGCCGCAGCCGTTGCGCCAAGGCGAGCACCGGTTCCGCCCACCGCGGATCGCGCGCCCCGTGCGCAAAGAGAATCACCGCAGCTGCCCCGCTCATCGCTCCTCCTGCACCAGCCATGCAACGACGCGCTCGGCGGCGATCAGCCCCATCGTGGCCGTCATCATCATGCTCGAACCGTAGCCGGCGCAAGCGAGTCCGGCGCGAGCATCGCATTGGGCATCGCGGCGCATTGGCTCGGGCGAGAACACCGCCGGTATGCCGAAACGGCCCCGGCCACGCGGAAACCCATACTCGCGACGCAACGAAGCTCGTGTCTTCGCCAGCAACGGGTCTTGTACGGTGTGCGCCAGATCCGCCACCTCGAGTCGCGCCGGATCGCGCTTGCCTCCGGCTGCCCCCGTCATCACGAGAAAAATTCCCTGCGCCCGACAGTGCGCCGCCAACGCCGCCTTCGCGCGGACCGCATCGACGGCATCGATCACCGCGTCCATCCCGGCGGCGAGCGCGGCGCAATTCTCCGGCGTGAGGAAGTCGTCGATCAGCTCACACGACAATGAAGGATTGATGTCGGCCAAGCGTTCTGCCATCGCTTCCACCTTGGCACGCCCCAGCGTCGAGGAAAGCGCATGGATCTGACGGTTGCAGTTCGATTCCGCCACCACGTCGAGATCGATGAGGCGCACTCCCCCCACGCCGCTGCGCACGAGCGCCTCGGCCGCCCAGGAACCGACCCCGCCCACGCCCACCACCGCCACTTTGCTTTGCTGCAAACGGGCAAGCGCGCCTTTGCCGTAGAGACGCTCGATCCCCCCGAAGCGTCGCTCCAGTTCGACTGCTTCACTCATCCGGTACTGACCAGCTGCTGCCGATCCAGCCACACGCCCAGACCCTGGGCATTGAGCTCGAGATCCATACGTAGCAACTCGATGAGCGCATCCCCCCGCACTAGCCAGCCCTGACGCTCCGCTTCCTCGTGCATCAAGGCATGCAAACCAGCGAGGATCTCCAAATGCCGCGCCACTCCTTCGCCGCGGGCCGACCGGGCCACTTCGACGTAGGCATCGATCAGACGATGCAGGTCGGTCGCCAAGCGCTCGAGCTCACGCACGCGCCCGAAATGGGTCAAATAGGCGGCCGAGGGACGGGCGGCGAGAATGCGATCGATGGAGGCATGGAGCGCCTCCGGTTCGAACTCGGTGGGCGTCGTCGTCGGAATCACCGACGCCCGTCCCGCCACGTCCAGCTCCCGGTATGAGACGCCGAAAGTGTCTCCCGTAAAAACGGCCTGTGCCACCGAATCATGAATCGCCACGTGGTGGCGAGCATGTCCCGGCGTATGCCACACCGTCAGTGCGCGCGATCCCAGAAAGAACACCTGCCCGTCATCCACCGCGATCACCCGCTCCGGGGGCACCGGCACCAAATGGCCGTACATGGCATACGCTTCGGCTTCACCATAGACGGCAGCGGCTGCCTGCCATAGCCGCGAGGGATCGATCATGTGGCGCGCACCACGCGGATGTACCACCAGCCGGGCGTTGGGCAAGGCTGCCATGAGATGCCCCGTTCCGCCGGCATGATCCAGATGCACGTGCGTGAGCAGCACGTATTCCACCCCCTGGGGCGCAACGTGGCTCGCCGCCAGCGCTTCCAAGACCCGCGGCACCGAGGCATTCACCCCCGTATCGACCACCGCTGCCCGCCCATCCTGCACGATCAGGTGCACCGCGGCCAAACCCGGACGCAGATAGCCCGTATCGACGGTGAGTACTCCGTCCTCGTGTGCAATCACGTAATCCACGTCATGCCCTTCCCTGTGGACATCTCGAACGATCTACCGTGCGGCCGCATGGCGGCGCTACGCGCTCGCTTATCCATGACATTGCCTCGCATTCCACGCTCCGGAATCCTTGCTCTACAAGCGCTCGCGTTGGTTCTTTTACAGTGCCCCCATAATGGCCGTTACCTTCCTCGATTCCGCGGCACGGATATTCGGTCCATCCGAAAAAACGAATCTTTCGGCGCACATGAAAACTCTGACCGAGGCACGACCCCTAGAAAGGAATGTCGTCTTCCTCGAAACCGTTGTCGAAATTCTTTTTGGCCGCCGATGCAGACTGAGCACCTTGCCTAGGCGCAGTGGCGGGCGAAGCGTTTCCCTCATCCAAAGGCGCATCGGGCCCGGCTCCCGCACCACCGCGCCCACCGAGCATCTTCATCACATCGGCCCGAATCTCGGTGGTATAGCGTTCTTGACCGCTCTGGTCGGTCCATTTGCGCGTGCGCAGACTTCCCTCGATGTAGACCGACGAACCTTTGCGCAGATACTGCGCGGCGATCTCGGCGAGCCGCCCGAAAAGCACCACGCGATGCCACTCGGTGGCCTCCTTGCGCTCACCCGTGGCCTTGTCCTTCCAAGTTTCGGAGGTGGCCAGCGAAAAATTACACACGGCCTCGCCGCTGGGCATGTAGCGGGTCTCGGGGTCACGGCCGAGGTTACCAACCAAGATCACTTTATTGACTGATGCCATCGTTCCATCCTCATAAAGATTGCGAATCTTGCGGGCGTGCCGGAGGCTGCAACCCGAGGCTCAAAGCATACCACGCGAGCGCGAGCCCCGCCGCCACCCAGTGGATCGCCTGAGGGGAGAGGTGCTGGGCGATCAACCCGCCCATCCATCCACCGCAAAACAACCCCAAAGATTGCAAGGTGTTATAAACGCCGAGTACCGCCCCTTTCCGTTGCGGCGAAGCGATGCGCGATACCCAAGAAGGTTGGGTCGCTTCCAGAATGTTGAAGGCGACGAAAAATGCTGTCAGACACAGTCCGATCGTCCATAGATCCCTCGCCCACAGGGCAAACCCCAGTTGCACCACGGCAAGCAGCGCGATGGAGGCGAGATAGACCGTTTTCAGGCGGCCACGCCGCTCAGCGAAGACGATGGCGGGCACCATCACCGTGAAGGAGAAGAGCACCGCGACCAAATAAACGCTCCAGTGATCTTCCAGTGGCAGTGCGCCATGCTTGACCAGCGCCCCTGGCACGACCACCCACATCGCCATCTGGATGAAATGCAACGAGAACACGCCTGCATCGAGCCGAAGCAGACGCCCGTCCTTGAGCACTGCCCACAGGGAGGCGCGAGACGCGGCCACGGGCGCGGCCGGTCGTGACGGAGTGGGCACGCTGCGCCAGACCATCACCGCCGCCCCGGCAGCAAGCACGCCCGTGAGGAGAAAGATGCCGCGCATACCCACCAGGCCGTAGAGCGTCGGCCCCAGCACCAGAGAGAGGGCGAAGGAGAGACCGATGGTCGAGCCGATCATGGCCATGGCGCGCGTGCGGTGCGTCTCGGGCGTGAGGTCGGCCACCAGTGCCGTCACGGCGGCCGAGATTGCCCCCGCGCCTTGCAGCGCTCGCCCCACGGTGACCCAGTGCAGATCCGGCGCAAACGCAGCCACGAGGCTGCCTACCACGAAGAGGGCGAGTCCGGCGACGATCACCGGTTTGCGCCCGAAGCGGTCGGAGGCCGCGCCGAAAGGAATCAGCAACACCGCCTGGGTGAGACCGTAAATACCGATCGCCAAGCCGATCGCCGCCTCGTTCCCGCCACCGGGCAGATGCCGCGCGTATTCGGCAAAGACGGGCAGGATCAGAAAGAGCCCCAGCATGCGCAGCGCGAAGACCGCGGCGAGCCGCACCACGATCAGTCGTTCGCTGCGAGAGAGTCGATCGTCCATGCACACTCCAAAAAATGAAGCCGGCCACGAAGGCGGCCGGCTTCCTCGAGATTCATGACGAAGCCTGCCGATCAGGCCGGCAGGATGCTCTCGCCCATCAAATAGAGATCGACCGCACGGGCCGCTTCCCGCCCCTCACGGATCGCCCAAACGATCAGCGACTGGCCGCGGCGCACGTCCCCGGCAGCGAACACGCCCGGCACGCTGGTGGCGTAGGCTCCAGGGCCTTCGGTCGGCGCCGCGGCGTTGCCGCGCGCATCTTTTTCCACCCCGAAGGCTTCGAGCAGCGTCCCGAGCGGATGGACGAATCCCATGGCAAGCAGCACGAGATCGGCGGGAATCTCGAATTCCGAGCCCGGGATCTCTTTCATCTGCCCGCCACTCCAGTCGAGCCGCGCCAGGCGCAGCGCGCGCACGCGGCCATTCTCACCCAGGAATGCCTTGGTGAGCACGGCGAACTCGCGTTTCACCTCCCCTTCCAGGTGAGAGGTCGAGGTACGCAGCTTGTTCGGCCAGTAAGGCCAAGTGAGAGCCTTGTCCTCCTGCTCGGGCGGGCGGGGCATGAGCTCGAGCTGGGTTACCGACTTGGCCCCGTGACGAATCGCCGTTCCCACGCAGTCGGCGCCGGTGTCGCCCCCGCCGATCACCACCACGTGTTTGCCCTTGGCCGAGATCGGATTGGGCGCGTCGCCGGCCACTTCCCGGTTCTGCGGAATGAGGAATTGCAGGGCGAAGTAGATGCCTTCGAGCTCGCGCCCCGGCACCGGCAGGTCGCGCGGCACCTCCGAGCCCGCGGCGAGCACCACCGCGTCGAACTCACGGCGCAGCTCCTCGGCGGAGACGAAACTCTTGGCCGCGTTTTGGATCCCGGCGGGGGTATCCGACGCCCCGACGAGCACGCCAGTGCGGAAACGCACCCCTTCGGCCTCCATCTGCGCCAACCGCCGGTCGATGAGCCATTTCTCCAGCTTGAAGTCGGGAATGCCGTAGCGCAGCAGACCACCGATGCGGTCGTTCTTCTCGAAGAGCGTTACCTCGTGCCCGGCGCGCGCCAATTGCTGCGCCGCCGCCATCCCCGCCGGGCCGGAGCCGACCACCGCGACCTTCTTCCCGGTCTTGCGCTTGGGCGGATGCGGCAGCACCCAACCGCGCTCCCAGGCGAGATCGATGAGGAAACGCTCGATCGACTTGATGCCGACCGCATCGTCATTGATGTTGAGCGTACAGGCCGCCTCGCACGGCGCCGGACACACGCGACCGGTGAATTCGGGAAAATTGTTCGTCGCATCGAGCGCGTTCCAGCCTTCGCGCCAGCGCTTGCGATAGACGAGGTCGTTCCAGTCGGGGATGAGGTTATTCACCGGACAGCCGTTGTGGCAGAACGGGATGCCGCAGTCCATGCAGCGCGCGCCCTGGATCGTCGCCTCGCTCTCCGAGAGGCGATGCACGAACTCCTTGTAATGCCGGATCCGCTCGGGAACCGGATCGTAGGCTTCCGCGACGCGGCGGTATTCGAGAAAACCTGTGGGTTTGCCCATTTCCTTGCAGTCTCCAGAGAGAATCAGGCCATGCTGGCCGCACGGGCGGCAGCGAGTTCGCGCAGCGCGCGACGGTATTCATGAGGCATCACCTTGACGAACTTGGCGCGCCACAGGCTCCAGTGCGCCAGGATCTCTTTGGCGCGGCGGCTGCCGGTGAGGCGCGCATGGCGCTCGATGAGCCCTTTGAGGATGAGCTCGTCGCCCATCGTCAGGTGGTCGATGCGCACGAAACCGTGCGTTTCGAGTTCGGGGCCGAAGTCGGACTGCGCCCTAGCCTCCAGCTCCTCGGGCAGGGGCTCGAGCGCCACCTGCACCTGGTTGCACTTCTGCGCAAAATCCCCGTCGAGGTCGAGCACGTAGGCGATGCCGCCCGACATGCCGGCGGCGAAGTTGCGCCCGGTACGTCCGAGCACCACCACCGTGCCGCCCGTCATGTATTCGCAGCCGTGGTCACCCACGCCCTCGACGACGGCGACCGCCCCCGAATTGCGCACGGCAAACCGCTCGCCGGCCACGCCGCTGAAGTAGGCTTCGCCCTCGATCGCCCCGTAGAGCACGGTGTTGCCGACGATGATGTTCTCCGGCGCCTCGCCGCGGAAGGCCGGATCGGGGCGCACGATGACGCGCCCGCCCGAGAGCCCCTTGCCGACATAATCGTTGGCTTGGCCGATCAGGTCGAAGGTGACGCCGCGCACGAGGAAGGCGGCGAAGCTCTGCCCGGCCGTGCCGCGGAACGTGAATCGCACCGTATCGTTGGGCAAACCCTCATGGCCGTAGCGCTCGGCGATGCGGCCGGAGAGCATCGCGCCCACCGTACGGTTGACGTTGCGGATCGGCACCTCGGCGTGCACCACCTTGCGCGATTCCAGCGCCGGCCTGGCGAGTTCAAGCAAACGCAGATCGAGCGCCTTGTCGAGCCCGTGATCCTGCGTCTCGCAGTGGCGCGTGGCCACCCCTTCCGGCGCTTCGATGCGCGCGAGCACCTTGCCGAAGTCCAGCCCCTTGGCCTTCCAGTGATCGATGGCCTCGCGCACGTCGAGCAGATCCACCCGGCCGATGAGCTCGTCGAACTTGCGCACGCCGAGCTCGGCCATGAGGCGACGCACTTCCTCGGCCACGAAGAAGAAGTAGTTGATCACGTGCTCGGGCTGACCGGAGAAACGCCGGCGCAGCTCGGGATCCTGCGTCGCCACCCCCACCGGGCAGGTGTTGAGGTGACATTTGCGCATCATGATGCAGCCGGTGACCACCAGCGGTGCCGTGGCGAAGCCGAACTCGTCGGCACCGAGCAGCGCGCCAATGACCACGTCGCGCCCGGTCTTGATCTGACCGTCGACCTGCACCCGCACCCGGCCGCGCAGGCGGTTCATCACCAGCGTCTGCTGCGTCTCCGCCAGACCCAGCTCCCAGGCCGAACCGGCGTGCTTGATCGAGGAGATGGGCGAAGCCCCCGTGCCGCCGTCGTGCCCGGCGATCACGATGTGATCCGCCTTGGCCTTGGCCACGCCCGCCGCGACGGTACCCACCCCCACCTCGGCCACCAGTTTCACCGAGATCGAAGCCTTCGGGTTGGCGTTCTTCAGGTCGTGGATGAGCTGGGCCAGATCCTCGATCGAATAGATGTCGTGGTGCGGCGGCGGCGAGATGAGGCCGACGCCCGGCACCGAGTGGCGCAGAAAGCCGATGTACTCGGTGACCTTGTGCCCCGGCAGCTGACCACCCTCGCCGGGTTTGGCGCCCTGCGCCATCTTGATCTGAATCTGATCGGCATTGACGAGATATTCGGCCGTCACCCCAAAGCGGCCGGACGCCACCTGCTTGATCGCCGAGCGCAGGCTGTCGCCGGGCTTGAGCTCGAGATCGCGGGCGATGCGATGCGGTCCGATCACCTCCGAGAGCTTGGTCGGTTTGGCGATCGGTTTGAAGCGCGCCGGATCCTCACCGCCTTCACCCGTGTTGGATTTGCCGCCGATGCGGTTCATCGCCACGGCGAGCGTGGTGTGCGCCTCGGTGGAGATGGAGCCGAGCGACATCGCTCCGGTGGCGAAGCGCTTGACGATCTCGCTCGCCGGTTCGACCTCTTCGAGCGGGATCGGCTGCGCCGCCTTGCGGAACCGGAAGAGGCCGCGCAAGGTCATGAGACGCCGGCTCTGGTCGTTGATGATGCGGGCGTACTCTTCGTACGTCTCGAAACGCCCCGAACGCGTGGCATGCTGCAGCTTGGCGATGGCATCCGGCGTCCACATGTGCTCCTCGCCGAAGCGCCGGTAGGCGTACTCGCCGCCGACGTCGAGCCGGTTCTCGAGGAAGAGGTTCTCGCCGAAGGCCGCCCGATGCAGGCGGATCGCCTCATCCATCAGGTCGAAGACGTCCAGTCCCTCCACCTGGCTCACCGTGCCGGTGAAGTATTTGTCGCACACCGATTGCTTGATGCCCACGGCCTCGAAGATCTGCGCGCCGGTGTAGGACATGTAAGTCGAGATGCCCATTTTGGACATCGTCTTCATCAGCCCCTTGCCAATGGCCTTGATGAAGTGTTTGACGTATTCCTTCTCCTGTTTCTCGTCGCCGTTGGCGAGCTCACGCAGCGTCATCAGCGCGAGATAGGGATGCACGGCCTCCGCCCCGTAGCCCGCGAGCACGGCGAAATGGTGCACCTCGCGCGCCGAACCGGTCTCGACCACCAGGCCGGTGCGGGTACGCAGCCCCTTGTTGACCAGGTGCTGGTGGATGGCGGAAGTGGCCAGCAGTGCCGGGATGGCGACGTGCTCGGCATCGACTTTGCGATCGGACACGATGAGCAGGTTGTAGCCATTGAGCACCGCATCCTCGGCCTGGGCGCACAGCGAGGCGAGCCGCGCCTCCACCGCGTCTTTCCCCCAGGATACCGGATAGCAGATGTCGATCTCGTGGCTGCGGAAACGATCCTTGGTGAAACGGGCGATGTCGCGCAGCTTGGCCATCGCCTCGAAATCGAGCACCGGCTGCGGCACCTCCAGCCGGTAGGGCGGGTTGATCTCGTTCAACTCCAGCAGGTTCGGTTTCGGACCAATGAAGGAGACGAGCGACATCACCAGCTGCTCGCGGATCGAATCGATCGGCGGGTTGGTCACCTGCGCGAAGAGCTGGCGGAAATAATGGTAGATGGGCTTGGGCCGCGCCGAGAGCACTTCGAGCGGCGCGTCGTTGCCCATCGACCCCACCGCTTCCTCCCCGGTCTCGGCCATGGGATCGAGGATGAACTTGAGGTCTTCCTGGGTATAGCCGAAAGCCTGCTGCAGATCGAGGATGGGGACGTGCGATTGCGCCGCATACACGGCGGCGCTGCCGGGCGCGGGCAAGGAATCGATCTTGATGTTGATGCGCTGGATCCACTCGCGGTAAGGTTTGGCGTTGGCGAGCGTCTCCTTGAGCTCCTTGTCGTCGATGATGCGGCCCTGCTCCATGTCGATGAGGAAC
This sequence comes from Tepidiphilus sp. J10, assembly GCF_006980785.1. Taxonomy (NCBI): domain Bacteria; kingdom Pseudomonadati; phylum Pseudomonadota; class Hydrogenophilia; order Hydrogenophilales; family Hydrogenophilaceae; genus Tepidiphilus; species Tepidiphilus sp. J10. The sequence goes on from NZ_SBHP01000004.1 coordinate 70,860, forward strand.
ATCTTCCCCGGCTGCAGGCGCCACTTGCGCACGATCTTCTCTTCGGGAATCGGCAAGACACCGGCCTCGGACGCCATGACGACGAGATCATCGTCGGTGACGAGGTAGCGCGCCGGCCGCAAGCCGTTGCGATCGAGCGTCGCCCCGATCTGGCGGCCATCGGTGAAGGCCACCGCCGCCGGGCCATCCCAGGGCTCCATCATCGCCGCGTGATACTCGTAGAAGGCGCGACGGCGCTCGTCCATGAGGGTATGCGCTTCCCAGGCCTCGGGGATGAGCATCATCATGGCGTGGGCGAGCGTATAGCCGCTCATCACCAAGAGCTCGAGCGCGTTGTCGAAAGAGGCCGAATCCGACTGTCCCGGATAGATGATGGGCCAGAGCTTTTCCAGATCCTTGCCTAGCAAGGTGGAGGAGACGCCCCGCTCGCGCGCCCGCATCCAGTTGTAGTTGCCGCGCAGGGTGTTGATCTCGCCGTTGTGCGCGATCATGCGGAACGGATGGGCGAGGTTCCACTTGGGAAAGGTGTTGGTCGAGAAACGTTGGTGCACCAGCGCGAGCGCCGACTCGGTGCGCGGATCGGCGAGGTCGCGATAGTAGCGCCCGACCTGGTCGGCGAGCAGCAGCCCCTTGTAGACGACGGTGCGCGCCGACATGGAAGGGACGTAGAATTCCTTGGCGTGCTCGAGCTCGAGCGCACGAATGGCGTTGGCCGAGCGGCGCCGGATCACGTAGAGCTTACGCTCGAGCGCATCCGTGACCATGATTTCCGGACCACGACCGATGAAGATCTGCCGGATCACCGGTTCGTTGGCCTTCACCGCCGGCGACATGGGCATGGTGCGATCGACGGGTACGTCGCGCCAACCGAGCACCACTTGTCCCTCGGCACGTACCGCTCGCTCGATCTCTTCCTCGCAGGCCAGGCGCGAGGCAGTCTCCTGCGGCAGGAAAATCATCCCCACGCCGTAGTCGCCGGCCGGCGGCAGGGTCACCCCCTGCTTGGCCATCTCTTCGCGGTAGAGCCGGTCCGGAATCTGGATGAGGATACCGGCCCCATCGCCTTGCAGGGGATCGGCCCCCACGGCACCACGGTGATCGAGATTTTTCAGGATCTCCAGCCCCTGGGTGACGATGTCATGGCGTTTGACGCCTTTCAGGTGGGCGACGAAACCGACGCCACAGGCGTCGTGTTCGAACTCGGGACGATAGAGACCGGCAGATGGCGACGATTCGGACATGGTCAGGCTTTCCTCGACTCGGATCCAATGACGGTGAAAGAAAGGGCGCGCCGCTGTGGCGCTACGGGATCGACCGGGGACCGTTACGAGAGACGGGCGGAGTATCCTGGCGCACGAAAAGGCGGCCAAACACTATACCGTCGAAGAGGCCGCCGATCAAGATCGGTCGAGGAAAAAATTTGTCCCCGACGTGATTGCGGTCAACGCCAGAAAAAACCTCAGAACGCCTCTTCCAGACCGAAAATGCGGCGATGCTCGCGAACGGCATAGCGGTCGGTCATCCCGGCGATGTAATCGGCCAAGGCGCGACGGCCTTTCTCGGCGAAACGTCGCCGGTACCCCTCTGGCAGCAGCGAAGGATCGGTGGCATAGGCGGCGAAGAGCTCACGGATGATGCGCTGCGCCCGGCGGTTCATGTCGACCACTTTCGGGTGACGGTAAAGCTGGAGAAAGAGGAAACGCTTGAGCACTGCGACTTCTTCGCGCATCGCACTCGAATGCCGCACGAGCGGCGGCGCACGGCGTACGTCTTCGACGCAGGCGGGATCGGCTTCGGCGATGCGCCGCCGGCTCTCCTCGACGAGGTCGAGCACCATGAGCGAAATCATGCGGCGAATCGTTTCATGGATGAGCCGCTTGCGCTCCAGACCCGGATAGCGTGTTTCCACCTCGGCGCGCGTGCGCGCGAAAATCGGCACCGCCTCGAGCGCATCGAGGGTAAGGAGGCCGGAGCGCAGACCATCGTCGATGTCATGGTTGTTGTAGGCGAGCTCGTCGGCCAGGTTGGCGATCTGCGCTTCCAGCGAGGGCCGCAAGTCGCGGCGAAAACGCTCGGCCACCTCTCCCAGCCGGGCCCAGTGTTCCGGACGACAGTGCTTCAAAATGCCCTCGCGCGTCTCGAACATGAGGTTGAGCCCGTCGAATTCGGCGTACTTTTCCTCGAGTTCGTCGACGACGCGCAGCGACTGCAGGTTGTGCTCGAATCCGCCCTCTTCTTTCATGCACTCGTCGAGCGCCTCCTGCCCGGCGTGCCCGAAAGGCGTATGCCCCAGGTCGTGCGCCAAAGTGATCGCCTCGACCAGCACGTCGTTCACGCCGAGCATCTGGGCGATGGAACGGCCGATCTGCGCCACTTCCAGCGAATGGGTGAGCCGCGTGCGAAAGTGGTCCCCGACGTGATTGACGAAGACCTGCGTCTTGTATTCCAGCCGGCGAAAGGCGCTCGAATGCACGATCCGGTCACGGTCGCGCTGGAATTCGCTACGCGGCGCCGCGCTCGGCTCCGGGTGCCGGCGCCCGCGGCTCGCCGCTTCATGGACCGCGTACGGGGCCAGCATCTCAGCTCCTTGCTGCGATCGCGGCGCGCAACACGGATGGCGGCACGTCTGCCGTCACCACCGCCTTGCCGAGCCCTTGGAGCAGGACCAAGCGTAGCCGCCCACCGCTCACTTTCTTGTCGCCGGCCATCCAGTGCAACATCTCATCCACCGGCAAAGCGGGCCCCTGCACCGGCAGGCCAGCCCGGATCAAAAGCCCCTCGATGCGCGCGAGTTCGCTCTCATCGAGCCACCCGAGGCGCAAGGACACCTCGGCCGCCATCAGCATCCCCACGGCCACCGCCTCACCGTGCAGCCAATCGACGTAACCCGTCCCCGTCTCGATCGCATGGCCGAAGGTATGTCCGAGATTGAGCAGGGCCCGTTCGCCGCGCTCGGTCTCGTCGGCTGCGACCACCTCGGCCTTGTTGCGACAGGAGCGCTCGATGGCGAAGGCCACCGGCCCCGGCTCCAACGCGAGCAAAGCCTCCATGTGCCCCTCGAGCCAATCGAAGAAGGCGGCATCCCGGATGAGACCGTACTTGATCACCTCGGCGAGCCCCGCGCGCAGCTCGCGCAGCGGCAGGGTCGCGAGCGTGTCGGTGTCGATGAGTACCGCACGAGGCTGATGGAAAGCCCCGATCATATTCTTGCCGCGAGGGTGGTTGATCGCCGTCTTGCCGCCCACGGAAGAATCGACCTGCGCGAGGAGCGTGGTGGGCATCTGGACGAAAGGAGCCCCGCGCTGCCAGGTGGCAGCGGCAAAACCCGTCATGTCGCCGATGACGCCTCCGCCCAGGGCGATGAGGGTGGTGGCACGCTCGGCGCGGGTATCGACGAGCGTGTCGTAGACTTTTTCCAGCGTCTGCCAGTTTTTGTACTGTTCCCCGTCGGGCAGCACCACCGAGTCGACGCGCACGGCGTGACGCTCCAGCATGGTCGTTACGCGCTCGAGATAGAGCGGCGCCACCGTCTCGTTCGTGACGAGCACCGCGCGCGGCTGCTCCAGGTGCGGCAACAGCAACTCATGGGCCGTAAGCACGCCGGAGCCGATGAAAATAGGATAGGACCGCTCACCCAGATCGACGGCCAGCTCACGCATCCCCTTCTCCTTGCGCGATCACTGCCCTTTCCCCTCTACCTGACAGGTAGTCGCGCACCGCCTCTTCCACCCGCGCGAGCATGGCCGCAGGCTTCAGCCGACCGCCATCGACCACGACGTCGGCCACCTCGCGGTAGAGCGGGTCGCGCTGGGCGTAGAGTTCGAAAATGCGCTGCCGCGGCTGTGGCACCTGCAGCAGCGGCCGATGGCGATCGTGCCGCAGCCGCTCCCACAGCACCTCCGGTGGCACGTGCAGATAGACCACGATGCCGCGACGGCGCAGCTGCGCCCGGTTTTCCGGCCGCAATACCACCCCGCCGCCGGTGGCGAGCACGAGGTCCTCGCGGCCGAGCAGCTCGGCGAGCAGCCGCGTCTCACGCTCGCGAAATCCCTCCTCGCCCTCGACGGCGAAGATCGTAGGGATGGAGACGCCGGTTCGCGCCTCCAACTCCTGGTCGCTGTCGATGAAAGCCAGCCCGTGTCGTGCCGCATAAGCGCGCCCGACGGTCGTCTTGCCGGCCCCCATCATTCCGATGAACACGATGGGCTCCACCCGATACGCTCACGTTCGTTGATCGAGGCTAGTGTACCGTAAAAAGAGCGGTCATACGGCGTAAAAAACCCGCCCGTCGGCGACGGGGCGGGCCTTTGCGGAACGAAGGGACGTACGATCAGCGCAGACGCAGATCCTCGGCAATGATACGCGGAGTAAGGAACACCATCAGCTCGGTGCGTTGAGCCGTGTCCGCCTTGTTCCGGAAGAGATTCCCCAGGAGCGGGATGTCACCCAACCCTGGAACCTTATCGACCGAATTGGTTTCGGACTCCTCGAACAGGCCGCCCAGTACGACAGTGCCTCCATTTTCCACGAGGACATCGGTCGTTACCTCTTTCTTCAGGATGGGCGGATTACCCTGAACCGAGCGAGAGAAATCCGCACGATCCTTACGCACGAGCACCTTCATCCGCACTCGCCCGTCGGGCGTGAGCACTGGCGTCACCCGCAGTTCGAGCAACGCCTCCTTGAATTGGACGTCCTGCGTGGTCATGTTACCCACCGTCGAAGTCGTGGTATAGGGAATCTCGTCGCCAACGGCGATGCGCGCCTCGATGTTGTTCGCCGTCATGATCTTGGGATTGGAGACGATGCGGCTCTTGCCCGTGGCCTCTGCCAGATTCAGTTCCAGGTTGAGGAAACGTGTGGCCGAGCGATTGAAGATCGACAGGGCAAAAGTCGAAAACTGGCCGCCCGGTAGCGAACTCTGCTGGTAGAACGGACGGTTGAAGGGGCCGAAATCAAAACGATCTCCAGAGAAGAGAGGTCGACCACCCGTATTGAGCCGCGCCCCGATCTCCTTGCCGAAATTCGACGACACCTCCAAGATGCGAGCCTCGATCACGACCTGACGCGGCGGTACGTCGATCTGTTTCAGCAGTTCACGCACCGCTTGCAGCCGCTCCTCGACGTCAGTGACGAAGAGCTTGTTGGTCCGAACGTCGTAAGTGGCCATGCCGCGGTCGGAGAGGATTTTTTTGTTGCTGCTGCCACCACCACCCGTGCTCTCGTCCGAGATCATTTGATGGATCTCGGCCGCCGAATGATAATTGATTTGGAAGCTCTCGGTGAGCAACACGCCTTTTTCGATGCTCTGATTGAGCGCCTCGAGTCGTATTTTCTCGTGCTCGGCGAGCTCCTGGGCCGGAGCGACCCAGATGACATTGCCCTGCTGCCGTTTGTCGAGTTTTTTGTTCTGCAAAATGATGTCGAGGGCCTGATCCCAGGGCACGTCGACCAGGCGCAGCGTGATCGTGCCTTGCACCGTATCGGAGACGACGAGGTTGAAACCGCTGAAGTCGGCCAACACCTGCAGCACGGCGCGTACGTCGATGTTCTGGAAGTTGAGGGTGAGCCGCTCGCCCTTGTACTGCGGCCTACCCACGAGCACTTTATTGGGGTCTTCCTGAATTGGCTGAATGTCGATGACGAAGAGCGTATCGGCCTGATAGGCGGTGTGTTGCCAATTCCCCTTGGGTTCGATCACGAGCACGGTGTCCCGCCCTCTGCGCTCGAAACGGAAGCTTTGCACCGGCGTGGCGAAATCGGTCACGTCGCTGCGCCGATAGAGCTCCTGCGGCAGAGCCGTTTCGGGAAAGACGATCTCGACACGCTCACCGGCGCGGCGTAGATCCGGCGTGATGTCGGCGGAAGAGAGGCGAATCATCACTTTCCCCTCCCCTTCCGGGCCACGACGAAAATCGACCGATACGATGGAAGGGGTGCCTGCGGGCGCCGAGGCAGTCGAACTCGGCATGCCGCCACCGTCGCGCTGATAGGGTGCCAGTGCCTCTTGCGCCGAACTCGTACCCGTACTCGAAGACGCAGTCTGGAGTTCCACCCCCCACCCCCCTGCGACTTGGGTCAAGCGGTACTGCATCGGTTGGGAAAGCGCCAACACCACCCTCAGACGCCCTGCCGCCTCGACCGCGTAGATACGCTCGATGCCACTGCGCTTGATTTCCCTGGAGGGGGCGCCCAACAGATTTTTGGCCTCGGGGAAATCCAGCACGATGCGTGCAGGGCTCGCCAAAGAGAAATGCGCGGGAGCGCCCACCGGCGCGTCGAAGACGAGATCCAGCCGGGCTGCCCCTTCCCCCGACTCGACGAGGGAGACGTCTTTCAGCGCGACCGAGGAGTCCGCGGCAGCCCATCCCTGGGGCGCGTAGCCGGCAAGAAGCGCGAAACAAAGCCCCAAGACGAACGATCCGAGCCAAAGCGCGACAGCATCTCCCTTGGCTGACGCGCACAAAGTGGTATAGCCCATGCGATTCATGGTTTTTCCTCCAGGTTCAATTCTGCCGTCCGCTTGACCCATTGATCGGCCTCCCGCACCATCTCTTCTATCGTGACCTTGGTCTCTTGGATGTTTACGACACGGCCAAAATTCTGGCCGAGATAGGCCCCGACCCCGACGGGATAGACTCCGTCCGGAGCCTCGATCAAAGCCCTGATCTCGCTTCCTTTGCGCAACACGCCCCTTAGCCTGAGTTCAGACAAAGAAAAACGCTCGAGCGGCTCCCGCGGCCGGGTCATGTCGGGTGCCGGCAGACCGCTCCCCGTGGCCGACTTCAGGGCTGGAGGAGCCAGACGACCGGGATCGAAAGGATCGGGCAAATCGTAAGCGGCATACGCGATGGAGGGGAAGGGGTGTACTTCGGGCAAAGGAGGTACCCGCCCTTTCATCCCCTTGGAAGACTCCTGCATCCATTGCTCGATGTCCGCGACCCCGGAAGGAGGCGCTTCCACGCACGCCACCAGCAATGTTGCCGAAATCAAGGCTGGTAGCGTGCTCCGAACGGAGGGAAAATTCATTTCTTCCTCCCTTGTGCCGACGGCTTGGGCTCATTTTTTGGGATTTCGTCTTCGTCGAGATAACGGTAGGTGTGCAAAGTTGCCTCGAACTTCAACCCGGATTCTTTCTGCGGGAAAATCTTCAGATCCCCGAAAGTCACGACACGAGGCATGGACGACACGTCGCTCAGGAAACCGGCAATCTCGTGATAGCCACCATCGAGGACGATCGCCACGGGCATTTCCACGTAGAAATCGCGCTTGAGCTCATCACCCGGACGAAACAGTTCGAAGCGCAAGCCCCGCTTCAAACCGATTTGATGCACGTCCTGCAACAGGCCGTCCATTTCGGACCTGCTCGGCAATTGCTTGAGCAGGGCACCGAACTGTGCCTCCGCCGTTCGCAGCTGGGCACGATATTCGGGTAGATTGACCGCCTGCCGCTTCTTGGAGAGCCATTGTTCACGCAGCTGTGCTTCCTGAGCCCTGACTTTTTCGAGCTCCAGCGCCTGATCCCCCCAGAAAAACCACCAGGCGCCGGCAACGATCATGACGAAGACGACGATCATGACAAGGAATCGAGGCGCAGGGGGCCAGCGACCAGGGTCTTGCGGATCGAGATCGCGAAACTGGAGAAGCAGGCGATCGAGCGTCTGAGCCAAATCGAACGATGCCGTGCGTTTCATGGCTTACCCTCCCCCGCGTCGGGTGCCCCCATGGTTTCTATCGTCTTTCGATCCATCCGCAGCTGAAGCCCGAAACGAACGACTCGCTGGTTGTTACGGTCCAATCCTACCGTTTCGATCAGACGCACGTCGGTGAGATAAGGGGAGGATTCGAGGCTTCGCATCGTTTCGGAGACTCGCGCATTCGACTGGGAGATACCGCGCAGGGTCACCAACGCATCGCGGCGATCGAGCGATTCGAGGAAAGTGGCTTCGGGCAAGCGCCGAGGCAAATCATCAGCCAGCAAAACCGGTTCGACCCGACGCGCACGCAAGGACTCGATGACGTTCTTGCGCGCGATGATGCCGTCGATGAGCGCTCGAAGATCTTTGAGTTCTGCCAGCTGCTTGTCGAGTTGGCCGATCTGCTCGGATAGAAAGCGGTTGCGCCCTTGCTGGCGCTCGATGAGCCCGTCGAGATACAGCGAGCCCATCACTCCGACCAGGATTCCCGCTGCACTGGCCAGGCCCAGATGGACGTAAAAAAGGCGTCGACGGCGTTCTCTGAGCGCTTCGCGCCAAGGCAACAGATTGATGCGAATCACGATTCGAACCTCCGCAGAGCGAGACCGGTGGCGATGATCATCCGCGGCGCATCGACGGGTTGCAAGCGATCGCGCAATCGCGGATGAAGATGGAACCCTTTCCAGGGATCGGCCACTTCCACGGGCACGGCGACCCGCTGCCGGACGGCGTCGGGAAGCATCGGTAGCGCCGCCAAACCTCCACCCAGGACGACCCCATCGACGTGATCGGACGACTGAGTTGCAAAAAAATATTGCAAGGCGCGAGCGATCTCCTGGGCGAGGGTGTCACAAAACGGCGTCACCACCTGGGAGAGGAGGTCGATCGGCCAGCTCCGCTGCCGCATCATTTGCTCTACTTCCTGGGCGGTTTTCCCGCTGCGACGCATCAGTTCGTGTTCGAGTTGCCTGCCGCCGACGGGCTGGGTACGGTCGAAGATACGTTTGCCGCGATGGAAGATGAGCACTTCCAGGAGGTTCGCGCCGAGATTACAATGCGCCTCGATGCGATTCGACCTTTCCTTTTCTGCATTCCGGAACATCGCCCGCTGCCAGGCGAGCGACGCGACGTCGACCACGGCCGGCTGGGCATCGACGGCGTCGGCGAGCGCAACGAGCTCGTCGACGCGATCTCGCCGCGCGGCGACGATGAAGGTTTCGACGGTATCCTCGATATGCCCGGGTCCCAGCACCTGCCAGTCGAGTGCGACCTCGTCGAGAGAGAAAGGCACGAAGCGGGCCGCCTCCATCATGACGAGCTCTTCGAACTCCCGCTCGCTCTGCATGGCGGCGAGTACCACCGATTTCATCATGACGACCGAGTCGGGCAGTGCGAAGGCCAGACGCTCCTTCCCTTTTCCGTGCATATCGAGCGCGCGACGCAGCGCACCGACCACCGCGTCGAAATCGACCACGGCATTGTCCACCATGGCCCCTTCTTTCAAAGCGACGATGGCACACTGCTCGATTTGCGGCGCATCGGGCGTGCCCGACAATTCGAGGGTTTTCACTGCCGAGGCCGACAGGTCGATGCCGATCAAACTGCCGATTCCCCCGTTCCCGAGCCCAAAAATCCGCTTCAAGTCCATCCGTCGTCTCCCTGCGGCCACGGCATACACCCATCCGATGTGCGAGAATTATAATCGGCATATCATGCAAACGACAACGCCCTTTGGCTCGGTATAATCAAAAGATTCTTCGATGGATATCCTCATGCCTTGGGTAAAATCCCTGCTCGTCGCCCTCCTGGCCTTGATCGCCACCGCTTTTGGCGTCATCGCCACTACAGCTGCGCTGGCCTGGCAGAAACTTCCCGAGCTCGATCAGATCCTCGACTACCAGCCGAAAATACCTCTGCGCGTCTATTCCGCCGAAGGGGAGCCGCTGGCCGAATTCGGAGAGGAAAGACGGGTGGTCTTGAACGTGCATGTCGTGCCCGAACATCTCAAGCTGGCCATACTCGCCGCCGAAGACGAACGCTTCTACGAACACCCAGGCGTCGACGTGATGGGCATTGCACGCGCCGCCTTGGTCAATTTCGTGCGCGGCGGGAGGGCACAAGGCGCTTCCACCATTACCATGCAGGTGGCGCGCAATTTCTACCTCACGCGTGAAAAGACCTTCAACCGCAAGTTCTACGAAATCCTGCTCGCCTTCAAGATCGAGCGCGAACTCACCAAAGACCAGATCCTCGAGCTCTACCTCAACCAGATCTATCTCGGCCAGCGCGCCTACGGATTCGCCGCCGCAGCCCGCACTTATTTCGGCAAGCCCGTGCAGGAGCTCTCGCTGGCCGAGGCCGCACTGCTCGCCGGACTGCCCAAGGCTCCGTCGCTGCTCAACCCCCTGCGCAATCCCGAAGCATCCAAAAGGCGTCGTGAATACGTGCTCTCTCGCATGCTCGATGCGGGGTTCATCGACCGAGCGCAATATGAAGCCGCGAGAGTCGAGCCGATCGTGCTGGCACAAGACCGCTCCCGTAGAGATCCAGCCGCCATCAATGACAACGGCACTGGCCAGTACGTGGCCGAGATGGCCCGGCTCTTTGCGCTGGAACGTTTCGGAGAGGCGGCCTACACCGCCGGCATCCAGATTTTCACTACGATTCGCATCGACGACCAGCGCGCGGCCGAGGCCGCCGTGCGACATGGCCTGCTGGCCTATGATCGGCGACACGGCTATCGCGGACCAGAAGGCTGGATCGCGCCCGAGGCCATTACCGAAGAGGATTGGGACGCACTCGACGCCCAGCTTTCCGGTTTCCCCGATCTGCCCGATGCGCTGGCGGCCGTCGTCGTGGAAGCGAACGAACGGAAGCTCGTCGTTTGGCGGCACGGCCAAACCATCGAATTCACCGGCAAAGCGCTCGATTTCGTACGCAGTAACATCGGAACCAAGATACCCGAAGCGAAACGGCTGCGTCCGGGTGCGATCGTACGTATCCGCGCACTTCCCGAGGGACGATGGGAATTGACGCAAATTCCCGAAGCCCAGGCCGCGCTCGTATCGATCGACGCCGATACCGGCGCCGTGCGCGCGCTCGTGGGCGGCTACGACTTCAGCCTGACCAAATTCAACCACGCCACTCAAGGTCAGCGCCAGCCAGGTTCTTCGTTCAAACCCTTCGTCTACTCCGCCGCACTCGAAAAAGGCTGGGGACCGGGCAGCTGGGTCGAGGACGAACCCATCAGCTTTTCCGCCGAAGTCACTGGCAGCAAAGACTGGGAACCCAAGAACTACGACAATCGTTATGAAGGATGGATGAGGTTGCGGGATGCGGTCGCCAAGTCGAAGAACGTCGTAGCCGTCCGCGTGCTCAATGACATCACGACGGGATACGCCCAACAGTGGCTCACCCGTTTCGGTCTGGACCCGACCAAACACCCCCCCTATCTCGCAATGGCGCTGGGATCGGGCAGCGCGACCCCCTGGGAGATGGCACGCGCCTACGCGGTCTTCGCCAACGGGGGCTACCTCGTCGAACCCTACTTCATCCAGGAGATCCGCGACGCCCAGGGGAACCTCCTGCTTCGCGTACAACCCAAGGTTGCCGCACGGGATGCTCCGCGCGTCCTCTCGGAGCGCAATGCCTGGTTGATGGACTCGCTCCTGCGCAGCGTGGTCGAACGCGGCACCGCCACCGCCGCGCGCAAACTCAAACGCTCGGACTTGGCCGGCAAGACCGGTACCACCAACAACCAGGTCGACACCTGGTTTGCCGGCTATCAACCCAAGATCGTCGCCGTGAGCTGGCTCGGTTTCAGCCAGCCGCGCTCGCTCGGTCGCGCAGAGACGGGGGGGCGCGCGGCGCTTCCGATCTGGATCGAGTACATGGAGACGGCACTGCGAGGCCAACCCGAAGTCAAACGCCCCATGCCCGAAGGCATCTCGACCGTGCTACTCGGCGACGTGCCCGAATATCATTACAGTGAATTCCCACCCCCCGAGCCCTATCCACCGACGGTCGAATTCCTGTACGAGCGTCCAGCCGCGAACGACACGGGCGAAGATCCTCTCTATGACCTCATTCGACGACGCAGGCCAGCGCAACCAGAAGAGCCGACGTACGCACCGATCCTGGAACGTCCATTCCTGAACTGAATGCTAGAATCCGCCCATGAAGAAAACCAGCATGAGCCTCAAACACCACTTTCTGATCGCCATGCCTGACATGGCCGATCCCAACTTTGCCCAGACGGTGGTCTACCTCGCCGAGCACTCCGACGAAGGGGCCATGGGCGTGATCATCAATCGTCCCACCGAAATCACGCTCGGCACGCTCTACGAACGCATCGACCTGCCTGCCCCCGCCCCTGATGTGGCCGTCCGACCGGTCTTCTTTGGCGGACCGGTGGCCACCGAGCGTGGTTTCGTCCTGCACCGCCCCGGCGGTTCATGGCACGGCACCACCGTCTTGCCCCATGGCCTAGCGCTCACCAGCTCACGCGACGTGCTGCAAGCGATCGGCGAAGGCAAGGACCCTCACGATTTCCTCGTCGTGCTGGGGCACGCCGGCTGGGCACCCGGTCAGCTCGAACAAGAGCTCGCGCAAAACGCCTGGCTCAGCGTCCCCGCCGATCCGGACTTGATCTTTAGCGTGGACCCGGCGCTACGCTATGAATCCGCCCTCGCGCTCTTGGGCGTGGCGCTGCACCACCTCGTCGTCCATTCTGGACACGGCTGATACCGCCCCATGTCTTTGCCGAGGATCCCACACCGCGGAACCGTGCTCGCGTTCGACTACGGCCTCGCACGTACAGGCATCGCGCAGGGCGAGCTCGAGACCCGGATTGCCATGCCACTCGCGGTGCTCGAATCCGCTGACGAGTCGTTTTTCTTCTCCGCCCTCGCATCGCTGCTTGCAGAGTGGCGTCCGGTGCTGCTCGTGGTCGGCCGTCCGGGTGAAGACCAGGCGCACGCATTTGGACTGCGCTGCGAGCGCTTCGCCCGCCGCCTGCACGGTCGTCACCGCCTGCCCGTCGTGCTGGTCAATGAATCCTTCTCCTCGTGCCTCGCCGAACGCCAGCTCGTAGAAATCGGCCGACGCGACTGGCGACGCCGCAAGCCGGTACGCGACGCCCTCGCCGCGAGCGCCATCCTGCAAAGTTTCTTCGACGGCGCCCCCTGGCGCGACGCCCTCGCCTCCAAGGAGCCCGCATGAACCCGATACCCGAGGCAGAATACCTCTATGTGCAGCTGCGCGAACGGCTCACCTCCGACCTCGACCGCTTCGACGCACTGGTAGGCATCCACTCCGGCGGCGTCTGGCTCGCCGAGCGGCTGCAGCGCGAGCTCGCTCCTGCCAAGGCGCTCGGCAGCATCGACGTCTCGTTTTACCGCGACGACCTCGCGCAGCGCGGTCTGGGTCGCTCGCGCGTGCGTGCCTCCCACATCCCTTTCCCTGTACAGGATGCGCGGATCCTGCTCGTCGATGACGTGCTCTATACCGGCCGCACCGTACGCGCGGCGATCAACGAGCTCTTCGACTACGGCCGCCCCGCGCGCGTGGAGCTCGCCGTGCTCGTCGACCGCGGCGAACGGGAGCTCCCCATCTGCGCGCGCTATGTAGCCCACACCCTACCCCAACCGCTACCCGCGGGCGAGCGCCTCGAACTCGCCCGCGACGAGGCGGGCCTCTTCACCCTCCGGACCCTGCGCGATGAGCCACCCACAACTCGATGAACATGGTCGCTTGCAGCATCTCCTGAGCCTCGACGGGCTGCCGCGCGAGGTGCTGCTCCAGATCCTCGACATGGCCGAGCCTTTTCTCGAAGTCACCGAGCGCGAAGTGAAGAAGGTGCCCTTGCTGCGCGGCAAGAGCGTCTTCAACCTCTTCTTCGAGAACTCCACCCGCACGCGTACCACCTTCGAAATCGCCGCCAAGCGGTTGTCGGCCGACGTCATCAACCTCAACGTCAGCACGAGCTCCACCACCAAGGGTGAGTCGCTACTCGACACCATCGACAACCTCTGCGCGATGAACGCCGACATGTTCGTCGTACGCCACGCGAGCAGCGGCGCGCCCTTCCTTATCGCCCGCCACCTGCGCGAGCGCGGCCTCGAGCACATCCACGTGGTCAATGCCGGCGACGGACGCTACGCCCACCCCACCCAGGGGCTGCTCGACATGTACACCATCCGGCACTACAAGAAGGATTTCTCCCGGCTGACGGTGGCCGTCGTCGGCGACGTGCTCCACTCGCGCGTGGCCCGCTCCGAGATCGCCGCACTCGCCACCCTGGGCGTGGGCGAGCTGCGCGTGATCGGCCCCAAGACGCTGCTGCCCGTAGGGCTCGAACAGTTCGGCGCCCGGGTCTTCCACGACCTGCGCCAGGGCTTGCGCGACGTCGACGTCGTCATGATGTTGCGACTCCAGAACGAGCGCATGAAAGGGGCATTGCTGCCATCGAAGGAAGAGTACCACCAACGCTTCGGGCTCACGCCCGAGAAACTCGCGCTCGCCAAGCCCGACGCCATCGTCATGCACCCTGGGCCGCTCAACCGCGGCATTGAGATCGACTCGTCGGTGGCCGACGGCCCTCGGTCGGTGATCCTTCCCCAAGTCACTTTCGGCATCGCCGTGCGCATGGCGGTGATGAGCCTGCTCGCCGGACAAGGAGCCCAAGCATGAGAGTGCGCATCCGCGGCGCCCGCCTCGTCGATCCCCGTCGCCGCCAAGAAGAGCTCGCCGATCTGCTGATCGCCGACGGACGCATTGTCGGCCGCGGCCCGGCGCCGGATTTCCACGCCGATCACACCATCGAGGCCGAAGGGTTGGTCGTCTGCCCCGGCCTCATCGACACCTTCGCACGCTTGCGCGAGCCGGGATTCGAATATCGCGCCACGCTCGCCTCCGAGCTCGAGGCTGCCGTCGGCGGCGGCATCACCCGGGTGGTCACTCCGCCCGACACCGATCCCCCGCTCGACGAAGCCGGCCTCGTCGAGATGCTGCGTTTCCGCTCCGAAGCGCTGGGGCTCGCCCGCGTGCACCCGGTGGGCGCACTCACGCTGGGACTCAAAGGCGAGCGCCTCTCGGAGATGGCGCTTTTGTCCGAAGTCGGCTGCGTCGCCCTGGGTCAGGCCGACGTGCCCATCGCCGATACCCTCTCGCTCTTTCGCGCATTCCAGTACGCCGCGACCTTCGATCTCCCCGTATGGCTCACCGCCTCCGACCCCTGGCTCGCGGCCGCCGGCTGTGCCCACGATGGGGAAGTGGCCGCCCGCCTAGGCCTGCCGGGAATTCCCGCCTGCACCGAGACCATCGCCCTGGCGCGGCTCCTGGAGCTCGCCCGTGCCACCGGGGTGCGGCTGCACGTGCAGCACCTCTCGAGCGCCGCCTCGCTGCCGCTGCTCGCCCAGGCGAAAGCCTCAGGGTTGCCCGTGAGCGCCAGCGTCTCGGCGCTGCACCTTGCCTGCAGCGAACACGACATCGGGCACTTCGACACCTACGCGCACGTGATCCCCCCGTTGCGCAGCCAAGCCGACCGTGCAGCGCTCGCCCAGGCCGTGGCCGAAGGACTGATCGACGTGATCGATTCGAACCACACCCCCGTCGACGACGACGCCAAGGCCGTACCCTTTGCCGAGAGCGAACCCGGCGCAACCGGGCTGGAACTGCTGCTGCCGCTCACGCTTGCCTGGGGACGCGAGCAAGGGCTTGGACTTGCCGAAGCGCTCGCCCCCATCACCGACCATCCTGCCCGGCTCCTCGGCATGGAAGACACGGGACATCTCGGAGAAGGCGCGGTGGCCGACCTCTGCCTCTTCGACCCACAAGCCCGCTGGCAGGTCACGCCCGAGTCGCTCGCAAGCCTCGGGAAGAACACGCCGCTCTTGGGGCAAACGGTGCAAGGGCGCGTGGTGGCCACTCTGGTAGGCGGCCGACCGGTCTTCAGTCGCTGAGCGCCGGCGAAGCAATCGTCGCGAGCCGCGCCGCCACCGCCTGCGGATCCGGGGTGGCGATGCGCACGCGCTTGGCGCGGCTCGTCTCCCCCTGCACGATCTCGATAGCCGCGCGCGGTACGCCGCAGAACTGCGCCAGGAAGCGCACGAGGGCCTCGTTCGCCTTCCCCTCTACGGGGGGGGCGGAGACGCGCAGCTTCAGCGCGTCGCCATGTCGCCCCGCCCACTGGCTGTGCTTGGCACCCGGCTGCACGTGCAGCATCACCACCACCGCCTCGCGCTCGAGGCGGATGGGCACCTCATTCATCCCAACCCACCCCCTAGCAAGAGGCGCACCAGCATGAAACGCAGCTGCCCGCCGGCGATCGCCAGCACCTGCAGCAGCAACAAAAAGACCAGGGGGCTCAGATCAATGCCGCCGATCGTGGGCACGATTCTGCGTATGGGATAGAGCCAGGGTGCGACGATCGCCTCGGCCAGCGCCGCGGCCGGAGCATGGGGGTTGACCCAGCTCAAAACCGCCGCGAAAAGGACGGCGAAAAAGAGGAGATATCCCAGCACGTAGAACGTCTCGAGTAGCCCCCCAAGCACCACCAAACCGACGAGGCCACCCAGCGGCAGGAGCGCGAGCTGACCGAACACTGCCATCTTCAGCAGCACGAAGAGCGACTGCGTCGCCCAGGCCAGACCCAGGCTCACCACGTCCCAGCGCATGCGCGGCCTCAAGGCGCGGCGCAGCGGCAACACCGCCCAATCGGTGAGCGTGAGGACGAAACGGCCCAGCGGGGTGTAGAAAGAGATGCGCTGCGCCTGCATCAGCACCCGCAGCCAGAGCACAGCGGTGAAGGCCTGCGCGAGTGTGCCGAATACCAGGTCGAAGAGCTGCTGTCCCATCATCACGGCGCCTCGCCCAGCTGCCGCGCAAGTTCCTGGCTGCGCGCATGAGCGGCAAACACCGCCTCGCGGATGGCTTCGGCAAACCCGCGTTCATTCAAGCGCACCAGCGCCGCCTCCGTCGTTCCGCCCTTGGACGTCACGTTCTCGCGCAGGCGCGACAGCGGCTCCTCGCTCTCCTGGGCGAGCCGCACCGCGCCGGCGGCCGTGGCCTGCGCCAAACGGCGGGCAGTGGCAGCGTCGAACCCCAGCGCTTCGCCCGCAGCCTGCAAGGCTTCGAGAAAGGCGAAGACGTAGGCCGGGCCGCTGCCGGAGAGTGCGGTGATCGCGTCGATTTTGCCTTCCTCTTCGACCCAGAGCACCTCGCCCACCGCTGCCATGATGCGCTCGGCCTCCTCACGCCCCAGCGTATCGACGCTCGGGTCGGCGTAGAGTCCCGTGACACCGGCTCCCACCAGGGCGGGCGTATTGGGCATGGCGCGCACGAGCCGCCTATGGCCGCCGAGCCAGCGTCCGATCACGCCCAGCGGCAAACCCGCGGCGATACTCAGCACCAGGATCCGCCCCAGGCGGCCGGCGAGCGGAGCCACGGCCTCGCGCAGATGCTGGGGCTTGACCGCCAACACGATCACGTCGGTCTCAAACCAGGCATCGTCGAGCACCGGCTGCGCCGCCACGCCGAAGCGCGCTTCCAGCGTCCGGCAGCGCACCGCGTCGGGATCCATCACCTGGACCCCGCGCGCACTCGCCACCTGGCGTGCCAACAAGCCGCCGATCAGGGCCTCGGCCATGCGGCCACCGCCCAGAAAACTGATTCTCATGGTTTCTTCCTCTCGCCGAAAATCGCCGTCCCCAAGCGCACGTGCGTCGCCCCCTCCTCGATGGCGAGGGGAAAATCACCCGACATGCCCATCGAGAGCACGTCGAGCTCGAGCCCCCTCGCGCGCAGGTCCTCCAAGCAACAGCGCAGCGTGCGGAAACGTGCACGCAGCACGGCCTCGTCGGACGTCGGCTCCGGAATGCACATCAGACCGCGCAAACGCAGACCAGGCAGCGACGCCACCGCCTGCGCGAGCGCCGGCACCTCGGCCGGCGCCACGCCGGACTTGCTCGCTTCGCCGCTCACATTGACCTGCAGCAGCACCTGCAGCGGCCCCAATGCGGCCGGCCGCTGCGCCGCCAGCCGTTCGGCCACTTTCAACCGATCGAGGGAATGCACCCAGGCGAAGTGCTCGGCGATGGCGCGCGTCTTGTTGCTCTGGATCGGACCGATGAAATGCCATTCGAGCGGCAGATCCGCGAGCGCTTCGACCTTGGCCACGCCTTCCTGCACATAGTTCTCGCCGAATACCCTCTGCCCGCAGGCAAAAGCCGCACGTACGGCCTGCGGTGGCTGGGTCTTCGACACCGCCACGATCGTCACCGAGCCGGGA
Organism: Tepidiphilus sp. J10; assembly: GCF_006980785.1. NCBI lineage: Bacteria > Pseudomonadati > Pseudomonadota > Hydrogenophilia > Hydrogenophilales > Hydrogenophilaceae > Tepidiphilus > Tepidiphilus sp. J10. The sequence goes on from NZ_SBHP01000004.1 coordinate 88,845, forward strand.
GGACGCCCGGCGCGCACCTCGGCCTCGGCCACGCGCGCACGCAACGCATCGAGCCGATGACACAAAAGCTCCTCGCAGGGCGACGAATCCGCTACAATCGTCATTCCGAAGCCATACTCCCAGTCCAAGACCGCATCGAGTATAGCATCGCCGTCGCCCGCCTCCCAGGAGATCGTATGGACATCACCGAACTGCTCGCCTTCTCCGTCAAGAACAAGGCTTCCGACCTGCACCTCTCCGCCGGCATGCCGCCGATGCTGCGCATCAACGGCGACATCCGGCGCATCAACCTGCCCACGCTCGCCGATGCCGACGTCAAGGCGCTCGTCTATGACATCATGAACGATGCGCAGCGCAAGAACTTCGAGGAGCATCTGGAGGCGGATTTTTCCTTCGAAGTCCCCGGCATCGCCCGCTTCCGCGTCAACGCCTTCATGCAGGACCGGGGCATGGGAGCGGCCTTCCGTACCATCCCGAGCAAGGTGCTCACGCTCGAAGATCTCTCCGCCCCCCCTGTGTTCAAGACCATCTGCGATCAGCCCCGCGGTATCGTGCTCGTCACCGGTCCGACCGGCTCGGGGAAATCGACCACGCTGGCAGCAATGCTCGATTACATCAACACGCATCAACCGGTCCATATCCTCACCATCGAAGATCCCATCGAATTCGTCCATGAGCCCAAAAAAGCGCTCATCAACCAACGCGAAGTGCACCGCGATACCCACTCGTTCGAGAATGCCCTGCGCTCGGCGCTGCGCGAAGACCCGGACGTGATCCTGGTGGGCGAGATGCGCGACATCGAGACCATCCGGCTCGCACTCACCGCAGCCGAGACCGGCCACCTCGTCTTCGCTACCTTGCACACCTCCTCGGCCGCCAAAACGATCGACCGAATCGTGGACGTCTTCCCGGCCGCCGAGAAAGAGATGGTGCGATCGATGCTTTCCGAATCCCTGCGCGCCGTCATCTCGCAAGTGCTACTCAAGCGCAAGGACGGTACCGGCCGCGTGGCGGCACATGAAATCATGATCGCCAACGCCGCCATCCGCAACCTCATCCGCGAGAACAAGGTGGCCCAGATGTACTCCATCATCCAGACCAATCAGGCCATCGGCATGCAGACGCTGGATCAGTGCCTCATGGAGCTGATGCGCCAGCAGGTGATCTCGGTCGACGAAGCCCGGTCGGTGGCGCAGAACAAGGATCAATTCCAAGTTGCTCCTACGCGCGTCATCCAAGTCGGTGGTGGAATTCCACCCAAGCAATAATCGGCTCAGGACCGTCATCATGCAAAAAGACCAATCGCTGCGCTTCGTCAACGACTTGCTCAAGCTCGCCAAGCAGAAAAAGGCTTCCGACCTCTTCATCACGCCGGATTTCCCTCCGGCGCTGAAGATCGACGGCAAGATCACGCCGCAGACGGCGCAGCCGCTGACCGCGGTCCATACCGCAGAAATCGCCCGTGCCTTGATGAACGACCGGCAGGCCGCCGAGTTCGAGGCGACCAAGGAATGCAACTTCGCCATCAATCCCACCGGGATCGGGCGCTTCCGCGTCAATGCCTATCTGGAAAAAGGCGCCGTGGCGCTGGTGCTGCGCGCCATCGCCGACCGGGTCCCCACCTTCGAGGAGCTGATGCTGCCGCCCATTCTCAAGGAAATCGCCATGCTCAAACGCGGCCTGGTGGTCTTCGTCGGCGGCACCAGCACCGGCAAGAGCACCTCGCTCGCCGCGCTCGTCGATTACCGCAACGAGAATTCCTTCGGCCACATCATCACCATCGAAGATCCGATCGAATTCGTGCACACGCACAAAAACTGCATCGTGTCGCAGCGGGAGATCGGCATCGACACCGAGAACTGGGAAATCGCCCTGAAAAACACCTTGCGCCTGGCCCCTGACGTCATCATGATGGGCGAGATTCGCGACCGCGAGACCATGGACTACGCCATCGCCTTCGCCGAAACCGGACACCTTGCGCTCGCCACGCTGCACGCCAACAGCGCCAACCAGGCGCTCGATCGCATCATCAACTTCTTTCCCGAAGACCGGCGCCAGCAGCTGCTCATGGATCTCTCGCTCAACCTGCGCGCCTTCGTGTCGCAGCGCCTGCTGCCGCGCGCCGACGGTCCTGGGCGGGTTCCGGCCGTAGAGATCATGCTCAACTCGCCGCTCATCGCCGATCTCATCTTCAAAGGGGAAGTGGGCGAGATCAAGGACGTGATGAAGCGCTCGCGCGAGCTGGGCATGCAGACTTTCGACCAGGCCCTCTTCGACCTCTACGAAGCGGGGCTCATCCGCTACGAAGACGCGCTGCGCTACGCCGACTCGGTCAACGACCTGCGGCTACAGATCAAGCTCTACAGCAAACGGGAAGACAAACCCGACATTCGTCCGCCCGATGGCCTCGACGTCCTCTGAGGAAACGCTGAATAATTGGCTGCGCGGGCGAATCGCTGCGTTGCGCGGTGCTCGCTCCCTCGCCTATCTACTCGATATGTCTCGGTCGCTGCGCTCCGTGCGCCTTGCGCTTCATCCCACTCGCTCATTTCTTCAGCGTTTCCCTGAGGGCATGCCTCACGGCGGCGTACTGGCGCGCCGCCGCATCGGGCCAGCCACGAGGCGGTATTCCAAAAGGCGACACTCCAGCGCCCCGTTGAAGAGCGGCACGCGCCGGCTCGCCTTGAGCCCGATGCCGCGCGGCAATTCCGGATCGGCGGTAAGGATCCAGGCACGCCAGCCCGTCCAATGGCGCTTGAGGGCATCGCCCAGGCGCGGATACCACGCCGCCAGCCGCTGCGCCTCGTCGAGCCGCACGCCGTAGGGCGGATTGGCCACCAAAACGCCTTCCGGTGCCGGGGTAGCCAGCTCTGCCACATCGGCCACTTGCCAATGCACCGATTCTTCCAGTCCCGCCGCGGCGAGGTTCTCGCGCGCGGCCGCCACCATCGCCGCGTCGACGTCGGACCCCCATAACTTCAGCGGCGTATCATGGCGCAGCGCCTCGGCACGCCGGCGCAATGCCCGCCACTGCGTCGAATCGAAATTTTCCAGCTTTTCCAGGGCGAAACCCCGCGCGAGCCCCGGGGCGATGCCGCACGCGGCCATCGCCGCTTCGAGCAGAAAAGTCCCGCTGCCGCACATCGGGTCGACCAGCGGTTCGTCCGGCCGCCAGCCGGTGAGCATGAGGATCCCCGCCGCGAGATTTTCCTTCAAGGGCGCAGCGACCGTCGAGCGTTTGAAACCGCGGCGGTAGAGCGGCTCGCCGCTCAAGTCGAGATAGAGCCGCGCGCGCCGCTCTTGCAAGAAAACCCAGATGCGTACTTCCGGCGTGGCGGTATCGACACTGGGTCGCGTGCCCAGCTGCGCCCGGAAGCGGTCGCAGAGCGCATCCTTGACCCGCAGCGCTGCAAATTCGAGGCTACGCAAAGGCGAGCGCTGCGCGCGCACATCGACGCGGATCGTGCGCTCCACGGCGAAATACCGTGGCCAGGGAACGTCGCGGGCCAGGCGATAGAGTTCGTCCTCGTTGCGATAGACCCCTTCCCCCACCTGCCACAGTACGCGCGTAGCGATGCGGCTCGTCAGGTTCAGCCAGGCACCGAGCGTGAACTCACCGGCAAACCCCACCCCGGCAGAAGCCGGCTCGGGCCGCTCGACCCCCAAGCTCGCCAATTCCTGGGCGAGCACCCCCTCCAGACCACGCGGACAAGGGATGAAAAAGCGCTCGCTCACGCCGCCTCCTCAAAAAGGTTTCAACACGGCGAGGAACACCACCACCGTGAGCACCAGCACGGGAATCTCGTTGAAGACCCGGTACCAGCGATGAGTGTGCCGGTTGCGTCCTTCGGCAAAGGCACGCAGCAGGCGGCCGCACGCCAGGTGATAGACGACGAGAAAGACCACGAGCAGCGTCTTCGCATGCAACCAGCCGCCGGAAAAGCCGAAGCCGAACCACAGCCACAGACCGAAAGCGATCGCGAGCACCCCCAGCGGCGTCATGAAGCGGTAGAGCTTGCGCGCCATGACCAAGAGATGCGCCCGCACCGCCGGCTCCTCGACCATCGCCAGATTGACAAAGATGCGCGGCAAGTAGAAGAGCCCGGCGAACCAGCTCACGACGAAGATGATGTGCAGCGATTTGACGACCAGCATGGACTCATTCTCCTTTTGGGCATCTCGAATAACCTACTGCGCGATGGTTCTTCGCGCTACCCTTTCGTTTCACGACGGGCTGCGAGCGCCGCCAACACGCCCTCCACCGTCGGATGGCGCAGGCGCAGGCGCAATTCCCGCCGCAGCCGCTCGGAACGCAGACGGCGCGATTCTCGCATGAAGGAGGCCGTGGCAGGCGGCACCGCCGCCAGCACCTCGGCCAGGGGCAGGCGCGGTGGCGCCGGCCAATCGAAGGTTTCTGCGAGCCGTTCGTAGAATTCGCTCAAGGTGAGCTCACTTCGATCGACCACGTGATAGGCACGCAGGCTCGCTCCACGGAATGTGGCAAACCACAACGCACGGGCGAGATCGTCGGCGTGGATGTGGTTGGTCCACACCGGCTCACACGGCACCGGCCAGCCCCGACGCAGCCGCTCCAGGGGCAAGCGATCCCCGGCGTAGATCCCCGGCGCACGCAGGATCGACAGCCGTACGCTCCGGCGACGCGCAAACGCGCGCCAGCAGCGCTCGGCCGCAAGACGCCGTTTTCCCCGAGCGGTCTGCGGCCGCGGGGGATCGGATTCTCTCACCCAGGCGCCGCCGCGATCGCCGTAGATACCGCTCGTGCCGACATAGACCAGACGGCGAGGGCGCCTCCCGCCGCGGGCCAGCGCCGCCGCGAGGCGCTTCGAGCGAGGATCGTCCATCCCTTCGGCCGGCGGAGGGGCGAGCATCCACACCCAGGGCGCGAGCCCGGCGAGGCGACGCAGACTGCGCCGGTCGTCGAGATCGGCGATCAGCACCTTCGCTCCCCTCTCACGCCAGGCCGTCGCCGCCTCGGGACGACGCACCAGTGCGATGACCGACACCCCCTTCGGCAAGAAACGCATCGCCCGCGCCGCCACGTCGCCCGCCCCGATCAGCAGCAATCGCATACCCCGCTTCATGCTATCCTTTTGTGTTTTCCGCTTTACGCTGGATGCTCAAGCCTATCATGAACGCCACCGTCCGCATCGTCGACCATCCCGGCGCCGACTTCCGCGTCGCACCGGATCAGACCGTGCTCGAAGCGGCGCTCGCCGCCGGCCTGCTGTTGCCCTACGGCTGCCGCGACGGCGCCTGCGGCGCCTGCCGTGCCCGACTCCTCGAAGGCAAGATCGAATATACCGGCCCCGTGGCCGCCTCGGCCCTCACCGAAGAGGAACGCGCCCAAGGCTGGTTTCTACCCTGCCGCGCCCGGGCGCTCACCGATCTCGTCATCGCCGTGCGCGAGCTGCGCCGTGCCGACGACGTCCCCGTGCACAAATTCCCCGCCCGGGTCGAACGTTTGGAGCGCGCCGCCGAAGACGTGATGATCCTCACGCTCAAACGGCCGGCGAGCCTGGATTTCCGTTTTCGCGCCGGCCAATACGTAGACGTGCTGCTGCCCGACGGGGCGCGGCGCAGCTTCTCGCTCGCCAACGCCCCGGAAGAGAACGATTTTCTCGAACTCCACGTCCGGCTCGTGCCCGGCGGCCGATTCACCACGCACGTCTTCACGGCGATGAAGCCCAAAGAAGTACTGCGACTCGAAGGACCGCTCGGCAGCTTCTTTCTGCGCGAGGAAAGCGAAGCGCCGATCCTCTTTCTCGCTGGCGGCACGGGATTTGCCCCGATCCAATCGATGCTGCGGCACATGCACCATGCCGGCATCGCCCGTCCCGCCGTGCTCTACTGGGGCGCGCGCACCCGCGCCGGCCTTTATCGGCACGAATGGCTCGAGCGCTTCGCTGCCGAACATCCCTGGCTGCGCTATCTCCCGGTGCTCTCCGAACCCCTCGTGGAAGATCGCTGGGAAGGGCGCACCGAGCTCGTGCACCGCGCCGTGTTGCAAGACTTCCCGACGCTCTCGGGCCACGAGGTCTACGCCTGCGGCGCCCCGGCGATGATCGAGGCCGCGCGGCGCGACTTCCTCTCCCAAGGGCTGGACGTCGATGCCTTCCACAGTGACGCATTCACTTTTGCGAATCCATCATGACTGTTCTCGACACCGTTCTCACCCGAGAGCCCGTGGTCAACCTCAGGCAGGCGATCACCGCCAATCGCCTGCTGCTGCACGCTTCGAGCACGGAATCCGCACTGGAATCACTGCGTCGCCTACGACCATTTTGGCCCTCTGCCCACACGGTGTTTCTTTCTTTCGGCCGGCTCGTTCCCGGGCCAGAGCTCCTGACATGGGATTGGCCGGAGGGGACTTTCCTGGAAATCCCCTCGCCTGCCCTCTCCCACCCCAAAGTTCAAGCCCTTTTGCCCCTGGCCGCAGAAAAAAAATTACCTCTTTGCCTCGGCTGGTACGATGGCACGAGCCCCGTGCCACCCCTTGGGAACTGGCGCTTTACACTCGTGGATCTGCGCCTCAGCCCCGTACCGGGCAAGGCGCCCGGCATCGCCCTCGCGTGGGGGCTGACCGACCCTGCCCGCTTCGAAGAAACCATCGCGAAAGGGTTTTCCGGCGTCTGCGGCTGGTTCTTCCTGCGCAGACCGGATCTCACCACAGAAAAACGGGGAGTATCCCCATCCTACGGCATCGTCCTCCAACTCATCCAAAAGCTGAAAGAAGACGCCGACATAGGCGAGATCGAAGATTTACTGAAACACGACGTTGCACTCAGCTATCGACTGCTGCGCTACATCAATTCCGCAGGAATGGGTCTGCTGTGTGAGATCACCTCGTTCCGCCATGCCGTGCAGATTCTCGGCTACGGTAACCTGCTACGATGGCTCACGCTCTTGTTGCTCCACGCTTCACCACACCCCTCACAACAGACTCTCGTGCAGACTTCGATCGCCCGAGGGCGCCTCATGGAAGAGATCGGAAAAGCCTTTCTGGCAGAGGAATACTCCGACCAGCTCTTTCTCTGTGGCGCCTGTTCCCTCCTGGACGTCCTTCTCGGCATACCAATGGAAAAGCTCTTGGGCGAGATCGCGCTGAGCGAGTCGATCTGCGAGACCCTCCTAACAGGGCGAGGGGAGCTAGCCCCTTTCCTGGAGCTCGCCAAAGCGTGTGAAAGTGCCGACCCTGCCTCGTTACGCCATCACGCAGAAAAATTGAGTTTGAGCACCGACACCTTGAATCGGGCACATATCATCGCACTGGAATACGCGGATCGACTCAACGGGTGAGTGTGCTGACCGCCTGAAAAGCCGCGGCCTCTCTTTCGATGGGCCGCGGCTGACTCGACTCACTTCAAGGTCAGGATCCAACGGACGATCTTTTCGATGTCCGCATCGGCCACTTGTGGATTGGGCGGCATCGGCACGGGACCCCACACGCCCACACCGCCCTTCTTCACTTTTTCAACGAGTTTGGGCACGTCGGCTTCGGTGTATTTCTGAGCCACGTCTTTGTACGACGGGCCGACCAGTTTCTTGTCGACGGCATGGCATGCAGCGCAGCCCTTGGTTTTCATCAGCGTTTCGCCTTCCGTGGCAGCGAGCGCCGGCCCAGCCAAGAACAGCGCCGCAGCGCCGACCCAAAGTGCCTTGTACATCGTTTCTCTCCTTTGTATCACCGAAAATGGAGCGAAGCGCCCAGCGAGGTGCGCTGCTAGGGCCTTCGTCACTCGAACCGCGGCACAGCCCGCGGCGCGAGGCGCTATGTTAACCCAAACTGAACCTTCGAACATCCATCACCTTAGCCCGAAACACGATGAACGCAAGCGTTTTTTACCGAAGGAAACACAATAGCGTAGGCTGCCGCCCCCGCTGCGAGCGGGCGCAAAGCACGGCACACCGAGCGCCGGAGAGCGCCCCCTACAGCTTCGCTTCGCGGCCAATCGTTCGTTCAATCCATCGATCATTGCCGGATCTCTTCGGGCACCGTGGATGGCAGCAAACCGACGCGCGAGGCGCGCACCGGCGAAATGTCCAATCCCCCGCGACGGGTGTAACAGGCGAACACCAGCAGCTCCTGCATCCCCAGGCGCCACAGGTCGCGGTAGATGCGCTCGACGCACTGCTCGTGGAATTCCTGCTGTTCGCGAAAGGAAACGACGTAGCGCAGGAATGAAGCCGGATCGATCACTGGCCCCAGGGCGTGTACGACGACACAGCCCCAATCGGGTTGCCCGGTCACGGGACAGTTCGACTTCAGCAAATGGCTCACGAGCCGCTGCTCGCTCGGTGTGTTTTCGACGACGCGCAACAGCGTGGGATCATAGCGGTAGGTCTCGATTTCCACCGGCAGATCGTCGACGCAATACCCCTCGGGATAGCCCGGCGCGCGCCGCGGCCGGGTCGACAGCGGTACGATCGCCACCTCCACCGACGCCCCGGCTGCCTGCGACAGATCGGCCCGGATCGTGGCCGCGACCGCCTCGACCTCGGCGAAACGCGTGCCACCCAAGCCATTGAGGTAGAGCTTCAGGGACTTGGATTCGATGAGACAGGGCGAATCGCAAGGCACGCGCAAGCGCCCCAGCGCCGCTACCGGCTTGCCGCGCCCGTCGAGCCAGGAGAGCTCATAGGCATGCCACTCGTCGAAACCGACGAAAGGGGGCGGGTCGAGGTCGCGGCGAGTCTGCGCACGCGCGATCGGCGTGAGCACGCCGGGGTCGTAGGACGCAGGAACCGCCACTTGGCGGCCGAGCCACAATTCGTTCATGGGCGATCATCCAAAGAGAGCATGCAGCATCTTCGCGAGCAGCGCGAGCAACACCAAGGCGAAGATGCGCTTGAGCGTGCGCACCGGCAGACGATGGGCGAGCGTCGCCCCCAGCGGGGCGGTGAAATAGCTCACGGCGCTCACCCCGATCACCGCCGGCAGATAAACGTAGCCCAGCGAATAGGATGGCAAGCCCGGATGCCCCCAACCCATGACGAGGTAAGCGACCGTACCCGCGAGCGCAATCGGCAGCCCCAGAGCGGCGGACGTACCGATGGCGCGATGCGCCGGCACGTTACACCAGGTGAGGAAGGGGACGGTGAGCGAACCGCCGCCGATCGCCACCAGCGCCGACACCGCCCCGATCACGGCGCCGGCCGTCGCCAGCCCCCAGGGGCCGGGCAACTGCCGCGAGGGCTTGGGCTTGATGTCGAGCAACATCTGCACGCAGACGTAGGCGATGAAACAGGCGAAGAAGATCGCCAAAGGCCGCGAAGGCAAAGCAGCAGCGATGAACGAGGCGAGGAAAATGCCGACGAGCACGCCCGGCCCCATGGCCACCACCACCCCCCACTCCACCGCCCCGCGCGCATGGTGCGCCCGGGAGCTGCTCACCGAAGTGAGCACGATACTCGCCATGGACGTTCCGAGCGCCAGATGCACCACGTTTTCAGCGGGAAACCCTTGAACGGTATAGAGTGAAGTGAGGATTGGCACCATGATCGCCCCGCCGCCCACGCCGAGCAAACCGGCGAAGAGGCCGACCACGACACCGAGCAGCGGATAGGCCAGCCACCATGCATCCATCGCTTGCCCCATGAAAAAACCCGGACTGAGCCGGGTTTGAAGAAGGAGATCCCCCGCGAGCGCCGATCGGGCCGATGCTCCTGAACCCGAGGTTCAGGTTGGTCGCTTTCCTTCCGCCTCAGGCACACCCGCAAAGGGCGCGCACACTGGCGGTTTCTCTGGGCCGCGACCCATCGTCACGATATTGGTTCTAGGATCGTACGACCCTCCCGAACGCCGCAGGGGAAACCTGAGGGCGACGGCTCCATCTTCTACAAGGGGCGATCGTATTGACTCAGCACCCCATCGAGCCGCGCGCCGATGAGCTCAATTCTACGCTTGAATCGCGTGATGTCAAACCCTCCCTGCTGCTGCAACTTGACCAGGTCGAGCGCCACTTCCAGCGCCGTCCATAGCACCAGCTTCTCGCCGCTCAGACCCGAGCGTTTCGCCAGAGCGGTGATGCGCTCGTCGAGCAAAGCCGCGGCCTGGGCGAGTGAGTCCGCCTCGCCCGCTTCACACTCCAGGCGATAGGTGCGCCCCATGAGGGTCACATCGACGTGCGTTTCAGACATCGCTCACCTCCTCCGGTTCGAGCAGAGTCACGGCACGCTCGATGCCGCGAATCGCCTGTGCGAGCTTGCCCTCGAGGATGCGCTTGTCGGCCTCGAGCTGCGCCACCTGGCGCTGCAGCCGCTGGTTGTGTGCGCTCAGACGCTCCACGAGCTGCGCGAGCCGCTCGGCCTGGCGTTCGAGATGCGCTAGTTCCGTCTCCATCGCTTACCTCCGCAGTTGCCCGAGATCGCGCACCGCCCCGGTATCGGCGCTAGTGGTGAGCGCCGCGTAGGCCTGCAGCGCTACCGAGACCTGGCGTTGGCGCGACGCCGGACGCCAGGCCGCCTCTCCTCTGGCCTCCATCGCCGCCCGCCGGCGCGCGAGCTCTTCCTCCGAGACCGCCAGATGGATGCGCCGCTGCGGAATGTCGATCTCGATCGTGTCGCCCTCTTCGATGAGCGCGATCGTGCCACCGCAGGCGGCTTCCGGCGAGACGTGCCCGATGGAGAGGCCCGAGGTTCCACCGGAGAAACGCCCGTCGGTGAGGAGCGCACAGGATTTCCCCAAGCCTTTGGACTTCAGATAACTCGTGGGATAGAGCATCTCCTGCATCCCCGGCCCCCCTTTGGGCCCTTCATAGCGCACCACCACCACGTCGCCGGGCTGGATCCGGTCACCGAGGATGGCCGCGACGGTTTCCTCTTGACTCTCGAAAACACGGGCGCGCCCGCGGAAGACCCAGATCGACTCGTCCACGCCCGCCGTCTTGACGATGCAGCCCTTGGGCGCGAGATTGCCGTAGAGCACGGCCAGCCCGCCGTCCTGGGAAAAGGCGTTGGCCTGGTCGCGAATCACCCCGGCGGTGCGATCCATGTCGAGCGAGGGATAACGCCGCTCTTGCGAAAAGGGACGCTGCGTCGGCACGCCACCGGGTGCGGCGCGATAGAACTCGAAAACGTCGAGCACCGAAGTCTGCATGACGTCCCAGTGCGCCAGCGCCGCCTTGAGTGTGTGGCTATACACCGTCGGCACCTCGTCGTGCAGCAATCCGGCACGCTGCAGCTCACCCAGAATACCCATCACGCCGCCGGCGCGATGCACGTCCTCGACATGGACCGTGCTCACTGCCGGGGCCACCTTGCACAGACAGGGCACCTGGCGCGAGATGCGGTCGATGTCGGCCATGGTGAAGGGCACTCCGGCCTCGTGCGCCGCGGCGAGCAGGTGCAGCACGGTATTGGTCGACCCGCCCATGGCGACGTCGAGCGACATGGCGTTCTCGAACGCGGCCAGGGTGGCGATGCGCCGCGGCAAGACGGATTCGTCACCTTGCTCGTAATAGCGCTTGGCGAGTTCGACGATGAGCCGCCCGGCGCGGCGGAAAAGCCCTTCGCGGTCGCGGTGCGTGGCCACGAGCGTGCCGTTGCCCGGCAGCGCCAGCCCCAAGGCCTCCGTGAGGCAGTTCATCGAGTTGGCGGTAAACATCCCGGAGCAGGAACCGCAGGTGGGGCAGGCCGAACGCTCGACGAGCGCGACTTCCTCGTCGCTCGCGTTGGGGTCGGCCGCTTTCACCATGGCGTCGACCAGATCGAGCGAGAGGTCCTGATCCTGCCATCGCACCTTGCCGGCTTCCATCGGACCACCGGAGACGAAGACGACCGGGATATTGAGCCGCAAGGCAGCCATGAGCATGCCCGGGGTGATCTTGTCGCAGTTGGAGATGCATACCAGCGCATCGGCGCAATGCGCATTGACCATGTATTCGACCGAGTCGGCGATGAGCTCGCGCGAGGGCAGGGAATAGAGCATGCCCTGGTGCCCCATGGCGATGCCGTCGTCGATGGCGATGGTGTGAAACTCTCTGGCCACGCCTCCCGCCTTTTCGATCTCCTCGGCCACGAGGCGGCCGAGATCGCGCAGGTGCACGTGCCCGGGCACGAAGTCGGTGAAACTGTTGGCGATCGCGATGATCGGCTTGCCGAAATCCTCTTCCTTCATACCGGTGGCGCGCCACAGGGCGCGGGCACCGGCCATGTTACGACCGTGGGTGCTGGTGCGGGATCGATACTGCGGCATGGACTGTATCCTCGAACGTCGGCTGCGATGCCCGTTATTCTAGTCCCGAACCGGCCTTGGGCTACAATGAACTCTCGGTCCATACAGTGGTCTGGGATCCATGCTCGTGCATCCGCAGTTCGACCCCGTCGCCTTCTCGCTCGGCCCCTTGTCGGTACGCTGGTACGGCCTCATGTACCTCGCCGGCTTTCTCGCCTTCCTGTGGCTCGCGCCACGCCATGCACAGCGCATGGGCGATGTGCGATGGACGCGGGAGCGTCTCGACGCGCTGCTCTTCTACGGCGTACTCGGCGTAGTGCTCGGGGGGCGGCTGGGCGAAGTGCTCTTCTACCAGCCGCAATACTATTTCGCCCATCCGCTCGAAATCTTCGCCATCTGGCGTGGCGGCATGAGTTTCCACGGGGGGCTCGTCGGCGCCATCGTCGCCATGTTGCTCTTTGCACGACGTGAGGGTATGGGGTTTTGGCAGGTAGCCGACTTCGTCGCCCCGCTCGTGCCGCCCGGCCTGGGATTCGGGCGGCTGGGCAATTTCATCAACGGCGAGCTCTGGGGCCGTCCGGCCCCCGAGTCCCTGCCCTGGGCGATGATCTATCCCCAAGTCGATACCCTGCCGCGCCATCCATCGCAGCTCTATGAGGCGCTCGGCGAAGGTCTGTTGCTCTTCGTGCTGCTGTGGTGGTATGCCGGTCGCCCACGCCCCAAGGGGCGGGTCTCCGCGGTCTTCCTCATGGGCTACGGTGCCATCCGCTTCGTCTGTGAGTGTTTCCGTACGCCCGACCCGGGCATCCTCTCCTGGCTCACCCCGGCGCTGAGCACGGCGCAGTGGCTCTCACTGGCGATGCTATTGGCTGGCGCCGTTCTGTACCTGTACGCACGCCAACGACCCGATTCTTCCTTCTCTTCGACGCAAGGATGAACGAATGAGCAACGACCTTCTGAGCAAAGGCTTGTCCCTGGTGCGCGCTTGGTTCGAACCGCCGCCCGAGAAAGTGCTCGAGCGCATCCGCGACGAGCTGCGCGAATGTGCCGATCTCATCGGTGGCGAGGTGAGCGCACGCCAGCGTGCCGCCAAGCTCGCCAAGACGTATACCGAGCTCGATGAAAACGGCCGGCGGGCATTCCTGCGCATCCTGCTCACCGAATTCGGCCCCGAACCCGAGCGCATCGACGATGCCTATGAAACCTACCGCAGCGCGCGCGGCAGCGATGCGCAATGGCAAGCGGAAGCGGCGCTGCGCGAGAGCCTGCGCAGCCCCCGCAGCCGCATCCTCACCCAATTCTCCGCCTCCGACGCGGGCGTGCATTTCCTCGTCGACCTGCGCGCCGAGCTACTCGACTTTCTGCGCGACGATCCCCTGCTCGCCCCGCTCGATTTGGAACTGCAGGGGTTGCTCGCCTCGTGGTTCGACGTGGCGCTCCTCGAGCTGCAGCGCATCACCTGGCACAGCCCGGCCGACGTGCTCGAGCGCCTGGTGCAATACGAAGCGGTGCACGAGATCAAATCCTGGGAAGATCTGAAGAACCGGCTCGATTCCGACCGGCGCTGCTACGCGTTTTTCCATCCGCGCATGCCTTCGGTGCCCCTCATCTTCGTCGAGGTCGCGCTGACCGAAGGGTTGGCGGGCGACGTGCAGCAGCTGCTCGACGTCTCGGCGCCCCTCTTTGCCTCCGAGCGTGCCGACACGGCCATTTTCTACTCCATCAGCAATACGCAGAAAGGGCTGCGCGGCATTTCCTTCGGTCACTTCCTGCTCAAGCGGGTGATCGACGACCTGCGCCGCGATTTCCCTAAACTCGAGTGCTTTGCCACGCTCTCCCCCATGCCTGGGCTGGTACGCTGGTACCGGGCACACCCGGAAGCGCTCGCGCAAGCCTTCACCGCTTCCGACTGGCGCCGGCTACGCGCCGCCGGCGCCCCCGAGGGAACGGAGCTCCTGCAGCAGCTCCTCGAAACGCCGGAAATCGCCGGCACCGAGGCGTGGCGCGAGGCGCTTGCCGCGCCCCTCTTGCGCGCCGCGGCGCGCTATCTGCTCGCTACGGAGAACGATCGCGCCCTCGACCCCGTGGCGCGCTTCCACCTGGGCAACGGCGCGCGCATCGAGCGGCTCAACTGGCCCGCCGACACCTCGCCCAAAGGCTGGCGCCAATCCTGGGCGATCATGGTTAATTATCGCTACGAACCCGACAAGCTGCAGGATCGCATCGACGCCTACGAGCGCGACGGCATCATCGAAGCGACCTCCGCGGTACGACGCCTCGCGCGTTGAGACGGGATCGCCGGACTACGCATCCTCGCCCACTAGAAAGGCGAGCTCGCCCACACCCTCCACCCAGGCGCGGACGCGCTCGCCCGGTCGCACGGGGCCGACGCCGGCGGGCGTTCCCGTGAGGATCAAGTCGCCGGGGGCAAGTTGCCAGTAGCGCGAGATCTCGGCGATGACCGCAGGTACGTCGTAGATCATCTGTGCGAGATCGCCGCGCTGACGTGGCGTCCCATCGATCTCCAGGCCGATCTCGCCACGGCGCAGCACTTGCCCCGCTTTCGGCAGGATCGTGGAAATCGGCAGCGAGGCGTCGAACCCCTTGGCCACGTCCCAAGGCCGACCTTTGGCCTTCGCCTCCGCCTGCAGGTCACGCCGCGTCATGTCGAGCCCCACGGCATAGCCGTAGATCGCCTCTTCGGCCTCCTCGAAGGAGAGTTCCCGGCCTCCGGCGCGCAGCGCCACCACCAGTTCGACCTCGTGGTGCACCTCGTGGGTGGCCGGCGGATAGGGCCAGCACGCGTCGGCATCGCCGGGGTGCCAGACGGCATCGGCCGGTTTCATGAAGAAGAACGGCGACTCGCGACTCGGATCACCCCCCATCTCGCGCGCGTGTTCGGCGTAATTGCGCCCCACGCAGAAGATGCGGCGCACGGGGAAGAGCCCCCCGCAGCCCACTGGAACCACCGGCCGGGAAGGAATGGGGATCACAAATTCTTCAGGGGACATGCTCGACTCCTCGTCTTGAACTTTCAGCGCGATTCTACGCTGCCTTGACGCCGGTTAAAAATGCAATAAAATGGCAAAAAGGACCCAAACGAAACCCGCCATGACCGATCCAGATCTTTCCCGGCGCATCCGCGATGCCGGCGGCCGCGTGACCACGGCGCGCCTGGCCGTATTGCGCTGTCTGGCGGACGCCGACGAGCCGCTCACGCCCGATGAGGTATTGGAGCACCTCGCCCGGAATTCCGATCACGTCCCCGATCGGGTCACCATCTATCGCGCAATCGACTGGCTCGCCGTCCACGGTCTGGTACGGCGGCTGGCGACGGTAGGGCGCGCCGCCCGCTACGAGCCGGTCGAGGATCGGGAAGCGCATGCCCATTTCCAGTGCCGCCGCTGCGCTCAGACGCGCTGCCTGCCCGCACCCACACCGCCGCTGCCGCCACTGCCACCGGGGTATGCGGCCGAACGCATCGAGCTGGTGATCCACGGCCTGTGCGCCGCCTGCCGCGCCGGAGATACCCCATGAGCGTACGATCCTTGTGGACGCTGGGCATCGTCGGTCGCCTCGGCCTGGCGACGCTGCCCCTGGGGCTCATCTGGCTACTCTACTTCTGGGGCACCCGATGAACACCCCGGGCATCGTCCTGCACGATCTCACCGCCGGCTACGGCCGCCATCCGGCCATCCATCATCTGCACGCAACGATCCCCTGCGGAGCGCTACTCGCCGTGGCCGGACCCAATGGTGCCGGCAAATCGACGCTACTCAAGGTGCTCGCCGGCGAGCTCAAGCCCATGACCGGTCGCGTCGGCATGCCGCCCGAGTACCGGCAGCGACTCGCCTACCTCACGCAGCAGCCGACTTGGTCCCTGGATTTCCCCGTCGACGTCCACGACGCGGTGGCCATGGGCTGCTGGCCTTGGCTCGGTCCTTGGCGCGCCCTCGATGAAGCGGCACACCGTCGGGTGACGGAAGCCATCACAGCGGTCAAATTGCAAGGATTCGAGCATCGGCCGCTCCAATCGCTCTCCGGGGGCCAATTGCAGCGGGTGCGCTTTGCCCAGATCATCGTGCAGGATGCCCGGCTCATCCTGCTCGACGAGCCGTTCAACGCACTCGATGAGTCCACCGAAGAAGAATTCCTCGCCCTCATCCGTCGCTGGCACAACGAAGGGCGCACCGTGATCGCCGTGCTGCACGATCTCGAACGGGTACGACGCCACTTCCCTCTGACCCTGCTGCTCGCGCGCGAGCTCGTCGCCTTCGGCCCCACCGAAGCGGTGCTGAGCGCCGAGCACCTCGAACGCGCCCGACACCATGCGGAAGCCTTCGACGAGCATGCCGCCCCTTGTCCCCTGCCCGCGGACGAGGAAAAAGACGAGGTGGTCCACCAATGACCTTGCCCCAGCTCCTCACCCCCTTTGCCGACTATGATTTCATGCGCCGGGCGCTCGCCGGCGCCCTGATGCTCACGCTGGGCGCCACTCCCGTGGGCGTCTTCCTCATGCTGCGCCGCATGAGCCTCATGGCCGATGCCATGAGCCACGCGGTTCTTCCGGGCGTAGCCGCCGCCTACTTTTTCTCCGGCCTATCCCTGGGCGCGATGACGCTCGGCGGCCTGGCCGCAGGCGTGCTCGTGGCGATCGCCACGGGCTGGGCGGCACGCCACTCGGTACTCTTCGAAGACACCGCCATGGGGACGTTCCAGATCCTGTCGCTCACCGCCGGCATCCTGCTCATGACGGCGCACGGCCGCCCTGTGGACGTGCTGCAGCTGCTCTTCGGCTCCATCCTCGCCATCGACCGCGACACGCTCACACTCATCGCCCTGGTGGCCTCCGCCACGTTGGTGCTACTCGCCCTGGGCTGGCGCATCCTCGTACTCGAATGTTTCGACGCCCCTTTCCTGCGCCGCCACAGCCCGCGCCTGTCGGCGCTGGCGCACTACGGATTCCTCGTCCTGGTGGTACTCAACCTCGTGGCTGCCTTCCATGCCATCGGCACCCTGCTGGCGATCAGCGTGCTGATCCTGCCTGCTGCCACCGCCCGCCTGTGGGTCAACGGCCTGGGGAAAGCGCTCGTGCTCGCCGCCGGCTGCGGCGCCCTGGGCAGTTACCTCGGGCTCGTCGCGTCGTTTCGCTGGGACCTCCCCGCCGGTCCGGCCATCGCACTCGCACTCGCGCTTCCCTATCTCGTCTCGCTCTTGCTCGCCCCGCACGGTTTCCTGCGCCGGCGCCATCCGCGCAAACGCCACCTCGAAAACTGAACCGATCGGAGTTCCCCTCATGTTTACTACCACCCGACGCCGCATCCTTCTTGCACTTGCCGCCGCGCCGCTGCTCGGGCTGCACGCCCCCAAAGTCCAGGCGAGTTCCCCTCTGCCCGTCGTCGCCACTTTTTCCATCGCTGCCGACTGGATACGCCAAGTGGGCGGCGATCGCGTGCAGGTCACCTCCCTGATCGGCCCGGACGCCGATGCGCACGGCTACCAACCCAAACCCTCGGACACCCGCGCCATCAAGGAAGCCGCCCTCGTCGTCGGCATCGATTTGGGGTTCGACGACTGGGTCGAGCGGCTCGCCCGTAGCGCGGGCAAGAAAAACGACTTGCTACTGCTCGGCAAAATCTTGCTCGCCGAAAAGGCCCTCCTGTCCGCCGTCGCCTTACACGACGGTCACGACCACCACGACCGTCATGATGCGCACGACCATAAAGGCGATCACCCCGCGCATGGGGAGTTCGACCCCCATTTCTGGCAGGACCCACGCCTCGTGGCCCAGGCGATGCCGCCGCTGGCCGAAGCGCTCGCCCAGCGCGATCCCGCGCACGCCGACCACTACCGGCAACGCGCCACCGAGTATGCGCATAGCCTCGAATCCCTGTGGCGTCAATGGAGCGAACGCTTTGCCGCCCTTCCCCCCGACGCACGCCGCGCCTACACCAATCACGACGCCTTCCGTTACCTCGCCCGGGCCTACGGCCTCGAACTCATAGGCATCCAGGGCGTCGTACCGCACGGCGAGCTCAGCGCCAAGGCACTTGCCGCGCTCGCCGATCGCGCACGACGCGAGGGCATTCGCGTCGCCTTCCTAGAGAACGTCGCCGATCCCCGCCTCGTCGAGCAACTACGCCGCGAATCGGGACTCACCGTGGGCGGACGTCTCTATTCGGATGCCCTCAACGGGCCCAGCGGCCCCGCCCCCACCTACATCGACCTGGTCGAAGTCAACGCCCGTACACTCCATGAGGCGCTCGCGGCGTCGTCAGCCCGCTGAACGACGCCGGGAGCGCGGATCGCCCATTTCTGCGCTATCCTATGGAAAACGTCGACCGGGAGAGGAAGCGGCGTCATGGTCGCGCGCCCTTTCCTCGATCCGGCTTTCCTCTCATCGAGATGCCATGAACCGTCGCTTTGGCCGTATTCTCCTGTCGCTGGGCCTGTCCACGGTCTGTGCCTGCGCGCTCGCCCAATCGCCCCACCCCCCCGCGGACACTGCCCCCCCCATCGTGTCATCCGCCGAAGGATTGGACGGCGAAACCCTCTATTGGACGCTCATCGGCGAGATCGCACTGAGGCAACAAGACTT